>URMH01000036.1 GCA_900549015.1 uncultured Blautia sp.
GTTATCAAGGTTTCTGTCATTTCGACAGCTCATTTAGTTTATCACATCTTTTCGAGCTTGTCAAGAACTTTTTTCAAGTTTTTTCGAAGTTCTTTTTGATGTGTTGTTGTCGACTGTTCGCTGACGACTTGTTTACTTTATCATGTATTCAGTCATTTGTCAACTACTTTTTTTATTTTCTGAAAAATTTTTGATTTTTCATGTTTTCAGAAACAATTATTTCCGACAGCTCAATTAGATTACCACAACAGGATACATCTGTCAACAACTTTTTTCATTTTTTTCCAAATAAGCTTTCATAACGCGGAAGCAACGCTGCTTTCAGGTGTTCCTGCGTTTTTTTCCATTTCCGCTTACTTTTTCCTGTCCCAAATGCGCTTTTTTTCCTGAAAGCTTGATTTCCGCCTACTTTTGGACTGGATCTTATAGGATACTTTTTGACCTGCTAAGTTTTTCGCTTATTTTATCTACTTTCTTATAGGATAAATTGCTGCCTAGTCCCTTTTTCGCTTATTTTGTCTTCTTTGTTTATAGGAGAAAATAAAACTTTCTCCTTTTCCAGCCTATTTCCTCTTCTTTTTTTGTAAGCTGTCATATAGCTTTGTCCATTTCTATCCTACTTCTCTCTATATTTTATAAGCTGCAATCCAACTTTTCGCTTTCCTGCTTATTTCCTTTTCCAGCTTATAGACTGCGACAGCACTTTCTCCTTTTTCTGTCACCGCAAAAAACTTGCTGTATTTTCTTCTTTTATTCTCTGCAGATACCCGTATAAATACTTCATATAGATGAAGCGCAAGTGAATGCCTCATACGTGAATACTCTATACTATATAAATAATCCCTATAAACGCTCCATATAGAACTCCCCCGCACTATCTAAATATCGCTGCTTCAAATCACCCTCGTCACTAAACGCAAAACCGGACAGGTATTTTCTACACTGTCATCGCAGAATCTCTTCCCCCATAAAGGAACAAAGCATCTCGCTTGCGAGATTCTCCGCCTGCGGCGGGTCGCTTTAGCGACATACTTCTTTCCCGCAGTCCTTTGTTTTTATCTTCTTATACTCTTTTTATATCAAATTTATAATCATCCGGAACAGCATCTCGTAAAAGTCCTTTAATAAGCGCCTCTGCCTGCTCGTCTGCCATTTCCAGCACTCCCATGTTTTTTAATTCTTTTTCCGCAGCTTTTTCTGCTAATTCTATTGCTTTATTGCTGTCTTCTTTTTCATTCACATTAAGAAAAGAAAACTTCTCGTCAAAATACTTGATAGAAGAAGCCTTTACTTTTACGTCCAGCACTTCCGCTTTCGGAATGCTTAATCTGACAATCTTTTTCTTATCATCAACCTCTGCTTTTACATCTTTCATATTAATACCGGCTCTTGCAGTCGCTTTATATACCATTATAAAATCAGATTTATTAATAATAGGAATTCCGGTATCTTTATACTCAGTCATTCCGGTGTAATTTAATTTTGCGCTTGTCAGCTCACTTGCTTTTTCCAGAAGCACATTTACATATTCGGAGTCCACTTCCGCCTTTCCATTATACAGCATAAAGCATCCGGCTATGAGACATAAAACCGCTGCTCCAACTGCTGCCAGAATCAGTTTTTTCTTTCCTCTTTCCAGTTTTTTTAATTTTTCAAAACACTGCATTATGTTTTTCTTCACTTTTTCTTCCTCCGTACTGTCTTTCATTTCTTAAAAAATTGTAACTATAACTGCCCTGATAATCATCAAAATCCCGATACAAAGCAGTATCAGCCCGCCTGTCGCAAGCATTTTTTTCATTTTGTCCATTTTCCGCCTCCTCTTCTGTTATTCCGCATACATTGTCTCCTGATAAATATAATGTACTTAAAATAAGTTCATTTTGTTCATTATAACACAAAACGAACTTATTATGTACTTATATCTACACTAAATTTATTTTTTATATGAAAAGGAAGTATCTATGGAAAAAGATAAGCATTTAGGTCTTAGAATTGATTCAGAAACCCACGGAAAATTAAAGCAGCTCTCTGAATTTGAGGGACGTTCCATCAATGGGGAAATTTTATATCTGATTCGCCAAGCCATCTCCAAACACGAGAAAGAGTTTGGAAAACTTTAAAGCACATTATTTTAAGCATGCAGAAAAGCCGTTCCTGACACAGAGCCGCTTTTCTGCTTTTTCATTATTCTATCCCAACAAGCGTCAACACATCATTTTTATAGCTTGCAATTCCAACCGCTGCCCGTTTTGTATATTCTTGAGAAAAGCCACATTCATCGTCCAAGACCAGCAGAGCTTTTTCTTTATCCTCTATTACTCCCGTCACCTCCAGTGAATTTGCTTTCTGAAACTCTTCCACTGCAGCTTCTGTCTGATTACCGAACGCACCATCTGCTGTTCCTTCCGGAAACCCAAGCTGGATTAGTTTTTCCTGTCCTTTCTCTTTTTCATATCTAAAATCTGCTGTACATACGTTTTTTCACATTTTTCTGGTTTAGAAGGCATCCCCCTGTTTTTTACCAGACTTATAAATTCCTTCTGCCCGCCCAGCTCTTCAATCTGCTGATTTATCTGCCGAATCTTCTGTTCCAGATATTTTCCTTGATCTTCCTCTGTAAGCTGCAGCAGATACCGTATCTCCCTCAGCTTAAAATCCATTTCTTTATACACTAAAATCTGCCATATCCTTTCCAGAGCCTCCTCATCATACTGACGATGATTGTCCTTTGACCTTTTCGCAGACAACAGCCCTTGGTCATCATAATACTGCAGGGTGCGCCTGCTCACTCCTGTCATTTTACTCACTTCGTTTACTTTCTTCATTGCGGCCTTTACCTTTCCCCGTAAAACCATCGTAACCTATCACGCATGGGTTATAGCAATACCTTTTTACGGAAATACTGTTATTTGTTTCGTAAAAGCCTTTGTAAATTTCGCGAACAGGAAATTCCTGTTTCAATCAAAAAAAGCCTGCAGATTTCTCTGCAGACATTCCTTTGCTTTTTTTAATATTAACTTTTATAATATTATTTTTTTCTGATATACATAAGCGCGTCTTTTATCTGGGATACATACACCAGCTCGATTCCCTTCACCTCTCCCACTGTGCTTTTACACACTTCCGGAAGGATCACTCTCTCAAATCCCAGCTTTCGCGCCTCCTGTACACGCTGTCCTGCCATGCTCACAGCACGCACTTCTCCGGAAAGCCCCACTTCGCCAAATGCCATCGTATTATCCAGAATCACAATATCCTTATAGCTGGAAAAAATCGCAAGACAGATGCCAAGGTCAAGCGCGGGCTCTGTCATTTTCATTCCGCCCGCGATATTTACATACGCATCAAAAGAGGCAAGCTGCACTCCTGCCTTCCGCTCCAGAACAGCCATAAGAAGATTCACTCTGTTAAAATCCGTTCCCACCGTCGTTCTTCTTGGAATTCCAAAATTACTCTGACATACAAGCGCCTGGATTTCCACAAGAATAGGACGTGTTCCTTCCATAGAGCAGGCAACTACAGAACCGGACGCATTTTCCGGGCGTCCGTCAAGAAGAAACTCTGAAGGATTTTTTACCTCCTCAAGCCCTGTATCGCGCATCTCGAACACACCGATCTCATTTGTGGAGCCGAAACGGTTTTTTACTGCCCGCAAAATCCGGTAAGAAGCGTGGCGGTCTCCCTCAAAATAAAGAACCGTATCTACCATATGCTCCAGAACTCTCGGTCCTGCCACATTTCCCTCTTTCGTCACATGCCCCACAATAAAAATAGAAATCCCCAGACCTTTTGCAATCTGCATCAGGACGTTTGTGGATTCCCTCACCTGAGAAACACTTCCCGGTGCAGAGCTGATTTCTTCATCAAACATGGTCTGAATGGAGTCAATCACCGCAACATCCGGTTTTTTCCGCTCCATCACTTCCCGGATAGTCTCGAGATTCGTCTCACATAAAAGCGTCAGATTTTCATTAAATTCTCCAATACGATTGGCTCGAAGTTTAATCTGGCGCAAAGACTCCTCACCTGAGATATAAAGCACGGAGGCATCCATATGTGCAAGATTTCTGCACACCTGTAAAAGAAGGGTGGATTTCCCGATACCGGGGTCTCCACCCACAAGAACAAGAGAGCCGGGGACAATTCCGCCCCCAAGCACTCTGTCAAGTTCTCCGATTCCGCTTGTGCGCCTTTCGTCTTCCTTCAGGCTTATATCCTTTAACACAACCGGCTCCGGTCTTTTATTTCCGGAAATCTTCCCTCCGGCTGCAGAAGAAGTCTTTTTCGGTGATACCGTCTCTTCTACAAAGGTATTCCATGCCCGACAGCCCGGACACTGTCCCATCCACTTGGCTGATTCATATCCGCACTCCTGGCAGAAATACACTGTTTTTTTGTTTTTCAGCATTTTACAATTCTTACTTCCACATCTGCGCAGTTTCCAAGTTCCACACTGAAGGACAGTTTTCCGCCGAGATTTGTTTTCATGGTACCTGTACTCATATCGTTAATAAACACTTCATACTCGGTATCTGCTTCCAGTTCTACTGTAATCTGTGCGTCTTCTGTTCCCTCTACTGCAAATTCCATTTTGCTTCCGTCCTGTTTCAGATGAAAAACAGCAGTTCCCGGTACAGACTCATATACAAACATTCCGTTTCTCTCTAACTTTGTAATTTCTTTGAATGTTTTTACCTTGTATACGTCTCCCTGGTACTGATAATCAGATAATTTTGATTTCTGTCCCAGTTCATAGTCTCCAAAACTGATGGTTCCGTTTTCTTCTGTACGAATCAGTTCTTTAATCACTGCCATATCTTATGTCCTCCCACGGCTCATTTGTTTTATTTACGCGACATCTTTCGCTTAAATCTATTATATAATAAATCTCTTTTCTTTACCAGTCTCTCATAAAAATTTCATGTCTTTTTAACTTTCTGATAATTTCTCCTGTTTTACATGAAAACAGAGTTTTTTATTTTTCTGCTGGACCTGTACTATATCGCCTCTCTTAATTTTTCCTTCCAGAATCTCGTTTGCAAGAGCGTCCTCAATCTGATTCTGAATGGCTCTTCTTAACGGTCTTGCGCCGTATTTGCTGTCAAAACCGGATTCTGCCAGATGTTCTTTTGCTGAGTTTGTGACTTTTAAGGTGATTTCCATTTGTTCCCTGCACCGTTTTTCCAAAGTGGCAAGAAGAATATTTACGATTTTCTTAATATGCTCCTTATTAAGAGTATGGAAAACCATAATTTCATCGATTCTGTTTAAAAATTCCGGTTTAAACAGCCTTCTGACTTCTTCCATCACCCCTGCTCTCATTCTCTCATAATCCCGTTTTTCGTCAGTACCGGAGACAAATCCGAGACGCTTCGGCTCTATGATCGCCTGTGCCCCTGCATTTGAAGTCATAATGATGATCGTCTGTTTAAAATCTATCTTTCTTCCCTGAGCGTCTGTGATATGTCCGTCGTCCAGTACCTGAAGAAGGATATTAAATACGTCCGGGTGAGCTTTTTCGATCTCATCAAACAGAATGACGCTGTACGGGTTGCGGCGCACCTTCTCACTGAGCTGTCCTCCTTCCTCATACCCTACATATCCCGGAGGAGAACCGATCATTTTGGAAACGCTGTGCTTCTCCATATATTCCGACATATCTACCCGGATCATCGCCTGCTCGCTTCCAAATACCGTCTCTGCCAGAGCTTTGGACAGCTCTGTTTTTCCAACGCCTGTAGGTCCCAGGAATAAAAAGGAGCCGATTGGACGATTGGGATCTTTTAAGCCGACTCTGCCCCGTTTTACAGCCTGAGAAACCGCCTTTACAGCCTCGTCCTGTCCGATCACACGCTTATGGAGCTCTTTTTCCAGATTGGCAAGGCGCTTTGTCTCTCCTTCTGTCAGACGCTGTACCGGAATTTTCGTCCAGTCTGACACAATTTCCGCAACGGAAGCTTCCGTCACTGCTGCCCCGCTCCTTTTTGCTCTCCTTTTTTCTTTCTGCCGAAGCTTCTCTATCTGCTGTTCCACTTCTTCCTGGCGCTTCTGCGCCGCCTTTGCCCTTAAAAGATCCGCCGTTTTTAATGCCTCTTCTTTTTCCCCGGAAAGGCTCTTTAATTCCAGTTCAAACTGTTCCAGTTCCGGCATCTTCCTGTATCCGCAAAGCTGTACCTTGGAAGCTGCCTCGTCGATAATATCAATCGCTTTGTCCGGAAGAAAACGGTCGTTAATATACCGCACGGACATTTTCACAGCAGCTTCCAATGCCTCGTCCTGAATCTCCACCTTGTGATGGCGTTCATAATAGGGACGGAGTCCTTTTAAAATCTCAAGCGTTTCCTCTTCTGTAGGCTCCTCCACTGTAATCGGCTGAAACCTTCTCTCAAGCGCCGCATCTTTTTCAATGTACTTTCTGTATTCTTCCAGAGTCGTAGCACCGATAAGCTGAATCTCTCCTCTGGACAGAGAAGGTTTTAAAATGTTGGAGGCATCAAGAGCCCCTTCTGCTCCGCCTGCGCCGATGATGGTATGAAGCTCATCGATAAAGAGCAGGATCCCTCTGTTTTCTTTCACCTCGTTTAATACATTTCGGATACGTTCTTCAAATTCTCCTCTGTATTTACTTCCTGCCACCATAGAAGAAAGATCCAGAACAACGACTCTTTTATTTTTTACAGTATCCGGGACAAGATCTGCCACGATTCTCTGTGCAAGCCCTTCTGCGATTGCCGTTTTTCCAACACCCGGCTCTCCTACAAGACAGGGATTATTTTTCGTTCTTCTGCTTAAAATCTGTATCAGGCGGGTAATCTCCTTTTCTCTTCCGATCACAGGGTCCAGTTTGCCTTCCACTGCAAGTGCAGTAAGATCCCTGCTGTACTGGTCAAGAGTAGGCGTTGTGGCGCTCTTTGCCTTTTCTGCCTGAAGTTCCTCTGAAAAACTCTCTCCTTCTTTTCCCATTGCCGAAAGAACTGCGCTGTAAAGCTTCTGCACATTAATCCCCATTGTATGCAGAAGTCTTGTTGCCACGCAGTCTGTCTCTTTCAGCATTACAAGAAGAAGATGCTCTGTTCCTGCTTTTTCTTCGCATTCCTGAACAGCCTCTTCCATAATTTTTCTTGCCCTCGGACTGTATTCCGGTTTTTCTTTTTTCGATGCTCCCATGTCAATAGGCGCAACAAATTTATCTATCATTTTGCAGAGTCTGTCCTCTTCTGCGGCAAACTCCTCCAGGATCAGACCGGCTGTTCCCTCTTTTTCTCTCATTAAACCGAGAAGCATATGTTCTGTCCCAATATAGCTGTGACCATAGGTTCTGGCTGCCTTTTCTGCAAGAGACAGCGCGTTTAATGCCTGCTTTGTAAATTTTTCCTTCATATACCCTCCTGTCTGTCTACGCTGTATTCGTCAAAAATTTCATCTATCAGCTCATGTGCCTCTTCTCTTGTGACATTTTTGCAGCAGCCTTTTGCCAGGGCAACCTTAAGATTCTGCTTCATCTCTTCCAGCGCCTTTATTTTATCCACATCTAGGGAAATAAACGCGCCCTTTCTTCTGTCTATGGACACAAAGCCCTCCTGACGCAAAAGAGAATACGCCTTATTGACCGTGTGCATATTGATACCTACCGTATCTGCGAGCTGCCTCACAGAAGGAAGGGGATCTCCCTCTCTCAGTCTTGAAGTGGCAATACCCATAATAATCTGATTTGTAAGCTGCACATAAATCGCTTCATCGCTGTTAAAATCTATTTCGATTATCATATTAACATCTCCTTTGTATGTTATACTTATACTAGCACAAAATACCACTTTTGAAAATATTTATTTTAAAAATATCAGCAGGAGAAAGCGCTGTACATATTCCTTTTCCTCAATCAAAAACGGGCATCTGTATAATACAGATACCCGAAACTCTTTATTTATTAATGACTCCTGCAATACGCTTTAACTGTTCTCTGTCAAGCACAAGATTGAATCCCTGGGGATTGATCACGTATGCATGCGCCTGTTCGATCATCAGATCCACAAGCTTGGCAAACGGTACTTTTGCCACTCTCATCTTTTTCCCTTTTGCAAATTTCTCAAATTCCATCACATCTGTGAACACCGGCTGAAGAATTTTTTCATCCTTTGTTTTCAGGTACGGAATATTTACCTTCTTCGGGTCATTTTCATCTGCCGCCATAGCAACGAGAAAACTTGATTTTACAATATTGGCAAGAACTTCCTCTTCCATTTCTCTCATATTTTTCCGCTCTTCTTTTTTTACAGGACGACGAAGCTCCTGCATAAAATAAATACCGGAAAGCTGAAGAGCCGGATTAAACAGAGGACGTTTACTCTCCTCAACCTTGCTCATATCTGCCTGCTTTGCCACGTCAGAAAGCTCTACTTCGATCTTCTCTTCCCCTTCTGTCCATACAATGGAATTTACTCCGATCGCATAAAAGGTTCCATATAATCTCGGGAAATCTTTTTTCTCATAGCGCATTCCCAGCAGAAGAATTTTATCTTCCAGACATTTCTTTCCAAACTCTTTGATTTCTTCTTCTGTTGCAAAAATCCATGCCTGATCGTTAAAAGTTTCTTCATCACATGTTACATAAGGCAGCTTTGTTGCCTGCGCGTATGCCACGTATACTTTATCCCTTGTCTGCAGCGCTTTCACTGCCTCTTCTTTGCTGATTCCCATCTTTCTATCCTCTCTGTCTCATTTCTCTGATAACTGCTTTATCTTCCTTCGTCACCCTGTAGGATTCCAGAATTTTCTGCAGAGACTTGCGGTAAGTAAATTCATCAAGCCGGCACTCCTCCTGAAGATATTTTAACATTCTCTCCGGAAAAGCCGCAAAATATACGGAAATTGCCCAGGCAGCCGCCATTTTTGCATAATAGCCTTCCTGATGGATTTCTTCCAGACGTAAAAGCCCCTCCTCCACATACTCTTCCTTTACAAAATGGCTCAAAAGCATCACTGCCCCGAATCTTGCCTCATACTCTTTGTCCGACAAAAAATAAGGAGCAATAAATTCCCAGTATTTTTCCGGGAATTTTTTCGCGTCTTTATAAGTGTTGGAAACACAGTCACACACTGCCCAGTTATTTATATCCGGCACAAATGCCCTGATATAAGAAAGCCTGGTATCACAGTCCATTTTCGCATAAGCAGTCACAAGGCCGCGCAGCATGGTCTCTTCATAATAAATATCATTTTTTTGAAAAAACCATTCCTCCCAGTCATTCTTTGCAATTTCTTTTGCAAGACTTCGAAGCGCCGGAAGACGAACGCCGAGAATATTCTCTGTTCCCGGGAGTAATCCCGAATGAAATTCTTTGTATTTCTCATCTTCCAGTTCTTTTAACCTGCTGCGCACCTTCTGAGATGTTACCTTTTCTTTTTCCATTCTTATTTTGTCATAAACTCCACAATACCGTCAAGCTGACTTAAATTTTCTTCTTTTAAAGAAGATTTTACGGCTGCTGCTCCCTCGTAGATTTCCATATTCTTCATCTGAGAAAGAATATCTTTCATCTGTTTTCCGGCAGTACATGCCCATGTTCCGTTTTCCACAACTGCAACTTTCCTATTCTGGAAATTGTGAGCCTTTAATTCCAGAAGAAGTGTCTCCATCTTCGGGAACATTCCTGCATTATAAGTAGGAGAAGCAAAAATAATTCTGTCACAGCGAAATGCCTCTGACAGAAGATAAGACGGGTCTGTCACAGATACATCGTATATTGCTATATTCTTCTCTCCTGCCTCAGCAAGCTTATTTGCCAGAACATCCATCGCATTTTCTGTATTTCCGTAAATAGAAGCATACAGAATCAGCACATTGTGGTCTTCCGGTGTGTAAGTGCTCCACTTCTGGTACTTGTCAATGAACCATCCCAGGTTTTCTCTCCATATAGGACCATGAAGCGGGCAGATCATCTGAATGTCAAGAGTCAGGGCTTTTTTAAGCGCAGCCTGTACCTGCACTCCGTATTTTCCCACAATATTTGTAAGGTATCTTCTTGCATCATCCAGCCATTCATTTTCAAAATTCACTTCATCCGCAAAAATATTTCCGTTTAGAGCGCCGAAAGTTCCGAACGCATCTGCGCTGAACAGCACCTTATCGTACGCATCGTATGTCACCATTGCTTCCGGCCAGTGAACCATCGGAATCATGGCAAATGCAAGGGTATGGTTTCCTGTACTTAAGGTATCTCCCTCTTTGATGACTACTGCATGGGCATCCACATCAAAATCAAAGAACTGTTTCATCATTGTGAAGGTTTTGGCATTTCCCACAATCTTCACTTCAGGATAACGCATTGCCACTTCCGCAATGGTAGCACCGTGATCCGGTTCCATATGGTTTACAATCAGATAATCCAGCTTTCTTCCGCCTAAAACATGCTCCAGATTTTCAAAAAACTGTCCGCTTACGGATTTATCCACTGTGTCCAGAAGAACTGTTTTTTCGTCCATGATCACATAGGCATTATAAGATACGCCTCTTGGAATGGGATAAATATTCTCAAACAGTGCCAGTCTTCTGTCGCTTGCTCCAATCCAAAAAGTGTCCTCTGTCACTTTTTTTACACAATACATATCAAAATCTCCTTATTCTGCTTCATCTATTGCCTTTCCAATATCATGTCTCATATATTTGTTGGCAAATGTAATCCACTCTGTCGCTTCATAAGCATTTTTTCTTGCTTCTTTTAAATTTTCTCCCTTTGCGGTGATTCCCACAACACGTCCGCCATTTGTGACAATCTGTCCGTCTTTCTCCTTTGTTCCTGCATGGAAACAGTAATATCCTTCTTTGTCTTTGAAATTTTCAAATCCGTACATCGGAATCTCTTTTTCATAATGAACAGGATAACCGTCGCTTGCAAGTACTACGCAGACTGCCGCATTGTCTTCAAACTGGAGGTCCACCTTATCAAGTGTTCCCTCCACACAGGCTTCCATCACTTCCACAATGTCATTTTTCATTCTCGGAAGTACAACCTGAGCCTCCGGATCGCCGAAACGGGCATTATATTCCAGCACCTTCGGTCCTTCCGGCGTCAGCATAAGGCCGAAGAAAATAATTCCTTTAAACGGACGTCCCTCTGCTGCCATAGCGTCCACTGTAGCCTGATAAATATATTTCTTACAGAACTCATCTACTTCCTCTGTGTAGAACGGGCTTGGAGAAAAGGTTCCCATTCCGCCTGTGTTCAGACCCTTATCACCGTCCAGAGCGCGCTTGTGATCCTGGGCAGAAGTCATAGTCTTAATTGTTTTTCCGTCCACAAAAGACAACACGGAAACTTCTCTTCCTGTCATAAATTCCTCTACGACCATTGTGTTTCCCGCGCTTCCGAATTTTTTGTCCTCCATGATCTCCCGTACGCCCGCTTCCGCCTCTGAAAGGTCGGCGCAGATCAGCACACCTTTTCCAAGAGCAAGTCCGTCTGCTTTCAGCACGATCGGAAACTTTGCTTCTGTGCGGAGATACGCAAGAGCTTTCTCCGGATCGTCAAAGTTTTCATACGCTGCAGTTGGAATATTGTATTTTTTCATCAGATCTTTTGAAAATGCTTTGGACCCTTCCAGGATCGCCGCATTTTTTCTCGGTCCGAATACTTTCAGACCACGCGCTTCAAATACGTCCACAACTCCGCCTACAAGCGGGTCGTCCATACCGATAATGGTCAGGTCAATTTTATTCTCTTCTGCGAAATCTGCCAGTTTTTCAAATTCCATTGCGCCAATCTGCACGCACTCTGCCAGCTCTGCAATTCCTGCATTTCCAGGAGCGCAGTAAATTTTTTCCACCTTCGGGCTTTTGGAGACGCTCCATGCAATAGCATGTTCTCTTCCGCCGCTTCCTACGATCAGTACCTTCATGTCTTACTCCTTCACCGAAACTTTTCCGTTTACAACTTCAATTTTGTCATTTGCAATAAGGTCAATGGCAAGAGGCAGGATTTTCCACTCTGCCTTTTCCATCACACGTTTCTGAAGAATTTCAGGAGTATCTCCTTCTTCTACCTTCACTGCTTTCTGCATAATAATGGGACCTGTATCTGTACCTGTATCCACAAAATGAACCGTTGCTCCCGTTACCTTCACACCTCTTTTTAAAGCAGCCTCATGAACGCGGAGCCCGTAGTATCCCACTCCGCAGAAAGACGGAATGAGAGACGGGTGAATATTGATAATGCGGTTTGGAAATGCCTCCACGATCACAGGCGGGATAGCAACGAGACATCCCGCAAGGACAACAAGCTCCACACCGCTTTCTTTTAACTTTTTAAGAAGCGCTTTATGAAATTCCTCTCTTGTCTCAAAAGTTTTCGGAGAAATACATACGCCTTCGATCCCGTGTTTTTTTGCACGCTCAAGAGCATACGCATTTGGATTATTGCTGATCACAAGGCTTACTTCTGCATTTGTAATCTCCCCGGAATCCATTGCGTCCAGAATCGCCTGAAGGTTTGTTCCTCCTCCGGAAACAAGAACACCAACCTTTAACATAAGGTCACTCCCTTTTCTCCTTCTTCGATACGGCCTACCACGTATGCCTTATCCCCTGCTGCCTGAATGGCTTCCATTGTTTTTTCCACATCTGCCGGATTTACGGCAAGAACCATTCCAAGTCCCATATTGTAAGTGTTGTACATCATTGTTTCTTCAATATCACCTTTTTCTGCAAGAAGCTTGAAAATAGGAAGAACAGGATAGCTTTCTTTTTCGATTACGGCTCTTGTTCCCTCTTTTAACATACGAGGTACGTTTTCATAGAAGCCGCCGCCTGTAATATGGCTGCATGCGTGAATGCGCACACCTGCGTTTTTGATGCTCTTTAATGCTTTTACATAGATTCTTGTAGGTGCAAGAAGAGCCTCTCCAAGAGTTGTTCCCAGCTCCTCATAATAAGTATCAAGGGATTCTTTTGTCATATCGAATACTTTACGTACAAGGGAAAAACCATTGCTGTGTACACCGGTGGATGCCATACCAATGAGAACGTCTCCCGCCTCCAGTTCTTCTCCTGTGAGAAGATCTTTTTTGTCTACCACACCTACTGCAAAGCCGGCAAGATCGTACTCGTCCTCCTGCATAAGTCCCGGGTGTTCTGCTGTCTCTCCTCCGATAAGAGCCGCGTCAGACTGGCAGCACCCTTCTGCAACGCCCTTTACGATCTCTGCAATTTTTTCCGGGTAGTTTTTGCCGCAGGCAATATAATCCAGGAAAAACAGAGGTTCTGCGCCTGCACATGCAATATCGTTCACGCACATAGCTACCGCGTCAATACCGATCGTATCATGTTTGTCCATGACCATAGCAAGTTTTACTTTTGTTCCGCAGCCATCTGTTCCGGAAACAAGCGTCGGTTCTTCCATGTCCTTAAATGCGCTCATGGAAAATGCACCGGAAAAACCTCCGATACCGCCTAATACCTCCGGGCGCATTGTCTTTTTGATATGCTCCTTCATAAGCTCCACTGATTTATATCCGGCTTCAATATCTACCCCTGCGTTCTTGTAATCCATAATGTTCCTCCCTATATTCTTTTCTGTGATGTTATCGTAAAAATACCCGCTGTATCTTAATACTCTTTATATCCAACCTGCTGAAGTCTTGCGTCTTTTGCCTCAACCTGCTCTTTTAATTCCTGGCTGTAAGCTTTTAAGCGTCCCAGAAGCTCTTCGTCTGAGGTTGCAAGGATTTTTGCTGCAAGAAGTCCTGCGTTTGCACCGCCATTAATTGCCACGGTAGCAACCGGAATACCGGAAGGCATCTGTACAATAGAGTAAAGAGAATCTCTTCCTCCCAGAGAAGTTGTGTGCATAGGAATACCAATAACAGGCATTGGGAAAATAGCCGCGCACATTCCCGGAAGATGTGCTGCCATTCCTGCTCCTGCAATGATCACTTTAAAGCCTTTTTCCTCCGCGCTTTTTGCATACTCAAAGAACACATCCGGTTCTCTGTGTGCGGAAATGATCTTCATTTCATATTCAATTCCCAGTTTTTCCAGAATATCTGCTGCCTTGCTCATAACAGGCATATCTGAGTCGCTGCCCATCACAATTCCTACTTTTGCCATAGTTGTTCTCCTTTTAATATGTATTTTAGGGCAGAACAGGCAAAAGCCCGCTCTGTCCGAAAAATCCTCTTCTACGCGTAAATTCTACTAAGATTCCCTTTTTCTGTCAACCCAAAACACCCCAAAAGATATTTTATTCTCATAAAAGATATTTTATTTTCCCTCAAAAGGCTCATTCAGTTTTTCTGTTCCCGGAAGGACGAATCTTCCCTTCTCAATAATAGAAATCATTTCTCCGTCATCGTCAATGACACGGATGCTGCCAAGCTCCTCATACGGAATGGTAATATCTGTATGGCAGCCGTAGTATGCCATACTTAAATCCTCTTTTCGGAGTATGGAAATTTCATTATCTCTTGCGATGATCTCTTTTCCGTCCGGATTAAAGACAGCCGTATCCTCTGCCCAGCTGTAACAGGTATCTCCCACAGCAAAATGAGGACCCATTTTCTCTGCGATAAGAATCGGCAGCTTATCTCCGATCCCATATTTTTCTGCCGCAACATAAGCGGTTGTATTTGTTCCGATAGCAAATTCTCCCATTGGCAGTTTTACGTGATGATGAAGAATATTGTCTTCAATATATCGTCTGTTTTCCTCTTCATCTTCAAAATTTGTACAGCTGTAATCAATTACCTGTCCGCAGTCAAATACAAGCTTTAAATTTTTAAACTGAAGACCGTTTAAATATACTTTTTTCACATGAAGAATTCCGCCAGTTCCTGCAAGCACAGGGGAGGTAAAGACTTCTCCCACCGGAATATTCACATCTGCCACACAGTTTTCAAAATTCGTCTCTTTTTCCGGATCTTTAAGCTCGTGAAGATGAATGAGAAGATCTGTCTCGTTGCCGTCCTGCCCTTTGATCTCCACCCACTCGCAGGTATCTAAAGTATCAATAATGGTCTGCTGGATACTCTGATAAAGATGATAATCAAGTGTATTGATCTTTACGATTTCACGGAAGATTTCCTGAAATTTCTCTCCGATTTCCGGAACCGGATAAGCGATGATCGTAAAACTTCTCTCATCACCTTTAATATAACGGTTTACAATCTGGCCTGATTCATTGTCAAGCTCAATCTGGAGTTTCTGCTGTGTCTCGCTGTAGGAAAGCGCCTGCTCACATTTTCCCGGTGAGAAAGGAGCTTCTCCGAATGTCTCAATAACCGCTGGTCCTCCATGTACTTCTGCGAGATCCTTATACTTCTCGTAGGAGGTCTGCATTGCCCGGAGTTTCCTCTTTACAAAATCGCTGTCAAGGAACAGTGCATCGTCCTGTCTGTGATCGTAATCATACTGTGGATTTGCAATTCCTCCTGTATATCCCACACGATTCTGTCCTTTTTTATTTACAGCATGAACTGCATGGCGGTAAATCACGGGCTTTAATCCCATTTTTTCAAACTGAAGGACAGCCGCTTTTACCATGCGCTCAAATCCCAGATTATATCGGATATTAACAGTTTTCTTTTTTGTTATATCTTTTCTTCCCATGATAAAGCCGATCCGGTATCCCTCCGTATAGGTGGACGCCATATCGTCAATTTCTTCCTGAGAAAGAGAATTCAAAAATTCCGCCACGCCCGTCTCGTTTTCTGAGACAAACTCTCCGTACTGATAAAGATAGCGAAGATCAGACAGATCCGATTTCATAATAAGGTCAAGGGCAAAAGTAAGATCAGGATCCACACCTTCCCGGATTCTTCTCTCCATCATATCCTGACAGTAATCGTTTACATAAGAGGTAAGGATTCCCTTCATTTCTTCCGGCTCCGGAATTTCCTCCTGCGCAAAAGCAGAATACACCTCAAGAAACAGCTCCAGCATCTGTGTCATCTCTTCTGTCCGCTTTTCATAAGCGTACACAACAGCGCCGCGAAGCTCTGCATAGAGAAAGGAAAACAGTTTTCCATATTCTCCCAGCTTTTCTGCCGCATACGCCGGATTCCCGTAGGAAGTCTTATAATTTTCCGGAAGAATATCCTCATATAACACTCTGTTTTCTGTCTGCAGTTCTTCCAGGGACTGCTCCCCTGTTTTTTCCATTACCTGAATTGTTTTCAGAAGAAATCCTGCTGTTTTTTGGAAAAAATCAAGATACGGCTGTGCTGCCTCCTGTTCTTCCGGAATTTCTCCTACCCTTGTTTTTGCAAGAGCGTAACGCTCCATCATCCATTCGTCCAAATCTTTATTTCCTTTCACTCTGTTTCTTTCATATCGTCTGTCACATTTCCAAGCTGTATATGCTTTTCTACAAGTTCCTGCATATACTCCCAGATTTCCTGTGAACCTTCTTTTGTTTTTGCGTTTCTTTTATAAATCTGGCTTTTCTTTATGCCGTGTTCCTTCCAGCTTTTCCCCTGAGAGGCATCATTTAAAAAGAGCGGCTGACTGTTGTCCAACATACGGGCAAATTTTGCATCGCTGCTCTCATATGCTTCAAATTCTTTCCAGAGTTCCATAAAATATGTCCCCTGATCCTCCGGGAGAATCCCGAAAATGCGGTTTGCAGCCTTTTCTTCTCTCTCTGCCTTTGTGGAGGCTCCCGCATCATCATATGCGTACGTATCGCCTGCGTCAATCTCCACAAGATCATGGATCAGAACCATCGGGATCACCCTGGAAAGATCGATCTCCTCCCCTGCATATTCTTTTAAAAGAACAGCCATAAGCGCAAGATGCCAGGAATGCTCCGCATCATTTTCTTTGCGCATCCCATCTGCCAGATACGTCTGGCGGACAATATTTTTTACTTTATCCACCTCAATAATAAAATCCATCTGTTTTTTCAGACGCTCTCTTTTATCCATATTATACCCCCATTAAAAACAGAAAAATCCACCCTACTGTAATAAAACCGTTTGCAATAGAGCCGATAATGCTTGTGTGATGCTTACAGTTTTCTTCAGAAAAGCTCAAAAGTCCCATAATAAATCCATAGACAGACAGAAGCGCTGCAAAAAGGCTCACGCTTCCCACAATAAACCCGTATTTCCCTTCCAGAAAAAAGGAGAGAAGAACGGCTGCCAAAAACAGGAGAAAGGAAGCCACGGCAAGACCTGCCGACAGCTTCCCTTTCCCTGCCTCTTTTTTCTTTGCAAACGCATATCTATATCTTTTTGCCATAATATTTTCTCCTAATGATATTGCAGATGACAAAGAGCAGATAACCAAGCGCCGCCCCAAGTGTATTCAGTATCAGATCATCTACATCGAAACAGCCCACTCTTGTAATAAGCTGAATGGTTTCCACTGTAAGGCTTAAACAGAATCCTGACAAAACAATCAGAAAACCGTTCTGCATACGCCTGGCCACAACAGGCAGAATATATCCATACGGGACAAACCCAATTACATTTCCGCAGATATTTGTCATAAGTGCCAGAAGTCCCAGCTGATGCCGGTAAACCCAGAACCGTCTGATCTCCACAAAGGGAACGAGGTTATACCGAAATTCTCTTTCAGCCTCAGCCACTCTCCCGTATTTTTCTGAAAAAAACAGAAAATACAGAAGAAGCAGCATGTAAATCACAAACAGTCCGAGTCCTGTGCGCCGGATCAGTTTTTTTGTTTCATTTCTCAATTTCTTCCCCTATATCAGAATTTCCGATTTCCGTTTCAGCAGCCGGGCTCCGTTTACAATCATCAGAATCCCGGAAACAATTCCTGTCACAAGGACTACGATCCCCACGGCAATATTCCCCGCACCTGCTCCGGTCATTGTTTTATAGACCTTTTCATTCATTTCCAAAGCCCTCCTTTCTGTTTCCTATTTTGCACCGTACTGTTCGTAATATGCGTCTATGGAAGCTTTCAGCGCATCGTCAATAATGACGCGTCCCTGACACTCTCTGTTATAGAGATATTCCACAACCTCATCCATAGATACGATTGCCGCTGTATCAAAGCCATAAAGCTCTTTTACCTCGTCAAGCGCGCATTTTTCTCCGCCCTTTCCTACTTCCATGCGGTTTAAAGATACCATAAGACCTACGATTGTAACGTCCGCAGCGCCTTTTACCTTCGGAACTGTCTCTTCCATAGATTTTCCGGATGTGGTAACATCCTCGATCATGACAACTCTGTCCCCGTCTTTTAAGCTGCTTCCAAGAAAGCTTCCCTTGTCTGCGCCGTGGTCTTTTTCTTCCTTACGGTCAGAGCAGTAGCGGATTTCTTTTCCGTACAGCTCGCTGTATGCCATAGCTGTCACAACTGCAAGAGGGATTCCCTTGTATGCCGGTCCGAACAGTACGTCAAAATCATCTCCGTATGTTTCGTGGATCGCTTTTGCATAGTATTCCCCGAGTCTTTTTAACTGAGAACCTGTCACATAAGCACCTGCATTCATAAAAAACGGAGATTTTCTTCCGCTTTTTAAAGTAAATTCTCCGAATTTGAGCACATCGCTCTCTACCATAAATTCAATAAATTCTTTCTTATAACTTTCCATATCTCTTAAACCTCCGTATTTATGGGCTTTTTACGCCCTCATTTTCTATTTTTATCCCCTACTACACCATTTTTACACCATTTCACACTCAACTACACCTTTTCTCGAACTTTTCCATTTCCAAGAATAGCGTATCTTCTGTTACATGACAGTACAAGTCCATTGTCATTTGTAATGTGCCATGCCCCAAAAGTTTCTGCAATGTTTTTGGGTTCATTCCACATTCGATTGCTCTTGTAGCAAAAGTATGCCGAAGTGTGTGCAATGTAAAGGGGGAAAAATCTATACCTGCTTTGTTCATGTTCTGAATAACCAACTGCATACATTGATTGATTAAAAACTGTTGTGTCGGCTGATTATTCTTTGTAACAAAAACAAGATTTTGAAATTCTTCCTTTGCAGTTTTGCCTTTTAGAATGATTTCCTGTTTTTGCAGTTTTTGACATTTTAGACTATTGATTGCTTTTGCAGTCAATGGAATGGTTCTTTTTCCGTTATTTGTTTTGGTGTCGTGCATTTCAAATACATATTTTCCATTTTTACTGAAATAACACAATGTATGCTTTACATGGATAACTTTTTTCTTAAAATCTATATCTTCCCATTGTAAAGCTGATAACTCTCCCACTCGCAATCCTGTTTCTAATGCTAAAATAAACAAATTTTCATAAAATGTTCCTTTTGCCTGTTCCAAGAAAAGCTCTGTTTCCCTTATTGTCAGAACACGCCTTTCTTTTTTCTCTTCTTTGGCAATCACAGTATTTATCTGTTTTGCGACATTCTTTACAAGCAAATCTGTATCAACTGCCTTATTCAGCATATCTACCAGTATCTTTTTAGAATTTTTCCTTGCATTATCTGTTTTCAATTTATTAAACGCTTCTTGCATAACAATTAGGTTCAACGACGTTAATTTTCGCCACCCTAATTCTTCTTGAATACGCTTATAGTGGGTAATATAAGAACCCTTTGTAGAACTTCTGCAATTTTTCTTGCAAGTGCTTAGCCATATATCGAACCATTCATCTAATGTCATATTCTTATCAACAACATTGATTGCTTTTTCATCATTATACTGTTCGGTTCGCAACTTATGTCTTACCTCATTTAAAGTTTTTGCATAAATTGTCTGTCTTTTACCGAAACGATTGATAAATCGGGCTTGATATAATCCGTCTTTTCTTTGAGATATACCATTCCCTAATTCTTTCCCGTTAAGTGATTTACCCATCACTGCCTCCTTTCCTAGCAAAATCGGGAAAAGAACTATTAAATCTTCTCAATTTTATCATATATTTCCTGTTATTTCAATCGAGGAACTTCCTTAAAAATGTACGAAAAACTGTCAAATAGTCCTTTTCTTACTCTACAATCGTACTAATGATACTTAGTATTGTTGTAACGATTTTGATAGCGTATATAAATCAATCAAAAAAGTAACCGCCCCTCGCCCAAGGAATGCGGTTACTCTTTTGAGTAATTAGATAATTTGGACTAACCAACTATCAATAGTGTCTTTTTTTTATTATTATTTTTCGTAAATTTTATATCTAATTTTTGATTATCCGTATAAACACTATACTTTCAAATATTTTGAAGTATAGAAAAGCACTCATTTTACCACGAATTTACCATAATTAAACGAGCCTTGATATGACTATAAATAACACTAAAAAGACCTCACACCTAAACGGTGTCTTTTTTAAAAGCAGTCAATCATAAGACCAACTGCTTTGTAAATATAGATATTAAATTGTTAAGCTGAGATTTTACTTAGATTTATCTTTCACTGGTTTGCTATTTTCATCATTTTCTCCTTCAAGCCATGCCATTATGCCAAAGTTACAAAATGGATAAATTATTACTTCTTTATAAACTTCTTGCTCACAACGAGGGCAGATGACATATTCTTCACCTTTTACATTTTTTAATTACCGAAATTCCCTTTTTTATTTGCAAATTACATGTCTTATAGCTTACCATGTTTTTCGTATCTTGCGACTCTTGATATTTTGTTATCCTCATCTACAAATACTACTTTAGGTGGATTTTTCTTTACCTCTTCTGGAGTCATCTGTGCATAGCACATTATGATTATCTTATCACCTGTCTGAACACATCTTGCAGCAGCTCCATTGAGACATATCATTCCGCTGCCTCTTTCTCCTGCAATTGTGTATGTCTCAAATCTGTTCCCATTATTTATATCTACGATACTTACCTTTTCATACTCCAAAATTCCAGCACTGTCAAGTAAGTCTTCGTCTACAGTGATGCTTCCTACATAATCAAGTTCTGCTTGAACTACTGTAGCTCTGTGTATCTTCCCCTTTAACATTTCAAATGTCATATTTAACCCCCGTTTAACCTTCGTAAATAAAGTTGTCAATCAATCTGGTTTTGCCGATATAAACTGCCATGGCAACTAGTACTGGTGCTGTCATCTCCTTGACCGGTTTAACTGAAACAGCGTCTACAGCCTGAACATAATCTATTTTCGCCATAGGCTCAGTTTCAATAAGCTTAATCATTTCTGATACAATTTTATCTGTATCTTTTTCTCCTGCTTTTGCCATATCTTCTCCGAGCTTAACTGCTTTGCTTAAAATTAGTGCCGCCTTTCTCTCATCTTTGCTTAGATATGTATTTCTTGAACTCTTTGCAAGACCATCCTCTTCTCTAACTATAGGGCAGCCCACAATTTCGATATCAAAGTTCAAATCTCTAACCATTCTTTTTATAATCGCAAGCTGCTGTGCATCCTTTTGACCAAAGTAAGCTCTGTCGGGATTTACAATATTAAAAAGTTTAGATACTACTGTGCCTACACCCCTGAAATGTATTGGTCGTGATTTTCCACAAAGTTCCTCTGAAAGACTTTCTATGTTTACATATGTTGAAAAATCGTCAAAATACATATTTTCCGGCTCAGGATTAAATATTAAATTAGCACCTGCCTCCTCACATAGCATAGTATCCCTTTCCAAATCCCTCGGATAGCTTTCCAAATCTTCCCCTACTCCAAATTGAGTCGGATTTACAAAATCACTGACAACAACTCTATCGTTTTCTGAAACAGCCCTTGTAATTAAACTCTTATGTCCTTCGTGCAAAAATCCCATAGTAGGAACAAGACCTACTGTAAGACCTTCTTTCTTCCATTCTTTGACTATAACTCTCACTTCATCTACGGTTTTTACTATTTTCATCGTTCTATCTCCTAATATAACTTGTTAATTACATCTTCTGAAATTTTAAATGTGTGTTCAGGTGCTGGAAAGCTTCCCTGTTTAGTTTCTTCTATATATGCAGCAAAGGCTTCTTTCATTACATCTCCTACCTTTGCGAATTGTTTTACGAATTTAGGTGTAAAGTCAGAGACCATTCCAAGCATGTCCTGATAAACGAGAATCTGTCCATCGCAGCCAGATCCTGCACCTATTCCTATTGTAGGAATATTAATGCTTTCAGAAATAATTTCCGCTAATTTTGCAGGTACGCATTCCAAAACAATCGCAAATGCTCCTGCTTCTTCAACAGCTTTTGCCTCTTCAATGAGTTTCTTTGCTCCCTCTTCACTTTTTCCCTGAACTTTAAAGCCTCCAAAAACGTTCACTGACTGAGGTGTAAGTCCAATATGTGCCATAACAGGAATTGAAGCAGCTGTAATAGCTTTAATCTGTGGACAAACAGAGGCTCCACCTTCTAGCTTTACTGCTTGACATCTTCCTTCTTTCATAAGTCTTCCTGCGTTATACATGGCCTCTTCAACTGAAACTTGATATGACATAAACGGCATATCTCCAACTACTAAGGCATCTTTGGCACCTCTTGTAACTGCTCTTGTATGGTGAATCATATCTTCCATTGTTACCGGCAAAGTATTTTCGTATCCGAGCATAACCATGCCAAGAGAATCTCCAACGAGAATACCGTTAATACCTGACTGATCCATCAATTTAGCTGTCGAATAGTCATAGGCTGTCAGCATTGTAATCTTATCGCCCTTAACCTTCTGTTCTTTAAAAGTGGATACTGTGTTTTTCATTTTTAATTACCTCCGTCATCTTCAAATAGTCACTGTCTAAATGTTTTTCCTGTGCAATACTGAGAAGCTTTTCTGAAAGCAAAAGATATATCATCTCATATCCCACCTTTTCCTCAGACTCGTTTATCCATGCTGCCTTAATAGCTTCAATGTGTTTTGTGATAGTCGACAAATCATTTCGCTCAACAGGACCTGTGAGGGCAGCCGCAACTCCTTTTTCTGCCAATGTGTCGGCATTTCCAGTAAACAAAGGCACTAAGGCTTTCTTTGCATCTTTTTTATCAAAGCCGCATTTTACAAGCATTTCAGCCCCCACTTGAAAAAGTCCGTTTACGAGATTGCTTACAACTACTGCACCGCAGTGGTAAAGAGATTTATTTTCCGCTCCCATTGCGATTACCTTATTTCCTGCTCGCTCAAAGATACTCTTAATCTCATCTAGATTCTCTGCCGAACCCTCCACAGTAAAATAAGCCTTATTCAAGTGTTTCCATGATTCGCACTTATCACTTATTGCATATAGGGGATGTACCGAATAGATATTTGCACCGAGGTTTTCACCATCAAAAAAAACGGTTGATGAAATCGAACCGCTGCAATGACAAATATTTTTATTTTTAATATCCAGATTCTTCATATAATCCCATACTTTGCTTATCTGTCCATCAGGCACAGTAATAAACAGGGTATCACTGTCACTTAAGATATCCTCTATACTCTTATATAGTTTTGTGTTAGTAAAATCTGCTGCTGATTTAGCTGATTCCGGTGATTTGCTGAAGTAACCCGTAATCTCTACGCCGTTTTCCTTCAGGTATTTTCCAAGGGAAAATCCTACTTTCCCCGCTCCGATAAATCCTGCTCTCATATCGATCACTCCTTTCTGGGAAGTGACAATCATGAAAATCTGCATGGATGAGGTCTCGTTCAAACTGATATAATCCTCATGGTTTAAAAATAAAAAATATGTGGTATAGTTTCTGTTCGAATACTATCTACCCATTACTATAGCACCTATTTAAGTGATTGTACAGAGAAAAAAATAAGGCACCACTCTAACTAATTTATCATTAAAGTGATGCTAATATAAATCGTGTTATTTAGCTTTTCTGTATTTAATCATTTTCACAATCTGAATTATCAAAGTCGGGATAAAAATATAAAGCATGACAAAACACTTCTTCATTTTTCGCTTGATTACCCACCACAGAAAAGAAAGAACCCTGTAAAGAGCCTTACCACCATTGGTGGTGCTTTGCACTCTTGATTGGGCTTTTTGTTTGCTGTATCTTTCATGCAAGAGGAAAATTAAAGCCCTCTATTCCATTTCTCTGAAGATTTGGAAAGGAAAGGTGAGTAATGATGGAACAGACCATGAATTATGTAAAACCGGAACTGATTGTTGTAGCAGTGGTACTGTATTTTATTGGAACTGGACTGAAATAGTCTCAGACAGTAAAGGATAAGTACATCCCACTTATTTTAGGCGGTATTGGCATTGTATTGTGTGCAGTGTGGGTGATTGCATCTTGCCCGATCAGTACCGGACAGGAGATTGCAATGGCGGTATTTACAGCAATCGTACAGGGGATTTTAGTGGCTGGTCTGAGTACATATGTGAATCAGGCAATTAAGCAGATGCATAAGGAAGAATAAAATAGATTGAACCATGAAGAAAAGCATGGTATGATAAAAAACAGAACAACCGTGTTACAGGGTGGCTGACCTCTATTCTACATAGAATGGGGGTGGTGCTGATGGACAAGAAACCGTTTGATTTTAAAGATCTTATGGCATTTGGAATGTTCATTCTGGCATTCGTATTTACGTTTATCAGATAATGTTTTGAGCATAGAAAAACCACCCTCTAAACTTTGACCGAGTGCCGAGGGTGGCAATTCTATGATTTGTCACTAATGCTATGAGGTCAACCCCTTGTGGGCGGTTGTTCCTTTGAATATAATATACCATTTTTAACAAGGTTATTCAAGAAAAAAGTGAAAGTGGGTGGTTTGCATGGCAGTATTAAAAGCGTCAGATAATTCCGAAATGATTATTTCTTGTAAATGTGGATGTGATGATGGGCTTAGGATCAAAATAGAAAAAGATGAAGAAGATTATTGTTTTATGACTTATTTAAGCGGAAACTGGTATAAGGAGCAGGCGGGATTTATTAAAAAGTTAAAGAAAATTTGGGCTATCATACGGAATAAGGATTTTTATTATTCTGAAATTATACTCAATAAGAAAGATTGGGAAGAGTATAAAAAGTGGATTAATGAAAAATGAAAAAATATTATCAAGAGAGCTTGGAAACAGGCTCTTTTTTACTTTATAGGAAAGTTCGATATTTGTTAGATTCATGAATGAAAAAAGCCCGCATAAAAGCGAGCATGATAAAGAGATGGCACTGGTTAAAAGATATAAAAACCTTCTACACCAGCCTCATCGGAAAATAAGTCATCTTCATTTAAGAAATAATCCATATCCAGAAGTTCATCTTCGCTCATATTGCGAATGTCCTCAGATGTGAATCCTTCCGGTGGATGATCCATGTATTTTTTGCGTAATTCCTCGATATTAGGTTTCATGTTCTTGTCCTCCTTACAGAGGATTATAGCATAGAATATAAAAAAAGAAATCATGCAGAAGAACGTTTTCCGAGAGAGTTGGACATTACTTTCTCATAGAGTTCTTCGAGAGGTACGCGTTTGTGTTTGTAATAAAGTTCAAGTAACACCATTTTGTGTTTGCAATCGGGACATTCTAAAGGATCATAGCCAAAGGAGAGCAGGATGGCGGTCCTCCATTGATTGAAATTTCGATAAATACGATGCTTATTTTTAGAAATCGCGCGAAAAAGGGTTTTATCGATTTCCCTGTGTCTGGCATATAAGCCGCCATATCGAATCATTTTGAAGTGTTTCTCGGGGATATGGCGGATTAATCTTTTGATGAAATCAATGGCAGGAAGAGTTTCTTCTATGTATTTATTATCCTCATGGTGATTGTAATGGAAAGTAACAGTATCCCCATCATAGTTGTCGATTCTGGATGTAGCAATGACAGGACGGCCAAGATAACGCCCGATGTATTTGATAACGTTCTTAGGGTCACAAAGATTCGGTTTTGCATAAACGTAGAATCCTTGTTTATGTTCACGGTAATATCTGGATTTCACATTTTTAAACGAAGGACCAATGATCCAATGTCATTTAGTTAAGACATTAAGCAGATGTATTCCTATCAGGCAGAGGTAG
>URMH01000037.1 GCA_900549015.1 uncultured Blautia sp.
GAGCTTTGCATGCAGCAATCTTCATAGTCTTGCCTGTCTGCGGGTTTCTTCCCTCTCTTGCAGCTCTCTCGGAAACTTCGAATGTTCCGAATCCAACTAACTGGATTTTCTCACCTTTTTTTAATTCCTCAGCAACAACATCTGTGAATGCTTTTAATGCTGCTTCTGCGTCTTTTTTGCTTAATTCAGCTTTCTCAGCCATAGCTGCAACTAATTCTGCTTTGTTCATGTTAAAAATTCCTCCTCTGGATTTTCACTTTATGATATATGAGGTTTTTTCTTTTCCAAAATACCTACATCCATATTTATACTTGTTTTCTATGCCTTTGTCAAGGAAATTTCCTATATTTTGGGCATTTATAGCATTTTGTTGATCATTGCATGGACAGACTCAGACAATGCTTTTGATTTTGCATCTGCATCTTCTAAGGATGTTCCTTTTACACCGAGATAGAATTTTACCTTTGGCTCTGTACCTGAAGGTCTTACACATACCCATGCACCATCTGTCATCTCATAGTAAAGAACATTCGAAGCCGGCAGTCCGGTCGGTGTTACCCTGCCTGTTGCAAGATCTGTAACCGTGTCTTTCTTGTAATCACGGATTGCAGTTACTTTATAAGCGCCGATCTCCTGTGGTGCCTGATCACGCAGCGTATTCATGATCTCCTGGATCTTGGCAAGTCCCTCGATACCTTTTAAAGTGATAGCAGTCACATCATCTTTGTAGTATCCGTAACGCTCATACATTGCAAGCATAGCATCCCAGAGTGTCATGTTTTTGGTCTTATAGTAAGCTGCTGCCTCGCACAGTGTCATGGAAGCATCGACCGCATCTTTATCTCTTGCATAAGTTCCGGTCAGACAGCCATAGCTTTCCTCCATACCAAAGAGGTAGGTTCCTTTTCCGGTGTTTTCAAACTCGAGGATCTTCTGTCCGATAAATTTAAATCCTGTTAAAACTTCTACAAGCTGGATTCCATAATATTTTGCAATTGCATCTGCCATATTCGTGGAAACGATCGAGCGGATAAATGCTCCATCTTCCGGCAGTCCGTACAGGGCTTTTCTCTGACCGATCACATAATCGCCGATCAGGCATCCGGACATGTTACCTGTCAGGCTGTGGTACTCCCCGGTCTTGGAATCTTTTACATAAACGCCAAGCCTGTCTGCATCCGGGTCTGTTGCAAGGATGAGATCAGCATCCACTTTTTTGCCTAAAGCAAGTCCTAATTCAAATGCTTCTGCTGCCTCCGGATTTGGATAACTTACGGTTGGGAAATCTCCATCCGGGAGTTCCTGCTCCGGAACGACATATACATTTTTGAATCCAAGTTCTTTTAACACACGGCGCACCGGGATATTTCCGGTTCCGTGAAGTGGAGAGTACACGATTTTTAACTCTCCTGCCACTTTGTCAATACAATCCTGATGAAGGATCAGTTTTTTCAGTTCTTCTATGTATGGATCATCGATATCTGCTCCGATCACCTGATAAAGACCTGCTGCAACTGCGGCATCTTTGTCCATCGTCTTAACGGCCGCATAATCTGTGACTTTCTTCACCTCTGCCATAATTCCGGTATCGTGAGGCGGAGTGATCTGTGCGCCATCCTCCCAATATACCTTGTATCCATTATATTCCGGTGGGTTATGGCTGGCTGTGATATTGATTCCTGCGGTGCATCCTAATCTGCGGACTGCATAGGAAAGTTCCGGTGTCGGACGAAGCGACTCGAACACATACGCCTTAATTCCGTTTGCAGCAAGACATAATGCAGCTTCTTTCGCAAACTCCGGAGACATATGACGGGAATCATAAGCAATGGCAACGCCCTGGGACTGTTTTCCCACTTTTGCAATATAATTTGCAAGTCCCTGTGTGGCGCGTCTTACCACATAAATATTCATGCGGTTTGTACCTGCACCGATAATTCCTCTAAGTCCCGCTGTTCCAAATTCCAAGTCCATATAGAAGCGTTCCTGAATCTCTTTTTCATCATTTTCGATAGATTTCAGTTCTTCTTTTGTTGCTTCATCAAAGTATGAGTTCTCCAGCCATTGAGCATAAATCTCTTTATAATCCATAGCAATTTCCTCCCTGTACTTTCCTTTATTTACAGCCTTTTTCCAACTGCAATTTACGCTTCTCATTATATAACACTTCTTCTGAAAAGAAAAGTAAAATCATTTTCCAAAACATTTTTCAGGAAATTCACCCCAGATTTCCTTCTGCTCTATAAGATTTCTGAGCTTTTCCGCATTTTTTTCGGAAATCCATGCCTTATTGTGGCAGAAATAATAATTTGCCAGTTTCCAGTATTTTTCCGGGTAAGTAAAACGCACTTTTAAGTTTTCCCACTCTTCTTTGGAAATAACCCGTTCTTTATTATAGGCAGAAAGCATTTTCTGTGAAAGTCTTAAATCCCAGCCATACTTCTCCAGAACTTTACGCATAAACCGATATAAATCTCCAATCTGCACATCAAAGGTAAAGTGTCCGAAGTTTGTCACTGCCACGCCTTTTCCTGTTATCAGTACATTGTGCTGATTGTACTCTCCGTGGCAGACACAGCCCTCCTGAAAAGAAGCTTCCCTCAATATCTCATATTCCGTCTTTTCCAGCATGGCAAGCGCCTTCTCTCCTTTTTCAAGAAACCACTCCACGCTTGCCAGATAATCTTTTTCGAAGCTGCACACTGCCCCGTGACTTCTGATAAACTTCCTGATTTTCCGAAGCTCCTGATTGTGGCGCATGTATTCTTCTTTTAATGACTTCTCCTGATAATTCCTTTCTCCCTCCATTTTCATGACTTTGTGCAGTCTTCCAAGTGCAGAAACGCTTCTTATTATATCTTCCTCAGATTTTGTGTCGCACTCCCGCCCTTCAAACCAGTTCTGGAGAGTAAATGGAATCCCGTCCTTATCATAGCTTACAAGATTTCCCTCCTGATTTTCCAGGAAGCAATCCACCATAACCCCGGCTTCCTTCAGTGTTTTTAAAAGCTGCTGCTGAAACTTAAGCTTTCTTTCAGAACCTCCGAATTCCCTGAGTATAAGAAGCCCTTTCTCTGTGTGACACAAAAGCGCGCCTCTCGTGCGCAGGGTACTTTTCGCAGTAAGACCGTACTGCTCCAGGGTACTGAGTCCATAATCAAACACTTTATAATCCCCCTCTTGTTTTTGTACCTTCTATACTTATGTCCCACAAATGAGGGATATGAAAAAGAAAAAAGAGACAGCGTTTTCACACTGTCCCTGCAAGTTTTAAAAGTATTTCTTTTTTGTTGTCTTCCGGATTTTCCAGAACATGGGCAAGAAGTCTCTCCAAAATCTCTCCCAGCTCTTTTCCCGGAGCGTAGCCTGCGTCAATTAAATCCCTGCCTGTAAGAGCCATTGTTTTAAGGGAAATGCACTCTCCCCTGTCCATAATCTCTTTATAAAGCGCTTTCACACTGGAGAGGCGTTTCAGTTTTTCCTCTCTCTTATACAGGCTCTGCGCCAGAATATCCGCCCGCTGCACTTCAAGATACAAAGGAAACAGTTCTTCCCCGATCATGCTTATCGCTTTTCTTACAGAAACTGCGTCTCCTTTTGGACGAAAATCGTGCCACTTAATAAGAGAACGCGCCTTTCGAATGGTATCGTTATCCATTTTAAGCCGCCTTAAAATAGAAACTGCCATCTTTTCCCCCTCCGGTCCGTGGGTTTTAAAATGGTCTCTTCCGTTTTCATCTGTGCGCTTCACAGAAGGCTTTCCGAAATCGTGAAGGAGCATGGTAAGACGAAGCACTTTATCTGCCCGGATATTTAAAAGGCTCTGCAAAGTGTGTTCCCCTACTGTGTAGCAGTGATGGGGCGTATTCTGTTCTGTTTCCATGCACCTGTCAAATTCCGGAAGGATTTCCTTTGTAATACCCGCCTCATAAGCAGTCCGAAGATAATCCGGGTGCGGAGATACAAGAAGCTTTAAAAGCTCCACCTGTATCCGCTCTGCACTTACGTATTTCAGGTTTGGAGCAAGTGCGGAAATGGCTTTTAATGTTTCCCCCTCAATGGAAAAACCAAGCTGGGCGGAAAAACGGACCGCCCGAAGGATCCGAAGGGCATCTTCTGTAAAGCGTTCCATAGGATTTCCCACGCAGCGGACAATCCGGTTTTCCATATCCTGTACGCCGCCGAATAAATCCACCAGACCTCTTTTGGGATTGTACGCCATTGCATTCATGGTAAAGTCCCGTCGTTTTAAATCTTCCTCAAGACTTGCCGTAAAAGAAACCTCTTTTGGGTGTCTGCCGTCCTCGTACTCCCCGTCTACCCGGTATGTGGTAACTTCAAAGCCTTCTTTATCAAGCATTACGGTTACGGTTCCATGAATGAGCCCGGTATCTACCGTTCTTCGAAACAGGGCTTTTACCTCCTCCGGTTTTGCGGAGGTGGTAATGTCCCAGTCATCGGGAGAACGTCCGAGAATGGAATCCCGGACGCAGCCGCCCACCACATATGCCTCGTATCCTGCTTCCTCCAGTGTATGCAGTATGATTTCCGCTTTTTCCGGGATTTTTAACTCCATGTCCATTCCTTCTTCCAATTAATATGCTCTTCCCCAGTATACCATCTTTTTCGCCGGTTTTCCGCAGCATACGCAGACATCGCTTAACTGCTCCTGCTCAAACGGCATACATCTTGAAGTTGCCTGTACGTCTTCTTTGATCTTGTCTTCGCATTCCTGGCAGCCGCACCACATGGCTTTTACGAAACCTGGTTTGTTGTTGATCGTGTCTTTGAACTCTTCGTAGTTTGTTGCCACATATGTGTGTGCGTCTCTGTGTGCGCGGGCTCTTTCCAGCATCTCATGCTGCATGGTATCCAGAATCTCTGTTACCTTCTCTGTAAGCTCCTCGAATTTCACCACATATTTTTCTCTTGTGTCACGGCGGCAGATCACAGCCTGACCCTGTTCAATATCTTTTGGACCACATTCAATACGAACCGGAATGCCGCGCATTTCCTGCTCTGCAAACTTGAATCCCGGGCTCTTGTCTGTGTCGTCTACTTTTACGCGGACTCCTGCTGCCTTAAGAGCCTCGAACAGCTCGTCTGCTTTTTCCAGAACGCCTTCTTTTCTCTGCTGGATTGGAATGATCACAGCCTGTACCGGAGCGATTCTCGGAGGAAGTACAAGACCGCTGTTGTCGCCGTGTACCATAATGATCGCGCCGATCATTCTTGTTGTCATACCCCAGGAAGTCTGGTGTACGTACTGTAATTTATTTTCTTTGTCTGTATACTGAATGCCGAATGCTTTTGCAAATCCGTCGCCAAAGTTATGGCTTGTTCCGGACTGCAGCGCTTTTCCATCGTGCATCAGAGACTCGATGGTATAGGTAGCCTCTGCGCCTGCAAATTTTTCTTTATCTGTTTTCTGACCTTTTACAACAGGAATTGCAAGTACCTGCTCACAGAAATCAGCGTATACGTTTAACATCTGAATGGTACGCTCTTCTGCTTCCTCTGCTGTTGCGTGAGCAGTGTGGCCTTCCTGCCATAAGAACTCGCGGGAGCGAAGGAACGGACGTGTTGTCTTTTCCCAGCGGACAACAGAACACCACTGGTTGTATACCTTCGGAAGATCTCTGTGGGACTGGATTTCTTTTGCGTAGAAATCGCAGAACAGTGTCTCAGATGTAGGACGTACGCAGAGACGCTCCTGAAGAGGATCAAGTCCTCCGTGTGTCACCCATGCAACCTCCGGCGCAAAGCCTTCTACATGGTCTTTTTCTTTCTGTAACAGAGACTCCGGAATAAACATTGGCATGTATACGTTCTGCACGCCTGTCTCTTTGAATCTTTTGTCAAGCTCGTTCTGGATATTTTCCCAGATTGCGTAACCTGCCGGTTTGATTACCATGCAGCCTTTTACGCTTGTATAATCACACAGCTCTGCTTTTTTTACAACGTCTGTGTACCACTGCGCGAAATCTTCTTCCATAGAAGTGATCGCTTCTACCAGTTTTTTGTCTTTTGCCATAATTGTTCTCCTTTTTGTTGTTAAATTTAAGGACGCTTCTTTATTTAAGTATAAAAAAAGAAGCCTAATCCCTGAAAAGGGACCGAAAGGCTTCGGCGGTACCACCCTAATTAGCAGGTATTTTCATATCTGCTCTCTCATCTGTTCCGTTAACGCCGGTTATACGCCGCACTTCAATTATGCGGGGCTCCGAGGCCGGTTCCACAGCTCACGCACAGAATCCTTCCACCACAGCGCAGGTCTCTGCCGCCGGGATTCCTCTCTGGGATTGCTCCCTGTGTACTATTCTCTTCATCGCCGTAATTATTTACTGGGTTTATTGTATTCGAAAAAGATGAGAGTGTCAAGGGGCTTAACTAAAAAAACAACGAGAGCACCCACATTGCGGATGCTCTCAAACCATTTCCTACATCATCTTCAATTCTTCTACAATATTATTCTTCCGTATGCGGCACATTGCGTATATCATAGATGCAAATACTACAAGAAAAACACCTGCTATGGCCGTGATGAGCGCGCCCCATGGAATTACAAACCCCGCATCTGCTCCAATACCAATCACTTTACAGATAACATAACTTACCATTACTGTAAGTATTATCCCGTACAAAACAGATTTGCTGCCATATATCAGACATTCATAATAAAGCATTCTGTTAAAGCCTTTTGGCGACATTCCCATAGAACGGAGCATTGCAAACTCCTTTCTTCTGAGCATAAAATTTGCGGAAATAGTATTGAATACATTCGCCACTGCAATGAGGGAGATAAGTATGATAAATCCATACGTCAATATCTGCACCGCCATCATAGTGTTTCTGTCCTGCTGATAGAGCGCATGCAGATCTGTCACATTTTCCGACTGGATTCCCTGCTCTTTCAGCTCTTTCTCGAGCGTTTCACTAACCACTCCCGGATTTTCACATTTTATATTATAAGTCTTTATAGGATCAGTCCGTAAGAAATATTCCGAAAAATCCTGATACATACTTTCTGACATAAAAAGAGCAAAATCTGTGTTTCTGATTCCCATTTTTTCAGGAAGTTTTTCAACTGCATCCCCTAAAATAATTTCTCCCTGCGGTTCGAATATTTCTTTTTCTTCTTCTCCACTTGTCGTAATCCAGCCAAGCTCTGCTCTTTTTTCTCCGTTTTCCAGAAAATAATCCTGCGTTTCATAGCGCTGGGTGGAAGAGTTGTATGTATGCTCGTTTTCCGTGTAAAGAAATCTTGGTACTTCTGTATTTTTATAAGCAGAAAGGGAAATCCCTTCTTTTTTTGCCATCTCTTCAAACACTTCATTCGGAAGAATAACTGTTTCTGCTGAAATTACTGTGTGATTTTCATCAGTCATCACTTCCCTGCCCTCGAAAGCAGAACTGAGTATCTCCGACGGTACCTGCATCATAAGATATAATTTTTCGTAAGAAAAAATCTCTTCTATTCCTTCTGTTTTCTCTAAAATTTTATCCGCTTTTTCTGCATCTTTATCCGGTTGATAAATAACACATTCCACATCTGCTGCCGGGACATCCATTACAAAAGAACCGGTTTCTATCAGATAAATCTGAAACAACGCTGCTGTTGTAAAAAGAAGAATACTAATGCTTAATGAAACAATGGTTGTTCTGTATTTCTTTCTGTCACGCTTATAATTTTTATCTGCCATCATTCCCGGAAGGCCGAATATTTTAAACACCCAGCCTCCTGTTTTTACTTCTCCCGGACGGATTTTTATATCTTCACTGGCGCGTATGGCTTCCATTGGAGACAGACGTTTGATTCGTCTTGACGGAATCCATACGGATACGAATACTGTAAAAAATGCTACTGCAATTGAGAGAAGAACTGCTCCTGAGTTTACTACAAGAGGAATCTCCTTGCTTTTCCCGTAAAGCCACTGCGAAAGTCCTTCTTCAATAAAATGAAGGGTGATACCGATTCCTGCAATACCGGAAAGCACTCCAAGAGGAATCCCGATAAGACTGACCATAAACGCCTCATATCTCATAGACTGACGAAGCTGTTTTTTCGTTGCTCCAAGAGACGAAAGAAGACCAAACTGCGTACTTCTCTCTCTTAAAGAAATAGAAAAAGCATTGTAAATCAAAAGTACAGAGCCAGTCATAATGACAGCTGTAAGAATCAGGAGAAGCCCTGTATATACCGTGGAGAATCGATCATTATCCACAACTCCATACCATCGAAGCAGACTCTCATGTGTCACAGAGCCGTACCCTCCAAACGCTTCCTTCTGAAAATCATAGGTTTTCTTTATATCTTTTAATTCCACATAGAGATCTGTATAACTTCCCGTCTCATTTCCGGGACCTGCATATACTTCATATCCGGGAGCTCCAATAGAAGTTACAAGGCTGGAATAATCATAGATTCCCACTACCGTAAACTCCCGTTTTTCTTTTGGAACAAAGCTTTCCTCTGCCTTTGTTTCCGTTCCCATATAGCTATTGATCTGACTCAGACGCTCCCCTTTATATTCACGTTCTCCAAGTTCCAGGGGAAGAGTATCTCCTATTAAAATCTGATTCTCCTCCTCCAGATTGGCATTCAAATAGTCAGGAATAATCACTTCATTCTGCTTCTCCGGAAACTTTCCTTCCTTCAACGCAACCGGAAGCATACTTCTTGTATTTTCTGAAAAAGACTGTACATAAAGATAAGGCATCATAGGCGATAGAAGATGTTCATAACGCGCATATCCAAGCTCTGCCACTTTTGTACTGTTTACTACTTCCGCCTGTTTTTCAGCTTTTTCCGCCTCCTTCACAGGAAGCGATAAACCTGCCACATGCCAGTTTCCGTCCTGTTCTTTTGTATACTCAATAAAAAAATTTTGAAAAGTTCCTCCCAGCGTGGCAACTGCCGTGATCATTGCAGTGGAAAGAATCACACCGATAATCGTAACGATTGTTCTCGTCTTATTTTCCTTCATGGTTCTTCCGGTAATTCGTGCGAAAATATTCATCGAATCACCTCATCTCTTATGATTCTTCCATCTTCCAGCGCAATGATTCTGTCTGCCTGAAGCGCAATATTTTCATCATGGGTAATCACGATTACTGTCTGGTGATACGTCTTATTGGAATATCGCAAAAGCTCCATAATCTCCCGGCTGTTTTCCGAATCCAGATTCCCTGTGGGCTCATCTGCCAGAAGAAGGGATGGTGCGTTGAGAAGCGCCCGCCCTATGGATACCCTCTGCTGCTGTCCTCCGGAAAGCTGATTGGGAAGGTGTTTTTCCCTGTCTTTTAATTTTAAAAGCTCAAGAAGCTCTGAAAGCCGCTTTTCATTTACCTTTCGTCCATCCATTAAAACAGGAAGCGTCATATTTTCCCGCACATTTAAGACAGGAATCAGATTATAAAACTGATAAATCAATCCCACCTGTCTTCTTCGAAATATGGCAAGCGCCTCTTCTTTCTGTGCGTATACGTCAATCCCACCCACAAAAACCTTACCGGAAGTAGGTCGGTCTACTCCCCCGATAAGGTGCATCAAGGTGGATTTTCCGGAACCGGATGAACCTACGATTGCCACAAATTCTCCCTGCTTCACAGACAAAGACACCTCGTCAAGCGCCACAACTGTATTGTCCCCCTGCCCGTATATTTTTTTTAATTTTTCCACACGTAATATTTCCATAATATTCTCCTTTCTATCCGGTTATCTGCTGCCTTCTTCTGTGAAGGTCTGTATCTCCGCTGGAGATAGAAATATTGTAAAAAACGGACGTGACACAGCCGTGACTTTTTTATAACAAATCTGTCACTTTACACAACTGTTTTATAAAAACGAATGACAAACTGTGCTCCCATTGGAGCCGCATTTTGCCCATAGATTACTGCATTTTCCTGTGATAAAATTGCACGGGACAGCGATAGTCCAATCCCAAAACTGTGATTTCCCGCATTTTTCCCTCTGTAAAACCGCTCGAACAAATGGGGAATATCTTCTTTTGGAATGCCCTGCCCGGAATCTGTGATTTTTATTTCTGTAAATAACGGGTTGTCCTCCCAGTCAATGAGAAGTCTCCCTCCCTCCGGCGTATATTCCAGAGAATTTTTAATAACATTCCCAATAGCCTCCAAAGTCCAGTTGTAATCTCCCTGCACTTCCGTATTTCTGTCTCCGTTTACTTCCAGACTTTGCCCTCTGATGTCCATAGAAACAGCAAAAGGCTTCATAACCTCCTGAAAAAAAGAAGCCAAAACTATTTTCTGCGGTTTTAATACAATCGCTCCTGCATCCAGCTTAGAAAGGCGCAAAAGAGAGGTCACAAGCCACTGAATCCTGTCCAGCATCTGCTCCGCTTCCCTTAAAAGACTCTGACGGGAAGAACTGTCTCCTGTATTCCTTTTCATTCTCTCCACAAGAAGATTTAATGTAGTAAGAGGCGTACGAATCTGATGAGAAATATCTGCAAGCGAATCTGCAAGAGACATTTTTTCTTTTTCAAGAAGCTCTGTCTGCTCTTCCAGACGAAGAATCATTTTCTGCAGCTCATCACGTAGAATCTCTACATCTCCCTCACGAAAATGACGAAGCTCCACACCACCTCCCGTATGGAGAATTTCGTCCAACTGCTGGGATAGAAAACGGATTTCTTTATATCTTTTTTCTGCGAAAACAGTCTGAAAGATACACAAACCTGTTCCGGAAAGCAGTACAAAAACCCCTGCTTTTCTATCAAAAACAAAGGCTATAACCCCTGTGAAAATAAGAAAAAGGAGGCTTAAAAAAAGTTGATTTCGCACACTTTTATTTCGAAATATTCCCATTTTATGCCTCCATTTTATATCCCATTCCCCGAACAGTTTTAATAATTTCCGGTTTCTGCGGGTTTTCTTCTATCTTGTCACGAAGCCTTTTAATATACACCGTCAGCGTATTGTCATTTACATACTCCCCTGCAATATCCCATATATCCTCCAGAAGCTGATTTCTCGTAAGAATCTGTCCCCTGTTATTTAAAAACACAAGAAGCAGCCGGTATTCCAAAGCCGAGAGAAAAACCTCTTCGCCCTGCTTTTTGACTACTCCTTTTTCCATATCTATCGTAAGATTTCCTATTACTGTCGTCTGACTGCTTCTTCCTGCTCTTCGAAGTACGGAACGCATTCTCGACACAAGCTCTCGAGGCCGAAACGGCTTGCTTATGTAATCATCTGCCCCCATATCAAGGCCTGTCACTACAGAAAATTCATCTCCGAGAGCCGTAAGAAAAATAACAGGAAAATCATATTTTGCTTTGATCGCCGTACAGGCACTGTATCCGTTTCCCTCTGCCAGAGTTACATCGAGAAGAATCAGATCAAACCGTTTTTCCTCAAGCATCTGAAGAGCTTTTGCCTGCCCGTTAGATGCTTTTACCTGAAACCCTTCTTCCTTCAGATATGCAGTAAGATTTTCCACAATGTCTGGGTCATCCTCTATTAATAATACTTTCGTCGTATTCATAGGCTGTACCTTCTCAATTCCTTTAGTCTCTTAAAAAACATCTCTTTCACCCCTTTTACAAGATATTACTATTTTATCATGTTATTCGGAATGGAACAAGGTGGGAAAACCTATCGCAATACCTCATTTATGCTCCAATTTTTTTCAAAAACACATTCCTTTTAAACACCACATACGTCACAATATAGTACACTATGTAAATCCCCATAAAAAGAAGTATGCTTTTTCCAAAATATATTCCCGGAAACGAAGTAGCAACTCCTGTTGTTCGCACAAAAAAACTGCTGAAGGTAAGAATCAGTTTTCCGCTTATCACAATGGCGAGAAAAGCCGGACAGAAATAGTAGGCTGCAAGCTGAATCCGGATAATTTTGCAGATTTCTTTCTGTTTCAATCCCATTTTCCCAAGTACTTCATACCGGAATTTGTACTTTGCGGAATCACTTAACTGCTGTACAGAAAGAACTGTCACTGCCACACAGACAAATATTACCTCTTTTCTTGTAAAGCTTGTTGCCTCTCTTATCCCTTTTGTACGTTTTAAAACAGCAGCGATTCTTGCAAGAAGGATAGGAACCTGATATGGTTTTGTAATATAATCGTCTGCGCCCCTCAAAATCCCTGTTAACTCATCCATAGAATCTGTCCTGCTTGTAAGAAAAATCACTGGCACTTCTGTTTTTCCCCGAAGCTGTGTGCAGATGTCAAAGCCGGAAATCCCCGGAAGATTCACATCAAGTAAAATCAAATCGGGAGCTTCTTTTATAATCTGCTCCGTAATATCAGAAAAACACTCAGGGGCAACCGTTTCATATCCTGCATTTTCAAGAAGAATCTTCAACTCGTTTCGTATGGTTATTTCGTCTTCTATAATTATGATTTTCATATTTCAATTCCTTATATTTCTCTTAAAATTGCTCTTTTATTTTCTATTATACACAATTATATATATACACAATTATATATACAAATCCAACCTTCATTCCTTCGCTCTCAAATCCATTTTCACTAATCCTGTCAGCAACATTCCAATCAAAACTATCGTATCCACCGCCAGAAGAAGCACGATATTTTCCACAACACCATATAGAAAGAGCATCGAAAAAATTTCCACAGACAGCGCCACAAAGCACATATAATTTGTGAGATATTCTGCAATAATTTCCCTGTAAAAATCTCTTACCTGAATCTTTGCATATAAAAACGGACGAAGCAGATAGCGAATTACTACACAGGCTATCGGATAAGCAAAAATAAACTTTTTATTCACCAGCGAAGATACTACTCCACGATTCCACTGTACCGGAATCTCCTGGGGAAGTTTCTCATAAAACAACACGGCTGTCAAAAGACACAGCGCCGCCAGTACAGCCCAGGTCACAAAACTTCCCCATATATACAAAAAACTTACAGAATCCAACTTGAAAACCGGCTGGTTTTCATTCCAATAATCCGACAGTTCTTCTACATATTTCTCTACTTTCAATGTGTCATATGTTACGTTTTCCTCTGTCAGTATTTTTTCACACATATGTTTCGCCTGATTCAGCTCTGTAATCTGTCCTTCCAAAACTTCTCCCTGTTTTTTCATAACCTGGCAAAGAGCAGTTTGTCCTGAAATAATGTTTCGAATTTCTTCAATAGAAATGCCAAGTGTACGAAGGTATGCAATCTTTTTAATATCTTCTACGTCCTTCTCTGAATATTCTCTGTATCCATTGCTCTCATTCCTAGACGGCTCAATAAGCTTTTCCTTTTCATAAAAGCGCACATTGGAGCGGGCAAGCCCTGTCTGATTCTCCACTTCTTTTATTGTCATATTACCTTCTCCCCTTTTCAGAAAGATTTTTCTTTTATTTTAAGGTATAAACAAGGTTTACAGTCAAGGAATTTTTGCAAACTTCTATAATTTCACACTTCCTATGATACAACAGCAGGCAGCTTTCGTTTCCCAAAGCTGCCTGCTCTTATGTCTCTATTTTTATAATTCATATTTTTGTCTCCGCTTGGCAGCTTCACGATAAACCTGCTCGTCTGTCCTTGCAGAAATAACTATGATTTTCATAACATCTTCCATTCGTTCTATCTTATATACAACTCGAATTCCCAAATCTCGGAATTTAATTTTTAAAAGATTTGTAAGATTTACACCGTTCTTATTTCCCAACGGCTTTCCGTATCCGCCTTCCTGAACAGGGAGAGGATTTTGGCTTACCTTTTGAATCCCTTTTAAAACTTGAATCGTAGCAGAACGCTCCAGCTTTTGTATGTCTTTTTTTGCTTCTTCCAAAAATTCCACACTCCAGCTCATTCTATCTCTACTTCCTCCTCTGCTTCCAGGTCTTTCTCGCTGATTCCCAAATCTGCCATAACTGCTTCCATCGGTATAGCAGGTTTTGTTCCATTTTCTTCCAGTCTATTTGTTGCTTCTAATAGCAACATATAATTTTCTTCTATTTCCGTCAGTCGGGTGTATTCTTCCGGAGATAAAATAACTGCGGAAGGCTGATTATTCTTCAGTACAAACAATTCTTTTGTTTCTCTAAGCCGATTAAAAATTTTTGTTGCCTGTCCTTTGTTAAATAACGAAATCGGCACCAGACAATCCATAATATTTGCCATCAATCACACCTCCTTGTCTTTTATTTTATTATACTCATATACAAGCAAAATATCAACTTAAAGAAGAGAAAATTTATAGTTAAATTTTCTTTATTATTATCTTAAATTTTGTCCTGTATTTTTACCCACTTATATTACATCTTAAAAAGCAGCCCCGGTTTCCCAAAGCTGCCTGCTCTTATAAATAGATTTTCTTATAAATAAATTTGCTTATATATTTTTCTTCATAAGCTCTTTTCCTGAAATTCCAGGTTCTGTCATGTTTTCCGGATCTAAAATGCAGTCAAGCTCTTCTTCTTCAAGAAGCCCTTCCTGTAAAATAAGGGTACGAACAGATTCTCCTGTCTGAATTGCTTTTTTTGCAACATCCGCTGCTTTCTGGTATCCAATATGCGGACAAATTGCTGTGATAATTCCAACACTGTTTTCTACAAGGTAACGGCAGCGTGTCTCATTTGCCGTAATTCCCTTAATACAGTTATCCACAAAAGTCTGCACCGCATACGCCAGTGTGTCAATAGACTGGAACATACAGTAGAAAATAATCGGCTCAAAAGCATTCAGCTCCAGCTGTCCAGCCTCTGCCGCCATAGTAATTGTCATATCATTTCCAATCACATAGAAAGCAACCTGATTCACTACCTCCGGAATAACCGGATTCACTTTTCCAGGCATAATAGAAGAACCATTCTGTTTTGCCGGAAGGTTAATTTCGTGGAAGCCTGCCCTCGGGCCGGATGACATCAGACGAAGGTCATTTGCAATTTTGGATAAAGTAACAGCACATGCTTTTACTGCTCCGGAGACTGCCACAAAGGGATCAAGATTCTGCGTTGCGTCAATTAAATCGAATGCCTGAACAAAATCCATCGCAGAAACCTCATTTAAGTTTGGCACAATTCTTCTTAAATATGTTTCATCTGCATTGATACCTGTTCCAATCGCAGTTCCTCCCATATTCAGACAACGCATCTCATCCATCGCTTTATCCATACGGTGAATATCACGCATAACTGCAACGGAGTATGCTTTAAATTCCTGTCCCAGACGAATGGGAACTGCATCCTGCATCTGAGTACGTCCCATTTTTAAAATTCCGTCAAACTCTTCTGCCTTTTCACAAAGCGCTTTGTGAAGACGAAGCAGCTCTGTTTTCAAATTTTTCAGAAGGCGAAGTGCTGTCATTTTTCCAGCTGTAGGAATTACGTCATTTGTGGACTGTCCGCAGTTTACATGATCGTTGGGATTGACAATGGAGTAATCTCCCTTCTGACCGCCAAGGATTTCAATAGCACGGTTTGCGATAACCTCATTTGCATTCATATTTACAGAAGTACCGGCACCTCCCTGAATTGGATCTACAATAAAATCCTCATGAAGCTTTCCTGCCAGAATTTCATCGCAGGCTGCCACAATGGCTGTCGCAATAGACTTGTCAAGGATTCCTACCTCACAGTTTGTGATTGCCGCCGCTTTTTTTATGTATGCAAGACTGTTAATAATTTCCGGATGCATATTTAATCCTGTTATATGAAAATTCTCTGCTGCCCGCAAAGACTGTACTCCGTAATAAACATTTTCCGGAACGTCCTTTGTTCCAATGGAATCTTTTTCTACGCGAAAATCTGCAATCGTTTCTTTCATGATTATCCTCCCATGTACATCATACGTACGTTTTCTTCTTGACCTTATTATAAGAAACCGGTACAATATAATCAAATACATATTAAAATATAAATAGTATAACTTTAAAGTTATGAGGTTTTTTATGTTTCATGGAATGAATTATATATATGCCGTTTATAAGGAAGGCAGCTTTTCCAAAGCAGCAAAAAGTCTTTTTATTTCACAACCTTCCTTAAGCGCCACTGTAAAACGAATTGAAGAAAAAGTAGGATATCCTATTTTTGACCGAAGTACAAAGCCTCTGCAGCTTACGGAACCTGGCCGGCAGTACATCCGCACTGTAGAAAAGCTTATGTCTGTAGAAAACGACTTTACAGAATACATAAATGATTGGGGCGGACTTCAGGCAGGCAATCTTACCCTTGGGGGAAGCAGCCTTTTTTCTTCCTGGGTACTCCCTCCTCTTATGGCGGAATTTTCCAGAAAATTTCCTCTTGTAAAATTAAAACTGAAAGAAGAAAATACAACAGAGCTTACTGCTCTCCTTCAGGATGGAAAAATTGATCTGATGCTGGATAATGGAATTATTCAAGAAGAAAATTTTTCCTCCTGCATTTATCAGGAAGAGCATCTTCTTCTTGCAGTACCTGCCTCCTTTTCTGTAAACAGCAAATTGTCTTCCTTTCAGATTTTGCCGGAACAGATTAGAGACAAAAGTTTTTTAAATTCAAAAGTTCAGCCTGTTCCCCTGATGTATTTTGAAGCAGATCCTTTCATTATCTTAAAGCCGGAAAATGATACAAGAAAGCGGGGAATGGGAATTTTCAAAGAAAACCAGCTTACTCCCAAAGTGCTTTTTGAATTAGACCAACAGATGACCTCCTACAATATTACATGCTCCGGCATGGGCATCTCCTTTATAAGTGATACCTTGATTTCCCGCGTTCCCTATCACAACAATGTAATTTTTTATAAGCTGTCCGGACAGTACAGTCACAGAAGCATTTATTTTTATTGGAAAAAAGGGCGGTATTTAACAAGGGCAATGGAAGAATTTCTCAGCATGGCACAGGAAAAGATATGATTTTTTAATCCTCCTTACTCAGCATTCTGTACCCGATTCCAATATGAGTCTGAATATATGCCGGCTTTTCCTTATCCTTCTCCAGCTTTTTCCGAAGAGAAGTCATGTATACGCGAAGTGACGAAATATCGCTTCCCATACCGTTTTGCCATACTTTTTCCAGAATAAACTGATACGTCAGAACCTTGCCCACATTCTGGGCAAGCAGGCAGAGAAGGCTGTACTCCAGAGGCATAAGATGAAGTTCCTCCCCGTCAAGCTTTACAACTGCTGCGCTGTAATCAATTTCCAGCCCTCCGTTTTTAAAAACGCTTTCATTTGTATTGTCTTCCCTCATAATATACTGTACACGGCGTATCGTCGCCCGAAGTCTTGCAGACAGCTCTACCACACTGAAAGGCTTTGTGAGATAATCGTCCGCTCCCACATCAAGAGCTGCCACCTTGTCTTTTTCATCGCTTCTTGCACTGATCACAATGATGGGGGCTACCGACCAGGAACGGATTTTCCGGATCACTTCAATTCCATCCATATCAGGAAGCCCAAGATCCATAAGAATAATATCCGGATTATTGGCTGCAGCCAGCATAATTGCCTGAGAGCCGTTCTGAGCCGTATCAAACTTATACTTTTCCATTTCCAGAGTTGTGGTGATCAGGTTGCGGATCGGCTCATCGTCTTCCACAACAAGAACTACCGGCTTTCCGTCTTTTATCATAATCGAATTTCCTCCTGTTCCAGCGCAAAATAAAATACGGTTCCTGAGGGCTCGTTGTCACAAACTCCGATGCTGCTTCCATGTGCGCCGATAATTGACTGGCAGAGGGGAAGTCCGAGCCCCATGCCTCTTCTGCCGTCGCTGACCGTATTGTTTGCCGTATAATACATATCAAAAATTTTCTCTTTCTGCTCCTTTGTAAGCCCTTCTCCGTTGTCTCTTACAGAAAAAAGAACCTTACCCTTTTCTTCTTCTGCCCGAAGGATAATTTCTCCTCCCTCCGGCGTATATTTTACCGCATTGTCTACAAGATTGATCAAAACCTGAAGGATCAGCTTTACGTCCATTTTTACGATAAGGATTTCCTCGCACTCCACCCGGATATGCTGGTGTTTTCCTCTTCTGTTTACATGGCGCACTGCCTCGTCCAGCACTTCCTCTGCGATTTCTCCCTGGATATTTAATTCCATGCTTCCGTTTTCGATCCTTGTAATTGAGAGAAGATTTTCCACAAGATTAATAAGCCACATGGAATCATTGTATATATCATGGTATATTTTCTGCCGTTTCTCTGCCGAAAGGATTGTCTCATTTCCTATGAGATTTTCTGCATTTCCTGAAATACTCGTAAGAGGACTTCGAAGGTCGTGAGAGATCGAACGAAGAAGATTCGCCCTTAACTGCTCTTTTTCCAGTCGAATCTCCGCCTCCCTCTGCTGCTTTAAAAGCTCCTCATTTTCCATAGCAAAGGCACATTCATGAATCAGAGTGCCCACAATTCCCCGCTCAAAGGTGCGGATGGGTTCTCCCTCCATATCAATGGCAATAACTGCAAACATTCGCGTATCGCTTTTTACTGCAAGGAACATATACTTTGATTCTCCCAGTGTCTCCGTGGAAAATCCCGCATCCTCCTGATGCTGCCAGCACCATCTCACAACTGCCATATCCGTCTCCGAAAGAGCTTCTTCTCCGTTTTCTTTTCTATAGGAAAGGGGAATACTTTCTTCCTCCGTCCCTCCAAGATAGCAGTAGATGTTTTTTTCAAGAAGTCTGCCAAGCTGCTCCACGATCTTCTGTGCAATTTCCTGTGTTGTGGAAGCTGTCTGAAGGCTTCGGCTCGCTTTTAATAAAAGCTCCGAACGGTAGGATTTCTTGGCATTCTGGTAAGCGTAATCCTTCACCTTTTTTGTGAGCATGGAACAGGTCATGAATGTGACAAACATTACGATAAAAGTCACGATATAGTTAGGATTATAAACGGAAAACGTAAAAACAGGAGCTGCAAAAAAGAAATTAAAGGTAAGAACGCCTAAAATACTGTAAATCAGTCCCCATATATATCCGTCTGTAAAAAGAGCCACAATCAGGTTTCCCAGGATATACGTCATGATCAGATTTGCGTCGCTGAAGCCCCATCTTGCAAAAATCAGGTCGATTCCTGTGGAAAGCAGAAGGCTTGCGCTGCAGTAACCTATATTTTTCCACATATGATTCCTGTTTTTTTCTTCCATTGCTTCTCTCATTGCTGTTTTCCTCCGTTTCTATGCTCTTATCATAGCGCAAAATCATAAAAAATTCTACTTTTCTTTCTGAACAAGATAAATTCTGGCAAATACCAGGGCTGCCTCATTTAACATCGCAGTCAAAAGCCCGTACTCAAAAGAAGGGATTTCTCTTTTTTCTTCCAGTATCATTCCCATAACCCCGTATATCTCATCGCTTGTTTTAATCGGAAGATACATGGCTTTTGCATCGGGAAGCGTGTGAGTACAGCAGCCTGCGCGTTTTTTATTTGCCATCACCCAGTCCACAACTGCACGTTCTTTTTCGTCCTGCGTTTTTCCAAGCTCCTCTTTTGACACGCCCTCTCTTGGAAACAGCCAGGGTCCTGTCGTCTTTTCCTCTTTCCGCACGTAAAATACAACGGAAAGATTCATAAGTTTCAGCACTTTTTCACTTAATTCCATAAGAAGATCTTTCACATTTTCCACGCGCCGCATTTTTCTGCTGTTTTCCAGAAGAAGCTCTGTCCTGTACATGATTTTTGCGCTCTCTCTTGCCTGCTGCCTTCCTGTTGACAGTACAGTGGAAATAATAATGGAAAAAAGAAGCATAATCCCAAAAGTCACACTGTACTCCCCACTGTAAAATGTAAGACTGTAATACGGGTGTACAAAAAACCAGTCAAAAAGAAAGACGCTCAATACGGCTGCTGAAACAGCAATATACCGCCTTGTTGTATAAAGGGACAGAATCAGAATAGAAAAAAGATACCCCATGATAATGTCCGCGTCCACAAAGCCCAGTTTTCGAAAAAGAAAACCAACACCTGTTGCCATGCAGAGAGCTGCCGTTTCTTTTAAAAGATCCATATAAAGACTTTCTGTTGCCTTTGCGCTTACATACCGCTTCGGCGTATGAAGAAAATACCGTTTTTTCCCTGCATTTCCCGCATCTGGAATAATAAATATATCAAGCTCCGGCATATATTCGCTGATCTGGTCTGTGAGCGTTCCTTTTTTCTGGCCCAGAAGAATCCTGTGATTTGTCCGTCCAAGAACAAGTTTTGTGACACTGCTGACTCTGGCATATTCTGCAATCTGAAAGGCAACATCGTCGCCAAATACAGTTACCACCTTTGCCCCAAGCGCCTCTGCAAGGTGAATATTTTCATCACGTGCTTTTTTAACTGCCGGTTCTGCATTTTGAAGGGCAGTTGTTTCCACATAAAGGGCAGTGAATTTTGCGTGAAAGGCATATGCCATTCTTGACGCACTTCGGATGACTTTTTTGCAGGAAGGAGCAGCAGAAATGCAGGTCATTATATGCTCGCCTTGATAATACTCTCCATTTTCTCCTGATTCATTTTGAATATGTTCTAAAATGGCAAGCCGATTTACTTTATCTGCCATTCTTCGAAGAGCAATTTCACGAAGAGCGATCAGCTTGTCTTTTGCAAAAAAATTCTGAAGCGCTCTCTCCGCCTGTACTGCCTTATAAATTTTCCCTTCTTTTAATCGCTCAATCAGAATATCCGGTTCAATATCCACAAGCTTTACCTGATCGGCGGAATCAAATATTTTATCGGGAACACGCTCCCTTACATGGATGCCCGTAATGCTTCCCACAATATCGTTCAGGCTTTCCAGATGCTGAATATTTACGGTTGTATATACGTCAATACCTGCATCAAGAATTTCTTCAATATCCTCATACCGTTTTCTGTGGCGCATCCCCGCTGCGTTTGTATGCGCAAGCTCATCAACAAGGACTAGCTGTGGTTTTCTTCGCAAAACAGCGTCAAGATCCAGCTCCCGGAGATCAATTCCCTTATATGGCACAAGAAGAGGGGGGACTTTTTCCAGTCCCTCCTCTCTTTTACTTGTCTCCGTTCTTGCATGAGGTTCAATATATCCGGAAACCAGATCTACGCCCTCTTTCAATAGCTCATGAGCTGCATCCAGCATGGCGCAGGTTTTTCCAACCCCTGCCGCATATCCCAGAAAAATACACAGTTTCCCTTTCTTTTCTTTCTCCTTCGCTTCTTCCTCCGCATGGATCCTTCTCAGCAATTCCTCCGGAGTCGCCCGTTCTGTGCTCATGTTTTTCCTCCCCGGCACATCAGCCTTCCATAGCTTCTTTGATTTCCAGGTTACATTTTAATACGTTCACTTTTTCTTCTCCGAAAATCCCGAGAACCTTATGCTCTGTGTTGTTTTCTACGATTTTCTCTACTTCATCCTCAGAGAGTCCGCTTTTTGCAGCTACGATAGGAAGCTGTACTTCCGCAGATTCCGGGCTGATGTGAGGATCAAGTCCGGAACCGGAAGCAGTAAGCATATCTGCCGGAATTTCACCTGTAAATTCCTCGCCTGTCGCTTCCCTGTATCTTTCCTTAAAAGCCTTTACATCATTTTCCACACGCGCTTTTAAGTCCTCGCTTGTAGCTCCGTAATTAAAGCTTCCGGAGGCAACCCCTGTATATTCGCCGCTTTCTTTTTCTTCTTTTGTATAAGTATTGTAATTTACAGAAGAAATTCTTCCATGAAAATACTGGTCGCCTTCAAACTCCTGTCCTACTACCTCAGAACCAACTTCTTTTCCATCTGCCTTTACAATACTTCCGTTCGCCTGCTTGGGAAACAGAACCTGCCCGATACCGGTAAGAGCCAGGGGATAAATCACACCACATATAAGAAGCAGGGTAAATGTAACTGCAGCCGCTTTTTTTAAATATTTTCCAAAATTCTTCATGTCATTACCTCTATTTTTATAATCCTAAAAGTGCCAGAAGTGGCGCAACTAAAATATCAATCAGTTTAATTCCGATAAACGGTACGATCACACCGCCAAGTCCATAAATTCCCATGTTTTTCATCAGCATCTTTTCGGAGCGCATTGGTTTATATTTGACACCGCGCATGGCAATGGGAATCAGGCACGGAATAATAATGGCGTTGAAAATAAGTGCGGATAAAATCGCGCTGAACGGTGTTGCAAGATGCATAATGTTCAGCATTTCCATCTGTGGAATTACAAGAGTGAACATTGCCGGAATAATGGCGAAATATTTTGCCACATCGTTTGCAATACTGAAAGTAGTAAGAGAACCTCTTGTAATCAAAAGCTGTTTTCCAATTTCCACAACCTCCAGAATCTTGGTTGGGTCAGAGTCAAGGTCAACCATATTGGCTGCCTCTTTTGCAGCTGTTGTTCCGCTGTTCATGGCAAGACCAACGTCTGCCTGTGCAAGAGCCGGCGCGTCGTTTGTACCGTCTCCTGTCATTGCTACCAGTTTTCCTTCTGCCTGCTCTTTTTTGATGGCATCAATTTTATCCTCTGGTTTACATTCTGCAATAAAACCGTCTACACCTGCTTCTTTTGCAATCGTTGCAGCTGTCAGCGGGTTATCTCCTGTACACATAATTGTCTTGATCCCAATTTCACGGAGACGGGCGAAACGCTCTACAAGCCCCGGTTTTACTGTATCTTTTAAGTAAATAACGCCGTATATTACATTTCCTGCACATACAACAAGAGGTGTGCCGCCAAGACTGGAAATTTCTTTTACAATTCCTTCCAGATCGTCAGGAATTGTTCCACCCTTTTCTTTTACGTATGTTTTGATGGCATCGTAAGCGCCTTTTCGAATTTCCGTGCCGTCTTTTAAGTTGACGCCGCTCATTTTTGTCTGTGCTGTAAACTCCACAAATTCCATCTGCTCTTTTGCCTCTTCTCTGATGCTTGTTCCAAGAGACATTCCAAGTTCTACCACAGATTTTCCTTCCGGTGTGGAATCACAAAGGGAAGTCATTACACTATAATCAATTAAGTCTTCTTTTTTCTTTCCTTTTACAGGACGAAAATCTGCTGCAAGACGGTTTCCGTATGTAATGGTTCCTGTTTTATCAAGAATCATAGTATCTACGTCTCCGCAGGCTTCTACTGCTTTCCCTGACATGGCAATTACATTAAATCTTGTAACACGGTCCATTCCTGCAATTCCAATTGCGGAAAGCAGTCCGCCGATAGTAGTCGGAATCAGGCATACAAGAAGCGCGATCATAGTCGCCATTGGAATCTTTGCTCCTGCATAATCGGAGAAACAGTAAAGAGTGACAACCACAATAAGGAAGATAATAGTTAAACTTACAAGAAGCGTATTCAACGCAATTTCGTTTGGTGTCTTCTGTCTGGAAGCTCCCTCTACAAGAGAAATCATTTTATCGAGAAAAGATTTTCCAGGCTCTGAAGTAATTTTGATTTTCAACCAGTCACTAACTACTGTAGTTCCTCCTGTAACAGAAGAGAAATCGCCTCCTGCCTCTCTTGTAACAGGAGCAGACTCTCCTGTGATAGCTGACTCATCTACAGATGCAACACCTTCAATTACCTCGCCATCGTTTGGAATCACTTCACCCATTCTTACCATGACTACATCGCCTTTTTTCAGCTCAGAAGCGTTGATCGTCTTTTCTGTGCCGTCTTTTAAAAGAAGATTGGCCACAGTATCTTTTTTGGTTTTCTTAAGAGAATCTGCCTGGGCTTTTCCGCGTCCCTCTGCAACAGATTCCGCAAAGTTTGCAAAAAGAATCGTTATAAATAAAATCACCGTCACAATTCCGTTGTAAATACGAAGGGAACTGTCATCTCCGAAAATCGTAGGGAAAATTGTCATGATCAGGCTGATCACAAAACCAATTTCTACTACAAACATTACGGGGTTTTTCATCATATATTTGGGATTTAATTTCTGAAAGGCTCCGATAATGGAACTTTTCAGAATATCCTTTGTAATAAATTTTGTCTTTTTATGCTCTTTTTCCATTTCAATCCATATCCTTTCTGACTTTGCATCCTGTTTATGACATCCAAAGTACAAGATGCTCTGCTATCGGCCCAAGTGCCAGTGCAGGGAAGAATGTCAATGCTGCAAAGATATATACAACAACTACTAAAATAACTGTAAAAATTACATTGTCCGTCCGTAATGTTCCTACTGTCTCATTTACACGGCGTTTTGCCAACAAACTTCCTGCGATTGCAAGCTGTGCGATAATAGCAATATATCTTCCGAAGAACATGGCAAGACCGGTTGTAATATTCCAGAATACGGTGTTGTCTGACAGTCCCTCAAAACCGGAACCGTTGTTTGCAGCAGAAGAAGCATATTCATATAAAACCTGTGACAGTCCATGAAAACCTTCGTTTGTAATTCCTTCCATTCCCGCTCCTGTCATAACAGCAAGTGCGGAAAATCCAAGGATGAGAAGAGGATGCACGATCAGTACAAGAGCCACAAGCTTCATTTCTTTTCCTTCAATTTTCTTTCCAAGATATTCCGGGGTACGTCCGATCATAAGTCCACAGAGGAATACAGCAAGAATTACATACATTACCATATTCATAAGACCAACACCCTTACCGCCGAATACACAGTTTAACATCATGTGAAGCATTGGAACCATTCCTCCAAGAGGGGTCAGGGTATCGTGCATATTGTTGACTGTACCTGTAGTAAATGAGGTGGTTGTCGTTGTAAAGAGTGCAGACTGGGCAATGCCGAAGCGCATCTCTTTTCCTTCCATGCTTCCCATATCCTGATTGAGGCCAACTGCTTCCAGAGCCGGGTTTCCCGCCTGCTCTGCGTTAAAGCAGATAAGAAGTCCTACAAGGAAGAGTATAGACATAGCTGCAAAAATAGTTCTTCCCTGATTTCCGAAAATGACTTTTTTCTGAGCAGACATAACAACCTGATTTTTCTTTGATTCTTTTCTTCTCTTCATTGTCATTTTTCCAAAAGTAATGACACAGGATCCCGGAAGAACCATCATACAAAGAAGTTCGATCATATTCGAAATTACCGTCGGATTTTCAAATGGGGTTGTTGAGTTTGCTCCGAAAAATCCACCGCCGTTTGTTCCCAGATGTTTAATACTTTCCAGCGCTGCCACAGGTCCCATTGCAAGATCCTGATACTGTCCCTCAATTGTCTGTACGGTCTGGTTTGCCGCAAGTGTCTGAGGAACTCCCTGCCAAATCAGAAAAAGTCCGGCAATCAGAGATACAGGAATAAGAATACGTGTGGTAATTCGCACCATATCTTCATAAAAGTTTCCTACATCCTTCCGCTTTCCTGCAAGCCCTCTGCAGAATGCCATACATGCCGCATATCCACTGGCAGCAGATACAAACATCATAAAAATGATAACAAGCATCTGGCTTAAATAAGAAAGACCAGACTCACCGGAATAGTGCTGAAGGTTTGTGTTTGTCATAAAGCTGATAATTGTGTTAAAAGAAAGGGTCGGTTCCATAGCTTCGATTCCATTGGGATTTACAAATAATAATCCCTGAAGCCTTAAAACAAGATACCCGGTAAATATCATAACTGCGTTTGTGGTAAGTAAATGAAACGCATATTGCTTCCAGTTCATTCCCTCACCGTTTATTCTGCAGACCTTATAAATCAAACCGTCCACACGGTTAAAAAGCGGATCTGCAAATGTTTTCTCTTTTGTGGCGATATGGTACATATAAGTTCCCATAGGGATTACAAGTACCATAAATATCGCAAGGGTAACCACTATCTGTAACATTTTTTCTCTCCTCCAAGTCTAATCCCTTTTCTTACAATTTTTCCGGATAAATCAGTGCATAAAATAAATATCCGGTAAGTAGTAAAATGATAATTGCCAACAAAATCATTTTTCTTCCTCCTCATATAATCAAGTGTTTTTTATTGAAAATTCAAGGTTTTTCAACCTT
>URMH01000038.1 GCA_900549015.1 uncultured Blautia sp.
TTCCGTCAAAAGCCATGATAATACTCCTTTCGCTTAAATCCCGCTGATTTGACAGGGATAAATCATTGCCCTTTAGTATAACACATGAAAAAAGGGTTTGACTAGGGTTTTAGAATGAATTATAATAAATCTGTATGTAAAGTTGCCAAGGAGACAGACGATGATTAGAAGTATGACCGGCTTTGGCCGCGCGGAAGTAATAACCAGTGAGCGGAAAATCACAGTAGAACTGAAATCCGTAAATCACAGGTATCTGGATATGAATATCAAGATGCCGAAAAAGCTGAGTTTTTTTGAAGGTGAGATCCGCAGCCTGATGAAAACTTATATACACAGGGGAAAAGTAGACGTATTTATTACTTACGAGGATTATACCCTGAATAAAGTAGTTTTAAAATATAATAAAGACCTTGCAGGAGAATATCTTGGCTACCTTAAAAGTATGGAGGAAGATTTCGGGCTGAAAAATGACGTTACCGTATCTTCTCTCTCCCGGTATCCGGAAGTGTTTACTATGGAGGAGCAGTCTGTAGATGAAGACGCTCTCTGGGGCTATCTGGAACCGCCTCTTTGTGAAGCGTGTGAACATTTCGTGGAGACAAGAAAGCGCGAGGGAGAGAATTTAAAGAAGGACCTTGAGGAAAAACTGGACGGTCTTGACAGAGAAGTGGTGCTTGTGCAGGAGCGCTCTCCTGAGGTTGTGACAGCATACAGGGAGAAGCTGGAGGCAAAGGCAAAAGAGCTTCTTGCTGACAGCCAGATAGACGATTCCCGCATTGCAGCGGAAGTGGTGCTGTTTTCCGATAAAATCTGTAACGATGAGGAAACGGTGCGCCTGAGAAGCCATATCCAGGGCATGAAAAAAATGCTGGAGGAAGATGAAGGAATCGGACGGAAGCTTGATTTCATGGCGCAGGAGATGAACCGAGAGGCAAATACGATCCTGTCGAAATCAAATGATCTTACCATTTCCAACATTGCCATTGATTTAAAGACAGAAATTGAGAAGATCAGAGAACAGATCCAGAATATCGAATAAAGAGGGTAAGCACAGGTGGCAAAGCTGATAAATATAGGGTTCGGCAATGTGGTAAACTCACAGAAGATCGTGGCTGTAGTAAGCCCGGACGCCGCGCCGGTAAAGCGTATGGTACAGAGCGTAAAAGGGACGAGAGCCCTTGTTGACGCCACACAGGGAAGAAAGACAAAGGCGGTGATCGTGACATCGGACGACTATCTTGTACTTTCCGCCTTACAGCCCGAGACGATCGCCAGAAGATTTGCAGATATATATGATTATGAAGAAAGGGGAGAAGTGCATGAGTAGAGGAGTTTTAGTTGTAGTATCCGGTTTTTCCGGAGCCGGAAAAGGAACCGTTATGAAACGCCTTCTGGAAAAATATGACAATTATGCGTTATCCATCTCAGTGACCACGAGAAAACCGCGTCCGGGAGAGGAGGACGGAAGAGAGTATTTTTTCCGCACAAAAGAAGAGTTTGAAAAATTTATAGAGGAAGATGCTCTGATCGAGTATGCGCAGTACGTGGACAATTATTACGGCACTCCCCGTTTTTATGTGGAGGAACAGCTTGCAGCAGGAAAAGACGTGATTCTGGAAATTGAGATACAGGGCGCAATGAAGGTAAAAGAGAAAAATCCCGAGGCAGTTCTTGTATTTGTAACGCCTCCTACTGTGGAAGAGCTGAAACGCCGCCTGACAGAGAGAGGAACAGAAACGCCGGAAGTTATTGCAGAGCGTCTTGCAAGAGCAAGCGAGGAGGCAGAGGGAATGCACCATTACGATTATCTGCTTCTCAATGATGTGCTGGAAGACTGTGTGGACGAGCTTCACCAGATCATTCAGAGCGAACATGCCCGTTCCTGGAGAAATAAGGAATTTATTTCCAGAATACAGGAAGAATCCAGGCAGTTTAAATAAACAGTGGTATTTTTATTATCGAAAGGAGAACATACATGATACACCCATCTTATTCAGAGTTAATTGAGGCAATCAACACAAACACAGAGGACGATGACAACACAATGCTGATCAACAGCCGTTATTCCCTCGTTCTTGCAACAAGCAAGCGCGCCCGCCAGATCATTGCAGGTTCTGAACCTATGGTAGAAGGCGCAGCAGGCAAAAAACCGCTTTCCATTGCCATTGACGAGCTTTATAAAGGAAAGGTAAAAATCCTTGAGGATACTCACGAAGAGGAAGAAGTATCTGCAGAAGCAGCTTCTGAAAATACAGAAGAGGTGACAGCAGAGGCAGAAACTCAGGAGGCGTAAGAAAAAGAAGGCTGCTTTATGCAGCCTTTGTGTACATTAGGAGAACTTATGAAATTATTATTTGTATCATTAGGATGTGACAAAAACCTTGTAGATTCCGAGGATATGCTTGGCGTTCTTACAAGAGCCGGAAATGAGATTGTAGATGATGAAAATGAGGCGGAGGCTATTATCATCAATACCTGCTGCTTTATTCATGATGCCAAAGAGGAGAGTGTGGAAACCATACTGGAGATGGCAGAATACAAAAAGGCAGGAACATGTAAGGTTCTTATTGTGACAGGGTGCATGGCGCAGCGATATAAGCAGGAAATTATAGAGGAGATTCCGGAAGTAGACGCTGTTCTGGGAACAACTTCCTACGGAGAAATCTTAAAAGCTGTAGAGGAAGCTGTGGCAGGACGCCATTATCAGGAATACAGAGATATTGACTATCTTGTACCGGATCAGGGAAAACGTGTGCTTACAACAGGAGGCCACTTTGCTTATTTAAAAATTGCAGAAGGATGCGATAAGCACTGTACGTATTGTATTATTCCAAAGCTTCGCGGGAAGTTCCGAAGCGTTCCAATGGAACGTCTTGTTCGTCAGGCAGAAGATCTGGCAGCGCAGGGTGTAAAAGAGCTGATACTGGTAGCTCAGGAAACTACTCTTTACGGAAAGGATTTATACGGAGAAAAATCTCTTCACCGTCTTTTGAAAGAGCTGTGTAAAATAAAGGGGATCCGCTGGATCCGTGTTTTATACTGCTATCCGGAGGAGATTTACGACGAGCTGATTCAGACGATAAAAGAAGAACCGAAAGTCTGCCATTATCTTGATCTTCCAATCCAGCATGCAAGCGATGCGGTATTAAAGAGAATGGGAAGAAAGACAACAAGAAAAGAGCTGACTGAAAAAGTGCAGAAGCTTCGGGAGGAGATTCCGGATATTGTGCTTCGTACTACTTTAATTACCGGATTTCCGGGAGAGACAGAAGAAGATCATGAAACTTTGATGGAGTTTGTGGACGAAATGGAGTTTGACCGCCTTGGAGTCTTTACTTATTCAGCAGAAGAGGATACTCCGGCAGCTTCTATGGAGGGACAGATTCCGGAAGAAGTCAAAGAAGAGAGAAGAGACGCTCTTATGGAGCTTCAGCAGGAAGTTTCCTATGATAAGGGAACGGAGCGTATCGGTCAGGAGCTTCTTGTGATGATAGAGGGAAAAGTTTCCGGAGAAAGCGCTTATATTGCGAGAACTTACGGAGATGCTCCGAAAGTGGACGGATATATTTTTGTACAGACAGGAGAGCTTCTTGTGACAGGAGACTTTGCAAAAGTCCGTGTGACAGGGGCAATGGAATATGATTTGATAGGAGTGTTGGCAGATGAATACACCGAATAAATTAACGGTAGCAAGAATGATCATGGTTCCTTTTCTTGTGATTTTTATGCTTACAGGCTGGGGAGGAGAAGCGAACCGGTACATTTCTTTCGGGATTTTTGCCGCGGCAAGCATTACAGACTGGTTTGACGGCTATCTGGCAAGAAAACACAATCTTGTGACAAATTTCGGAAAATTTATGGATCCTCTTGCAGACAAGCTTCTTGTATGTTCTGCGCTGATTTGTCTGATTGAGATGAAGCGGCTGGAAGCCTGGGTTGTCATTGTGATTATCGCAAGAGAATTTATTATCAGCGGCTTCCGATTGATTGCAGCAGAGAACGGTGTGGTAATTGCAGCAAATTACTGGGGAAAATTTAAGACAGTATCTCAGATGATCATGATCATTCTTCTGATCCTCAATCTGGGCGGAATATGGAGTGTGGTGGAGGAAATCTTTGTATGGCTGTCTGTTGCCCTCACTGTGATTTCTCTTTTAACTTATATTTTACAGAACAGAAAGGTTCTGTCCATGCAGGAGTAATACCTGGCAGAAAGGAGTACCAATGATTACAGAATTTATATCCGTAGGTACGGAAATTTTATTGGGAAACATTGTAAATACGAACAGCGCATATCTTTCAGAAAAATGTGCACTGCTTGGACTTTCCGTATATTATCAGACAGTAGTGGGCGATAATGAAGAGAGAATGAAGGAGACGATCCGTACGGCTCTTGAACGCTCTGATGTTGTAATTCTTACAGGAGGTCTTGGACCGACTGAGGATGATATTACAAAAGAAGTGACGGCAGAGGTGATGGGGCTTCCGCTGGTGGAAGACGAACATTCCAGAGAACGCATTGAATCCTATATGAAGCAGTACGAAAAGAATGATAAAAAGAGAAGGATTACTTCCAATAATTATAAACAGGCTCTTGTTCCTGAGGGAGCGCTTGTTCTGGATAATAACAACGGGACTGCGCCGGGGCTGATTATCGAGAAAAATGGCAAAACAGCGATTCTCCTTCCGGGGCCGCCAAATGAGATGAAGCCAATGTTTGAGGAAGAGGTGTATCCTTTCCTTCGAAAAAAACAGCCGGAAATTATTTATTCTCAGATGGTAAAAATATGTGGCATCGGAGAAAGTCAGGTGGCGGAAGAAATTCAGGATTTAATTAAGAGCCAGACGAATCCGACGATCGCCCCTTATGCAAAGACAGGAGAAGTTCATCTTCGCATTACGGCAAAGGGCGCAGATGAAAAAGAATGTAAAAAGATGATCAAGCCGGTTGTGCGGGAACTGAAAAAACGCTTTGGCAAAAATATCTTTGCAACAGAGGAGAATAAAACGCTGGAAGAGGCAGTAGTCGATATGCTCAAAGACCAGGGATTAAGACTTGCTCTTGTGGAATCCTGCACAGGAGGCGCAGTAGCGTCAAGAATCGTAAACGTTCCGGGAGCGTCCCAGGTATTTTCTCATGGATACGTAACTTACAGCAATAAGGCGAAGCGCAAATGTGTGGGAGTGAAAAAATCCACTCTGAAAACAGAGGGCGCTGTCTCTGCAAAATGCGCAAAGGAAATGGCAAAAGGCGGCTGCGTAGTTTCCGGTGCAGATATTTGTCTTTCTGTTACAGGTCTTGCAGGACCGGACGGCGGAACAAAGGAACTGCCTGTGGGTACTGTGTTTATGGGATGCTGCTATAATGGAAAAGTTGAGACGCGGGAATTTCATTTTACAGGAAACAGAGGAAAAATAAGAGAACAGGCAGCAGCACACGCACTTGTAATGTTAAGAGAGTGCATTATGGAAGGAATACACAGAAAAGGTTAACGTACAGCCCCATGAACTTCATGGGGCTTTTTTGCTCTATTTTATCATCTTCATCATACTTACGATCCTGTCAATCTTCGCCGTCTCCTCAGGAGATTTTCCCATTTTCATAACGTTAAGAATAGCGGAAATTTCCTGCTGGTTAAAATGAAGCCCATTGCTTTTTCCCTGACTGGCAGACTGCATGAGAAAGGGAAGAAGGTCAGAAGGACTCATGCCAGCGCCTTTCTGTGCAAGCCCCTGGAGCATGGAAAGTTTTTCCGGGTCAATGCCGGAAAGATTTGGATTGTTTTTCAGGTCTTCGTTCATAGTACAAAATCCTCCTTTATTTCATAAGCTGTGCCATTTGGAAAATTGCCATAGTATTTAAAATTTGGTCGAGCTGCTGTCGACTTTTTCCGTAACAGAAACGGCGAATGTCATTTAAGGCATCAAGCGGGTCTGTCGTATTAAGAGAAGCGGCATGAATCTGGCTGTCCTGTTTTTGTCTGGAAAAGACGGAAATGGTATTGGAAAGTTCCTGTGCTTTGGCGTAAACAGAAAAGAATTGCTGCGCTTTTGGCGGCAGATAGGGAACGGCAGCTTTTAAAAACTGAGTGGTATCGTTTCCTGTTATCTGGTCGAGAGCTGTCTGAGAAAGAAAAGCCTGCTCCATAAAAATTCCTTTTTCCTTCATCTTATGTATAGGAAAGATAAAATATAACCGGAGAGACAAAATTTCATATGATATAGTATAGAAAAAAGAATGGAGAATTATATGAAAGCGAAGTCGGAAAGAGAGAAAACCAGAAAAGCAGGAAGACTTGTGATAGAAGGAAATGCTTTTTATGAATTGGATATGGAATGTCTGGAAAAACAGGAAAAGCGCCGGATGTTTCAGGAACAAAAAAAGAGGAGGCAGAGGAGTTAACCCTCTGCCTCGTTGGTCAGTAATGGAAATCAGCAGCCGCAGCCGTTGTTTCCGCACAGAAGAAGGAGAATAATCAGAATCCAGCAGGAATCACAGCCTCCGCTGTTTCCGCAGCCGCAGTTCCAGTTGTTTCCCCATCCGCCGTTGCCGCACAGACAGGAAAGAATGATGATCCAGAGAATACAGCTGCAGGAGTTGTTGCCAAATCCAAAGAAGTTATTTCCTCCGCTGTTATTTCCGCAGCCACAGCTGCAGTTTGTTTCGCAGCCGCATCCACAGTTTGTTCTTTCTTCTGCACAGCCACAGTTTGTAGCAGCTAAATCACTCATATTTAAAGCCTCCAGAATTGGTGTACACTTTATCTTATGAAGAAAAGGAAAATGTGTGACGAAAAAGGAAAAAGAAATTTCGTTGACATAGATATGAGAGTTTAGTATAATGTATGTAACAATTTTGTAATAAATAAGATTGGAAAGGGAGAAGAAAGCGTGTATAATTCAGAGAAAAGCTGCAATTCAAAAAAGACAGTCTGGAAGAAATGGCTGCGCGGAGTGTTTGTGGCGCTGCTTCTTATGACCGCATCTCTGGCAGTTACCTCTTTGCCAAAAGAGGTAAAAGCGGCATCAGAAGGCTTTAAGATGATCAACGGAAAGGGCTATTACATAAAAAAAGACGGCTCTAAATTAAAAGGCTGGAAGAACATCAATGGAAAAAAATACCTTTTTGATTTTGAGACTGGCGAACAGGTGATAGGCTGGCAGAAAGACAAATGGGGGAATTACCTCAGATATTTTTCCAGGCAATATGGTTCGAAAGGATATATGGCTACCGGTTTCTGGGGCGATGGGCGGGGAAATATCCGTTATTTTAATCCCGGAAATGGTATGATGACAAAAGGCTGGGCGTACGACAGAGGAAATCATCGTTTCTTTGACCGTAAAACAGGAATTATGTATAAAGGTGTCCGTAAGGTAGATAAGTATTATTATTATTTTATGGGGCACTCAGATCCGGAAAAATCCGGTTACCGTTGTAAAAAGGGATTTACGAAACTGGGCGATAAGCAGTATTATTTCAGTCCTTCGGACGGGCGTGCGCTGTCAGGCTGGTTTACAGTGGGAGAAAAAACTTACTATGCAGACAATAAGGGAGTTATGTATAAAGGAGTTCGTAAGGTAGGAAAGTATTACTACTATTTTATGGGAAGCTCCGGAGAACGGTGTCAGTCGGGATTTAAGACGCTTGGAAGCAAGAAGTATTACTTTAATCCGAAAGATGGACATGCCCATATTGGCTGGTCTACCATTGAAGGTGAAAAATATTACTTTGACAAAAAAGGCGTCATGTATGTTAATAAGACCTTCAACATGGGAGGCAAAAAGTACAAGGCGGACGAAAACGGTGTTGTAACGGAAGTAAACGGCTCCGGAGGCGGAGGCAAATACCAGTATACCGTACATGATGAGTACGGCGGCTATGTAAAAGCATACGATCCGAAAAACGGAAGATATTATTATCTTGCAAGAGAGTTTGCAATCCACCCAGGCGTGGCAAACGGGGAAAAGACAGACAGAGACCTGTTGGCTGCCATCTGTGAAGCTGAGGCAGGAGATCAGGGATTAATTGGCATGGAGGCAGTTGCCCTCTGTATCCTGAACAGGACCATAGATCCGACAAGAGAGTTTCCGTCAGATTTACGAATGGTTCTTTATGAGCAGGGAGATCCGAAACTTTATAAGTATCCACAGTATTCTCCTGTAAGAGACGGAGCGCTGTTAAGACGCCTTAACGGAAGTTTCTACAACAGAACTCTGGCATATCAGGCAGCAGATGAAGCACTTGAAATTTTCAATAATTATGTGAAATATAAAAAACCGAGAACGTTAAAGGGATTCGACAGAAAAGACTTTAATTTCAAGTATTTTATGATGGAATCAAGCTTCTGGAAGCAGCCTTTAGACTTTGGCAGGGTGGACAAGTTCCTTTATAAAGATCATATGTTTTTTGTAGATTGGGTGTAAGCGCCGGAAAGGGAAAAACTTGAATCCAAATGTAATAGCAGTTTTGTGCGCAGCAGGCTTTGTCCTGCTGTTTGCGCTTTTAATTTTGCGAGAAAACAGAAAACAGAAACGAAACATTGAGAGAAAGGTGCGGCGCATTTATGGAAATGTGCCGGAACAGGAATATGAGACAGGAGATATAGAAAGAATTTCCCATTATTTCAGAAGAAGAGAAAAAGAAGGCTTTACGATTGATGATATTACCTGGAATGATCTTGATATGGATCGGGTTTATATGCTGGTAAATCAGACTGTTTCTTCGCCGGGAGAAGATGTTCTTTACGACATGATGCGCCGCCCTGTTTTTTCAGAAGAAGAATTAAGGCGAAGAGATAATCTGATAGAGTTTTTTGCTTCTCATGAAAAAGAGCGTGTGGAAATGCAGCTCTGTCTTTTTCGTGTGGGTAAAACAAGACTTGGTTCTCTTTCCGATACGGTTCTTGCTCTTAAAGAGGCGCCCACCATTAAAACGGGAATCCATGTGGCAATGCTGATCGTCCTTCTTTTTACCCTGTTTATTGTCGTGCCATTTGCACCGCTTCAGGGAATGCTTGCACTTCTTGTGTTGTGTACGGGAAATATTTTCGCCTATTATGCAGGAAAATCTCATAAAATAACAGAAATCTATATGGATTGTTTTTCCAATCTTCTGGGAATGCTGAAAACAGCAGATGAGATGAAGCACATTTCCTGGAAAGAGGTAGAGCCGCAGATGAAGGCAATCCGGGAGGCAAGAAAAGTTTTTTCAAGACTTCGGAAAAAAGCGATTTTCGTGACTGGATCAGGAAAAGGTTTTGATAACTTTCTGGACGCGTTTCTCGATTATGTGAGAATGATCACTCATGTGGATTTTCTGGCGTATAACTCTGTTTTGAAGGAGACGAAAGATAAGGCGGACGTGATCATGAGCCTCATTGACAATATGGGAGAGCTGGACGCGGCGATTTCTATTGCCTCGTTCCGGGAGCTTCTTCCTCTGAAATGTAAGCCGGAATTTACCCTCTATAGAGGACAGGAAATCCAACTTTCGGTGGAGGATATGTACCACCCTCTGATCCAGGAACCGGTGGCAAACAGCATTACGGCAAAGGGAGGTACCCTTGTGACAGGCTCTAATGCCTCCGGAAAATCCACTTTTTTAAAGAACATGGCAGTCAACGCCATTCTGGCGCAGACTCTTTATACCTGTACGGCGAGCTCTTATCGGGCGCCATTTTTAAAGGTGATGACTTCGATGGCGCTTCGCGATGACATCGGAGGGGGAGACAGCTATTTTATTGTGGAGATCAAATCTCTGAAACGGATCCTTGATGAGAGCAAAAAAGAAGAGCCGCTTCTCTGCATTATTGATGAGGTGTTAAGAGGAACCAATACCATTGAACGAATTGCCGCTTCCTCAAGGATTCTCGGCAGACTGAATAAAAAATGGATTCTTCCATTTGCTGCCACGCATGATATAGAGCTTTCGTATATTCTGAAGGATATTTATACCAATTATCACTTTGAGGAAGAAATTGAGGGAAATCAGGTGATCTTCAATTATCTCCTGAAAGAGGGAATGGCAACTACTAGAAATGCCATACGTCTTCTCGATATGCTGGGATATGAAAAAGAGGTGGTTGAGGAAGCTTCTCTGGCAGCGGCAGATTTTGAGCGCACAGGCGTGTGGGGAAAAATAAAAAGCAAAAAAGGAGAATAAGATGCTTGTAAAAGTTTATACAGATGGAGCGGCAAGAGGAAATCCGGACGGACCGGGCGGATACGGAACGGTTCTTCATTATACGGATTCCAAAGGACAGCTTCACACACGGGAATTTTCTCAGGGATATAAAAAAACAACAAACAACAGAATGGAGCTGATGGCTGCCATTGTGGGTCTGGAGGCTCTGACCCGTCCGTGCGAGGTGGAACTGTACTCTGATTCCAAATATCTTGTGGACGCCTTTAACCAGCACTGGATTGATTCCTGGTTAAAAAAAGGCTGGAAGAGAGGAAAAAACGAGCCTGTAAAAAATGTGGATTTATGGAAACGCCTTCTGGAAGCAAAAAATCCTCATTGTGTGACATTTCACTGGGTAAAAGGTCATGACGGGCACCCGGAGAACGAAAGATGCGACACGCTTGCCACAACAGCGGCAGACGGGGACGATTTAATTGACGATACCGGATTAATGGTGTGACGCTTTAAGTTGTTAAAATACAGGGGAAATTCCTTGACAAATAGAATGGGGATTTGTATACTTGCTAATAGTATAAGAAAAAGCGTGGAAGAGAACCAGTAGCATACAAAGAAGCGGACAGAGAGCAGCCGGCAGGTGAGAGGCGCAGGTGAAAGGTATGTGAATACATCTCGGAGCTTCGCACTGAAATTTTAGTAGGCTGCGACGGAATGGCACCCGTTACTGTGCTGGAGTGATAAAAACCGGAATTTCGGAAGGAGTCACTTGCGGAGGCAGAGAATGCGAGTTTTCTGCGAATTTAGGTGGTAACGCGGGACCCGGTTCTCGTCCTAAAATGGACAGGAACCGGGTACTTTTTATTTGCTGGGAAAGCAGCGTATTTTGCACTGACTTTCCCAGTAAATAAAACGCTCCGCGGGATTGCACTGCGGCGGTTGGGAAGGTGTCGCAAATGCGACCCGCCGCAGGCAGAGAATCCTGCGGGCAGGATTCTATATTCAGGAGGAAATGACAATGACAGTTTGGGAAGAATTGAAAGCCCGTGGCCTCATTGCGCAGGTTACAGATGAGGAAGAAATCAAAGAAATGGTAAACCAGGGAAAAGCAACTTTTTATATTGGCTTTGACCCTACAGCAGACAGCCTTCATGTAGGACATTTCATGGCGCTTTGCCTGATGAAACGTCTTCAGATGGCAGGAAACCGTCCGATCGCTCTTTTAGGCGGCGGAACCGGTATGATCGGAGACCCGTCAGGACGTACCGATATGCGTCAGATGATGACAAAAGAGACAATCCAGCACAACATTGACTGTTTTAAGAAACAGATGGAGCGCTTCATCGACTTTTCCGATGGAAAAGCCATGATGGTAAATAACGCAGACTGGCTGATGGACTTAAATTATGTGGAGCTTCTCCGTGAAGTTGGACCACATTTCTCCGTAAACCGTATGCTTACAGCGGAGTGCTACAAGCAGCGTATGGAGAGAGGATTAAGCTTCCTTGAGTTTAACTACATGATCATGCAGAGCTACGACTTCTACATGCTGTACCAGAAATACGGCTGCAACATGCAGTTCGGCGGAGACGACCAGTGGAGCAATATGCTTGGCGGAACAGAGCTGATCCGCCGTAAGCTTGGAAAAGACGCTTACGCTATGACGATCACACTTCTCTTAAACTCCGAAGGAAAGAAAATGGGAAAAACACAGTCCGGCGCCGTATGGCTTGACCCGAATAAGACTTCTCCGTTTGATTTCTACCAGTACTGGAGAAATGTGGACGATGCGGACGTAATTAAATGTATGCGCCTTCTTACCTTCCTTCCTCTGGAAGAGATCGAGGAGATGGCAAAATGGGAAGGAAGCCAGTTAAATAAGGCAAAAGAAGTGCTTGCATATGAGCTTACGAATCTGGTTCACGGCGAGGAAGAGGCGAAAAAAGCTCAGGAAGGTGCAAGAGCCCTTTTTGCAGGCGGCGCAAATACAGACAATATGCCGACAACAGAGCTTTCCGATGAAGATTTTGCAGAGGACGGAACGATTGATCTGATTTCTATGCTGGTAAAGGCAGGACTTGTTCCTACACGTTCCGAGGGACGCCGTGCCATTGAGCAGGGCGGTGTGTCCATCGACGGAGAAAAAATTACAGATATTAAGCACACAGTTTCAAAAGATGCGCTCGCAGGAGACGGCGTGGTTCTGAAACGAGGCAAGAAGAAATTTAATAAAGTTTGTGCAAAATAAGCGCTTTAGGAGGAGATAAGAATGAAAAAATACGGAGTAAACGAGCTTCGTAAGATGTTCCTTAATTTCATGGAGAGCAAAGGACATCTTGTGATGAAAAGTTTTTCCCTGGTTCCACAGGGAGATAAGAGCCTTCTGCTGATCAACGCAGGTATGGCTCCATTAAAACCATATTTTACAGGCGCAGAAATTCCGCCGAGAACAAGAGTTTCCACCTGTCAGAAATGTATCCGTACAGGAGATATTGAAAATGTCGGAAAAACAGCCCGTCATGGTACTTTCTTTGAAATGCTCGGAAACTTCTCTTTTGGAGATTACTTCAAAAAAGAAGCCATTGCATGGTCATGGGAATTTTTAACAGAGGTAGTGGGACTTGACCCGGAGCGTCTCTATCCGTCTGTTTACCTGGAAGATGACGAAGCGTTTGACATCTGGAATAAAGAAATCGGTATTCCGGCAGAGCGTATTTTCCGTTTTGGAAAAGAAGACAACTTCTGGGAGCACGGAGCAGGTCCGTGCGGTCCCTGTTCTGAAATTTATTATGACAGAGGGGAAAAATACGGCTGCGGCAAGGAAGGCTGTACAGTAGGCTGTGAATGCGACCGTTACATGGAAGTATGGAATAACGTATTTACTCAGTTTGAGAACGACGGAAACGGCAACTACGAAACTCTGAAGCAGAAAAACATTGATACCGGTATGGGACTGGAACGTCTTGCTGTTATTGTTCAGGATGTAGATTCTATTTTTGATGTGGATACTATCTGCTCTCTTCGTAACCTTGTATGTGAGATTGCAGGAAAAGAATATGGAAAAGAATACAATGACGATGTTTCCATTCGTCTCATCACAGACCATATCCGTTCTGCAACATTTATGATTTCTGACGGTATCATGCCTACAAATGAGGGAAGAGGATATGTACTTCGCCGCCTGATTCGCCGCGCAGCACGTCATGGACGTCTTCTTGGCATTCAGGGAAATTTCCTTGCAAAATTAAGTGCAGAGGTTATTAACGGTTCAAAAGACGGTTATCCGGAGCTTGAAGAGAAGAAGAACTTTATATTTAAGGTTCTTACAAACGAGGAAAACCAGTTTAATAAGACTATTGATCAGGGACTTCGTATTCTTTCTGATATGGAAGAAGAGATGAAGGCAGCAGGAGAAAAGACTCTCTCCGGAGAAAATGCGTTTAAATTATACGATACTTACGGATTCCCGCTTGATCTTACAAAAGAAATTCTGGAAGAAAAGGGTTACGGAATCGATGAAAAAGGCTTCCAGGCTGCAATGGAAGAACAGCGTGTGAAAGCCCGTGAAGCTCGTGAAGTCACAAACTATATGGGTGCAGATGCTACCGTTTACGATGAAATCGACGCTTCTGTCACAACAGAATTTGTAGGATATGAACATCTTTCTTTTGATTCCGAGGTTACAGTTCTCACAACAGAGAATGAAATCGTAGCTTCTCTTATGGAAGGACAGAAGGGAACAGTATTTGTAAAAGAGACGCCTTTCTATGCAACAATGGGTGGACAGGAAGGCGATACCGGTGTGATCGAGACAGAAAACGGAAGATTCGTGGTGGAGGATACCATTAAGCTTCGCGGCGGCAAATTTGGTCACGTGGGACATATGGAATCCGGCATGCTTTCCAAAGGCGAGACTGCTTCTTTGAAGGTCAACACTTCTGCAAGAAGAGATACAGAGAAAAACCACAGTGCAACACATCTTCTTCAGAAAGCGCTGAAAACAGTTCTCGGTACACATGTAGAGCAGAAAGGTTCTCTTGTGACACCGGACAGACTCCGTTTTGACTTTGCGCATTTCCAGGCTATGACACCGGAGGAAATCGAAAAGACAGAAGCGCTCGTAAATGAGCAGATCCAGGCAGGACTTTCTGTTACAACAGATGTGATGGATATTGAGGAAGCAAAGAAATCAGGAGCAATGGCTCTCTTTGGAGAGAAATACGACCAGAAGGTTCGTGTGGTTTCTATGGGAGACTTCTCAAAAGAGCTTTGCGGCGGTACGCACGTTTCCAATACAAGCTCCATTATGCTCTTTAAGATCCTTTCTGAATCAGGCATCGCAGCAGGTGTGCGCCGTATTGAGGCTCTTACCGGAAATGCGGTTCTTGAATATTATAAGAAACAGGAAGCGCTTTTACAGGAAGCTTCCAGAGCTCTGAAAGCAAATTCCGGTGAGATTCTTGAGAAGATTTCTCATCTTCAGGAAGAAGTAAAAACACTCCAGAGTGAAAATGAATCCCTGAAGAGCAAAATGGCACAGGGTTCTCTTGGAAATGTTATGGATAAGGTTGTAGAAGTAGAAGGTGTGAAACTTCTCGCTGCAAAAGTAGAAGGCGTGGATATGAACGGTCTTCGTGACCTTGGGGACAGCCTGAAAGAAAAACTGGGAGAAGGCGTTGTGCTTCTTGCAGCAGTAAACGGCGGAAAAGTAAATCTCCTTGCAATGGCAACGGAGGAAGCACAGAAGGCAGGCGCTCATGCAGGAAACCTTGTAAAAGCAGCGGCAGCCATTGTTGGCGGAGGCGGCGGCGGACGTCCGAACATGGCGCAGGCAGGCGGCAAGAATCCGGAAAAAGCAGACGAGGCAGTAAAAGCGGCAGCAGAGATTTTAAAGGGACAGCTTTCTAAATAATTTTTTTGCAAAATTAACCAAAAGATGTTGACGAACCTTAAGGCTATGATATATAATACTAATCGTGCAAGAAAAATACCCAGACAGTTGTATTTAAGCACAATCTACAACTGGAGGGAGGTTAGGTGTGAGTCTATGTCAAATGTAATCGTAAAAGAGAACGAGACTTTAGATAGCGCTCTTCGCAGATTTAAGAGAAGCTGTGCTAAAGCAGGTATTCAGCAGGAAATCCGCAAGAGAGAGCATTACGAGAAACCAAGCGTTCGTCGTAAGAAAAAATCTGAAGCCGCAAGAAAACGTAAATATAATTAATTGTGCGCAAAAGTCCCTGGCTGTTTAGTCAGGGATTTTTAATATAACAGGAGGTCGATTGCTGGCTTTCTGTTGATCGAGGTGAAGAATGATTTACAGAAATAACATTGAAAAGATAAAAAAGAAGAAAAGTGTAATTATGCGCATGTTAAATATTATGGTAAAAATACTGTTTAACCGTATTTTTTATGTGGCGCTTGCTCTTTTGATCCAGCTCGTATGGATATTCCTCATTGCGGCAAAATTTGTGGGATATTCCCAGTATATTTCTATGGCACTTGAGATTGTGACGATTGTTGTCGTCCTTTGGATTGTAAATAAGAAAATCAACCCTTCTTATAAACTTGCATGGACCATGCTGATCCTCTGTATTCCTGTATTTGGCGTTCTTTTGTATCTTTTGTTTGGACAGTCGCGAATTGCGACGGTAATGGAAGAAAGCTTTGAAAAGATTCTGGCTGAGACAAGAGAGTATTTAAAAGAAAATGTAGAGACAAGAGAAGCTTTGGAAAAAGAAGACCTTTCCGCATCTAGACAGTCATTATATATTAAAGAGTACTCAGGCTATCCTTTAAACAGAAACACAGAAGCAGAGTATTTTCAGGCAGGAGATGATATGTTTCCTGTTTTTATAAGGGAACTGAATGAAGCGAAGCATTATATTTTTATTGAATATTATATTATTAATGATGGAGTGATGTGGCAGACGATTCTGGAAATTTTGGAAAGGAAAGCTGCCGAAGGCGTGGATGTGCGTCTGATGTACGATGGCTTCGGCTGCCTGACGACACTTCCCAATAAATATTATGAGGAGCTTCGCAAAAAAGGCATCAAATGTGTAGTGTTTAACCGTTTCCGGCCTCTTTTAAATATTATTCAGAATAACCGGGATCACAGAAAACTGTGTATTATAGACGGACATACAGGATTTACAGGCGGTGTGAATCTGGCAGATGAGTATATTAATCAGAAGGAGCGTTTCGGACACTGGAAGGATACGGCAATCATGTTAAAAGGCGAAGCCGTATGGAACATGACCGCCATGTTTTTGCATATGTGGAAGGTGGTAAACTGTACAGAGGAAGAAAAGCCATATGATTATTATTTGCCTCATACATTCCACCCGGAGCCGTTTGAGGGAAGCGGATACGTACAGCCTTTCTGTGATACGCCTCTTGATCATGAGACAGTGGGAGAGAACGTATACATGAATATTATCAACAGGGCAAAGGAATACGTATATATCTGTACGCCGTACCTGATTATTGATAATGAAATGATGACAGCCCTTTGCCTTGCTGCAAAAAGTGGTATAGACGTGCGTCTTATGACTCCGGGTATCCCGGATAAGAAAATTGTATTTTTACTTACCCAGTCTTATTACGAACAGCTTCTTGAGGCAGGAGTAAAAATTTACGAATATCAGCCGGGCTTCCTTCATGCAAAATCTTTTGTATGTGATGATAAAATCGGCGTGGTAGGAACTATTAACCTGGATTATAGAAGTCTGTATCTTCATTTTGAAGATGGCGTATGGCTTTATAAAAACAGGGTGATTGAAGATATTAAAGAGGATTTCCTCAATACCCTGGAATACTGCAATCCGATCAGTCTTGAATTCTGCAGAGGACGTTCTCTTCTTGTAAGAGCCATGCAGAGTGTTCTGCGTCTCTTTGCGCCTATGATGTAAATAAAAAAGAAAGACAAAAGTACCGTTTCCCTGGTTTGAGGAGACGGTACTTTTATTTTCGCTTTTATGTTAAAGAGAAAGCTGGCGTTTGATTGCTTGAACAGTAGCCCGATACACACCGTAAAGGAACATACCCAGTACTGCGAAAGAAGTGATGCTGAGGAGAACACTGGTTACTTCGGAATGAGAAATTCGGTTATCGTTTATGAACAGAATCATAAAGAAAACAAATCCCATTGCTGTGATACCTACAACAGAAGGTGTTAAAAATACGCTGGTACACTGTTTTTTAACTTCCTGTGTAAGAAATTCCGGGGACGCTCCAAGACGCTTTAAGTCTTCAAAAAGATAGCGGTTGTTAAGTGCGATGGTCTGGCAGCGTGTGTGAAGAATGATGCAGGCTGCAATGAGACATACAATAAAAATGAACAGGAACATCATAATATAAACAGAATAGGTCATCAGAAAATCGTGGGAATTTAATATCTGAAATACTGGCATATATGCCCATTCTGCTCGGAAAGCAGTAGAGTCTGGGTCGCTTTTTTTGAAACGTTCCACATCGGCGGCAAAATCATCGTATGAAATTCCGGCTTTTTCGTGGTTTGTCTTTGTGTAAATGTCAACGTAGTAAGGCATATAGCAGGAATCGTCCGTTTGGTTTACAATGGTGCGGAACAGATCATAGGCAAAATCGTAATTATCTTCACCGTTTACATTGAAAAGAGAAAGCTTTCCTCTGTATTCCTCCGTAAGCTCCCGGGAAATTTTCTCATAATCGCTGTCGTCCAGAACCATATATCCTTCCCTTTTAAATAAAAGGTCATAGTGGAGAAAACCTGCAAATTCTGTGGCAATCGTTTCTTTTGTCACAGGATTTGTAATGAGAGAGCCGTAAGTAGAAAGATGATAAGTGGCAACTTCTTCTGTATCGGAAATTGCCATGAATGTGCCCGGCAGCACGTCGGTTTTCTGCCCTGTGATGCAGTTAAAAGCGGTTTCTGACATACAGGTTCTCAGAGAGGCAAGTTCATGATAAACAGTTTTAAAATGTCCGTCCGGCATAACGTATTGTGATTCACCGTCAAAAGCAAGGAAAACATAGTCTGTTTCTGTCCAGTCTTTTAAAGATACGTGATGTTTGTCTGCAATTTCCGTCACTTTTTCTTTGTCCGGCATATCCTGGTCTGCCCGGTAAGGGAAGAGATAGGCGTAAGGCTTTGGCGCATTGGCAGTAATCTGAGGTCCCATCACGCTGAAAATATAACCGGAGGCAAAGCAGGCGCCTGCAATGAGGGCGGTTCCAACCAGAAGGTTATTGACGGTCTGTTTTCCCTGAAATTTCATCATGCTGCGGCTTATGATGTTTTTATAAGGCGCTTTTCTGTGAGGAATCCAGCCGTGTACCACTGTGTGGAGAACCACAAGGTAAAGTCCTATAAATACAGGGGCATAGGAGAGATTTGTCCATGCAGGAGGCATGGCAGAGAAAGTCTCCATGTAGAATGTGGGAGTATAATATCCCAGTAAAAAGCCTGTAAAAATAAGGAGAAAACCAACGGGACCACACCATTTGCCGGGAGTTTTTACAGGCTCGTTTTTATGTTCCTCGCGGATCACGTCCAGAATATCGGTTCTCACAAGGTAACGGTTTGCAAGAGCCAGTGAAAAAATAACCACAAGAAGGGCAAAAAATACGGGGATAAGCAGACAGCTCAGATTTAAGTTTAACACCATATCGGAGCTGTCTATAATAAGAAGCCGAAATCCGTTCCACAGAATCCATACAAGGGGAAAGCCTGCGAGGATCCCTGCTATGGAGGCGCCGGAGCTTAAAAATAAAACTTCCTTAAAAAGTCCGGGAGCCAGGCGTTTTTTAGAAGCGCCAAGCGCCATGAGAACGCCAAGCTGTTTTGATTTTTTGCGGAAAAACAGGCTTGCTGCGTAAATGGTGAAAACGCCGCAGCCAAAAAGTGTCAGCACAAAAATGGCGCTCATCTGTTTTCTGCTGTCTCCGCCTTCCGGGAATACAAGCTGGACCGTAGGGGAGAGCATAAGGGTGGAATAGGCGGAGATTAGCATCAGTGCAATAAAATTGCAGAACAGGTAAAGCCTCGCCTGCTTATAATCTGTTTTTTGGAGTTTTCTTTCCAGGTCTTTTATTGTCTTCATAATTCTTCACTCATTTCTTTGATAGTGTCCAGAAGCTGGCTGTGGAAAAGGTGCTGGCTTCCGTGATTTTCAAGCTGCTTGTAAATGGTTCCGTCTTTTAAAAGAATTACCCGGTCGCAGAAAGAAGCGGAAAAGCTGTCGTGGGTTACCATAAGAATGGTGGCGTCCATCTGGGAACGGGCTGCCTCAAAGGATTCAATGACTTTAAGACTGGATTTGCTGTCAAGATTTCCTGTGGGCTCATCTGCCAGAAGAAGGAGCGGATTGTTAATGAGGCTTCTTGCAACAGCCGTTCGCTGACGTTCTCCTCCGGAAACGTCTGCCGGATATTTATTTTTTATGTGCTCAATTCCAAAAAGAGAAAGAAGCTTATCTGCCCGTTTCTGGGCGTCTTTTCCCACATCTTCTTTTATAATTCTGGGAATCAGAATGTTTTCCCGTATGGTAAGCCCGTCAAGAAGCATGAAATCCTGAAATACAAAGCCGAGCTTTTCATTTCGGATTTTTGCAAGCTGTATCTCGTCGAGAGCCGCGATATTTTGTCCTCCCAGAGTGATGCTTCCTTTATCAAAGGGAATGTAACAGGAAATACAGTTTAAAAGTGTGCTTTTTCCGGAGCCGGACGGTCCCATGACAGCCACAAATTCCCCTTTCGCAACCTGAAAGGAAATGCCTTTCAGAACAGGGTACTGTATTTTACCGGTGCAATAAGATTTTTCCAGATTTTTTACGTATAACATAATCATTACCTGCCTTTCATTTGTTGAGGCAATGGTAGCATAAAAAGAGAAAGCTGTGGAAAGGGTATGTCATATCCGGCAGCTTCCATGTAAAGTTTTGCAAATGTCTGCGGAGTCTGTAAAGTTTTGCGCTTCTGATGTAAAGTTTGGAAGCTGCCCGGTTGCAAACAAAAGGAGGGAATGATAAAGTATAAAAGACAAAATACAGAAGGAGAAAAAATATGCTTCGGATTGCTATATGTGATGATGATATAAATGCAAGAGATGCTCTTCATATTCAGCTTGAGAGTATTCTTATGGAAGAAACAGAAAAAATCGTCTATGAATTTGTTTCCGGACAGACGGCTGTAAACTGGCTTTTGAAACACCCGGGAGAGATTGATCTTTTGTTTCTTGATGTAGAAATGCCGGGGTTAAACGGAATGGAGACAGCAGAAAAAATCCGGGAATTTGACAAAAATATGATTCTTGTATTTGTGACGGGATATACAGATTATGTGTTTGACGGATACCGTGTGGGAGCTCTGGATTACGTGATAAAGCCGGCAGTAAAAGAGCGGCTTTCTGAGATTATGAAGCGTGTGCGGGCACAAATTTTTTCGCAGTCGGAAGAGAATTTCGTGTTTCAGAATATAGACGGAACATATCGTTTTTTATATAAAGAAATTTTATATTTTTACAGCGAGAGACGGCAGGTTACGGTTGTGACAGAACGGGGAGATTTTACTTTTTACGGAAAATTAGGTGAGGTAGAAAATCAGACAGGCGGAGAGTTTGTGCGGATCCATCAGAGGTATCTTGTAAATGGAAAAAAGGTAAGTCATATCGGAAACGCTTCCCTTCTCATCGGCGAGGGAGAGAACGAGACGGAGCTTCCCATCAGCAGAGGGCTTCGTGAGGCGGCATCGTCAAAGCTTGCGAGAATATTGTTGAGAGGATAAAACAGATGAAGGTCTTACCGTTGTTGATCGGAGCAAATATTTTAAATTATGTTACAGTCACTCATTTTGTTCAGGTGAAAAAGAAGTGGTGGGCAAAAGCGGGGATTTTTCTTGTTTCCTTCCTTCTTACAGGCATGATCATGTATATCGGGGAATGGACAAATTTTCCGCCTACGTTCGCGGCAGTTTTACTTGGAATCTATCTTTGCTGCGAGGGAAGCAGTCTGAAAAAAATAACCTTCGGACTTTTGAGCATTACCGTATATTGTACGGCAAATGCCCTTTTTGATAATTATCTCGATATAAGTGATTCAGACAGGTATTGGGGTAGATTTTTGTTTGCTGTCATTTTATTTGCTGGAATAAAGCTGTTTTTCCGCTCTGCAGACAGGGAAGAAGAGCTTTCCTCTTCTATGTGGGGACTTTTAATTCTTCTTATTCTGACTCCTCTTGGGATTGTGTTCAGTGTGATTCTTCTCACAAATAGATACGGCTGGGCAAGGGAGGCAGAGAGGTTTTTATGTGTGCTTCTGCTTATAGCGCTTTTTGCAGTGATTGGACTTTTGTGGACGGTACAGGTTTTAATGCGGCAGAAAAGGATGGAGCGGGAGCATATGTACATGGAAATGAACCAGAAATATTATGAAATGATGGAGCAGCAGCATTTTGAAATCCGCCGCTTAAAGCATGATATGGCAAACCATCTCCAGGCGCTTCTGGGACTTTCAGAAGAAAAGAGAGAAACGTATATTCAGGAACTGATCAAAGGGCATGGCGTTTCCGGAACCTTAAATTATTGTAAGGATCCTGCGGTAAATGCGGTTCTCGCCTCAAAAGAGCAGATTTTTAAGGAGAGCAAAATTACATTTCGCCATAAAATAGATATTCAGGAGGAGCTTCCCTTTGAGAAACCGGATATTTGCGCCATGTTTGCAAACGCCCTTGACAATGCGGCAGAGGCGATAAAAAAGGAAGCGCTTCCGGAAGAGAAACGGTGGATTTCTCTGGAAAGTCGGTTTCAGAAGGGAATGTTTGTGCTTTCTGTAAAAAATCCTTCCTCTGTAAAAGTAACGGAGGGAAAACTTCTGGATACCGGAAAAAGAGACAGGAAAAATCACGGAGTCGGCTTAAAGAGCATACAGGAAGCAGTAAAACGGTATCAGGGAAATATGGAGCTTCACACAGAAAATGGAATATTTGAACTGTTTCTCTGGATCCAGTTTCCTGACAGTTGACAAAATCCACGAAAAGCTTCATAAGACTCCATTGTCCCACAGAAAAAACAGAGGTATATTTAAGGGAAGAGAGGAGAGAAAATGAAAGAGTTAAATATAGGAACCGTGCTTGCTGCGCACAGAAGAGAAAAAGGAGTGACCCAGGAAGAGGTAGCTGCTTTTGCAGGCGTTTCCAAAGCTTCTGTTTCCAAGTGGGAGAACGGAGTTTCCCCAACAAAAGGATATTAGAAACAATCCATGAAACACCTGCTTGCGTTAAAGGAATTACAATAGAATACTATATTTTTTAACATGCATTTCTATATTGATTTGCATGTTTTTAATTTCAAAAGAAAATTTAAAATAAACACTATATAACACTTGACAACAGTTTGTGACTGTTATATACTGTTATCAAGAAAAGAAGGAAGGATATAAAGAATGAAAATTATAATCAATACTTCCCTAATGGTTCCCATATATGAACAGATTGTTGACCAGATTAAAATGCTCATACGCAACGGGGAACTAAAGGAAAACGACAATCTTCCATCTGTCCGTACACTTTCTAAGGAACTAAAAATAAGTGCTTTAACTGTAAAAAAAGCTTACGACAATTTGGAAAGTGAGGGTTTTACGGTTACAGTACATGGAAAAGGCACTTATGTAGCGGCTACAAATACAGAACTGCTTTTGGAAGAACAGAAAAAAGAATTGGAAGCGGATTTGGAGCAGGCTATCCAAAAAGGCAGACGATGTGGTATTAGTGATGAAGATATAAAAAGTTTATTTGAGCTGATATTGGAGGGTTGATGTATGTTAAAAATTGAACACTTGAAAAAGCATTATGATAATTTTTCTCTTGATTGTTCATTAGAGCTTATGTCTGGATGTGTAACAGGCTTGATTGGACAAAACGGTGCTGGAAAAAGCACAACATTTAAGGCGATATTAGGTTTGATTTCAACTGACGGCGGAAATATTACCATACTTGGAAAGGACAGAAAAGACTTCACAGCAAAAGATAAAGAGGAATTGGGTGTAGTATTGTCGGATTCTGGTTTTAGTGGGTATCTGAAGATAAAAGATATTATCCCTATATTGCAGAATATGTACTCAAAATTCGACAAATCACTATTTATAGAACAGGTACAGAAATTTCAACTACCTATGAATAAACAGATAAAAGAATTTTCAACAGGAATGAAAGCAAAATTAAAAGTGCTGGTTGCAATTTCACACAATGCAAAACTGCTGATACTGGACGAACCGACAGCAGGTTTAGATGTAATCGCAAGAGACGAATTGCTTGAAATGTTAAGAGAATTTCTGGAAAAAGATGAAGAACGCTCCATTTTAATCAGCTCTCATATATCCAGTGATTTGGAGTCGCTATGTGATGACCTTTATATGATACATGACGGAAAAATTATTCTGCATGAAGATACGGACGTTCTTCTTAGTGACTATGCTTTATTAAAAGTAGACGCAGAACAATACAGCAAGCTGGATAAACAGTTTATATTGCGTTCCAAAAAAGAAACATATGGATATAGCTGTCTGACAAATCAGAAACAGTATTATATGGAGAATTATCCTAAAATTGCCATTGAAAAAGGTACAATAGATGAAGTCATTACCATGATGATAAGGGGGACAGAACAATGAAAGGCTTATTCGTAAAAGATTTGAAATTGATGATGTTACAGAAAGATTTTCTGTTGCTCATTTTGGCGATTGTAATCGGAATGATGATATTTACTGATGATGTGATATTCCCATTAGGTTTTCTGAGTTTCATTGTATCACTTTTTACAGTAAGCACAATCAGTTATGATGATTTTGATAATGGAAATGCGTTTCTGTTTACATTACCTATTACACGTAATCATTATGTGAGTGAAAAATACTTTCTTGGTCTATTATTGGGGTGTATGGCTTGGGTTTTGGCAACTGTTTTAGGAATAATTACAACTGTATTGAAAGATACATTACCTATTACAGACTTAGTACAGAGTTCATTGATGATTTTACCTATTATGATTGTCGTTCAAGCAATCATGCTTCCTTTTCAGCTAAAATTCGGTGGAGATAAAGGAAGAATTGCTATGATTGGTGCATTTGGCGGTCTGGCAGTAATCACTCTCGTTATCGTGAAAGGAGCAGAAGCCATTTTCAATATTGATTTAGTTAGTCTGTTAGATAATATGCCAACTGTAAGCATGGGAGTTCTTATCGCTATTGCAATTATTATCGCTTTGTTGATGTTATTGGTTTCAATGAAAATCAGTTTGTCAATTATGAACAAAAAAGAATTTTAAAAAGGAGCAATTATATGGACTTTACAATATTGGCTGTTGTACTACTGCTGTGCGGTGGTATTCCTTTAAGGAATAAGATATATAAGGAACGCAAAAAGAAAAAAGAGGATAAAAAGAAAGGTATATAAAGTGGGTGATTTCATGGATAGTATTTTATGTGTTCTTGCCTTGATTGTATTTGCATATTGGTTTTTTATCAAACGTAACAAAAAATAATTGCTGTTGTGAGGAGAATATAAATGAAAAATACTAAATCATGTCCTAAATGTGGCTCAACCGATATTGTTCGTATTCCAGATAACCCTAACCGCCATGCCAGCGGAAATAATATTTACACAAGCACTTATACGCTATTTGGGAAAATCCCTGTAATACGTTATGTTTGTTGTTCATGTGGATATGCAGAAAATTGGGTTGAAAACGAAGAAGAATTAGAAGAAATTAGAAAAACATTTAGATAATTGAAAGGCGGTATTGATGACTATGAAAGAATATAAGTATGTAGAAGTGAAATTTGAGGCAAAAGGTGTGCTATTCCATTCTGCTTCTGAACCAAAAGAAATAATCAACAAATATGCTAAAGAGGGATATTCCTATGTTGGTTTTATTCCTACTTTAATAGATGCACATGGCGGTTTTAGAAGAATTGATTTGATATTTGAAAAATAATCTTTAAAAGCGCAGGTGATACTATGGGAAGATATTAGTAGCAGAATTTTGGGATAATGAAGAACATTATTTCCAGCAAACAGTTGAATGGCTATCGAAAAAGATATGTACCACTCCTGCTTATATACAACAAGACAGGACAGATTTTATAATCAATCCTTTTACTCGTACTGTATCAAACAAAACAGGCAATATCATACAGCTTACAGCAAAAGAGTTTGATTTACTTTATTTTCTCATTTCTCATAAGGAGCAGGTTTTTACCAAAGAACAGATTTATGAAAATGTATGGGGATATGACTATCTGGAAGACCCTAATAATCTGACTTCATTCATACGAAAATTAAGAAAGAAGATTGAGCCGGAGCCGGACAGACCACGCTATATCGTCATTGTCAGAGGTGTTGGATATAAGTACACGGAAAATGAGGAAATGGTAGGCAAGACAGCAACACCGCCGGAGTGATCCAGACGTGGTGGCGGTCGTAAGACATCAAGCCATGCCAGTTTTGCTGGCAAACGGCTGGTTCACTCTGACGGTGGGGCGAGCGTCAGCGAGCCATAAAGCCCCCGTTATCTAACAGGGGGGTACTATTACAAAAGACAAGAGCAAAAACA
>URMH01000039.1 GCA_900549015.1 uncultured Blautia sp.
GGGAGATATTACGTGTAGGTGCGGATTTCCGATTGAAATGCATGGGATGCGGACATCAGATTATGACAGCACGGAAACTGGTCGAAAAAAATACAAAAGATTTGAAGAAAAAGGCTTGAAATCGGGGATCTTATATGATATAGTAGATAACCGTGATACAATATTTTTCTGCCCATTTAAGGGTGGAATTCCTTGCTCCCACATAAGCGGGCGGGGGCCAAAAGACCAGAAGGAGGTGCAGGACGACATGAATAAGTATGAATTAGCTGTTGTTGTCAGTGCAAAAATCGAAGATGACGAGAGAGCTCAGGTTATCGAGAAAGTAAAGGCTTTAGTAGAGCGTTTCGGTGGCAAGATCTCTGACGTTGATGAGAGCGGTAAGAAGAGATTAGCTTACGAGATTCAGAAAATGAAAGAAGCATATTACTACTTCATCCACTTCGATGCTGAGGCTGATGTTCCAGGCGAGATCGAGCAGAGAATCCGCATTATGGACAATGTCATCAGATATTTATGCGTAAGACAGGAAGCATAATCAGGAAGAAGAGGTAATTATATGAATAAAGTTATTTTGATGGGACGCCTGACCAGAGATCCAGAAGTGAGATATTCACAGGGTGGAGAGAATTCTCTGGCAATTGCGAGATATACGTTGGCAGTAGACAGAAGATTCAAACGTAATGGTGATGATCAGACTGCTGACTTCATCGGTTGCGTTGCGTTTGGACGAAACGCTGAGTTCGCTGAGAAGTATTTCCGTCAGGGACTTAAGATCATTGTTTCAGGACGCATTCAGACAGGCAGCTACACCAATCGTGATGGCCAGAAGGTTTATACCACAGAGGTAGTAGTTGAGGAACAGGAGTTTGCTGAGAGCAAGGCGGCCAGCGATAATTACGCAGCTTCCCATCCTCAGACATCATCCCCTGCACCTGCACCATCCATGCCGGCTCCGGGAGCAGCCAGTGCAGACGGTTTCATGAACATTCCGGATGGAATTGATGAAGAACTGCCGTTTATTTAATACAAACTGATAGAATAAAATAGGAGGAAAGCAATCATGGCTTACAATAGAGGCGAAAGACCGGACTCTCCAATGAAAAGAAGAGGCGGACGCAGAAGAAAAAAAGTTTGTGTTTTCTGTGGTAAAGAAAACAATGAAATCGACTACAAGGATGTAGCAAAATTAAGAAAATACGTTTCCGAGAGAGGAAAAATCCTTCCGAGAAGAATCACAGGAAACTGTGCAAAACATCAGAGAGCTTTAACTGTAGCTATCAAAAGAGCTCGTCATCTTTCTCTGATGCCATACATTCAGGACTAATAGAAGGTAATGTGCCGCTGTTTATAAGACAGCGGCACTTTTTTTCTCTTGTATCTGGCAAATTGCGTTGGAATCTGTTATAATAATAACGGATTCTTGTTAATTTAGGGTAAAAGAATGGAAGGAATTATGAAGAATAAACTGAAATTCAGAGGACCATTGAAGAATTTTATCAGGTGGCCATTGTATTTATCTGCCTTTCTTGTGATTTTGAATCTGCTTGTGTACATGGCGGATAAAAGGGCAGGTATGGTGATGTCTGTGGGTGTGTTGATCTATATTGCAATCGCAGCAGGATTACAGCGGTATCACAGACCGGTGATCTTAAACGACCTGATTGCATTTGCCAACCAGTATGACAGGCTGGAGAGGAGAATGCTGGAAGAGCTTGCCCTTCCCTTTGGCGTCATGGATATGCATGGTAAAATGATATGGTCGAATAAATTATTTTCAGAGCTTACAGGAAAAAATCAGTTTTACAGGAAAAATATTTCCGGTATTTTCCCAGAGCTTACTAAAGACAAACTTCCCTGCGAAGGCGGAAAAGAACACACGGAGATCAGTACGGAGTTTGGAGACAGGATTTACCGTGTTTCCATGCAGATGGTAACGATTAAAGATGTGATAAACAATGCGGAAGTTCTGACTAATGTGGAAGATAACGTAAATATGATTGCCATGTATCTCTATGACGAGACAGAACTTAAGGAATATATCCAGAAAAATGAGGATAACAAGCTGGTTATCGCTCTTGCATATCTGGATAACTACGATGAAGCGCTGGAGAGTGTGGAGGATGTAAGACGTTCTCTTCTTATTGCGCTGATCGACAGGAAGATTACGAAGTATTTTTCCACATTTGACGGTCTGGTGAGAAAGCTTGAAAAGGATAAGTATTTTCTCGTTATGCGACAGAGCTCTCTGGAAGCGTTAAAAGAACAGAAATTTCATATTCTGGATGAGGTGAAGACAGTAAACATCGGAAATGAAATGGCTGTGACCTTAAGTATTGGCATTGGGTTAAATGCGGCCACTTATCTTCAGAATTACGAATATTCCAGAACAGCCATTGAGATGGCGCTGGGAAGAGGCGGAGATCAGGTTGTTATCAAAAACGGAAGCAATATCACGTATTTTGGCGGTAAGGCACAGCAGACAGAGAAGAGTACAAGGGTAAAAGCAAGGGTAAAAGCACAGGCGCTCAAAGAGTTTATGAGTACAAAAGAGCGTGTAGTTGTCATGGGACACAAGATTACAGATGTAGATGCTCTCGGTGCAGCTATCGGTATTTACCGGGCAGGAAAAACTCTTGGAAAACCGGTTCATATTGTTGTAAATGATCCAACAACTTCCATCAGACCGCTTATGGCAGGTTATATGGAAAATCCGGATTACGAGCCGTCTATGTTTGTGAACAGCGAGCAGGCGAAGGATCTGGTGGATAATAATACAGTTGTAGTGGTAGTAGATACGAATAAGCCAAGCTATACAGAGTGTCAGGATCTTCTGTATCTTACGAAGACGATCGTAGTTCTGGATCACCACAGACGGGGAAATGAAGTGATTGAAAATGCAGTACTTTCTTATGTGGAGCCGTATGCTTCTTCCACATGTGAGATGGTGGCGGAAATCCTTCAGTATTTTTATGACGGACTTCGTCTAAGAAGTCAGGAGGCAGACTGTATTTATGCAGGTATCATGATTGATACCAATAACTTTACTACAAGAGCAGGAGTCCGCACCTTTGAAGCTGCAGCCTTCTTAAGAAGAAACGGAGCAGATGTGACAAGAGTGCGTAAACTTCTCCGTGACAATATTGACTCCTACAAAGCAAGGGCAGAGGCAGTAAGAAGTGCGGAAATTTACAGAAAGTGCTTTGCGATTGCAAAATGTCCCAGCGAAGGTCTGGAAAGCCCTACTGTAGTAGGAGCGCAGGCAGCAAATGAGCTTTTAAATATTGCGGGAGTCAAGGCATCTTTTGTTCTTACAAGTTATAATAAAGAAGTTTATATCAGCGCTCGTGCCATTGATGAAGTCAACGTACAGGTTATGATGGAGCGTATGGGTGGCGGAGGCCATCTGAATATCGCAGGAGCGCAGGTAAAAGATACTTTGGAAAATACGGAAAAGATGTTAAAGGATATTATAGACCAGTTATATCAGGAAGAGGAGACAGAATAAAATGAAAGTTATTTTACTGGAAGACGTAAAATCCCTTGGAAAAAAAGGGGAAATTGTAAATGTAAGCGACGGATACGCAAGAAATATGATCCTGCCGAAGAAACTCGGCGTGGAGGCAACTCCTAAGAACTTAAACGACTTAAAGCTCCAGAAAGCAAATGAGGAAAAAGTAGCGAAGGAAAATCTGGAGGCTGCAAAAGCATTTGCTAAAGAACTTGAGACAAAAGAAGTGATTCTTACTTTGAAAGTTGGAGAGGGCGGAAGAACATTTGGCTCTATCTCTGCAAAAGAAATTTCAGAAGCAGCAAAAGCTCAGTTAAATCTGGAACTGGATAAGAAGAAATTCCAGATGGACGGTCCGATCCGAAACCTCGGAGTGACAAATGTTCCGGTCCGTCTTCACCCAAAAGTAACAGGAAGCCTGAAGGTATGGGTAAAAGAGGCGTAAGGGAATCATGGAAGAAGCTCTGATTAAACGAATCCTGCCTCACAGTATAGAGGCGGAGCAGTCAGTTATCGGTTCTATGATCCTGGACAGAGACGCCATCCTTGTTGCATCTGAGATTCTCACAAGCGATGATTTTTATCAGAAGCAGTACGGGATTATTTTTGATGCTATGGTGGAGCTGTGCAACGAAGGTAAACCGGTGGATTTGATTACGCTTCAGAACCGTCTGAAGGAGAAAGATCTTCCGCCGGATATCAGCAGCATGGAATATGTGCGTGATCTGATTTCTGCAGTGCCTACTTCTGCCAATGTGAAGTATTATGCGAAAATTGTAAGTGAAAAGGCAATGCTGCGGCGCCTTATCAAGGTCAATGAGGAGGTTGCAAATTCCTGCTATCTGGAAAAGGAAAGCACAGAGGTCATTCTGGAGGAGGCAGAGAAAAAACTGTTCAATATTCTTCAGAAGACAAACGGCGGAGAATTTGTACCGATTCAGCAGGTAGTATTAAATGCAATCAATAATATTGAGAAGGCGTCCAAACTAAAAGGTTCTGTAACCGGCATTCCAACAGGTTTTGTGGATCTGGATTACAAGACTTCAGGAATGCACGCATCAGATCTTGTGCTGATCGCAGCCCGTCCTTCTATGGGAAAGACAGCATTTGTATTAAATATCGCTCAGTACATGGCGTTTCGTAAAGATGTAACCGTTGCGATTTTCAGCCTTGAGATGTCAAAGGAGCAGCTTGTAAATCGTCTTCTTGCTATGGAATCCCACGTAGATTCCCAGAATATGCGTACCGGTAACTTAAAAGACGAGGACTGGACGAAGCTGGTAGAGGGAGCGGATATTATCGGGCGTTCTAATCTTATTATTGATGATACACCGGGTATTTCCATTGCGGAAATGCGTTCCAAATGCAGAAAATACAAGCTGGAGCATAATCTGGGCGTTATTATGATCGACTATCTTCAGCTTATGAGCGGAAGTGGAAAAAGCGATTCGAGACAGCAGGAAATTTCCGATATTTCACGTTCCTTAAAAGCGCTTGCAAGAGAGCTTGACGTTCCGGTTCTGGCGCTTTCCCAGTTAAGCCGTGCAGTGGAACAGCGTCCTGATCACAGACCGATGCTTTCCGACCTTCGAGAGTCCGGAGCTATCGAGCAGGACGCGGACGTGGTTATGTTTATTTACCGTGATGATTATTATCACAAAGATACAGAAAAAAAAGATATTGCAGAAATTATTATAGCGAAGCAGCGTAACGGCCCCATCGGTACAGTAGAGCTTGTATGGCTGCCGCGATATACGCAGTTTGTCAACATGAAAAAATAGAGTCTTCGGACTCTTTTTTTTCATGGAATTAAATCATAACATGTCTGTCCTGCAAAAATGGTAGAATTATGTCAACTTATTTTTCTTGCAATCAGGCATAACCCCTGTTATCATAAAAAGGACAGGAGGGATAGTATATGGAGAAACATTATACAGTCCAGCAGGCAGCAGAGACAACAGGTCTGAAGCCATATGTGCTCAGATACTGGGAGGAGGAGCTGAATCTTTCCATCGGAAGAAATGAGCTTGGGCACCGTTACTATACCGGATATGATATTCAGATGTTTTTGAATATAAGAGAACTGAAGAACAGAGGTCTTAAACTGTCGGCGATCAGAGAGCTGATTCCCAAAATAGCACAGAATGCCCCGGGAGGAGCACGGAGTAAAATCCGTCTTCTGGAGACTGGAAAACAAGATGAAGAAGAAGACCGGGAGATTTTTAAAAATGAAGTGGAAGATATTAAAAGAGAGCTGGAACAGGAAAGCGTAGAAGACACCTGGAAAATTGTGGAGTTTCAAAAAATCCTGGAACGCCTGATCCAACAGGAACTCCAGATTAAGAGAGCCGGAGAGGGAAGATGCCGTTCCATTGATGCGGCGATCAGAAGGCAGCAGCTTGCAAGACGGGAAGCCGCGGCAGCGTCTGAGAAAAAAGAAAAAAAGAGAGGGAAAATACATAGATAGAAAAAAACAGGCTGCTGGCAAAATACCGCAGCCTGTTCTCATTACCAGATAATGAATTATTCTGGTTTGATTGCTTCTGTTGGGCAAACATCTGCGCAAGTTCCGCAGTCTACACATGCGTCTGCGTCGATTACGTAATGCTCATCACCCTGAGAGATAGCCTCAGATGGGCACTCGCTTTCGCAAGTTCCACAGCTTACACATTCATCTGAAATTACATATGCCATAGTTGTATCCTCCTTAATCTCTTTTGCACCCTTCCGGGTTCTAATGACATTCTAATATATCTCACGCGGGATTACAAGTATAAAATTATAAACAAATCTTAAAATAAAGCAGTTGATTCCGGAGCGGTTTGGTATTATAATAGCAGAAACCGCATTTTGCGGAAATAAGAGTATAAAAGGAGGAACTGTAATGGCACAGGTAACAAAACAGACTACAATCGGTGAACTTCTTGCTATGAATCCAAACAGTGCAGCAATTCTTATGAGAGCAGGAATGCACTGCATCGGCTGCCCGTCTTCTCAGGGAGAATCTCTGGAAGAGGCTGCAATGGTGCATGGTTTTGATGCAGACGTACTTGTACAGCAGATTAATGATTTTCTTGCACAGTAAGTAAGAGTTTTAACATACAGAAACGGGCCGGCATACGCCGACCCGTTTTTGTATCTTTGTTTAAATTTGCATAAGCTGCTGAAGTGCATTTTCTGAAATCAGTTCTCCGTGTTCACGGAAGCGGGCTTCTCCTGCAGGTGTGAAAGCCTTTCCTGTTCCATATTCGGATAAAATATTGCACACTTTGTTAAAGTCCTCAGGAGGGCAGGAAGACTGGTGCAGAACAAGCTGGTAATCTCCTGTTGAGGAATCTTTGTAGAGAGTATTTTCTCCGGCAAAAAAGCCCTTCAGTCCATGAGCAGCGTCGATGGCATCGTCTAGAGTCCGGAAGGTGTAGAGACGCATAATATTTATTGGAATCTGCTCTTCTGATGCCGGTATTTTTTTTTCTTCAGGAGAAGATGGTATTACAGTATCCTCGGTTTTCTTAGAACGTTTTGCTCCGTTTTCCATGATTTTCTGAAACATATCTATGATATTGTCTGCACCGTCAAGTTCCAGAGGGGCAGCCTGCTCCGCTCTTTTAAAGGGGGCAAATTTAGAAAATCGGGTATCCAGTTCCTCAGGATCCTCAACTTTTGTTATAATAAGAATGATACTGTCTGTGCTTACAGGAATTGCTTCAATCATAAGAGGAATATTATCTGCTTCAAAACCGAACTGAAGCTGTGCCTGCTGCATCATATCACGGAAAAGGCGTTTTGCCTTGTCTGTTCCATAAGCGAGTTCGCTTAAACGAACCTGATGATTTTCCAAATCCTGTTTTGTCAGGGTGCAGCGAATCTGATTTTCATTGATTTTTTCTATTTTCATATCATCACGTCCTATCTTTATTGTCATGATTATTCTGCTATTAATATAATATGGTTTTACAAACTATATTATATAACAGAATGATGTAAGATGTAAAGGACATTAATTTGATAAAAAATGAAATATTTCGAAAAAATAACGAAAAAATCTTATATTTTTCATAAAACAGTTGCATTCAAAAAAAGAATTGGTATAATATAAGCAGGAAAAGATAATTGGAATGGAAATGCTTAAGAAAAATGAAATCCATACACAGCCTTAATTATAACCAATCAGCAACACGCCAATTATCAATTTATACAAGTCTTGAGATTCGTGCTATTTTATCATCAGCATTCCTGCTGCAGCACAGAATTTTTCCCCAGTGAGATAAAACAATTCCATTCCGTCTTTTCCGCAGCCTGTCAGGTGTTTTTCTAAAATCTATTTTTTACAGAAAGGAGGGTATATAACGGAAAATATATCACGAAAAAAAATGAAAAAATCCCGTAAACCGCTGCGAAGGGAACTGGAATATTATGAGGAAGAGGGAATTTCTCTTTATCTGAACGGAAACCCAAGCACAGCAAAGTCCATTGCAAAGGCCTGTCAGCTTGCAGAGGGTGGAGTGTACATGAGGGATTATACAGAAGATGAAACAGGAAAAATTGCCTGTGTAAGCTTTGATTTTATACCAGTCAGAGAAGACGCGCGCTTCTGAAGCGGCGGATTATAACAATCAGACAGGCCCCTGAAAGAAACGAGCCCCTACTCATACAAACCATCAGGGGTCTGAATTTATAAAGAAAATCTAAAATGTCGAATTATGTAATGAAATATTTCTGAAATATGGTATAATGTAAAGGCTTAACAGGAAATCCATAATGAAGTACCGAAAGGAAGAAAGATTATGAAGAAAAAATACATGCCCGCTTTTGTGGTATGCCTTTTGATCCTCGTACTCGCTGTTGCAGGCGGTGCAGTTCACGTGATCTCAAAGTATATTCCCACAAAAGACCGTATGGATTTAAACGAATATTACGGACTGGTAGCAGAGGGAGAGGCTGCGCTGATACTGGGAACAGAGAAGCTGGAGCAGAGAGGAATTATCGCCGGAGAAGAGGGATACCTTCCTCTTGATGTGGTAAATACATATCTGAACCAGAGATATTACTGGGATGCAGAGAGCCAGCAGATTTTATATGCAACGCCTTCAGAGGTGACTTCCATGCCGGCTTCTACGGAGGCGGGAAGTGAAGTGTGGCTTCGTGACGGAACTGTATACTTAAGCCTTTCCTATATCAGACAGTATACAGATTTGGATACTTATATTTATGAAAATCCAGGCAGAATCGCCATTCAGTATCAGTTTTCAGATGTGAATACTGTCACTGCCAAAAAAGATACGTACGTCCGTTTCCGGGGCGGCATCAAATCAGAAGTCCTGGCAAAAGTGAAAAAAGGAACGAACCTGATCCTGATGGAAGAACTGGAGGACTGGGATCAGGTGGCTACGATGGACGGCTATATTGGCTATGTGCAGAAAAAAGCAGTGAGCCAGCCGGAGGAGAGAACGTTTGAAAGACAATTTTCCAGGGAAGAATACGACTACATTAAAATGGAGCAGCCGGTAAATCTTGTGTGGCATCAGGTGACAAATATGGAAGCAAATGCAGGATTTGCAGAGGCAACTGCAAATATGACAGGAGTGAACGTCATTTCGCCTACCTGGTACTCCATTATAGATAACGAGGGAAATATTTCCAGTCTCGCTTCTTCTGACTATGTAGCTCAGGCACATGAGAAAGGACTTCAGGTATGGGGTCTTGTTGATAATTTCAATGAAAATATCAGCACAACAGAAATTCTTTCCAGGACAAGCTCACGACAGAATCTGGTGCGTCAGCTTGTAGATGCAGCGCTTTCCGCAGGGCTTGACGGAATCAATATTGATTTTGAATATCTGGAGGAAGCTGTGGGAATCCACTTCCTGCAGTTTTTGAGAGAGCTTTCTGTGGAAACCCATAAGAACAATCTTGTGCTCTCTGTGGATAATCCGGTTCCGGAGGATTTTACAAGCCATTATGACAGGGCAGAGCAGGGACGTGTTGTGGATTATGTGATCATCATGGGATATGACGAGCATTACGTTGGTTCTGAGGAAGCCGGTTCCGTAGCCTCTCTTCCGTGGGTGGAACAGGGAATTAAAGATACTCTGACGGAAGTTCCGGCAGAACGTGTGATCAATGCAGTGCCGTTTTATTCAAGACTGTGGAAAACTCTTGCAGGAACTCTTTCCAGTGAAGCGATTGGAATGGGGCAGGCACAGGAAGTTGTTCAAAAATATAAGGTGGAAACATACTGGGATAAAAATACAAGCCAGAACTACGGCGCTTTCGAGAGCGAAGGAGCCGAGTTCCAGATCTGGATCGAAGATGCCCAGGCCATTGCGGAAAAAGTAAAGCTTTCTTCAAAATATAATCTTGCAGGCGTTGCCGCATGGAAGCTCGGATTTGAGAGCAGCGACGTATGGCAGGCGATCAGTGACAATCTGAAATAAAAAAACGCATAGAATATAAAAACACTCTCTGAGACATATACTGAATAAGAATATGCCAGGGGGTGTTTTTTGTTGAAAAAGTATGTGATGGAAATGACGATGGCTGTCCTTCTTCTTATCAGCGTTTTCTTTTTATCAAAGGAGGCGGCAGTTGTAGCGAACGAGAACGCCGGAAAAGAAAAGGTGATCGTGATTGACGCAGGCCACGGGGGAGCAGATCCGGGCATGGTCGGAATCGGGGGACTGGAGGAGAAGGGAATCAATCTGGCTGTTTCCATGAAATTAAAAGAGTCTCTGGAAGATCAGGGTTTTACTGTGGTGATGACGAGAACAGAGGATCAGGGTCTTTATCAGGAAGGAGCGAGAAATAAAAAAGTACAGGATATGCAGAACCGTATTGAAATCATGGAGAAAGCAAAACCCCTTCTTGCAGTAAGCGTTCATCAGAATAGTTATACAGAAGAAAGTGTAAAAGGTCCCCAGGTATTTTATTATGAAAGCTCGGCAGAAGGACAAAAATTGGCGGTAAGTATCCAGAACGCGCTGAATACAGAGCTTTCTGTTGAAAGACCAAGAAAGGAAAAGGGGAATACAAGCTATTTCCTTTTAAAGAAAAGCCCGTGTGTATTAAATATTGTAGAATGCGGGTTTCTCACAAATGAAAAAGAAGCGGAGCTTCTTCAGACCGAGGAGTACCAGCAGAAAATTGTGGAGGCAGTGACAAAAGGAATTGTTCAGTATGTGAGAGAAAAGTAAGATTGTTAATTTTTCGGGAACTGTCTTTTAATGAAAGAATAATTCTGCTATACTTGAGATACTTAAGCAGTTTACAGCAGAAACAAAAGGCTGCTGTATAATAGAAAAAAAACAGGGAGAACAGAGGAGTTGTATGTTTGGGATTTTATACATAGTATTATCTTTTCTGGCAGGAAAGGAGTTTGCAGGATTTCTTCTGGCGGAAGAAAAGAGCAGAGAAAAACGGGGAAATCAGATATGGCTTCTGGCTTCTGCTTCTTTTGGAATCGGGACTCTGCTGCTTACCTGGTGCGTGTATGTGGCAGCATGGTTTCTTCGTGTATGTATGGATAGTGAAAATCCGCTTTTTTACGGAAACCTTGCAGTGATGGCGGGAACAGCGGCAGGGCTTTTCTTTTTATATTTTTACAGGATACGGCATAAGGGAAATCTTAAAATACAGGGGCTGATACCTGACAGACGTTTATTAAAAAAGGAGTGTGTTCTGTACGGGCTTCTCTTTCTTTTTCTTATGTATATCATGTTTTATGTTTTTTATATAAGAGATGGGATTTTGTACAGCGGTTTTACGGTATATGGGGATTACGCGCCGCATACAGCGATGATGCGCTCGTTTTCTATGGGAGAGAATTTTCCTACCCAGTATCCTCATTTTGGAGGGGAAGATGTAAAATATCATTTTATGTTCCAGTTTCTTGTGGGAAATCTTGAATTTCTGGGACTTCGCCTTGATATTGCCTACAATCTTGTGAGCGTATTTTCTCTTCTTGGTTTTTTGATATTTTTATGCCAGATGGCGATGCGGATAACAGGAAGCTTTGCAGCCGGCGCCTGGGCGCTTGTTCTGTTTTTCTTTCGAAGCGGGATCACGTTTTTCCGGTTTTTATGGGAGCATTTTCAGTCAGGAGATCTGTGGAAGGCGCTCAGTGAAAATACAGAGTTTCTGGGATATACCACAAATGAAAACTGGGGACTCTGGAATTTTAATGTGTACCTGAATCAGCGCCACCTGGCTTTTGGTCTTCTGATCGCCGGAATTGTCATCTGGGTATTTCTTGATTATCTGGAAGAGGGAGCTGCCCATGAGGAAAAAGGATTCGCCTGGATTAAGGGAAGGCTTTTTGCAAAAGAGGCGTGGCAATGCAGAAATCTGGAAAAGGCGCTTCTTCTTGGCATGATTTTGGGGCTTACTTCTTTCTGGAATGGAGCGGCAGTTATCGGCGGGCTTTTGATCCTTCTCGGTTTTGCCGCATTTTCAGACGGAAAGCTGGATTATGGGATTATGGCGGCAGTGACTGTTTTCTTTTCTGTTCTCCAGTCCAGGATTTTTGTGAGGGGTTCTGTGATGAGCCCTGCCATTCAGTGGGGATTTCTGGCAGAAGATAAGAGTCTTGCCGGTGTGATATGGTATCTGATACAGATCAGCGGATTTTTTGTAGCAGGGCTTGCAATGCTCGTATTCTGGCTTAGAAGACGGGAACGCACCATGCTTGTAAGCTTCCTTTTTCCCCTGTTTTTTGCCTTTCTTGTTTCACTCACTCCGGATATAAATGTAAATCATAAGTATATTATGATTTCATGGGCATTTTTAACTGTATTCTGGGGAGGTGTTCTCTCAAAATGCTGGAGAGGAAAATGTAGGAAAAAGCTTCTGGCGTTTATTCTCACGGTTTGTCTTACGGCAACAGGGCTTTACGATTTTGTGATCATTTTAAGAAATAACGGGCCGGGAAGAAGAGTGGCTGTAAATATGGAAAGCGATCTTACTGCCTGGCTTTCGGAGAATCTTACCTCTGAGGATCTGATCCTGACGCCGGAATACAGCATGAGCGAGGTTACCATGTCGGGAGTTATGATGTACTGCGGCTGGCCGTATTATGCCTGGTCGGCAGGATATAACACAAATTACAGGGCAGGCGTGGCAACGGAAATGTACACGACAGGAGATCAAAAACGTCTGAAAGTGCTTGCACAGCAGGAGGGCATTACCTATATTCTTTATCAGGAAGGAATGACGTTTGAGGAGAAAAACTGCAGGGAGGATACGATTGCGTCTGCTTATCCCCTTGTATATCAATCAGAAGATGGGAGAATAAGAATATATGAGACATGATAGTATGAATGCGTCTTCGTATAAAGAAAAAATAAAAACATGGCTGCCTGAGACAGCCGCCGCCGCTGCGCTTTTGGCGCTTTGTGCGTACCTTCTTAAAAAAGATGCGTGGACATTTCTTTCCTGGTGGCTTCTTGCCCTTCTTATGGGTATGGTGGCAATGCCGGTGACAGGAAGGCTGTTTTCACACTTTAAGGATAAGGGCTGGCTGTTTTCAAAGGTTTTTGCTGTCTGCGTCAGCGGATTTCTTACATGGTTTCTTGTTGCAGCAGGAGTGTTTCCTTTTACGTCGGCCGTCTGTATTGGTGTCAGTGTGGTATGCGGCGTTTTCTGTATGGTTCTCTTTAACAGACAACAGAAGGCGGGAATTGAATGTTATCCTGTTCAGGAAATGAAGCTTGTTGTCCGGGAGGAACTTTTGTTTTTCGCAGTATTTCTCATGTGGACGTATCTTGCAGGATTTCACCCGCAGGCGTACGGAACAGAAAAGTTCATGGATTACGGCTTTATGGAAGCCATGATGCGAAGCGATGTTTTGCCTGCGAGAGATTTATGGTACAGCGAAGGGCATATTAATTATTATTACGGCGGACAGTATTTCGCCGTGTTTCTCACAAAGCTGACAGGAAGTCAGGTGGAACTTACATATAATCTGATGCGTACCTTTGTGGCTGCATTTGCTTTTGTTTTGCCATTTTCTCTTGCTTATCAGATGAGTGTGGACAGGCTGAAGAAAAATATTTTCGGGAAGAAAAGATATATTCCTGCAGCAGCAGGAATGACAGCCGGTCTTGGTGTATCCATAGCGGGAAATATGCACTATGTTGTGTACAGTAAAATCATTCCGTGGATACAGAAGCTTTCCGGTGCCGAAAATGTGGACAGCTACTGGTTTCCGGACGCAACCAGGTATATTGGACATAATCCGGACGTGCCGGATAAAACCATTCACGAATTTCCCTGCTATTCTTTTGTTCTGGGAGACCTTCACGCCCATGTGGTAAATATCATGTTCGTTCTTCTGATTCTGGGAGTTTTATACGCCTGGTTTTATAGATACGGAAAAAACAAGGACTGGAATGGAAATATAAAAGACAAATCATTCTGGAAAAAAGAGCTTTTTATGCCTCATATTATATTGGCGGGCGTTCTTCTCGGAATGTTCCAGTGGACAAATTTCTGGGATTTTGTCATTTACTTTGTTGTTACGGGAGGAGTTGTTCTTTTCGGGAATATCACACGTTTCGGAGGAAAATGGAAAACGGTTCTTGCAGCGACGGCAGCGCAGGGAGTGGAGGTCTTTTGTATCGCAAAGCTTGTTATTCTGCCTTTTACCATGAAATTCGAGACAATGGTCCAGGGGGTGGCGCTTGCACAGAATCATTCCAGGTTTTATCAGCTTATGGTGCTGTGGGGTCTGCCGGTATTTGTGACGCTCATTTTTCTTATCAGCGTTCTTTTGGAACGTCTTAGAAAAAAACGGAACAGAAGTATTTATCAGTGTATGCGCTCTATGGCTTCCTCTGATTTATTTGGGATCATTCTCGGGTTATGTGCCATTGGACTTGTGATGATTCCGGAGCTGGTGTATGTGCGTGATATTTATGAAAACGGAAACGCAAGGGCAAACACCATGTTTAAGCTGACTTATCAGGCTTATATCATGTTTGGGATTTTAATGGGATATGCGATTTTCCGCCTTCTTACTGTCTCCAGACAGAAAATATTAAAAGTCTGTGCAGGCGCAGCTCTGTTTTTCCTTCTGTGGACGTTGGGATATTTTGGAAACAGTGTGCAGGCATGGTTTGGGGAAGTCTGGAAGCCGGAAAAATATCAGGGCTTAAATGCCGTAACCTTCCTGGAAACTGATTTTCCGGAGGACGCATCAGCCATCAGGTGGCTGAAGGAAAATATAGAAGGCGCGCCTGTTGTGCTGGAAGCAAACGGAGACAGCTATACAGGATATGAGCGTGTTTCCGCAACGACAGGTCTTCCTACGATTCTCGGCTGGTATGTACATGAATGGCTGTGGCGAAATGATGTGGAGGACGTAAATGTCAAAAGTGCAGATGTGGAAACGATTTACACTTCTTCAGATATTAATACAGTGGAAGATCTTCTTGAAGAGTATGAGGTTTCGTATATTTTTGTCGGATCTAAGGAACGGGAAAAATACGGGGAAAGATTAAATGAAAATCTTTTAAAAGAGCTGGGAGAAGTGATATATCAGGATCCAAATTACAATACGTATATTCTTAGAATAGAAAAATAGTTTGCTACACGCAGGATTGAAATGAAAAACAAGGAGGCAGCATGGAAGGTATCAGTAAAAAAATATATCTGGAACTTGATATTCCAACAGAGGAAGACAGCCGCTCCGATCAGAAGCGTATTCAGGATGGATTGGAGAAAGAGGGGATTCATGCAGTAATGTCTTTCTATGTAATGAAAAAACTTTATCCTCTCTGTGAGCAGGCAGGCTGGAAAGTGACGGTGTCTCTCGGCTGGGATGGGAATTGCTGGAAGATTGTGGATATAGAAGAGGGCAATACGGTCTGCCGCCATTATGGATATGCAGTAGATTTGGGAAGTACAACAGTTGTGACACGGCTTGTAAATTGTGAAACGGGCGAATGTCTCTGTGAGGTAAGCAGATACAACAGACAGATTGCGTTTGGTACGGACATTCTCACCAGAATTTTTTATGAAAAAGATAACGAAGCTGCAAGAAGAGAAATTCAGAGTGCAACCGTAAAGACGATTTGTGACAATTTAAAAGAAATTGAGGAAAAAACAGGGATTTCGTCTGGCAGGGACGGAATTCAGATGGTGATTTCCGGGAATACGACCATGATACATTTTCTGCTGGAAATGGACGCATTTTGCGTATTTTCCACACCTTATGCTGTACATGCGGATGCTCCGGGATTTTTGCGGGGAACAGATATTGGGATTCCGGTTAAAGGATACGTGTACTGTATTCCGGGAAAATCGAATTATCTTGGCGGTGATATTATAAGCGGCATGCTGGCGACACAAATGTACAGGGGAGAGGAGATTTCTGCATTTTTTGATATTGGAACAAATGGGGAACTTGTAATCGGAAACAGGGAGTTTTTACTCTGCGGTGCTGGTGCAGCAGGTCCGGCGCTGGAAGGCGGTGTGGTACATACGGGGATGCGCGCATGTGATGGAGCCGTGGACAGAGTGAAAATTGAAGATGGAGAATGCAGATGTCATGTGATAGGAGAGGGAAACGCCAGAGGAATTTGTGGATCCGGAATTGTGGATCTTCTTGCGGAGCTGTTTCTCAATGGATGGATTAATATTAAGGGAAAGTTTCAGCCGGAAAAAAGTTCTCTGATTCAGGAAAAAGAAGATATGCTCTGTGTGGAATACGAAAAGGGGCTTTATTTTTATCAGGATGATATTGATGAATTTCTGAAAACAAAGGCTGCAGCTTATACAATGGTAGAGTATATGTTCCGGGAATCCGGGATTTCTATGGAAGAGCTTGGGACATTTTATGTGGCAGGCGCCTTTGGGAAACATGTATCAAAAGAATCTGCCATTACAATCGGTCTTTATCCGGATATGGACAGAGAACATCTTGTAAGTGCGGGAAACTCCTCACTTGATGGAGCGCAGAAGCTGCTTCTTCAGAGAGAGCTACTTGATGATATAGAGGAAATTCTGGAAAAAATGGTGTACGTTCAGTTTGGGGCTGTGGGAGATTTTCTGCAGATGATGGTTGCTGCACAGGCGATTCCACATACAGATATGGAGAGATTTCCGACAGTAGCTTCTGCTTTCCACGCTTTACGAACAGAAGAAAATCGTGTACAATGTAGCAGAAGAACAACGGAAAGCAGGTGGATAAAATGAGAGCAGAAATCATCTCCATGACGGAAGAGAAAATCGATAAAGAGGGAATTAAAAGAGCCGGGGAGATTTTAAAAAACGGCGGTCTTGTGGCTTTCCCTACGGAGACGGTTTACGGGCTTGGAGGAAACGCTCTGGACCCGCAGGCTTCCATGAAAATATATGCGGCGAAAGGCAGACCTTCTGATAATCCGCTTATTATCCATATCGCAGATATGGAAAGTCTGAAAAAGATTGTCAGGGAAATTCCGGAGAAAGCCAGGATCCTGGCAGAAAAATACTGGCCGGGTCCCCTTACCATGATTTTACAGAAAGCAGATATAGTTCCGGCGGAGACAACGGGAGGACTTGACAGCGTTGCTGTGAGATTTCCAAGCGATAAGATCGCACAGGAGCTTATCCGGGCAGCAGGAGGATATGTGGCGGCGCCCAGCGCCAACACTTCCGGAAGACCGAGCCCTACGACAGCTTCTCATGTAAAAGAAGATCTTGGAGAAAGAATTGATATGATCCTGGACGGAGGAACAGTTGGAATCGGGCTGGAATCTACGATCGTAGATTTTACAGAAGAAATACCGGTCGTGCTGCGGCCCGGATATATTTCTCTGGAGATGCTGAAGGAAACATTAGGAGAAGTAAAGATAGATAAGGGGCTGATTTCTCCGGACAGTAAGGTTCGCCCGAAGGCGCCGGGAATGAAATACAGACATTATGCGCCAAAGGCAGAGCTTTCTATAGTGGAAGGAGAGATTTCCCAGGTAGTAAAAGCCATCAATGATTTTGCAAAGGAAGCAGAAGAGCAGGGGAAAAAAGCGGGTATTATTGCCACAGAGGAAACAAAGGGACAATATACGTGCGGAATTGTAAAGTGCATCGGAAGCCGGGAGGAAGAAGAGACCATTGCGCATAATCTTTATGAGGTTCTTCGGGAGTTTGACCAGTGTGAGGCAGATGTGATTTATTCAGAGGCTTTTTATACCCCAAGAATGGGACAGGCAATTATGAACCGCCTTTTAAAAGCGGCAGGACATAAAATTATAAACATACAGGAGGATACAAAATGATAGCATTAGGAAGTGACCACGGTGGATTTGAATTAAAGCAGGAGGTTAAGAAGTATCTGGAAGAGCAGGGAATTGCTTATAGAGATTACGGCTGTGACAGTGAAGAGGCAGTAGATTATCCTGTTTATGGAAAAATAGTAGCAAATGCAGTGGCATCAGGAGAATGTGAAAAAGGTATTTTAATCTGCGGAACAGGAATCGGTATTTCTATTACTGCAAACAAAGTAAAAGGAATCCGTTGTGCTCTTTGTTCTGACTGTTTTTCAGCTGAGGCGACAAGACTTCACAATGACGCAAATATTCTTGCGATGGGCGGTCGTGTAGTCGGTGCAGGGCTGGCTGTAAAAATTGTGGATACATTCCTTAATACACCATTTTCAGGTGATGAGAGACATATCAGGAGAATTGCACAGATAGAAGAATAAAATACCGTCGGGGGGATTTTAAATGGACAAAAATCAAAAACGGCAGGATTATCTTTCCTGGGACGAATATTTTATGGGGGTTGCCATTCTCTCCGGAATGCGCTCCAAAGACCCCAGTTCCCAGGTTGGAGCCTGCATTGTAAGTGAAGACAACAAGATACTTTCTATGGGATATAATGGATTTCCCAAAGGCTGCTCAGATGATGAATTTCCCTGGGCGAGAGAGGGAGAGGCTCTTGAGACAAAATATCTGTATGTGACGCACAGCGAATTAAACGCCATTTTAAATTACAGAGGGGGAAGTTTGGAAGGGGCAAAGCTTTACGTTTCGCTTTTTCCATGTAATGAATGTGCAAAAGCAATTATCCAGGCGGGGATTAAAACAATCGTGTATGCCTGCGATAAATATGCAGACACACCTTCTGTTATTGCATCAAAAAGGATGCTGGACAGAGCAGGTGTGAGATATTATCAGTATTCGCCTACAGGACGTGAGATTTCTTTTAAAGTGTGATAACAGAAAGAAGGAGCTGTCACTTTCCGGTTTTTTTGACCGTGAAAGGGATGGCTCCTTCTTAGCTTTTATTTGTCCATTCCGCAGAGGGAAGAACTCTGGATCAGTTTTCGGTCATTCACTACTGCGTCATAGAAGCGGTAGCCACCGGAAAAATTATATGCGTCATATCCTTCGCCTTTTAAAATACAGCAGGCAATATAGCTTCGAAGACCGCTCTGGCACATCACATAGACAGGTTTGTCCCTTGGAAGCTTATTCAGGTTTTCGCGGAGCTGGTCAACTGGGATATTGATAAAGCCAGTTACATGACCGCGTGAAAATTCTCCTTTTGTACGGGCATCAAGAAGTGTCACGCTTCCATCAAGAGGAAGAGTTTTTATATCTTCAAGGTGGAACTGCTTTAACTGTCCGGAAGCAATATTTTCAATCATAAATCCCGCCATATTTACCGGGTCTTTGGCAGAGGAATAGGGAGGCGCGTAAGCAAGATCCAGTTCCTTTAAGTCAGTGGCTTTCATTCCGGCACGAATGGAAGTCGCCAGGACGTCAATTCGTTTATCCACACCTTCATATCCTACAATCTGAGCACCGAGAAGGCGGTAAGTTTCTTTTTCAAATACCACTTTCATTGTCATTACTTTTCCACCTGGATAGTAGCCGGCGTGACTCATGGGAGAAAGGATTACTTTATCAACAGAAAGCCCTACTTTTTCTGCGTTTCTTTCATTGAGACCTGTAACAGCAGCTGTCATATCGAATACTTTTATGATGGAGCTGCCCTGTGAGCCCGAATACCGGCTGTCTTTGCCGCAGATATTGTCGGCGGCGATGCGTCCCTGTTTATTTGCCGGACCTGCAAGAGAAATCAGGGAATCTTCGCCTGACACAAAGTGTTTTACCTGAACGGCGTCTCCCACAGCGAAAATATTCGGAACAGAAGTTTCCATTCTCTCATTTACTATAATGCTGTTTTTTATGCCAAGTTTCAGACCTGCCATTTCTGCAAGGCGCGTATCAGGAGAGACACCGATGGCGAGAACCGCCATATCCGCATAAAGCGGGGATTCTTCTTTTAAAAGTACACGCACGCCGTTTTCTGTTTCCTCGAAGCCTTCCACTGTATGCCCCAGAAGGAGATTTATTCCGTGACTGCGCATTTCATTGTGGATAAAAGATGCCATATCAGAATCAAAGGGATTCATAAGCTGTTTTGGGCGCTGGATAATCGTAACCTCCATACCGAGATGGCGGAGATTTTCTGCAAGCTCAAGGCTGATAAAGCCTCCTCCTGCCAGTATGACGGAACGGGGGTTCTTTTTATTAACATAGTCCTTAATGCGGAACGTGTCTTCCACTGTGCGAAGGGTAAAGAGACGGTCAATGTCAGTGCCCGGAACAGGGGGAAGAGAAGGTCTTGCCCCCGGGGAGAGCAAAAGTTTGTCGTAGCTTTCCTCAAACTCTGCGCCTGTTTCCAGATTTTTTACAGACACGGTACTGCGCTCTGTATGAATGGCAGTGACTTCGTGGCGAACCTTCATGGTAATCCGGAACCGGGAGAAAAAGCTTTCCGGTGTCTGAAGGGTAAGGGCCTCCGGATCTGTAATGGTATCGCCTATGTAATAAGGCAGACCACAGTTTGCGTAGGAAATATATCCGGAGCGTTCAAATACGATAATCTCAGCCTGCTCGTCTAATCTTCGGATTCTGGCTGCGGCAGTTGCTCCTCCTGCAACACCGCCTATAATGACAACTTTCATATTAGATTTCCACCTTTCCTGTATAGGAGGCAATACCTCCGGAATTTTTTACATTTGTGTAGCCCATGTGGGTAAGAAAATCAACTGCCTGCCGGCTTCTGCTTCCGGAATGACAGTATACAAAAAGCGGGGTGTCTTTTTGTGAAGTTACGGAAGAAATATTTTGAATAGACTGCAGAGGAACATTCTTACTTCCCGGAATATGGCCTTCTCTGTATTCCTGAGAAGTACGGACATCTAAGAGAATGGCTCCTTTTGTTTCTTTATAAGCGTGTATTTCCTGATTAATATCAGGCATTTTGAAAAAATCGAAAAATCCCATTTAAACTCTCCTTTTTAAGTGAAATCAAAGTGAAAATTATGATCTTGCCATGCCGTCTACGCTTAATACAACACCTGTAATATAGGAAGCTTCATCAGAAGCAAGGAAAACAAAGGCGTTTGCAATATCCTCCGGTTCTCCCAGGCGGCGAAGAGGAATCTGATTAATAAGCGGTTCTATCACTTCTTTTGGAACGGCTTTCATCATGTCTGTTCTTGTAATTCCCGGAGCCACTGCATTGACGCGGATGCCCTTCGGACCAAGTTCGCGGGCAAGAGATACGGTAAGACCATTGACTGCAAATTTTGAGGCAGGGTAGGCAAAACCACTTGGTTGTCCGGAGATGCTGACCATAGAAGAGGTGGAGAGAATCACGCCGTTTCCTCTTGCAATCATACATTCACTTGCTGCTCTTGTAGCGTTGAAGACACCTTTTACATTTAAGTCCATAACTTTATCAAAGGTTTCTTCTGTGTATTCTGTGAAAGGTGTGCTTTCAGAAACTCCGGCATTATTTACAAGAATGTCTACGCAGCCATATTTTTCAGTAGCAGAGCGGAATGCTTCCCGCACAGAGTCCAGACTGGAAAGGTCAGGGCTGATACCTGCCACAATACTTTCCGGATATTTTTCTTTTAAAAGAGAAACTGCTTTGTCAGCCGAGTCCTGTGAACTGGCTGTAAGGATTATGGTAGCTCCTTCCTGTAAAAATTTATCTGCTGTGGCGAAACCGATGCCGCGGCTTCCTCCTGTAATAATGGCAACTTTATCTTTTAATCTCATATAGAAATCCTCCTGTGCTCTTGTTTATGTACGTATTATATCCAGATTTTTGAGAAAGTTCTGTGATGATGTCACGGTTTTGGTTTATAGAGAAAAGATTTTATAAAAAATAAAATTTGCGCTTGACATGACAAAATGCAAATGTTATAACATATATAGAACAAAGATAACAAATAAAACAAAAAGAGATATAGAGAAAGGGGACTGGACTTATGTTAAGACCGGGATTTTTTACAGGAGATGTATTTGATGACTTTTTTGATTTTCCATTTTTTGATGATAAACAGGAGAAACGGCAGACAGCCAATTGTCTGATGAAGACGGACATCAAAGAACTGGAAAAAGGCTATGAACTGGAAATTGACCTTCCGGGATATAAAAAAGAAGAAATACAGGCGGAGCTGAAAGAAGGATATTTAACAATCCGCGCAGTAAAAACAGCAGAGCAGAAAAAAGAAGAAGGAAAATATATCCGACGCGAGCGGTATTCTGGTTCCTGCCAGCGAAGCTTTTTTGTGGGCAAAGATGTGATGCAGGAAGATATTAAGGCAGAATTTAAAGACGGAATCCTGAGACTTCAGGTGCCGAAAAAAGAAGCAAAACCGGCAGCAGAGGAAAATAAATATATTTCCATCGAATAATATAGAAGTAAAAAACAGAGCCCCCGGGAGATTTTCCCGGGGTATTCTTAAATGCGGAGGAGGTGACAGCGGTGCAGAAAAGGGATTATTATGAAATCCTGGGAATTTCAAGAAATGCAGATGAGGGTTCCATAAAAAAAGCATACAGAAAACTGGCAAAGAAATACCACCCGGATACAAACGGAGGAAATCCGCAGGCAGAGCAGAAGTTCAAAGAGATCACAGAGGCATATAATGTCCTGAGTGATTCTGAAAAAAGAAAACTTTACGATCAGTTTGGTCATTCTGCTTTTGACGGCAGTATGGGAAGTGGTGGAAACCCTTATGAAAATCCGGGAGCAAATTACAGGGAGTTTCATTTTGAAGGCGGAAATGCAGAGGATATTTTCAGAGGTATTTTCGGGGATCTGTTCGGAGGCGGATTTCAAGAAGATGGATTTACAGGACAGGGATTTGAAAACGATTTTGGAAATGGAAGATTTTACAGAAAAAATTACCCGGAAAAAGGTTCTGATATAGAAGCATCTTTACAAATCGGTTTTGATGAGGCTGCTTTTGGAGGAGAACGGATTGTCACCTTACGGGATGAGACGGGGCATACGCAATCTCTGAAAGTCCGTATTCCGGCAGGTATTGATACAGGAAAGGCAATCCGATTAAGAGGAAAAGGAAGAGCCGGAAAAAACGGAGGAGAAAACGGGGATTTGCTTCTCCGTGTGACTGTTCTTGGAAAACCGGGATTTACACGAAAAGGAATTGATATTTACACAACGGTTCAGATTCCGTTTTCTATTGCGTCATGCGGCGGTGAAGTACGGGTAAAAACTATTTCAGGAGACGTACTGTGCAAAATCCGGGAGGGAACGAAAAACGGTACGAAGATACGTCTGCGGGGAAAAGGAATTGTTTCCATGAAAAATCCTTCTGTACGCGGGGATCAGTATGTGACGGTACAGGTTCAGATGCCGCAAAATTCATCTGTACATTAAAGAAATATGGAGAAAGGGATATTCAGGTATGAAAAACTGAATATCCCTTTCTGTGCGTCACAGAAAGAAGTAGGCAGGAAGGAAGAAATGGGTTACAATAATAATATATTTAACAGGAAATTTTTAGAGAAGAGGAGAGAATTGTATGGAAATACCGGAGATGCTTGATATTTTAAAACAGAAAGCCCTGGAGGACGAAAAACTCAGAGAAGAATTTCTGGAAACAAGAAAGGCTGCGAATCCCCTTTCTGCCTTTTGCAGGAAATGCAGGGAATTGGGGTATCCTGTTTATGAGATGGAGGTTATTGGTGCAGGAGAGGAATTTTACGCGGAAATGAAGCGCAGCACAAACGGAGGAGGGGAAAATTCTCCTGTGCTAGAGGGAGAGGACGATTTTTACGAGCTGTTTTTCGCAGGATTGTGAGGGGGAGTTTCAGGTAGACATATTAAGGCAGATGGGCTGGAGAATGGTGTATATATTCGAGTTTCTGGGACAACACGCCCCGCTGACCGTGATATGTCAAGAGAGCTATATTATGAATGCGATGCTCGTTCTTTTGATTCGGTAGTCCGCAGAGATATTGAAGTGACTGATGAAGATATTAAGAATCTTTGTGAGCAAATGAAAGAGGTCGCTATTGCTAATAGCAAGTCAAATCTTCAGCGATCTTCAGTCAAAGATGTAACGAAAAATGTTTTGCTTAGTTGGGGGATTTTGAAAAAAGATGAAAATGAAAAAATCTATCCAACTAATGCATATGTGTATTTAACTGGACAAGGTGGACTACGTTCCATGATACAGTGTGCCGTGTTTAAAGGGACGACGCGTGAAGAAATTATTCCATGTAAATATGATAGTGTAGATGCGGATCATGGGTTTGTGATAGTGTCTAATGAGAGTGAAAACGGTGAAAAATTCAGTTTGGTTAATATGCAGGGAGAAATTTTGATAGATTCTCAATATGATTATATGGCATTTCTTGATGGTGATTCGAATGTTCTTTGTGTTCGTAAAGACGGTAGTGATTTTTATGGACTTATTGATTTGAACAACGAGATAATTGCTGATTTAAGCGAAAGAGAAGAGAACAATGAATATATTCAAATTAACAGCATGTTTATTTCAGACGGGACAATTTCTGTGAGTTGGTCAAATGGAACAGAAGAACTATTTGATTATTCAGGCAACAAGCTGGCAGAATATTCTTCATATGTCAGATATGGAGAATGATCCGATGTGATGCTCTAAGCGTTTTTGAAAGTGAGGAATATAAAAGCGGGTTCTATATTTGATATAAGTTAAGCAATAGCTGAGAAAAGCGTAAGTCGTAAAATTGTGGCTTGCGCTTTTCTTCTAAGAAAACAAAATTAAAAAAATTAGCACTCACCTCTTGATAATGGAAGTCGATTTTTGTCCTGTCTTGTGTATTGCAAAAATGCCTATTTTACAGGCTTTCTGGGCAATCAGTCATTTTGTCTGGTATCGTAGCCTATCGTCAAATGAATTGCAAATGGTGTAAATTTGGTGTAAAAAATCAGAGAAAAAGGAGAGTGCTAATAAAATGAAACTAACATATACGAATGTGAATGGATATCTGATTCCGAACCTTATCTATAAATCTGGCAATCAGATGGAGCAGCTTGGCAAATATGGATTCTTGCGTAGAGACTATTTGAAAAATCACAGAAATTCGCTGTATCAGGTAATGCTCCTGCAAGATAGTATTGGTGAGCATCT
>URMH01000040.1 GCA_900549015.1 uncultured Blautia sp.
CAGGTTGTATTTACCCAGTCTGTCATAGCCGCGATCGGAGACTCGCCGTTATCAGTCGGCATATAGCTCTCTACCTCAGGAAGCTCCAGAGGAAGCTCGCTTTCCGGAACTGCAACGTAACCGCATTTCTCGCAGTGTACGACAGGAATCGGCTCGCCCCAGTAACGCTGACGGGAAAATACCCAGTCACGAAGCTTGAAGTTTGTCTTTCCTGTTCCCAGTTTTTTCTCTTCCAGCCACTGGATGATTTTCTTTTTCGCATCTGCTACTTCCAGTCCATCCAGGAACCCGGAATTAATCATTTTTCCTGTGGCAACGTCTGTAAAGGCTTCTTCCTGTACGTTTTCGCCGCCTGCTACTACCTCGATAATCGGAAGATTAAATTTCTTTGCAAACTCCCAGTCTCTTGTATCATGAGCCGGTACAGCCATGATCGCACCGGTTCCATAGCTCATTAAAACGTAATCGGAAACCCAGATCGGAATCTCTTTTCCGTTTACAGGATTAACTGCACGGATACCGTCAATTTCTACGCCTGTTTTATCCTTTGCAAGCTCGGAACGCTCGAAATCAGATTTTCTCGCAGCCTGCTCCTGATACTCGCGAATTGCATCCATATTCTTGATTTCGTCTTTGTATTTCTCAAGCATTGGATGCTCCGGAGATACAACCATATAAGTTGCTCCAAAAAGCGTGTCTGGTCTTGTTGTATAAACAGTCAGTTTATCTTCTTTTCCTGCAACAGCAAAATCAACTTCTGCTCCCTGGCTCTTTCCGATCCAGTTTTTCTGAGAGACCTTTACACGCTCAATATAATCTACATCGTCCAGACCTTCCAGAAGCTTGTCTGCGTACTCTGTAATCTTTAACATCCACTGGCTTTTTACCTTGCGGACAACAGGAGAGCCACAGCGCTCGCATACGCCGTTTACTACCTCTTCGTTTGCAAGACCAACCTTGCAGGAAGTACACCAGTTAATAGGCATTTCGCTCTTATATGCAAGACCCGCTTTGAAAAGCTTCAGGAAAATCCACTGTGTCCATTTATAATATTCCGGATCTGTTGTATTGATTTCACGGTCCCAGTCAAAAGAATAGCCCAGAGATTTTAACTGCTCTTTAAAACGACCTACGTTGCTTGCAGTTACAATCTTCGGATGGATTTTATTTTTAATTGCGTAGTTTTCTGTCGGAAGACCAAACGCATCCCAACCCATTGGATAAAGGACATTGTATCCCTGCATTCTTCTCTTTCTTGCCACAATATCAAGGGCTGTGTACGGTCTTGGGTGACCTACATGGAGTCCCTGACCTGATGGATACGGAAATTCCACCAGAGCGTAATATTTCGGTTTGCTGTAGTCTTCAGACGCTGCAAAAGCTTTGTTGTCGTCCCAGACTTTCTGCCATTTTTTCTCAATCTTTTTATGATTGTACGGTACAGACATTGTTTCTTTCCTCCTGATTTAAAAAATACGTATTTCACAAAAGACCTGCTTTCGTAAAATAACAAAAGCCCTTCCTCTCATTTTAGAGACGAAGGGCAAAATTTCGTGGTACCACTCTAATTCACCGGAATTGCTTCCGATGCACTCATTAAATCTGTAACGGGATTTCCCGTTCAAAGCTACTTTCTTTCACTTTGAAAGCTCCAAGGCGAGTTCGAATTTCTGTATGCTGCCTCACACCAGCCGACAGCTCTCTGAAATACAGGGGACCATTCTACTACTCCTCTTCCAGGCATTTTTCTTATGACAGCTTACGCTGTAAACTATCTGTATTCTACCTGTACTTCCCTGTTTTGTCAAGTAGCTGCCGCTTTTTTACTGCAAAAGATAAATAAAATATCCGCCGTAACAGAGAAGCATAAGAATCCCTCCCGGTCTGGAAAGCTTTCTGTCCTTTACCACACAGATCCAGAGAAGAAGTCCTGCTGCCGCTGCAATGGCTGTATCAATAAGAAAGTTCGAAGCAAAGACAACAGGGGTGATAAGCGCAGTCGTTCCCACAACAAAAAGAATATTGAAAATATTGCTTCCCACAATATTTCCGATTGCAATGTCCGCTTTTCCCTTCCGTGCAGCAGAAACCGATGTAACCAGCTCAGGAAGGGAAGTTCCAAGAGCAACAATCGTAAGTCCGATAAATCTCTGGCTTACACCGACCGCTTTCGCAATGGCTGTGGCTGCATCTACCGTCACATCGCTTCCATACACAACAAAAAGCAGTCCGCCTGCTGTCAGAAGAAGCAGTTTCCACAGAGGAAGCATTTCTCCCTCCTCCGGGATTTCTTCTTTATTTTTCATTGCCATCATAAAAAGATAGCCGAGATAAAGAAGAAAGGCAGCCCACAGGATCACGCCTTCCCAGAAAGTGATTTCGCCCCCTGTAAATCCAAGCCCCATAAATAAAAGAGTAATAAAAATCATATATGGGATTTCTATTTTTACTGTGGATTTCGCCACTGCAACTGTAACGATCGCAGAGGTGATTCCCAGTATGATCAAAATATTTAAAATATTACTTCCCACTACGTTTCCTACTGTAATATCTGCATTTTCCTTCATTGCAGCAGTAATGCTGACCGCCGCCTCCGGCGCGCTGGTTCCCATTGCCACAATCGTAAGACCTACTACAAGCTGCGGAATCCCGAATTTTTCCGCAATTCCTGCCGCTCCTTCCACAAACAGTCTGCTCCTTTTACCAGCATGAGAAAGCCGAATGCCAGAAGCGCAAGCTGAATGATGATTTCCATCTCCTTCTCCTCCGTCTTTGTATTTACTTAATTTTTCAGGACGCTTCTCCCGGAACCTCTGCAGGAGTCTCTGTTTCTACCACACCTTCTGCACTTCCTTCATCGCCTTCCACAGAAAGCACTGTACAGGCAGGCTCGCCCGCATTATAAGAAATGGTGATTTTATCTCCCACATCGTATTTTACAATTCCGAGAAAATCTGTGATCGGCACATCGAAAATCAGATCCTTATGATTTTCCAGCACAATATAATAGTGGGTATTTCCGTCGATCACACCCTGCGCCATACGGCTGATCACGCCTGTAGCTTTTTTGGTATTTTCATCTGCCACTGCGCCGCCTGTGCCTTTTATCATTTTTTTGTATACTTTTTCACACTGCTGAACCGTATCGCCGATTGCCACATTCTGATACTGCTGGATATTTACCATTGCGTATTTCTTTACGAGTCCGGCATTATCTTTAAGGGCAAGGAAGTATGTCGGCTCTCCCGCAATATTTAAAAACAGCGGGAAGGTTGCCTTATATCCCAGATTCTGTACCTGTCCCTCTGCGGAATCCATTGCAGAACGCTCCTCTGCTCCCGGAATCTCATAATATTTTGTCTCACTTGTACGCTGATTCATAAGAACAAAGCCTACGTTGGAGCGGTCGCCGCTTACAGAAGTCACGCCGGTGTAAACCCACACGTCGTCGTCCATTGCAAGGTAATTAAATCCGTCTGTTGTCTGAAGACAGCCCTTCTGTCCCAGAACACTGTTCAGGAAACCGTTGATCAGAGTTCCGTGATAATTATAAAGCTCAATTAAAAGGTCTGCCGGATACGCCCGGTCTACCCAGGTCGGACAGTCCTCTATTTTATAATCCTTACATTCTCCTGTAACTGCATTGCAGAGAACCACTCTTCCAATGGTCTGTCCTCCGAAAAGTCCGATGTTGAATTTTTTTACAGGACAGATCCAGTAAGGAGTACCTTCGTCATCAATCTCAAAGCTTAACTGGTCAAAAATATATGTCGGATATTTAAAACGAAGATGGCGGTAAATATTTCTGTTAAAATATTCTGCCTCTGAGTAACGGATTCCCTGATCCAGCTTTACAAGCTCCGTCTTCTGCGTTGCCATATCAATGGTGATATATGCAGGAATTCCCTCGCTCATATTTGTCAGCCATTTGATCGGGCTTGCATATACAAGAGGGGTCACACGTACAGGACGTCCGTTATAATTAATCTGGGAGTACAGATCACTCACCTCAAACTGAGACACCATATCGACCATGCTTCCCATTTTTCTGTTTCCCAGAAGCATTGCAGATTCCTTGTCAAGAATCGGGATCTGGTCATAACGGATCTGTTCAATATCCTCCGTAAAATTTCCTGTTTCCGGCTCAATAAGCTCTCTGTATTTCTTCGCATTTACAATAGGAGAAGACAAAAGGCTTCCCACTGCAAAAACAACGACAACAAGAGCGATCACGCCAATGCCAAGCTTCAGTATCTTATTTGATTTCAGCTCTTCTGCAGTCCGGATATTTTTTCCGCCATAAAAAAACAGCGCCAGCGCCAGAACGGCAATGACAAAAATCCAGAAACCGCTGGAGTGAATGTTAATTGCAGGAAGAGTTACATAATAATAAACTCCTGCCGCAAGCAGTACGAGAAGCAGCATTAAAATTTTGCTCTTTCTAAACTTTCCTCTCATAAACATCTCCTTTCTATTCGGTAAGGAGCATTATATCACGACACACCACAAAATACAATAAAGGAGCATAAGCCCTTTTGGAACTTATGCCCCGTTACTGTTTGTTCTTATTATTCTTCTGCTTTATCTAATTTATTTGCTCTTGCCTCGATCTCTTTTGCCTGAATATCACTCGGTGCCTGCTCATAACGCGCAAATTCATAGGAGAAATCTCCGCTTCCGCCGGTCATGGAACGAAGGTCTGTAGAGTATCCGTAGATTTCCAGCATAGGTACGTCCGCCTCGATCACAGTATTTCCGTCATGATCCGGATTCATACCGAGAACACGACCGCGGCGTTTATTTAAATCACCCATTACATCGCCTGTATACTTATCCGGAACAGCTACCTTCATGGAAACGATCGGCTCTAAAAGTACAGGAGACGCGTCCATAAATCCTTTCTTAAATGCCAGGATCGTCGCCATCTTAAATGCCATCTCAGAAGAGTCAACCGGATGGAAGGAGCCATCGTAAAGTGTCGCTTTTACGCCGACAACAGGATAAGCTGCAAGAGGTCCTTTCTGTACGCATTCCTGAAGACCTTTTTCTACTGCCGGGAAGTAGTTCTTCGGAACAGCGCCGCCTACTACTACCTGCTCGAAAACGTATGGAGCTTCCAGATCTCCGGACGGCTCAAAACGCATTTTTACATGACCGTACTGTCCATGTCCGCCGGACTGTTTTTTATGCTTTCCTTCCACATCGGAATTCTTGCGGATCGTCTCGCGGAACGGAACCTTCGGCTTGCTTAATTCGATTTCCACTTTATAGCGTTCTTTTAATTTATTTACTACAATATCAAGATGCTGATCGCCCATGCCATAGAGAAGAGACTGGTGATTTGCACTGTCGTTGACTGCGCGAAGCGTTTTGTCTTCACTTGTCATTTTCGCAAGCGCCTGGGAAATCTTATCCTCATCGCCTTTTTTCACTGCTTTGTATCTCTTGTATGTATATGGTGTGGAAATCACTGCCTTCGGATAAAGGATCGGATTTGCCTTTGTTGCAAGGCTGTCTCCTGTCTGTACGCTTCCCAGTTTTGCAATGGCGCCAATATCGCCTGCGTGAAGCTCAGAAACCTCGATCGGTTTGGAGCCTTCCAGCACATACAGTTTATTGAGACGCTCTTCCTCTACTTTTTCTACATTTAAGAGAGTATCGTCGGATTTGATAACGCCAGAGCATACTTTAATAAGAGAATATTTTCCGAGGAACGGGTCTGCGATGGTTTTCCATACGTAAGCAGATTTTACTTTTGCAAAATCGTAATTTGCCTCAAAAATTTCATTTGTCTTCTGTGCGATACCATTGCAGGAGCGTTTATCCGGACTTGGGAAATATCCGCAAATATCGTCAAGAAGGTTGGAAACGCCTCTCAAATTTACAGGTGAACCCATACATACAGGAACAATGCTTGCGTCCTGCACGTTCATGGCAAGAGCTGCTGATACTTCTGTCACTGAGAAAGTATCTCCCTCAAAGTAGCGGTCCATAAATTCTTCACTTGTCTCTGCCACGGATTCCATCAGGATTTCATGATATTTTTCCAGGTATTCGTCAAGATATTCCGGAATCGGGCACTCTTCCTTGCCAGCTTTGTCAATATATTTTCTTCCTGCCTGTTTTACAACGTTTACATATCCCACAAATTTGCCGTTCTCACGGATTGGGAAATGGATCGGCGCAATCTTTTTGCCGTAAAGCTCTGTAAGCCCTTCCACAACTTTACGGTAACTTACATCGTCCACGTCCATATCTGTTACAAAAATCATACGCGGCAGTTTATATTTTTCACAGAGATTCCATGCCTTCTGTGTTCCAACCTGAACGCCGACTTTACCTGATACTACGATGATCGCTGCGTCTGCTGCGCTTACAGCTTCCTCTACTTCTCCTACAAAATCAAAGTATCCCGGTGTATCCAGCACATTGATTTTTACTTTATTCCACGGTACGGAAATGAGTGTTGTAGAAATGGAGAACTGTCTCTTGATTTCTTCCTTATCATAATCGCTGACAGTATTGCCATCTTCTACTCTTCCGAGACGGCTAGTCATACCTGCCAGATATGCCATTGCTTCTGCCAGTGTAGTCTTGCCGGCTCCCCCATGCCCTAATAGGACTACATTTCTGATTCGGTCAGTTCTAAAAACGTCCATATGTAATACCTCCCTGTTTGTCTAATATGTCCATATTTTACTAAAATTCAAAATAAATTTCAAGTATTTTATATAAATTATTCTTAATTTTTTTTGAATTCTCTTGTGTAATTTCGTCATTTCCATATGTAATTGACTTTTTTCCCCTTATCTTTTAAAATATACAGGTAAATACGCAGTGGGAAAGGACAATATACATATGAAAACCATCGGTTTTATCGGTCTTGGTTTAATAGGCGGCTCTATTGCCAAAGCAATCCGAAAGCACCATTCAGATTACCGTCTTCTTGCCTATGACAAAAACAGAGAAACTCTCGCCGCCGCTTTAGAGAGCGGGATCATTGACGGAGTATGTGAAGAAAATGACAGCCGTTTCTTTTCCTGCGACTATCTTTTTCTCTGCACGCCCGTCGAGTTTAATATAGAATATCTGAGTAAAATAAAAGATTCCATTCAGAACAACTGTATCGTCACAGATGTTGGAAGCGTCAAAGGCATGATCCACGAAAAAGTGGAATCCCTTCATCTTGGAAGGCATTTCATAGGAGGACACCCTATGGCAGGCTCGGAAAAATCCGGTTTTTCTTCTGCCGACGACCGTCTTCTGGAAAATGCCTACTATATTATTACTCCGGGAGGAGAAGTACCTCTGGAGCGCCTTATGGATTTTACGGAGCTTATCACTTCTCTGGGCGCCATTCCTATGGTTCTCACAAGCGAGGAGCATGACTTTATTACTGCAGGGGTCAGCCATCTGCCCCACATTATCGCAGCCGCTCTTGTAAATCTTGTAAGCATTCTCGACAACGATGCAGAATATATGAAGACGATTGCCGCGGGAGGTTTTCGTGATATTACAAGAATCGCCTCTTCTTCTCCTGTCATGTGGCAGCAGATCTGCCTGGAAAACCAGGAAAATATTTCCAATGTACTGGACGATTATATCCGTATGCTGATTCAGATACGATACTTCGTAGACAACAAAGATGCGGACAGCCTCTATCAGCTTTTCGCCTCCTCAAGAGATTATCGTGATTCCATTGATATAACAGACAACGGTCTGATTAAAAAAGCCTTTGTGCTATATCTTGATATAGCGGATGAGGCGGGGGGCATTGCCACCATTGCCACCATTCTTGCAATGGATAAGATCAGTATCAAAAATATTGGCATTATCCACAACCGTGAATTTGAGGAAGGCGTTCTGAAAATCGAATTTTATGAGGAAGACGCTATGAGACGCGCCTCCACCCTTCTTACAAAACGGAACTATACAATATATGAACGGTAGGATAAAAATATGGATATTAAAAAACTGAAAAATTTAAAAGGAACCCTTTCTGTTCCGGGAGACAAATCGATTTCCCACCGGGCGGTAATGTTTGGAGCTCTCGCACAGGGTACTACAAAAATCAGCGGTTTTCTTGAAGGAGCAGACTGTCTTTCCACAATCCGCTGCTTCCGGCAGATGGGCATTTCCATAGAGCAAAGCGGTTCTGAGGTACTTGTCCTCGGAAAAGGGCTTCATGGGCTTTCCGCTCCTTCCGATATTCTTGATACGGGAAACAGCGGCACCACAACGAGATTGATTTCCGGGATTCTTGCAGGACAGCAGTTTTCCTCCACCCTTACGGGAGACGCTTCCATTCAGTCCCGCCCCATGAACCGGATCATGACTCCCTTAAAGGAGATGGGAGCAGATATTATAAGTTTAAAAAATAACGGCTGCGCGCCTCTTTCCATACAGGGAACACAGCTTCACGGCATCCACTATAATTCCCCTGTTGCGTCTGCGCAGGTAAAATCCTGCATTCTTCTCGCAGGAATGTATGCGGACGGAGAAACAAAAGTAACGGAACCGGTTCTTTCCAGAAATCACACGGAAATCATGCTTCATTATTTCGGAGCAGACGTGCGCTCTTTTGGAACAACTGCTTCCATCTCTCCGGAACCAGAACTTACTGCAAGAGAAATTTCTGTTCCCGGTGATATTTCCTCCGCAGCTTATTTTATTGCAGCAGGGCTTCTCACTCCAAACAGTGAGATTCTTTTAAAAAACGTGGGAATCAATCCTACAAGAGACGGTATTCTTAAAGTGTGCCGCCAGATGGGCGCAGATATTACCCTCTTAAATGAGAAACATCAGGGAGAACCTACTGCCGATATTCTTGTCCGCACAAGCAGTCTTCACGGAACAACCATAGAGGGAGATATGATCCCAACTTTAATTGACGAAATCCCCGTCATTGCCATAATGGCTGCTTTTGCACAGGGCACTACGATTATCCGCGACGCCCAGGAGCTGAAAGTAAAAGAATCAGACAGAATCGCCGTCATGTGCGACAATTTAAAACGTATGGGGGCAGACGTCACGCCAACTGAGGACGGCATGATCATAAATGGAGGAAAGCCCCTACACGGAGCCTGCATTGATTCTCACCTTGACCACCGCATCGCCATGTCTTTTGCAGTGGCAGGTACAATTTGTGACGGAATCCTTTCCATAAACGGGGGCGAATGTGTGAATATTTCCTATCCGGAATTTTATAAAGACCTGTACTCCCTGTCAAAATAGAAAATTTTATATTAGACTAAAATTATCCTTTTTATTTTCTGTAAAATATCGTATAATCATATTGAATTCATTACATACTACAAATAGAAAGGAGCAGTTTTTATGAAAATTTTATTTTATGGCACTAAAAATTATGACGAACAGTTTTTCCAGAAGCTTCTGCCTTCTTTTCCGGGAATAGAAATTAAATTTATTGAGGCAAATATCCATGTGGAAACGGCTGCTCTTGCAAAAGGCTATGACGCTATCTGTGCATTTGTAAACGCAGATCTTGGCACAGATGTCATTGAGGAGCTGCATCGGTGCGGCGTAAAGCTGATTCTTATGCGGTGCGCAGGATATAATAATGTGGATCTTGACACAACAAAAAAATACGGGATTGCAGTAATGCGCGTGCCGGGCTACTCCCCGGAAGCCGTAGCAGAACACGCAATGGCTCTTGTTCTCACAGCAAACCGCCATACTCATAAGGCATATATTAAATGCCGTGAAAACAACTTTGCCTTAAACGGTCTTATGGGCGTAAATCTCTATCAGAAAACAGCCGGCATTGTGGGAACCGGTAAAATCGGTCAGGCAATGGCACGGATCTGCCGCGGCTTCGGCATGAACGTGATCGCATATGACCGTTATCCAAACGATGCTCTTGATTTTGTAAAATACGTATCCCTTGATGAGCTTCTCTCTTCCAGCGATCTGATCAGTCTTCACTGCCCGCTGACAGACGAGACAAAACACATGATCAATGAAGACTCTATCTCCAAAATGAAGGACGGCGTCATTCTTGTAAACACTTCAAGAGGGGGGCTTATTAAAACAGACGACCTGATCGCAGGGATCCGCGACCACAAATTCTTCGCCGTCGGTCTTGACGTATATGAAGAGGAAACAGATTTTGTGTACGAAGATATGTCCGAGCGCATTCTTCCAAGCTCTACCATTCAGCGTCTTCTCTCCTTCCCCAATGTGACCATGACTTCTCATCAGGGATTCTTCACAGAGGAAGCGCTTACGAATATTGCGGAAACGACTCTGGAAAATGCAGCGGCATTTATGAACGGAGAGGAATTGAAGAATCAGGTGCTTTCCTGATGACCTGTTCTGTACTTTAGCCAGATTATAAAAAGCATAAAACCACGACATACCTGCATATCGTGGCTTTATGCTTTTTTCAATCTCGCCAGAGTTTAATACACCTGCTCAAAGGTTTCCATGTTATCGCCTGTATAGAAAATCTGTCCGTCATTTGTGTAAATGACCTTCTCTTCTCCTCTTTCCCCCGGCTCTACATTGACGTCGCACTCATAAAATACTCTTCCCTCTTCCTCAGGAAGCATTTTATCGGCATTATTATATTCGTCTCCTCCGATATTTTTTCCCGGAGCCACATCGGAAAGATTATCCGCCCCGTCGCTCCACCCAAGATCTCGGGCTTCTTTCTTTGTTATATAATTGGAAGGAAGATGTCCATATTCATGAATATAGCGAATGACATCGTCTTTATCTGTATAGGTCCCGGTTCTCTCAAGTTTTGCTTCTTTTGAAGCTTCCTTATTCGTTTCCTCTGAACTTTCTTCCAGTTCTACTTCCGGATCATCCACGAGCATATCCTCGTCCATCACCTCGAACTGATCGTCTCCCTGATCTCCTTCCTCCAAAGCCTCAAGCTCCTCCTCGCCAAGGGGAACAAGATCCTCTGAAAAAATCTCTTCCTCTGACTCTTTTCCGCAGCCTGCCGTTGCAAAAGCCAGCATAGCCATAAGACCTGCTGCAAAAATCCGTGATTTCTTCATGTAAGCCTCCTTTATCTGCTCTCTTCGTTTAATTTCTTTCCGAGATTTCTTACCGCCTCTAAAATATCTTCTCTTTCTTTTACAGGAACTTTGTCTGTTTTATCAACATATACCGTATCCAACACCTGGCAGTTTAACTGGTTAAGAAGCATTTTGGAAGTGCTTTCCGCTTTTTCTCTCGGTCCGATGCTTCCCGCTGCAAGAAGAATCCCTCCTGTCTTTTTCTTCGGCACAGGGTCTTCTTTTCTTATATATCTGGCGCTGAAATACGTCTGCAGGCGGCTTAAAACAGCGAGCAGCATTCCCGTGATTTCCTCAAAATACACAGGAGATGCAAGGATAATGTGGTCGCATTCCTGAATGTAATCAAAAATCTCCTGCATTTCGTCTTTTATGGCACAGCCTTTGTTCTCAAAACACCATCTGCAGTCAATGCAGGGACGAATATCTGCATAGTATGCGTCCAGAACTCTTACCTCTCCTTCCAGTTCCTCTTTTAATGCGTTGATCATTGTCATAGTATCTCCCTTTTTTCTTGGAGAACCGTTTAATATCAGTGTTTTTCTCATTTCTTACTCCTCGTATTTTTCTCTTAAAAGTGAGATTTCCTCTGCCCAGCCTGCATCGTCATTTGGAGTTTCCAGAATAAACGGGATTCCCTTTAACGCAGGGTGACGGGTAACGGCGGAAAGGGCTTCCAGTCCAATCTCTCCCTGTCCTATTTTTGCATGGCGGTCCTTATGGCTTCCCAGTCCGTTCATACTGTCGTTTAAGTGGATTGCCTTTAAATTCGAAAGACCGATTATGTGGTCAAACTCTTCTAAAACCTCATCCAGATGATTTACAATGTCATAGCCTGCGTCCCACACATGACAGGTATCAAGGCACACTCCCAGCTTTTCTTTCTTTTCCACGAGATCCATAATGGCGCGGATTTCCTCAAATCGACCGCCTACCTCGGAACCTTTTCCTGCCATTGTCTCCAGAAGGACGGTGGTGGACTGCTCGTCTGTGAGAACATCGTTTAAAATTTCCGCGATTTTCTGAATGCCGGTCTCCACGCCCTGTCCTACATGGCTTCCAGGGTGGAAATTATAATAGTTTCCAGGTGTCGCCTCCATGCGTTTCATATCGTCCGCCATGATTTCTCTTGCGAAATCCCGTAAATCTTCTTTTGCGGCACAGGCATTCATAGTGTACGGCGCATGAGCTACTATCTTACCAAAATGATTCTCCTCTGCAATTGCAAGAAATTTCTCCACATCTTTCAGATCCAATTCCTTTGCCTTTCCGCCTCTTGGATTTCTTGTGAAAAATGCCAGGGTATTTCCTCCGTTTTTCACCATCTGACGCCCCATAGCCGCATATCCTTTAGAGGAAGATGCATGATTTCCAATATATAACATAAACTTAAATTCCTTTCTGCTTCATAGTTATTTTTTATTTTATCAAAAATAGTTTAACATGAAAAGAGATAGTTATTGACGAAATGTATAAAAATTCATATAATTTTAATAGATTTTAGAGGGAGGTTGTAAATCTATTATGAAAGAACGCGAAAAGTTTTCTTCACGGCTTGGCTTTATTTTAATTTCTGCCGGCTGTGCAATCGGAATTGGAAATGTGTGGAGATTTCCGTACATTACCGGTCAATACGGAGGCGCCGCCTTTGTTCTGATTTATCTTGTATTCCTTTTAATTCTCGGACTGCCTATTATGGTAATGGAATTTTCTGTAGGCCGCGCCAGCCGACACTCTGCTGCCAGAAGCTTCCATATTCTGGAACCCAAGGGTACAAAATGGCATCTTTACAGCTATGGCGCCATGCTAGGCAACTATCTTCTCATGATGTTCTACACAACCGTAGGCGGCTGGATGCTCGCTTATTTTGTTAAAACAGCAAAAGGAACCTTTACAGGACTGAATCCTTCGGCTGTGGAAGGCGTATTTAATGATATGCTGGCAAATCCTGTGGAAATGACCATCTGGATGGGAATCACTACGGTTCTGGGCTTTGGCATCTGCAGTATGGGATTTCAAAAAGGCGTGGAGCGGATTACAAAGGCCATGATGGTATGTCTTCTCGGCATTATGATCCTTCTCTGCATTAAGAGCCTGACTCTTCCAAACGCATCAGAAGGTGTGAAGTTTTATCTTCTCCCTGATTTCGAGCGCCTGAAAGAAAACGGCCTCGCACAGGGAATTTACGCAGCTATGGGACAGGCTTTCTTCACCTTAAGCCTTGGCATTGGTGCACTTGCCATTTTTGGAAGCTATATAGGAAAGGACAGAAGCCTTACAGGAGAGGCAATCCAGATTGGGATTCTTGATACCTTTGTCGCACTGACAGCAGGCCTCATTATTTTTCCTGCCTGCTTCTCATTCGGAGTAGATCAGACACAGGGAGTAGGACTTGTTTTTGTCACGCTTCCAAACGTATTTAACCAGATGGCCGGCGGACGCTTCTGGGGCGCTCTTTTCTTTATCTTTATGAGTTTTGCCGCCCTTTCCACCATCATTGCCGTATTTGAAAATATTTTAAATTTTGCTATGGAGCTTTGGGGCTGGAGCAGAAAAAAAGCCGTTCTCATAAACGGGGTTGCCATTCTTATTTTATCTATGCCCTGCGTACTCGGTTTTAATGTATGGAGCGGATTTCAGCCCTTTGGTCCAGGAAGTACCATTCAGGATCTTGAGGACTTTATCATTTCCAACAACCTGCTTCCTATCGGAAGCCTTGTATATCTCCTCTTCTGTGTCACACGATACGGCTGGGGCTGGAAAAACTTTGTGGCAGAAGCAGACAGCGGAAACGGACTCAAGTTTCCCAAATGGGCACGGCCTTATCTTATCTTTGTGCTTCCGCTGATTGTTCTTATTATTTTTGTTATGGGTTACTACGATAAATTCTTTAGCTGACCTGCTTAGAAAAAGGAGATTATTATGAACGATTCCCCACGAAAGAGAAATGCCCGTCCAGATACTTCCAGAAGAAATGCAGCCTTTCAAAAGAAAATGCGGCAGCAGAAAATCCGACGGCAGAAAGCGCTTCTTATAGGAGGAGGGCTGCTTCTCCTCTTCCTGCTCTCTATGGGCACTTCTGCCTGCATCACAAGAAACCGCAAGGCAAAAGAAGCCGCGGCACAGGCAGAACAGAAAAAATCCCAAGAAAAAGAAGCAAAAAAAGAAACGAAAAAAACTTTTGATCCTGTTTCTCTCACAGTCAGCGTAGTGGGGGACTGTACCCTTGGCACAGACGAAACCTTTGATTACAGCACCAGCTTAAACGCTTATTTTGACAATTACGGAAGCTCCTATTTCCTTCAAAATGTAAAAACAATTTTCTCTGCTGATAATCTGACTATCGCAAACTTTGAAGGAACACTTACAGAATCTGATGCAAGAGAAGATAAAACTTTTGCTTTTAAAGCGCCCGCCTCTTTTGCAAAAATTCTTACAGACGGAAATGTAGAGGCAGTCACCACCGCCAACAATCACAGCCACGACTATGGCGAACAGGGCTTTACAGACACTTTAAACGCGCTGGACGCAGAAGGGATCACACATTTTGGCTATGACGAAACAGCCGTGATGGATATTAAAGGTGTAAAAGTCGGACTTGTGGGTATTTACGAGCTGAAAGACCATATGGAACGCGCCCAGCAGGTGAAAGATAATATTGCAAAAGTAAAAGAAGAAGGCGCGCAGCTTATTATTGTTATCTTCCACTGGGGAAATGAAAAAGAAGAAGTCCCTGACAGCAATCAGATAGCTCTCGGACGCCTTGCCATTGACGAGGGCGCCGACCTTGTATGCGGTCATCACCCTCACGTTCTTCAGGGTATTGAAACATACAAAGGAAAAAATATTGTATACAGTCTCGGAAATTTCTGCTTCGGCGGCAACAGCGCTCCAAGCGACATGGATTCCATGATTTTCCAGCAGACCTTTACGATCACCGAAGACGGCGTACAGGCGGATAACGTAACAAACATTATCCCCTGCTCCATCTCTTCCGAGTATGGATATAACAATTACCAGCCTACTCCTGCAGAAGGCGAGGAAGCCCAGAGGATCAAAAATAAAATTGAAGAGAGAAGCGCGATGATTCCCGCGAGCGAATCATAATACAGCGCGGAAAAGCCGGCAGCACCTCTGATAATTCAGTCAGGCATCTGCCGGCTTTTTCTTATTTTTTTTCTGTTTTCTTAAAGCTCCGCGATGCGGCTCACTCCCACATAAATTTCCTGTATTTTATACCAGGTGGGATAATCGGTAATTCCCGTCTGGGGAAGACCGAAAACATTCTGAAATTCCCGCACTGCCTCTTTTGTGGCAGGTCCGTAAATGCCGTCTGCATTGATTGTGGGAAGCGCAGGATACGCTTCTGCAATGACATTTAACTGCTCCTGGATCTGGCGCACCTTATTGCCGGACGAGCCGATATTCAGGTCATATCCCGGCCAGGAGGACGGGATTCCGGAAACCTCTTCCGCCACATTGATGTACATATCATTTCCGTAGAAACTTCTTATGATCTCAATGGGCGAATATCCTCTGTCTCCAAGCTCTTTGCTTCCCCACTGGGTCATCCAGCCTCTGTCCCGGCATTTTACTCTGTTTCCGTCACAATACTGAGTCAGAATAGGCTGCCGCACATTTGGCCTGGAAAGATAATTTTCAAACAGCTCATCTACAATCCTGTCTATGGTGTCAAATATATTTCTGCCCCGTATCCACTTGTGGTCGTAGGCGGTGGAGGAGGTTATGGTAAAATCATATCCTTTATTCCGGTACCACTCCGTATAAACCCTGTTTAGAGTAAAAGACATAATCGCCAGTACATTGGCACGTATGGTATCATCCGGCCAGGTAGCGTAAATCTCACTGCTTGCCACATTTTTAATATAATCTCTGTACCGCACATAAAAATTCCGGGCACTGTTATCTCCCACAGGACCGTCATGTACAACTACAAACTCCGGAATTACAACACGGCTCAGTACAATTTCTCCTGATTCGTTAATCGGCTTGATTTCTGCTTCTTCTATCTTCGGCGGATACTCCCCAAACAAAGTATGCGGACCGATTACAACGCGGCTGTACCCTGGTCCTGCTTCTTTTCTTGGTTCTATTCGAATTGCCTGTTTTGCCAGAACATCCGGAAGCACTTCCGTTCCCGATGTTTCTCCGTTTGCAAAACCTTCCGCCTCTACCTGTACAGTATATTCCGCATAGGGCTGTTCCTCCACAGGTTCCATGCTGTACTCAAGGGGCGGCGTTTTCATATCAAGAACCGGCGTTTTTCCGGATTCGTCTGTACGAAGCTCTTCTACTGTGCTTTCCGGGTCACCGGAATAGGAAATCCTCACCACCGCATTTTCAACCGGCCTGCCGTTCTCGCTGTTTACCACCGTAATCTGAAGCTGGCCTTTATCTACATTTTCCTGCTGCATACGCATTTTTGACTGATACATACAAAGCTCCTGAAATGCTCTCATATCATTTTATGCAGGCAGAAAAAATTCAGCACAATTATGATTATTCATCTATCGTCTTTACAAGACACTCTTTTTTACAAAATGTAACGCCATACGAAATAACCTTCCGAAATCCGCTTCGTTCAATTTTTCTTGCATACTGCTTTTCTTCAATCTGTTTTAAGGCGTCCTGACATTCTTTTTCCATCTTATCTTCTGCCGCGGCAATCTTTATTTCGATGACTGCTGCCCGGCGGTTTCTGCGGTCTTTGATCACAATATCCGATCTTCCAATCCCATTTTCATAATTAGATTCCACAATATACCCTGCACTGGAAACAAGCCCTGTTACAAAGGCATGATAAAAACTTTCTGCGTAATCATGATAACTGATGGTATCAAATAATAAATCAGACAACAGCTCTGTCAGATTTTCCCCATTTCCACTCCACAAAACATGGAAGAGTTCCCGTCTGTCACTGTTAATGGCTTTATCATAAAACCATTCCACAACACTCTTACGAAAAATATCCATAACCTCCGCATTGGGAATCCGGAGGGCGATCTCCTGCTCTCTCACTTTATCCCCTGCTTTTAATTCCTCTGGCTTCACCTTTGTAAGATAACCGGTCATATAAAGAAGACTCCAAAGATTTTTCTCTGAGGAATGAATAGATTCATACGTCAGATTTTCACTGATTTCTTCTTTTATATAACCGCCGTCCAGAAGTGTTTCAAATTTTTCTGTCACATCATATTCTGTTCTTTCCAGAAATTGTCTGATTACCATATTTCCGCTTGTATTTTCCCAGAAATTCTCAGGTTTTACTGCTCCCTGTGTGATTGCTTTATTTACATAGTTCAGAACGTCCCAGGGACAGTAAATATCCATATCTCCAAAATGATAACCGTCATACCATTTCTGTACCAGTTCAAACCGTTCCTCCAGCCCTGTATCCTGAAGAAGTTTCTTGACTTCTTCTTCTGTAAATCCAAAATACTCATCATATCGCCTGTCCGAAATTGTATCTGTAGTAAAATTATTTAATCCTGCAAAGATGCTTTCTTTTGTAATCCTCAGACAACCGGTTACTACTGCAAATTTAAGTGAAGTATTATCTTTCAGCGCTATGCTTAACATACTTCTGATCATATCCAGCATCTCTCTGTAGTATCCGTTTTCATTTGCCTTAGAAACCGGCACATCGTACTCATCAATCAACAAAATGGCAGGTTTTCCATAATATATCTGAAGCATACGTGTCAGAATTCCCAATGCTCTGCTGCTCTGTCCTATTGTTGCTTCCCCAGATTTTATCAGAATAAATATTTTTTTGTCCTCTTCACTGATTTTATCGCAGCTTAACAGATATTCATATTGCATAAACAATTCTGACATCTGTCCCTGAAGCCGTTCATATGCAACGGAAAACTCCAGACCTGTTATATCTTTGAACGAAATAAGCACAGTCGGATACTGATTCAGCCACGCCGCACACAGCTCTTTATTTCGGTAAATCTTCAACCCGGCAAACAATTCTCTGCTGTCTTCCCGAATATCAAAAAAACGCGCCAGCATACTCATGCCCAGAGACTTTCCAAAACGCCTCGGACGGGTGATCAGGGTAACTTTTGTTCCTGTGGTTCTTAAAACCTCCTCGATTAATCCTGTTTTATCTATATAATAATATCCTGCTCCCTGTAGCTCCTTAAAATCAGCAATCCCCACCGGTATATTTATGTTTTCATCTATTTCACACCTTTCATGATAATCTCGTTTCTACTGTCGCCTCTCTTCTTTCATGGTAACATTTTGCCCCGGCAATATCAAGCCGTTCCTGTTCGCAACTATGTAAATTCACTGTATGGATTTATACTATTTTAAAAACCAAAATCTTGCATTTTTCTGCAAAACCATTTAAAATAGAAAATATTCAGAACGTATATTCTCTTATTTTATTTACATCTTTGTTTACGGAGGTACTGCAGATGAATCCCATAATTTATATTCCCGCTATCTGTATTTTTTTACTTATCCCGCTTTTTATCCTGTACCGCAGGAAAAATTATTATCCTTACGCAGCCAGACATCTTCTAACAAAAAGAGAATACCGTTTTTATCTTCTCTTAAAAGAAGTGGCAGACGAATATCACTATATCATCTGCCCTAAGGTCGGAGTAAAAGATCTTCTGGCTGTAACAGATAAAAAGCAATATATGAAGTATTTTCATAAAATAGCCCAGAAGCATGTGGATTTTGTAATCTGCGATAAAGATTTATATGTGCTTTTTGCCATCGAGCTGGACGACAGCACACACGAGACAAGAGACGCCAGAAAACGGGATCATTTAAAAGACAAAGCCTTTGCTGCTGCCGGAATTCCTTTAAAAAGAATTACCGACATTGACAAAAAGCAGATCCGCAAACTGTTTCGCTGAAAAACGCCTGCCGCATAAGACTCAAATTTTCTGTAACGCAAAAGAGACACGAAGAATCGATTTCGATTCCCATGTCTCTTTTATTACTGCTCATTTTCAGAATATCTTCAAAATATCGTTGTACATTACCACGACCATAAGCGCCATCAAAAGCATCAGCCCCGCAAAGTGGATTGCTCCTTCTATCTGACGGTTTACCGGCTTTTTGCGCACCGCCTCCACAAGAAGGAATACAAGACGTCCTCCGTCAAGCGCCGGCAGAGGAAGAAGGTTCATAACGCCAAGGTTTGCAGAAAGAAGCACTGCCATGTTCAGCATATTCATCCATACCATCAGCGTTCCTTCACTTTTGCTTGACTCATACGTATCGCCGATGGCGTCTACCACACCTACCGGACCGCTTAAATCCTTCACTCCAAGGCTTCCTGTCACAAGCTCCTTAAGGCTTAATATCGTAGTTCTCACCATGTATTTCATTTCCATGAAGCCATATTTTATTACATCAAATCCAGTTGCTTTTTCAGCCCATACATTGTATACAAAACCAAGATTCGGCGTCCTGTACTCTTTCGGCGTAATTTTTGCCTCATATTCCAGACCGTCTCTGGAGTACGTGATTGTTACCTCCTCGCTTGTAAGCGGATTTTCTTCGATATATTTTTCATAAGCCGCCCCATCTGGAATTTCCACTCCGTTTATGGAAGTGATCACATCACCCGGCTGTACTCCTGCGTCTTCAAGAGGCATATCCGGTATTAAGGACGCCACCTCCATAGATTCTGTATCTTTCCGGTTCAGCCCAAGAAGATACCGTACCTCTACGTCCGGCATGAAAGAAAGTTCAAGCTCCCTTCCATCGCGCTCCACAGTCAAATGCACCGGCTCTTCCTGAAGGGGGTTCAGATAAGAATATACGTACATATCTTTTCCCAGGTCAATGTGATACCCCTGATAGTCTGTGATCACATCTCCCTCTCTTAAGCCTGCTGCCGCCGCATTGGAACCTTCTGTCACAGTAAGCACCTTTGCAGGATCATACCCCACTGCTCCTACAATAATAACAGCAAGGATAAATGCGAGAAGAAAGTTAAAAATCGGTCCCGCTGCAACTACGGAAATCCTGCTCCACACAGATGCAGAGTTAAAAGTTCCCGGACTGTCATCGTCCATATCCTCTCCTGCCATAGCACAGGAGCCTCCAATAGGAAACAGCTTCAAAGAGTATCTTGTGCCGTTTTTCACAGTGCTTAAAAGTCTGGGACCCATTCCCAGGGAAAATTCAATTACTTCTATCTTATTTTTTTTCGCAAGAAGAAAATGTCCAAGCTCATGTATCAGGATCACTGCGCTGAATATTACAACTGCTATGATTATTTTCAATTTACCACCTGCTTTCAATCCATTGATAAGTCTCTTGTTCTGCTGCCAGGATTTCCTCCAGGTCAGGATTTTCCACTATTTTATGTCTTTCCATAGACTGCCCGATAATCTCATAAATATCCAGAAAACCTATTTTTTTCTGTAAAAACTTATGTACTGCCAGTTCATTTGCCGCATTAAATACAGTTGGCATCGTGCCGCCTGCACGGGACGCCTCCATCGCCATTGGAAGCCCCCGGAAGGTTTCCATATCCGGCTCCTCAAACGTAATCTCCCGAAGCTTCCAGAAATCAAGGCGATCTCCGTCCAAAAATCTTCTCTGGGGATAATAAAGCGCATACTGGATCGGAAGACGCATATCCGGCGTTCCAAGCTGCGCCATTACCGCTCCGTCCTGAAACTCCACCATAGAATGAATGATGCTCTGCGGCTGTACCACAACCTGAATATCGGAAAGCTCCACGCCAAACAGCCACTTTGCCTCCATCACTTCCAGCCCTTTATTTACAAGAGTAGCAGAATCTACAGTGATCTTCTGTCCCATTACCCAGTTCGGGTGTTTCAGGGTATCTTCCAGCGTAACGTGACGCAGTTCTTCTCTTGTTCTTCCACGGAACGGACCGCCGGAAGCTGTGATCAAAAGCTTTTTGATCTCCTTTTTGTCTTCCCCGTGTATCGCCTGGAAAATAGCGCTGTGCTCGCTGTCAACAGGGAGGATTTTTACTCCGTATTCTTCTGCCATAGGCATGATCAGATGTCCTGCTGTCACAAGCGTCTCTTTATTTGCAAGAGCAATATCTTTTCCCGCCCGGATTGCTTCAATGGTAGGGCGGATTCCGATCATTCCCACAATAGCCGTCACAAGAATCTCTGTCTCCGGCATTGCGGAAAGCTCAAGAAGACCGTCCATACCGGAAACTACCTTTGTCTCTGTATCTGAAATCCGGTCTTTCAGCCCTTTTGCAGCTTCTTCATCCCAAACGGCAACAAGTCTCGGAGAAAACTCTCTTACCTGTTCTTCCAGCATTTTGATATTTCTTCCGGCGCTGATTCCGAGAACCTGAATATCCCCGTTTTTGCGGACTACATCAAGCGTCTGTGTTCCAATGGAGCCGGTCGAACCTAAAATTGCAATCTTTTTCATCATAAGCCCCCTTTATCAAATTCCGAGAACCAGCTTTGAAAGGAAGTAGATGACAGGCGCTGTAAAAATCACGCTGTCAAAACGATCCAGAATCCCGCCGTGTCCCGGTATCAGAGTTCCATAATCCTTGATATTCTGATTTCTTTTAATTGCAGAAGCAGCCAGATCTCCCACCATAGAAATCAGCGCTCCCACAGCGTAGATGACTGCGTATTCCATCACAGGTCCTTTTGTTACAGCGGCATATGCCACGCCTAAAAGCGCTGCTCCAAGAACGCCTCCAACCGCTCCCTCCACAGATTTTTTCGGGCTTAATACAGGAGCCATTTTGTGTTTTCCTATGAGCATTCCCACACAGTATGCACAGGTATCGCAGCCCCAGGAACAGAGAAAAATCAGCCATACAAGGAATTTTCCATCGGGCAGGTTTCTTGTAAGATAAATGAAGGACAGCATTACCGCCACATAAATCACACTGAAAAATGCCGCCATGATCTGTTCTGCGTGATATTTTGGATATGTGAACACATACACAAACATGATCAAAACAAGAGAGCAGATCACTGCCACCATTCCGTATTTTTCAAATCCAAGAAGAATCGCTCCGTAATAAATCACAGCACCGGCATAACCTGTAACTGCAAGAATGTTTGCCTTTTCGTCCTGCACCTTCATCGCTCGGAACAGTTCGCGCATTCCGATCAGTGACACTGCCAGAAGAGTAAAAAACAGAATGTATCCTCCGCTTATAATGGTAAAAAGTGCAATGATGACCAGCATGATCCCACTTAACAATCTGATTTTAAACATCTCTATTCCTCCTTTACTCCCCCGTATCTTCTGTCTCTTGCATTATATTTCTCAATGGCGCGGATTAATTCCTCCCTGTTGAAATCCGGCCAGGCAACGTCCGTAAAATAAAATTCTGTGTACGCAAGCTGCCATAAAAGAAAATTGGAAAGGCGAAGCTCTCCGCTTGTGCGGATCAGAAGGTCAGGATCCGGGATTCCCGCTGTATCGAGATAGCTTTCCACCATCTCCTCATCTACTTCTTCCGGGGTTATTTTCCCTTCGGCAGCGTCCTGTGCAAGACGGCGCATTCCTCTTGTAATTTCATCGCGGCTTCCATAATTTAATGCGATTTGAAAATGAAGCTCGTCATATTTTTTTGAAAATTCCTCAAGATACGCGATCCGTTCCTGAATGTCTTTATCAAAAGCAGTGATGTCCCCGATTACCCGGACGCGCATCTTATTTCGCTCCGCAATCTTGATACATTTTTTCAGGTAGTTTCGGAACAGCTTCATAAGACCTTCCACTTCTTCCCTGGATCGCTTCCAGTTTTCTGTGGAAAAAGCATAGACCGTAAGATATTTTACGCCGAGCTCCTTCATATCATCACATATGGTTTCCAGATTGGCACAGCCCTTCACATGACCGTAACTCCTTGGCATTCCCTTTTTCTTGGCCCAGCGCCCGTTTCCATCGAGAATGATTGCGATATGATTCGGTACGTTCATTTCTCTTCCTCCATTTCTGTCTGTATCCGTTTTTTAATTCCCGCATAGGGAAAGAGAGCTTCCAAAAGAAAGCTCTCTTTCTTACTCTTTTTATACAGTCAGAATTTCTTTTGATTTATTCTCTACTGCTGCATCAATGTCCTTCACAAATTTATCTGTGAGCTTCTGAACCTTTTCTTCCAGCTCTTTGATCTCATCTTCAGATACATCTTCTTTTGCCAGTTTTTTGAAAGCATCGTTTGCATCGCGGCGGATATTGCGGACTGCAACTTTTGCACCTTCACCTTTTTTCTTAACGTCTTTTACAAGCTCTTTACGACGCTCTTCTGTAAGCTCCGGGAAAATAAGGCGGATTACTTTTCCGTCGTTGCTTGGATTTAATCCCAGGTCAGAAACAAGAATTGCCTTTTCAATGCTTTTGATAAGGCTTGCTTCCCACGGCTGGATCTGGATCATACGAGCCTCCGGAACTGTAATGTTTGCCACCTGCTGAAGCGGTGTCGGAGTTCCGTAATATTCTACTGTAAGTTTATCGAGAATATGCGGATTTGCTCTTCCTGCACGGATTGTAGTAAGCTCTGTCTCAAATCCAACCAGAGTTTTTTTCATTTTTTCTTCATATTTCTGAATTCTTTCGTCCATTATTCTGTCTCCCTCTTTCATTCTTTCCTTATTTTAAATTTTATTTATCCTGCACAGTCACTTTTGTGCCGGAGAATTTCCCATGAACTGCATTTACAATACTGTTTTCTTCGTCCAGTCCGAATACAAGCATCGGCATTTTCTGTTCCAGACACATGATAGATGCAGTGAGATCCATCGCAGCCAGCTTCTTTTCTACTACTTCTTCAATGGAGATCTCATCATATTTTACTGCGGCAGGATTTACCTTCGGGTCGCTGTCATAAATTCCATCCACTGCTTTTGCAAGGAGGATTGCTTCTGCCTCGATCTCAACAGCACGGAGAACAGTAGCTGTATCTGTTGAAAAATAAGGGTGTCCTGTGCCGCCTGCAAAGAACACTACCTTGCCTGCTGCAAAACTTTCTTCCACTGCGTCTTTTGAATAAAGCGTCGTAAATCCTCCGCATACAAACGGGGTAAAGATCTCTGTTTTTAATCCGAGATAACGGCAGATGTCTGAAACATAAATACAGTTCATAATTGTGGCAAGCATTCCGATCTGATCTGCCTTATTTCTGTTAATCGTCTCGCTTGTGCGACCTCTCCAATAGTTTCCGCCGCCAATTACAATTCCCACTTCCATACCTTCCTCTACAATGGTACGGATCTGTCTGGAAACTGCGATGACTGTCGCTTCATCAAACCCGGTTTTCTTGTCGCCTGCCAGCGCTTCTCCGCTCAGCTTCAGTAATACCCGCTTTAATTCCATAATTCGGTTCTCCCTGTCTATATGTACGTTCTGATGTACATTTTATCTGTGATGACCGTAAAAAGCTGCGTCACCTTATCAAAGATATTCTACCACAAAAAATCCGAATGTGCGATAGAATTTTCGTAAATCCTGTGCATCCTTTCATCCTTTTCCCCAAACGCCTTTCTGTATACGGATTCTTCGCCCTGTTTTTCATTTTTTTCCAAATTTTAGTGCCCGTTTTACTTCTTTCTCTATTTCACCTTTTCCCACCGCTCTCATTCTGCCCCCAGCTTCTCATTATTTATCTGCACTTATCCTCTGCAATCTTTTTCTGTGCATTATTTAACAGCCTTCCTGGGTGCAATCCATGTATGTGCATTATTTTATTGGATATGCATTTTATAACATTGCAAATTTGAATCATTATATTGTTTGATAA
>URMH01000041.1 GCA_900549015.1 uncultured Blautia sp.
AAGCCGGGCGATGGATCGAAAAGACCTACCCGGCTTTAAATGTGCGTTTTATTTCTGTGACGGATCAGTTTGACAGTAAAACAGCAGATTTTTCAGAGAAGTCATTTGTGGTTCCGATTAAAAATTTTGTAAATGAAAGTTATTGTCGGGATATCTCCGGTAAAGTACGCAGCCATCAGAAAGTCAAACGGGAAAAAGGAGAGTTTATCGGGGCATTTGCACCATATGGTTATTGCAAAGATCCGGAAAATAAGAACTGCCTTGTGATTGATGATTATGCTGCAGATATTGTAAGAAAAATATTTGCCTGGAAGATAGAGGGATTCAGTTTCGGTGCGATTGCTGAAAAACTGAATGTGCGTCATGTACAATCCCCAAAAGAATACAAGATTGCAAACGGCGAAAATTATAATGCTGGATTTCAGGGGACAGATACACCAAAGTGGTCAGCAGTACAGATTAAAAGGATTCTGACCAATGAAGTGTATATTGGTAATATGGTTCAGGGAAAGCAGGAACGAATCAGCTATAAGGTGAAGAAACGTCTGGATAAACCAGAGTCAGAATGGGTGAGAGTAAAAAATACACATCCGGCAATCATCAAGCAGAGTGATTTTGATGTAGTACAAAAACTGCTTCAATATGATGGCAGAGCGTCAAAGACATCAGACAGTGCCAGTTTTTTTGCAGGATTTATCTTCTGCGGAGATTGTGGAGTACCGATGATACGCAGAGTGAACCGATATAAGGGAAAAGAAAAGGCTTTTTATATCTGCCAGACGAAGAATAAAGGCGGAGACTGCACCAGACACAGCATACCGGAGGAAGTGCTGAAAAAAATTGTCTTGAAAGAAATCCAGATGTATACAGCACTTTTTGTAGATTACGAGATGATCATGGAAGAACTTCAGCAAATGGAAGTCAGCTACGACCAGGTAATCAGTTATGATACACAGATCGCAAAATTGCAGGAAGAATACAACAAATGTTACAGCATAAAAGTATCTCTAGCGGATGATTTGAAATCGGGGATGATTACCAAAGAGGAGTTTGATGAGTTTCGTGAAAGTTACGGTAAAAAGTGTGAAGAACTGGATCGGATGATAGAACATCAGAAAAAACTGGTAAAGCAGATGTTTGAAGGCGGTGTTTCTGCAAAAGTTCAGTTAGAAGACTGGAAGAAATCTCTGGAGATCAAAGAGCTGGATCGTACCTTACTGGCACTGACAGTAGATAAAATCTACATTTATGAGAACAAGCAGATTAAAATCAGGATTCGTTATCAGGATGTGATTGAAAAAATGAAAGTCATAAAAAGATTTTATACAGAACATCAGGATGAGTACAGAAAAGAGGTGGGATAAGTGGCAAGGACAGCAAGAAGATATGAGAAAAGGACAGAAAAGAAAAATTATCAGATTCCAGTGTATATGGCTGCGATTTATGCCAGACTATCCGTAGATACAGACGAAAGAAAGTCAGAATCTATCGAAACGCAGGTGACGCTGATCAAAGAGTTTGTTGACAGGCACAATGCGGAAGCAAATAAAGAGTATGAACTGGTTGTGTATGATATTTATTCTGATCTGGGAAAAACCGGAACTAATTTTGAGAGAGCCGGATTTGAACGGATGATGGATGATGTCAGAGCAGGAAAAGTAAACTGTATTCTTGTGAAAGATTTTTCCAGATTTGGAAGAAATTATATAGAAACAGGAAATTACCTGGAAAAGATACTGCCTTTTATGAAGGTACGTTTTATTTCTGTATGTGATCATTATGATTCGTTTGCACCAAATGCAAAAAATCAGGAGCTATCCATGAATATCAAGAATCTGGTAAATGATGCCTATGCAAAGGACATTTCCGCAAAGGAACGGGCAGCAAAGCGAACAGCACAGAAAAATGGGGAGTATGTTGGAGCAACTGCTCCGTATGGATATTGCTGTGAGAAGATAAATGGAATCTATAAGCTGGTCAAAGAGTCGGAATCTGCAAAGATTGTGCAACGGATATTTGAGGAATATGCTTCCGGTAAGGAGATTCAGCAGATTATAGATGGATTGTTTGAGGATAGTGTACACCGGATTTCTGATTATAATCATTATCATCATGTGTACTGGCAGGAAGGTGAAACTCTGCACCAGTGGGGAAATTCCTCTGTTCGTGCAGTACTGAACAGGCATAACTATTATGGAGATCTGGTACAGCGAAAATACGAATCCAGGTTTGCAAAAGGTGAAAAAGGATGTGATGTGCTGGATGAAAGTCAGTGGATTGTTACTCCCAATGCTCATGAACCGATTATCAGCAGAGAACTGTTTGAAAAAGTACAGATCCGGTTAAAAGCGGCACAGGACGCCAGAAGTACAGTAGTAGGATGGGAAGATGATGAAAGAGCTTTTTATAATGTGTTTTATTGCGGTGACTGTAAGCGGAAAATGTGTACAAGGAGATCAAGAGGCAGTGTGTTTTACTTTTGCAATGCGGCTCAGTACCGGGATGAAAGAAAATGCAGTCATAAATCTATTTCAGAAAATACGGTACAGAAAATCGTTCGCTCAGAACTGACCAGACAAATGCAATTAGCAGGATTTAAGAAAAAAGATATGTCGGCAATGAGTAATGGTATATTTTCAGATAAGATTCTGGAAATTCAGAATGAAATCAAAAAGCTGGACGCAGAGGTGGAACAACGCTCTGAAAAACTTGCTCAGGCATTTATGCAATATAAGGATGAAAAACTTTCCAGAGAAAATTATATGGAAATGCGTGAGGAGCGTAACAACTGGAAAATATTCTGTGAAGAAAGAAAAGAGACACTGGAACAAATGATCCGAAGATTGCAGAAACAGCAAAAGGAAGAAACCAGATTTTTACGAAGTCTTCTGGATCTGGAAGGGACAACAAGAATCAATGCTGAGCTTGCGGAAGCACTGATTGAAAGTATGTACTTGTATGGTGATGGCAGACTGGAAATCAATTTTCGATTTAAGGGGGCGATAGAACATGAGTAATCAGAAAATGCTGATCGGATATTATCGTCTTTCGTTGGAGGATGGCTCTGACGGAGAAAGTAACAGTATCATCAACCAGAGAAAACTTGTGAAAGATTATATTTCTCATATTCCGGAGCTGGCTGAACTGCCTTTTCAGGAGTTTTATGATGATGGTTATTCCGGTTCCAGTATGGAACGACCGGGAATACAACAGGTTCTGGAATTGGCAAGAAATGAGCAGGTGCAATGTATTGTTGTAAAAGATTTTTCCCGTTTTTCCAGAGATTATATTGAAATGGGAACGTATCTGGAGCAGATTTTCCCATTTTTGGGAATAAGGTTTATCTCTGTTTCTGACCATTATGATTCCAAGGATTATAAAGGAAAAAGTTCTGACATTGAAGTGCAGTTTAAGGGACTGATTGCAGATTTTTATGTGAAAGATCAGTCTGTTAAGGTGAAATCGGCAGTCAGCACGAAAAGAAGTAATGGAGAGTATTGTTGTGGCTCTGCACCTTATGGCTACCGGATAAATCCAGAGAACAAAAAAGAACTGTTGATTGTGGAAGAAGAAGCGGAAATCATCCGCAGAGTATTTGAACTGACGAATCAGAGGTATTCAAAGCTGGATATTTGTCGGCTATTTAATGAAGAAGGCGTTCTTACACCATTGCAGTCTATGAGCAGGCGACAGAAATCAGACAGTAAGAAAGCATCTTCGAGAGGCTTGCAATGGACAAGTGATATGGTACGAAAGATTCTGAATGATAAGAACTATATCGGCTGTATGGTCTATGGAAAAACCCAAATTCCAGATCCCGGCACAGGAAAAGAAGTTCCTGTGCCACGAAGTGAATGGAAGATATTGGAAAATCACCATAAACCGATTGTATCAAAAGAAATCTTTGAGAAAGCACAGTCCCTGCAGATCAGGCATGCAAGAAAAAGCAAATTCAACAAGGAAACTACTTTGTTAAGCAGTTATGTAAAATGTGGAAATTGCAGAAGAAACCTGACCGGAAGCAACCGGGTACATGGTCATATCCTGTATAGCTGTGCATATAGCCAGGGAAAAGAAGATACAGGATGTTTTGCAGGAAAAGCTGATGACAAAATGCTGGGGCATATGGTGCTGGCAGAAATAAAGTCATACTTACGCCAGAATATCAGCCAGGAACAGATGCAGCAATCCATGAGAAAACAGCATGAAGATAATATCGAGGCATACAAAACAGAAAGTGCTGATTGTGGAAGACGACAGGAGCAGATCAAGGCTCAGAACCAACAGAACTATGAGAAGTACCATGAAGGGCAGATGAGCCGGGAGGAGTTCCTGAGTGAAAAGAAGCAGCTAGAGGAAGAAAAAGAACGCCTGGAAAGACGAAAGAAGGAACTGGAAGAAATGATCAGCGGCGAGAAAGAAATCTTGCTGAAGAAGAATATTCCAGTGGAACAGATGATGGAGTATCTGGGGTATGAGAAACTGACAGAAGAGATGCTTGAAAAGTATGTGGATGGGATATATGTGTATGATGACGGACGAGTGGAGGTGGAGTGGAAAGCACTTGCCTGATTTTGTAGCAATAATGTAACGTCCGCTACTATATGATTTGTAGCAATGACGTTACATCCTCCCCACTGATTTTGTGACAACAATATAACATCCTCCGTTCCAAAACAACGGTTTTATGGGAAAAATCGAAGGAAAAAGGTCAAAAAGTTCGTAGCAATGACTTGACATCCTCGGGGGCGCTGTGTGTGAAGGGGAGTATACCGGAATAGGTGTTTTTTGACAGAAGATGCAAATTAACGGAAAGACATGTTGTAACGAAAACGAAGAATGATTTAATGAGTATAAAAATTTCCTTGACAAAGAGAATCATATAAGATACATTAAAAGTATCATATATGATTCTTTTTTGGGAAGGGGGATTTTAAATGGTAAATACAAAAGCTGGAAAAGCTTTTATATGTGCGGATAAAATAGAGTATGCTGCTGGGAAATTTTGCTCGAAATACAGGAAAGTAAGGAAACATTTGAATATACATAAGGAGGAAGAGAACACAAATTATGAGAAATAGTATGGATTATATTTATACATCTGGTGAACAGAAAATTGTAATAGAAGTAGAGCAGAAAAGTGTGAGACAATCTGTTGCTGAGCAGTATGTGCGCAGTCGGAAAATGCAGGGGCTTACCCAGGCGGAACTTGCAAAGAGGGCAGGCGTTCCACGGAGTAATATTACAAGATTTGAAAGCGGCAATTACAATCCGTCTTTGGAGATGATGGTAAGGATAGCGGAAGCATTGGGAATGACATTACAGGTGCAGTTGACGGCGAAGGAATAAGCGGCTGTATATGGAGAACAGATATTACTAAAGCAAAAGCAGAGTCTGCCGGAGACGCAGATATAGTCCAAAAAGGCAGAGAAATCGTGGAGTATTAGAAGGTTTATTGACATTTCGAAATAATTATGATTCTCACAGGGGAGCACTGTGTGTGAATAAAAGAAAAGGGAGGAGCCGTCCAATGTCATTAAGTTATCATAGGTAAGCTGATTTGGCGTTTGCCCGGAAACAGGTTGAGGAGTTCTCTTCAGTCTGTTTTCTATTTTTGCCAAACACAAATAGACAGATTTTCATCTGCCTCAAAAGACTATATTCACTTATTCAAATTTATGCTACTCTATATAAGAAACCATGAAATATCTTAGTAGTTGCTTTCCGTTCCCCATCATCAAAGGCTGGGTTATGGATGATGAGCGCCTAAAAAATGGTGGTTCTATGCTTACAGTAGAATATTTTGACCGTTTGCTGGAGCAAATTCGTGAAATCCGTTTATCTGAGCATAGGTTTTATCAGAAAATAACGGACATCTACGCTACAGCTCTCGATTATGACCGCACAGCAAAAACAACAAAGAAGTTTTTTGCAAAGGTGCAGAACAAGATGCATTATGCGGTGCATGGTTATACGGCAGCAGAGTTTCCAAATTCATTTGCAACTACTTTTACAATTTTTTCCGTACTGCCTGTCGGACTAAAATAAATAGCATATACTTTCATGTTTATAGCCGCCTTTCTCGTTCTTTAATACAAAGCTTTAACATAGGTTCAACCTGTTGCCAGAACAGGATAACCGGTTTAACAGTTGAATCCTTAAAGTCAATGTAATAATAATTTTTTGTTCCTTCTCGCCGCATACAGATAATGCCTGCATCCAGTAATACTTTAAGATGATGGGATACTGCTGAACGGGAAACATGGCTTTTCTTTTGAATATCTCCAACTCGAATACCGCCCATTCCTCCAGCCTCAATGAGAGTCAATAAGATTTCCTGTCGTACCTCGTCGCCTAAAATTGTCATAATTGGTCTGGCAAGATTATAGTTTTCGATAAATTTAGCTTTTACTAAAGCAAAATCATTTTCCATCTTGTTTCTCCTATGGTCAATCTACATGAACTATTATATCTTTCATGAAAGTTAAATTCAACATTGGTAGCGCAAATAAAGAACATTATGTATTCTGATAAAATTTAAGTAAGTTTGGTTTTTTGCAGTTGTTCTTTTCGCAGTTTACTGGCACTACATTGTGAAAAGTGTACAAAAATAAGCCGTCAAATATGAATAAAATGACGAAAAAAACAAATAGTGTTGACAATGTAAGTGATAGGACATATACTAACCTTAGATTTGTTAATCTAATTGACAAATAAAACTAATGAACTAATAATCGATTATTTAGCGCGTAACAGAAAACATCAATGGATAACGAGGAGACGGGTATGAGAAAAAAAATACATAAGAGAATCAGTTTAGTTATGGCTGCCTGTATGACAGCAGGAATGATGGGAAGCGTAAATGTTCAGGCAGAATCTCTTTACAAGCAGGAAGACTTTGCAAATGTTTTGGATGCAACGGCAAGATTAGACGAAACATTGTATTCACATTATGCAACAGACAAATATAATGTATTTTCAGATATGGGAGCATGGCACGGATATTATTTGCATGGGCTTGATGATCTTGATACATTTGGTGGCTTTGCAGGACCTCAGATTATCGGACAGGATACAGGTATGAATTTATCAGACTGCATCAGCCGATTGAAATTAACAAAAGCGAACGGAGAGGAAATCAACCTGGCAGATGCAAGGTGGCCATATGTTGCATACTATCCTGGAAAATTAATGCAGTATTATGAAGAACGTGATGAGTACAAAGTAACATTAGAGCTTATCTTTGCAAGCAATAGAACAAACTATGTTCGTACAACAATTGAAAATTATTCAGATGAGCCACTTGTTCTTGATGTTGCGTGGGAAGGTAAATTATTTTCAGAGAACAAAGCATGGGGAGAATCTTATCCTACAAATGCCACATTTGAAGATTCTGAAAACGGAGTGCAGGTAGGATTTAAAGAATATTCTGATGCGTGGACAACAACAGAAGATACAAAGTATACAATTCGTCATAACGAAGAGGTATCTACTGAGCTTTCAGAAGACAAGATGAGTTATGTGTCTAAAACAACAAAACCGATTACAATCGAAAAAGGAACACCATATGTAACATACACTGCAGAAAGTTATACATTTACAGCAGATGAAGCTGCAAACGAAGCAGAAGTAGTAAAAACACTTTTTGCAGATCCAGAGAAACCTTTTGAGGACAATCGCACAAGATGGCAGGGATATTTGGATAAAACATTTGAGCAAGAAGATGGTGTTGCAAAACCATATAAAAATGCTGCAGTAAAAGCTATGGAAACTCTTGTCACAAACTGGAGAAGTCCAGCAGGAAAATTCAAACACAGTGGTTTAATTCCATCCATGTCATACTCTGGATTTATTGGTGTATGGGGCTGGGATACATGGAAAAATGCAGCTGGTATTGCGGGATTTGATCCTCAGCTTGCTGCAGATGGAATCAGATGTATGTTTGATTACCAGATTCAGGACAATGATCCTGAACGTCCACAGGATGCAGGAACTATTATTGACTGTTTCAGCTACGGCGAAAATTCAGGAAATTACCGTAATTCTAAACCACCTCTTGCTGCATGGGGAGTTTGGAAAACTTACCAGGAAGGCGGAGACAAAGCATTCCTTGAAGAGATGTATCCTAAGTTGACGGCATATCACGATTGGTGGTATACTAACCGTGATACAGACCACAATGGTGTTGCAGAATACGGCGGCATGGTTCATAAGGCGCATTATCAGAAAGATGAAGATGGAAATATCCTGAAGGATGAAAACGATAAACCGTTATTAAATGTGGAAAACATTATTGAAGCTGCTGCATGGGAAAGCGGTATGGATAACGCAACTCGTTTTGACCAGGAAGGAAACGGACCGGACGATATCGGCGTACTTGTATATGAAAATAAAAATGCAGAGGGAGAAGTAGTTGGATATTCTCTTAATCAGGAATCAGTAGACTTGAATGCAATGCTTTATGCAGAAAAAGGCTTCCTGAAATCTATAGCAGAGGAACTTGGAAAAACAGAAGATGCTGCAAAATATGAAGCAGAAGCAGAAAAGCTTGCAGAATATATTAATACAAATATGTGGGATGAGGAAACTGGATTCTATTACGATTTACAGATTAATGAAGACGGTTCTGAAAAGAAAATCCTTACTAACAGAGGTAAGGGAACAGAAGGCTGGATGCCGCTTTGGGCTAAATTAGCACCGGCAGACAGAGCAGAGAAGGTAAAGGATAACATGATGGATGAAGGTAAATTCAACCTGAGAGTTCCGATGCCGACAGCATCTTTTGACAATGATAAGTTTAATCCGTCCCGTTATTGGAGAGGACCTGTATGGCTGGATCAGGCGTTATACGGAGTTGAGTCACTTCAGAACTACGGATATGAGGAAGAAGCAACAGAACTTGCATATAAACTTTTCGATGGAGCAGAAGGTGTGCTGACAGATGGTCCGATTCATGAAAACTATAATCCGGTTACAGGAGAGGGACTTCATACTAAGAACTTCTCATGGTCTGCTGCAGCTTATTATATGTTATACGAAGACGCATTAGCAGAAACAAATCCATCTACTCAGACAGGACTGGAAATGAAATAAAGAGATAATGAAAGGGGGCTGTACAGGATGTACAGCGCCCTTTTTTTAAGTAGGGGGAGTTGAATGACTACAGAAAAAAGTATTAATCAGGAAAAACAGCAAAAAATTAACCGTACGCTTGTATTAAGGCTTGTACGTCAGGAAAAGCTTGCGTCAAGGGCGGAAATTGCGAAACTTTCCGGATTGCAGAGAGCAACGATTACTAACATTATAAAAGAATTGATTGAGCTTGGCATTGTGGTGGAAGACGGGCTTTTAAGTGGAGATAAAGGGCGTAGATCCATTGGAATCCGGATTAACGGAGAAAAATTCTGTGTGGCAGGAGTTATGGTCACGAGAGAATATTTTGGGGTAAGCCTTATTGGGCTTTCCGGGGAGATACGAGAGACAAGATACTTTAAAATGGAAGAAACAGACTCGGTGTCAGAAAGTATCAGACGGATTACAACAGAGATACACGGTATGATAGAAGCACATAAGCAGGAGTTTCAGACGTTAGCTGTTGGAGTGGCAGTACCGGGACCATATAAAATGGACGGGGATGAGGTTGTGTTTGTTACGAACCTGGTCGGATGGGATGGAAGTCCGATTAGTTCACTTTTGCAGGCAGATTTTAACATTCCGGTTTATATTGAAAATGATGCCAATGCGGGGGCTTTTGCGCAGTTGTGGAATTATGAAAAAAGTCTTTTCAGAAAAGATATGGCTTATATCGTAGCCGGACAAGGAATTGGCTGCGGAATTATTTCAAACGGTATGCTTTTAAAAGGAGCCTTGGGAATTGCAGGGGAAATTGGTCATACTACGATCGATTATTGTGGACCGCGGTGTGAATGTGGGAATTACGGGTGTCTGGAAATGTATTGTTCCCTGCTTGTTTTTAAGAAAAATATACGTACTCGTCTGGCGAAGGGGGAAGAATCCTGTGTTCGGGAAGAATACGAAAAGAAAGGATTCCTGACACAGAGCATGCTAAAGAATGCAATGGAAAAAGGAGACAGTCTTGTCCAGGAAGAGTTTAATAAAATGTGTGAATATCTGGCTGTCGGGATTATAAATGTTATCAATCAGCTGAATCCGGAGCTTGTAATTATAGGAGACAGTCTTGCAGAAATTGGCGGTGAATATATGCTTACAAAAATCAAAAGAAAAATACAGGAGCGTGTCCGACCGATTATCTGGGATAATCTTCAGATAGAGTTGAATGAAATACCGGAAAATCCTATCCTTGTGGGAGCGGCAGCCATTGCAGCCCAGCGGGTATTCGAAAATCCGGCGGAATTTATAAAATAAGAGTGATATTTCTGTTTATACTGGACTTTTTCCGGCATAATTTTCAGTTGAAGTTTACAAATACATATAGTATCATAAGATTAATGGAAATAAAAAGGGGAGTATCCTCTACATATCGAACGTGAAAATTCCATAAAAAACAGAAAGGAAGAAATGAAAATGAAAAAAACAGCACTTGTTATTATGGCAGCGGGAATGGGAACCCGTTTCGGAAAGGGGATCAAGCAGCTTGCGCCTGTAGGACCAAAAGGTGAAATCATCATGGATTATTCCATTCGTGATGCTCTGGAGGCAGGTTTTAACAAAGTGGTTTTCATTATCCGCAAGGATATTGAGGAGGAGTTCCGTAAAGTAATCGGAGAAAGAATCGAGAAGATCACAGAAGTGGCATACGCGTTCCAGGATATGGAAGATATTCCGGAGGGCTTTTCTGTTCCGGACGGACGTACAAAACCGTGGGGAACCGGTCATGCAGTTCTGGCAGCAAAAAAAGTTCTCGACGAGCCGTTTGCAGTAATCAACGCAGATGATTATTACGGAAAAGAAGCATATGTAAAAGTACATGATTATCTTGTGAGCGAGCAGCCGGAAGATGGAAAGCTTCATATTTGTATGGCTGGGTTCCGCCTTGGAAACACACTGAGCGACAATGGAAGCGTGACAAGAGGAATCTGCCATATTGAGAACGGACAGCTTACAGGCGTGGCAGAGACACATAATATATATAAGACAGAAACAGGTGCAGAGGAGCGTAAGGAAGACGGAACTTCTCAGGTTCTCGACACAAAAAGCCTTGTATCTATGAATATGTGGGGACTGACACCTGCATTTATGGAAACTCTGGAAGCTGGATTCAAAGAGTTTCTGGCAGGAATCGAGCCGGGAGATATTAAGAAAGAATATCTTCTTCCGGAGCTTGTGGATCGTCTGATCCATTCCGGAAAAGCCCGGGTAGACGTACTGGAGACAAAAGACGAATGGTTTGGCGTGACTTACCAGGAGGACAAAGAAACTGTGATGGCGGCGTTCCGCGCGCTGACAGAGGCAGGCGTATATCCGGACGGTTTATACGAATAAAGAAAAATGAGGAATGCGCTCAAAGATGCCAGACGAATTGTTCCGCACTTCGTGCTTTCACAATTCTGCCCGATATTCGCATATCGTGGTTTATGGTCTTTTGACCCTGGCATGGAAAATATTGTGCAAAAAAAAAGAATGATGTGACAAATTCTCTCAAGTGTGGTAATATGGTTTTGGAATAAAAATTGGATTTTCAAGCGAGGGAGAAATTACTATGGGAAAATATTTTGGAACAGACGGCTTCCGTGGAGAAGCAAATGTGCAGCTTACCGTAGATCATGCTTTTAAAGTGGGTCGTTATGTAGGATGGTATTATGGAAGAGATCATAAGGCAAAAATTGTGATCGGCAAAGATACAAGAAGAAGCAGCTATATGTTTGAGTATGCGCTTGTTGCAGGTCTTACTGCGTCAGGAGCAGACGTTTACCTTCTTCACGTAACGACAACGCCAAGTGTTTCTTATGCAGTACGTACAGAAGATTTCGACTGCGGAATTATGATTTCGGCAAGCCACAATCCGTTTTATGACAATGGAATCAAACTTCTCAACGGAAATGGACAGAAGATTGAGAAAGAAATTGAAGAGAGAATTGAGGCATATCTTGACGGAGAAATTGAGGAGCTTCCGCTCGCCGCAAGAGAAGAGATCGGAAGGACAGTGGACTTTGCTTCCGGAAGAAACCGCTATATCGGTTATCTGATTTCCATTCCAAGCCGTGATTTCAAGAAGATACGGGTTGGTCTTGACTGCTCCAACGGTTCTTCTTCTGCTATTGCCAAAAGTGTGTTTGAGGCTCTTCAGGCAAAAACTTATGTGATCCACAACGACCCGGACGGAACAAACATTAACAAAGGCTGCGGTTCCACCCATATTGAGGAGCTTCAGCGTTTTGTGGTGGAAAAAGGTCTTGATATAGGTTTTGCCTATGATGGAGATGCAGACCGCTGTATCGCAGTGGACCACAGAGGAAATGTAGTTGACGGAGACAAGATTTTATATGTCTGCGGAAAATACTTAAAAGAGCAGGGGAAATTAAAGGGAAATACTGTTGTCACAACTGTAATGTCAAACATGGGACTTTATAAATCTCTGGAAAGAGAAGGGATTTCCTATGAGCAGACAGCAGTAGGCGATAAGTACGTGGCAGAAAATATGATGGAAAACGGCTACAGCATCGGCGGAGAGCAGTCCGGTCACGTGATTTTCAGCCGCTATGCACAGACAGGCGACGGAATCCTGACTTCTCTTATGATCATGGAAGCATGTGTGGAGAAAAAATCAACACTTTGCGATCTCGCAAAAGAAATGAAGGTATATCCTCAGCTTCTTCGAAATGTCCGTGTGGCAGATAAAAAGACTGCGAGAGAAAATCCGGAGGTTGTAAAAGCCGTGGAAGCAGCGGCTAAAGAGCTTGGAGAGGACGGTCGTATTCTTGTGAGAGAAAGCGGCACAGAACCTCTTATCCGTGTCATGGTGGAGGCAAAAACAGACGAGATTTGCCGGGAACACGTAGAAAATGTAATAAAAGTAATGGAAGCCCAGGGGCTTGTTGTAGAATAATTTAATTTAAAGGAAAAGTATGGATACCAGAAAGAGACAGAAAAGAAAAATGGCGGCTGTCCTGGCTGTATGTACAGGAATGGTTCTGTTTGCAGGCTGCGGTGGCGAAAATGGAAAAATATATGAACAGGCAGGGAAGGATCTGGAACAGGGAAGCTATCAGTATGCTCTGGAGGGATACAATACCTGCATACAAAATGAAACGAAGCTTCCGGAGTCATACAGAGGGGCAGGTCTTGCCAGCCTTCGCATGGGAGAGTATGAGCAGGCGATCACGTATTTTACAAATGCTCTCGGCTGTGAGAAGGTGGGAAAATCTCTGGAAAGGGATATACTTTCCTACAGAGCAGCTGCTTATTTAAAAAGGGGAGAGCATGAGAAAGCAATGGCAGACTGCCAGACGCTTTCCGCAGAATACTCTATGGACGCAGACACGTATTTTCTTACGGGAAAAGTAGCGCTTGCAATGGATTCCTATGCGGAGGCAGACGGGAATTTTGAGCAGGCGTACAGCGAGGACTCTACATATGAAACGGCGATCCGTATTTATCAGGCATATCTGGAAAAAGATATGGAGGCGGACGGCACACGTTATCTCGAGGCAGCTCTGACGACAGAGCCTAAGAGTGCGCAGGATTACTGTGACAGAGGACGCGTTTACTATTACATGGAAGATTACGGAAATGCGCAGAAAGAACTGACAGAGGCTGTCAGTAAAGAGAGTACAGAGGCGCTGATCCTCCTCGGTATGGTATATACAGAACAGGGAGATACAGAAAATGCGAGAACAATGTATCAGCGGTATATCAGTGGGGCGGAAAACGGGGCAAAGGGTTACAATGGTCTTGCGCTCTGTGATATAGCGGATGGCGACTATGATTCTGCCCTTTCCAATATTTCCAGCGGCATTCCAAGCGCCACTACAGAGGAAATGCAGAGTCTGCTGTTTAATGAGATTGTAGTTTATGAGAAAAAGCTGGATTTTGCGACTGCACAGCAGAAGGCGCAGGAATATGTGGAGATGTTTCCAGATGATAAGGCTGCGCAGAAAGAGCTTGCATTTTTGAAGACCCGCACAGGACAGTAAAACTGCGGCTGCACAAAATGAATATAGTTTGTACAGGATAAGATGACAGGGACATCTGCAATTTACTGCAGATGCCCCTTGTTATGATATGGATTTTTCCCCTACACCTCTCTGCCTGAATGTGCTATAATTTCTCTACAGGACATTTTGAAGGAGAAACGAATGGAATATTTTAAAGAAATTGAAGAGAGAGTCATTCTCGTTGGTGTTCAGATGAACGACGGGGAGGATACAGAGGAATCTTTAGAGGAGCTTTCCGAACTTGCAAAAACTGCCGGGGCGCAAACAGTGGGAACTATTATACAGAACCGCGAGGCAGTTCACCCCGGCACTTATATTGGAAAAGGAAAGATAGAAGAGGTGCGTTCACTTGTGCTTGCAATGGACGCAAACGGCGTAATCTGTGACGACGAGCTTTCTCCGGCGCAGCTTAACAATCTGGAGAGAGAGCTTGACTGTAAGGTGATGGACAGAACGCTTCTGATCCTTGATATTTTTGCACGCCGTGCAGTGACCAGTGAAGGCAAAATTCAGGTGGAGCTTGCGCAGCTTCGCTATAGAAGCGCTCGACTTGTAGGACTTCGCGAGTCCCTTTCAAGACTGGGAGGAGGAATTGGTACAAGAGGACCAGGAGAGAAAAAACTGGAAACCGACAGACGCCTTATCAGAACCAGGATTTCCGCTTTAAAAGAAGAATTAAAGCAGGTAGAGAAGCACAGAGAGCTGATTCGAGGAAAAAGAGCAAAAGGAAATTTAAAGACAGCCGCGATCGTGGGCTATACAAATGCAGGAAAATCCACGCTTTTAAATGTTCTTACAGGAGCGGAGGTATTATCTGAGGATAAACTGTTTGCAACCCTTGATCCCACAACAAGACTTCTGGAGCTTTCGGATGGACAGCAGATTCTTCTCACAGATACGGTAGGATTTATCAGAAAGCTCCCTCATCATCTTGTAGAAGCATTTAAAAGTACGCTTGAGGAAGCAAAATACGCCGATTATATTATCCACGTAGTGGATTCTTCCAATCCGCAGGCAGAAAAACAAATGCACATTGTATATGAAACCCTTCGGGAACTGGGTGCTGTAGGAAAACCTGTCATTACTCTTTTTAATAAACAGGATAAAACAGAGACGGAGCAGATCCGCGATTTAAAAGCAGACCACACCCTCAAAATTTCCGCAAAAACAGGAGAGGGACTGGAAGAATTTAAGGAACTTCTCGGGGAACTGCTTTCAGAAGGAATGATTTATGTGGAACGTGTTTTTCCATACCAGGAGGCAGGAAAAATTCAGTTGATCCGGGAGAGAGGGCAGCTTCTTTCAGAGGAGTATACAGAGGCGGGAATCGCGGTAACTGCCCGCGTTCCAAAAGAAATTTACGCATACGTTATTTAAACAGAGAACACCATATAATGGGATTCTGATGAAATGAGTCCACAATATATGGTGTTTTTTGTATTGACGGAGGAAAAGGAGTCTGCTACAATAATCCTACAGCGTCTTTATCTGACAGAGGATATGGACAGAAATAAATATGTTTTTTATATAAGAATGGGGGCTTTCTTACCATGTTTCAGGTAGTAAAAAGAGATGGAGAAATTGCGGATTTTCAGATGGGAAAAATTACAGCCGCAATTCACAAAGCTTTTGATGCAAAAGAGAAACATTACAGTGAGGATATGATTGAACTTCTTGGACTTCGTGTGACTTCAGATTTTCAGGGGAAGATCCGGGACGAAAAAATTTCAGTGGAGGATATTCAGGACAGTGTGGAAAACGTGCTGATCCAGGCGGGATATTCAGACGTTGCGAAAGCGTATATCCTGTATCGTAAACAGCGGGAAAAAGTCCGCAACATGAAATCCACGATCCTGGATTATAAAGAAATCGTCAACAGCTACGTAAAAGTGGAAGACTGGCGTGTAAAAGAAAATTCCACAGTCACTTATTCCGTAGGCGGCTTAATTTTAAGCAATTCCGGCGCAGTCACTGCCAATTACTGGCTGTCAGAGATTTATGACAACGAAATTGCGGAAGCACACAGGAATGCGGACATTCACATTCACGACCTTTCCATGCTCACAGGCTACTGTGCAGGCTGGTCATTAAAGCAGTTAATAAAAGAAGGACTGGGCGGTATTGAGGGAAAAATCACCTCCTCTCCTGCAAAGCATCTCAGCGTTCTCTGCAACCAGATGGTAAATTTTCTGGGAATTATGCAGAACGAGTGGGCTGGTGCACAGGCATTTTCCTCCTTTGATACGTATCTCGCTCCGTTTGTAAAGGCAGATAACCTTTCCTATCCGGAAGTAAAAAAATGTATTGAATCATTTATTTACGGGGTAAATACACCGAGCCGCTGGGGAACTCAGGCGCCGTTTTCCAATATCACGCTCGACTGGACGGTTCCCGACGATCTGGCGGAGCTTCCGGCGATAGTAGGCGGAAAAGAGATGGACTTTAAATATAAAGACTGCAAAAAAGAGATGGATATGGTAAATAAAGCCTTTATCGAGACGATGATAGAGGGCGATGCAAACGGAAGAGGCTTCCAGTACCCGATCCCTACTTATTCCATCACAAAAAAATTTGACTGGTCAGACACAGAAAATAACCGTCTTTTATTTGAAATGACAGCAAAATACGGAACGCCGTATTTTTCCAATTATATTAACAGCGATATGAAGCCAAGCGACATCAGAAGCATGTGCTGCCGTCTCCGCCTTGACCTTCGTGAGCTCCGCAAAAAAAGCGGCGGATTCTTCGGTTCAGGGGAGAGCACAGGTTCTGTGGGAGTAGTCACCATTAATATGCCGAGAATTGCATATCTTTCCAAAACGCCGGAGGAATTTTACCACCGTCTCGACCATATGATGGATATAGCGGCGCGTTCTCTCCATATAAAGAGAGAAGTGATCGGACGTCTTCTTGAGGAAGGGTTATATCCTTACACAAAACGGTATCTTGGAAGTTTTGACAACCATTTTTCCACCATCGGTCTTGTGGGAATGAACGAGGCGGGATTAAACGCCTGCTGGCTGGGCTGTGATATGACAGATCCGAAAACACAGCAGTTTACAAAAGATGTGTTAAATCATATGAGGGAGAGGCTTTCTGATTATCAGGAAGAGTATAAGGGCGAGCTTTTTAACCTTGAGGCAACGCCTGCGGAATCTACCGCGTACCGTCTTGCAAAGCATGACAGAAAACGCTGGCCGGACATTCGCACAGCAGGAAGCAAGGGAGATACCCCTTATTACACAAACAGCTCCCATCTTCCTGTAGAATTTTCCAACGATATTTTTGATGCGCTTGATATTCAGGACGAGCTTCAGACTTTATACACGTCGGGAACTGTGTTCCACGGATTTTTAGGGGAAAAGCTTCCGGACTGGAAGGCAGCGGCAGCTCTTGTGCGGAAAATCGCGGAAAATTACAGACTTCCTTATTATACGATCTCTCCTACTTATTCTGTATGTCAGGAGCATGGATATATCAGCGGCGAGCATTTTACGTGCCCGAAATGCGGCAAAAAAGCGGAGGTTTACAGCAGAATCACAGGATATTACCGTCCGGTGCAGAACTGGAACGATGGAAAAGCCCAGGAGTATAAAAACAGAACCCTTTACGATGTGGCTCATTCACAGCTTAAAAAAGTGCATACAAGCGTTGTGACCATGACAGAAGACGATGTAAAGATACAGCCTGTAAAAACCCATAAATATCTTTTTACAACAAGCACCTGTCCAAACTGCCGCATGGCGAAAAAGATTCTTGAGGGCGAAAATCTGGAAATTATCGACGCGGAAGAGAATCCGGATATGGCAAGGGCATTTGGAATTATGCAGGCGCCTACCCTTGTCATTACAGACGGGGAGCATACGAAGAAGTATGTAAACGCCTCCAATATCCAGAAATATGTAGATGAGGAAGGAGTGTTTTAATGGGAAAAGAAATACCTTACAAAATTTACCTTGAAGAAAACGAGATGCCAAAAGCCTGGTATAATCTGCGGGCAGATATGAAGAACAAGCCTGCGCCTCTTTTAAATCCAGAGACAAAAAAGCCGATGACACCGGAGGAGCTTGGCGTTGTCTTCTGCGACGAGCTGGTTCGTCAGGAGCTTGACGATACCACTCCTTACATTAAAATTCCGCAGGAAATACGGGATTTTTATAAGATGTACCGACCATCTCCTCTTGTGCGCGCCTACTGTCTTGAAAAGAAGCTGGATACTCCGGCAAAGATTTATTATAAATTCGAGGGCAACAATACAAGCGGAAGCCACAAATTAAATTCTGCCATTGCCCAGGCATATTATGCAAAAAAGCAGGGCTTAAAAGGCGTGACAACAGAGACAGGAGCGGGACAGTGGGGAACGGCGCTTTCTATGGCGTGTGCATATCTGGAATTGGAATGTCATGTGTACATGGTAAAATGTTCTTATGAGCAGAAGCCTTTCCGCCGGGAAGTCATGCGTACTTACGGCGCGCAGGTAACGCCGTCTCCCTCTGAGACAACAGAGGTTGGAAGAAAAATTTTAAGAGAATTTCCGGGAACAAGCGGAAGCCTTGGCTGTGCCATTTCCGAGGCTGTGGAGGCAGCAGGGGCAGATCTGGGTTACCGTTACGTGCTGGGAAGCGTATTAAATCAGGTGCTTCTTCACCAGTCTGTAATAGGACTGGAAACAAAGGCGGCGCTTGATAAATATGGAATCGTCCCGGATATGATCATCGGCTGCGCAGGAGGCGGTTCTAACCTTGGCGGTCTGATTTCTCCGTTTATGGGAGAAAAAATCCGCGGGGAAAGAGATTATCAGTTCCTTGCAGTGGAGCCGGCGTCCTGTCCGAGCTTAACAAGAGGAAAATTTGCGTATGATTACTGTGACACCGGTATGGTTACGCCTCTCGCAAAAATGTGCACTCTTGGAAGCGGCTTTATTCCTTCCGCAAGTCATTCAGGAGGACTCCGCTATCACGGAATGAATCCTGTCCTTTCCCAGCTTTATGCAGACGGACTTATGGAGGCGCGTTCTGTGACACAGACGGAAGTCTTTGAAGCGGCGCAGCAGTTTGCGAAGGTGGAGGGAATCCTTCCGGCGCCGGAAAGTTCCCATGCGATCCGCGCAGCGATCGATGAAGCTCTCAAGTGCAAAGTGACAGGAGAGGAAAAGACCATTGTCTTTGGTCTTACAGGCACAGGATATTTTGATATGGTTGCTTATGGCAAATATAATGATGGAGAAATGTCTGATTATATTCCTACAGACGAAGAACTGGAAAAAGGATTTGCAGGTCTTCCGGAAATCTGATCAGAGAATTTAAAATTTTGGCGTAGAACCCCGGGCTTTTAATGAAACATTCTGCCCGGGGTTCTTTTTGCCTTTTTTATTGGTTATTTATGCTGTTATGGTTATTTTGTATTTTCTTTTCCGGGCGGCTTTGCCGTGAAATCAAAAACATCGCGGTAGGCGTCCCATTCTTCTCTGTCTGCGGCAGCCTGATACATAAGACCTGTGCATTCTGTGCAGGCGTTTGTATCCAGATAATTTTCATAGGAAATATGGTAAGGGTTATTTTCTTTTTCCGGATTCATGTTGCACCTCCTCTTTTATCTGAGTCAAAGAATAGTATATGAAGAGAAGGGCGGAGATATACAAGTGAAATTTTGTTATTATTTTGACAAAAAAGATATTGAAATTTCTATAAATTGTGCTATAATCAGCTTGAATAAATAATAGCGAAGTAGGATTTTATGCGTTAAGTGTTCATTGGCTGGGGAGTCGCCGTGAAACGAAAAGCAGTACAGATGCTTACGATATGATTTCCGCACCCGTTGCTACATGTGAGAACATCTCATAATGTGGAGGGATTATTATTTATGTAACTACTCTATTTTTAAAAACATTATGGAGGTGTTTTTATTATGCAAAAAAACAGCAGTAAACAGCATTGGAACGTAGCAACTCTTGTCTATATGGCGCTTCTTGTTGCCCTGCACCTTGTTCTCACAAGAGTATTTGTGATCGAGCTTGGAGCTTACCGTATCTCTATCGGAAGTGTGGCAACGATCATGGCAGGTCTCTGGCTTGGACCGGTAGCCGGCGGTGTCTGCGGATTTACAGCAGATATTATTGGCTGCTTCATGAAAGGATATGCAGTGAATCCGTTTATTACATTAGCGGCAATTCTGTGGGGCGTGATTCCCGCACTTGCAAAACCGTTTTTTGCAAACCGCACAAAGAAGATGAAAGCAGTCGGTATCTGTATTTCTATCGCAATTACAAATGTTATAAGTTCTCTGATTCTTACAACTGCAGGACTTGTTATTTTCCTGGGATATAACTTCTATGCGATCATGCCGGGAAGACTGGTACAGTTTGCATGTATGCTTCCGCTTTATTGTGTATTAAGCTGCATTTTATATTTAAGCCCTCTTACTTCTATGGTAGTGAGCGGCATTTCCAGAACAGCGCGTCCCGGTGGACACAGCCTGGAAGGAAGATAAACTTTACAAAGAACAAAAGATTCCCCAAAAAGAAAGCCGGCAGTTTTTCGAGAACTGCCGGTTTTTAAATGTTATAGGAAATTACTCCGTTGAGCAGGATTCTTTTTTATAAAAGAGACTTTTCACAGATGGTGCAATTATTAATATTATTGTGGAGAATCCGGCTGAACCCGGAACCAGTATGTGTAAAAAGTTTCAAATCCCAGAGAGCGGTAAAGATTCTGGGCGGAAACATTGCCGTTTACTGCCTGAAGATACGCTTTTTGAGCGCCCCGTTTTTGCCCTTTTTGCAAAAGCCCTGTACAGATCTGGCGGGCATATCCCATTCTTCGAAAATCTTCCCGCACATGAATCGCATAAATTCCAATATAATTCCGGTCAAGGATTCCAAGGCCTGTTCCTATGATTTCCCCGTTTTTTACAATGGAAGCGCAGATAGTTTCTTTTAAAATGGCGCGGTACATGGAGGGAACTACCATGCGGTGAATGGGGTTCGATGTATTTTTCAGATCAAAAAGCGCCTGAATCCACTGAGCGGGAATTTCCTCCGTAAACGTAACGTCAGGGCAGCAGTCCTGCGGAAAACATGGACTTTTGGAAAAATCCATAGTCATAACGTCAGTTGTATGCTGGATCTCGTAGCCTCTGTTTTCCAGTATGTAATCAAAATCAGGAGAAATCAGAGGGCTGATCTTAAAAATCGCAGGCGTTCCCAGACGCTTATATACAGCTTCACAGTAAGGGATTTTTTCTTTCCACGGAAGTGTGGAAATTCCAAACTGCTCCACGCTGTTTGTGCGGTGTGTATAAAAATACGAGAAGCGGAGAATCCAGCCGTCATACAGCTCCATTTTATGGGAAGGCCAGGCATTCAGAGACATATCTTCAATTTGTTTGATTTCTGCGTTCATATTCCACACTTCTTTCATTAAATTTTATATTCATATTATACACATTCTGATAAAATATTCAAGAAAAACTTATAATTATGCGAAAGAACTGAAAGGGCAGAGAAGACGGTTCAGAGTGAACTCTGAAAGATACGGCGGCTGCAATCATGTCGGAATTTGTCGATGAAATGTTCTGGACAAAGCGTCCGGATTGTTCTATAATAAGACTCACCAGAAGACAACTGGTATCTAAACCGTCAGTTCAGACGGGAAATCCCAATTTTTTTTACAAAAGAAGAATCAGTACAATCAGTACAACGAATATAGACAGATTCGTTATACAAAACACCTGCTTATGTGCGGATTAAAGAATTGAAGAAGTGTGACTCACGAAAGAAAAGCGAGGTGATGCCATGTTTTTTAACATCTGCTTTCCTGTTACAGTAGCCGCAGTGGCGGTGATTATGGATCTTCGTACAGGAAAGGTGGATAACGGGTGGATTTTATTTTGCACAGTTATGGAAATTCTTGTATGTTTTCTGCGGGAAGGACCGGGAGGAATGGGAAAACAGATAACGGGAATGCTGCTGCCGGTAATAATCTTTGCGCCGCTGTTTCTGTTTCATATGATCGGAGCAGGAGATATTAAACTTTTTTCTGTCCTCGGAGGGATCATGGGAACGGAGAAAATTCTCAGGTGCATAATATATGCGGTTACCTGCGGCGCAGGAATCTCCCTTGCCATTTTAATTTTAAATGGAGACGCGTTTTCAAGATTCTGGTATCTTCGGGAATATATACGGGAGTATTTTCAGACCAGGGAAATCAAGCCGTATTATAAAGGAAATGTGGCGTCGCCGGAAAATTTCCACTTTACAATACCTGTTTTTATGAGCGTCGTGCTGTACGCGGGAGGTGTCTATTGAAGAAAAATATTTTTGCAGTCTGCGATCTGGAAGTAGATTATGCCTGTAATTTTATGGATTATCTGAATCAGAAGAAGAACGTGCCATTTGAAATCCAGGCATTTACTACAGTTCAGAGTCTGATTGCATATGGGAAAAAAACACATATTGAGCTGCTGTTGATTTCCGGAAAGGCAATGTGCCGCGAGGTCCGGGAACTGGATATTGGGAAAATCGTGATCCTTTCGGAGGGAGTACATTCCCCTGAGCTTGACGAATATCCCAGTGTGTATAAGTACCAGTCTTCATCTGACGTGATCCGTGAGGTGATGGCGTGTTATGGAGAGGAGCGGGCAGTTGACCCGGCAGTGTTTCCGGTATTGAAGAAGACGACTGAGATATTGGGGATTTATTCTCCGCTCAAACGCTGCCTGAAAACCTCTTTTGCACTTGCGATGGGACAGATATTGGCAAAGGAGAGGGCGGTTCTTTATCTGAACCTTGAAGAATATTCCGGTTTTGAGGAGCTTCTTGGAAAAAGCTTTGACCACAATTTAAGCGACCTTCTGTACTATGTAAGACAGGATAACCAGAATCTGATCCATAAGATGAACAGTATGGTACAGACTGTGGGAAATCTTGATTTTATACCGCCTGTGCGCACTCCCTGGGACGTGCACAGCACAGCGTGGGAGGACTGGGAGAAGCTTCTTGAGGAAATTGTGAGGGGAAGCTCTTATGAGGTTCTTGTTCTGGATATTGGTTCTGAGGTGGACGAGATTTTTCAGCTTCTGGACAAATGCAAACGGATTTATATGCCGGTATTGCCGGATACTATTTCCGTCTGTAAGATTTCCCAGTTTGAAAATCTCCTGCGTATTTGGGATTTTGCGCAGATTTTGCCGAAGATCACAAAGGTAAGACCGCCCTTTCATATGGATAACAGCTCCGGGGAGGCATATGTGGAAAGCCTTATGTGGAGCGAGCTTGGAGATTATGTAAGAGAAATTTTAAGGAGGGAGCGGGAATGAGCAGAGAAATATTTCGCCGGCTCCGTCAGATGCTTATGGAGCGGCTTGATATGTCAAGAGAGCTTTCTGATAAAGAGATACTGGAAATGATTGACGATCTGATCTTAAATCATATGAAAGATACCTGCTGTTCGCTGAAGGAGAAGGTGGAGCTTCGCCAGGAGTTATTTTATTCTGTGAGGAAACTGGACGTACTGCAGGAGCTGATAGAAGATGAAACAGTAACGGAGATTATGGTAAACGGACCGGACGCTATTTTTGTGGAGAGAGGAGGAGGACTTTTTAAATGGGAAAAAACATTTACTTCCAGAGAAAAACTGGAAGATGTAATTCAGAAGATAGTGGGCAAGTGTAACCGTGTGGTAAACGAATCCATGCCTATTGTGGACGCGAGGCTGGAAAACGGCGCCAGGGTAAACGCAGTCGTGTACCCTGTGGCGTTAAACGGCCCCATTCTTACGATCCGGCGTTTTCCCGATACGCCAGTTACAATGGAGCGTCTCATTTCAATTGGAAGTCTTCCAAAATCCTGCGCCGATTTTCTTGCATCTCTTGTAAAGGCGCGGTATTCCATGATTATAGGAGGCGGTACGGGAAGCGGAAAAACTACGTTTCTCGGCGCTTTGTCTCAATACATTCCAAAAGATGAACGTCTGATCACCATAGAGGATAATGCAGAGCTTAAAATACAGGGGATCGCAAACCTTGTCCGTCTGGAAGCAAAGGCGGCAAATATAGAAGGCGGTTCCGAGGTGACTATTCGCGATCTGATCCGTTCCGCTCTTCGAATGCGGCCGGACCGCATTATTGTGGGAGAGGTCAGGGGCGGCGAGGCTGTAGATATGCTGCAGGCGTTTATATGTACTATATAACAATTATATATATAACGTATATAAGGATGGAAAATAT
>URMH01000042.1 GCA_900549015.1 uncultured Blautia sp.
CATCGGCAATAACGGTGCAGGCAAGACGACTCTGCTGCGAATCATTATGCATGAGCTCTCCCCGGATTCAGGAAACGTGGTACTTGCCAAAGATAAAAATATCGGCTACCTTGCCCAGTATCAGGACATTCATGGCCATCATACCATTTACGAAGAACTGATTTCCACCAAACAGCACATTATTGATATGGAGAACCGTCTGCGCTCTCTGGAACAGGAAATGAAAACCACCACCGGAGATGCTCTGGACAGCCTGATGAATACTTACACAAGACTGAGTCACCAGTTTGAACTGGAAAATGGTTACGCTTACAAAAGTGAGATCATGGGTGTATTAAAAGGTCTTGGTTTCACAGAAGAAGATTTCGAACGCCAGATAGAAACTCTTTCAGGCGGCCAGAAAACCCGCGTAGCTCTGGGTAAACTGCTTCTTGCCAGCCCTGACATTCTTCTTCTGGATGAGCCTACCAACCATCTGGATATGGAGAGCATTTCCTGGCTGGAAACGTATCTTCTGAATTATCCGGGCGCCGTATTGATCGTGTCCCATGACCGTTATTTCCTTGACAAAGTTGTCACAAAGGTCATTGAGATCGAAGCGGGAAATATTTTAAGCTACAACGGAAACTATTCTTCCTTTGCCTTAAAAAAAGCCCAGCTTCGCGACGCCCAGTATAAGGCTTACTTAAATCAGCAAAGAGAGATCAAACACCAGGAAGCCGTGATCGCAAAGCTCAAATCCTTTAACAGAGAAAAATCCATACGCCGCGCAGAAAGCCGCGAAAAAATGCTGGATAAGATCCAGCGTCTCGATAAACCGATGGAAGTTCAGAATCAGATGCGGATTTCCCTGGAGCCGCGTTTTGTAAGCGGAAACGATGTGCTCTCTGTGGAGGGCCTTTCCAAATCCTTCCCGGGACAGACGCTTTTTACAGATATTTCTTTTGAGATCAAACGCGGAGAACGGGTTGCGCTCATTGGAAACAACGGAACAGGCAAAACTACCATGTTAAAGATTTTAAACGGAATCCTCCCGGCAGACGCAGGAGAATTTACCCTCGGCTCCAAAGTGCAGATCGGCTACTACGACCAGGAACATCACGTGCTCCACACGGAGAAAACGATTTTCCAGGAAATTTCCGATACGTATCCTGCGCTTACGGAAACGGAAATCCGAAATATGCTTGCCGCCTTTTTATTTACAGGAGACGACGTATTTAAAGAAATCTCCGCCCTTTCCGGCGGGGAAAGAGGCCGTGTCTCCCTTGCAAAGCTTATGCTTTCCGAGGCAAATTTCCTGATCCTTGACGAGCCTACCAACCATCTTGACATTGCCTCAAAAGAAATCCTGGAGGAAGCCTTAAACAGCTATACGGGAACCGTGCTCTATGTTTCTCACGACCGTTACTTTATTAACCAGACGGCAACCAGGATCCTTGACCTTACCAATCAGGCAGTTGTAAATTATATTGGAGATTACGACTATTATCTTGAGAAAAAAGATGAGCTGACAGAAAAATACGCCCCTTCCCAGACAGAAGAAGCGGAAATAAAAAATGTTTCTGAAAGCAAACTGACCTGGCAGCAGCAAAAGGAAGAAGAGGCAAGAAAAAGAAAGCTTGCAAATGAGCTGAAAAAAGTAGAAGCCCGCATTGAAGAGCTAGAAACGAGAGATAAGGAAATCGACGAAACTCTCGTACTTCCTGACGTGTGCACCAATGTTGCACGCTGCACAGAACTCAGCAGGGAAAAAGAAGCAGTCTTAGAAGAGCTGGAGACTTTATATGAAAGATGGGAGGAGCTTGCGTAATGCAGGCTCCTTTTTCTCTGCCGGAAAATTATAACAGCTCTTTCAAATACCGCTCAAAACATACGCCCTCGTTTCTGTCCGTCCCTTCCTTTACCGTCTGATGAAGGGCTTTTTCAAGAAAACGGGCAGCTTTTTCTGCACAGTCTTTCATAGGGATTTCCTTTACAAGACCTGCGCTTAACACAGAAGCAAAGAGGTCTCCTGTTCCGGAGTAGCTTCCCCCTTCTTTTTTTGAAAACACCCAGACATTTTCTTCTGCCTCGCATACGAGATTTCCCATATACGCCTGCTTTTCTTTTCTGCGCTCCACCCCTGTTATCACGACCGTCTGAAGATCATATTCTTTTAAAAGGCGCTTTCCATATGTTTCCGCCGCTCTTAAAAAAGCTTCGTCTCCTTCCACTTCAAGCGCCTTCCACTGTTTTTCCGTCTCTTCTTTTCCAAAGAGAAGAAGCATGGCTTCTGTCAGATTCGGCGTGATCACATGGGCTCTTTTTACAAGAGAGCGCATACAGCCGCATAATTTTTCCGTATAAAATCCATGCGCCCTTCCGTTGTCTCCAAGGATCGGGTCTGTAAGGATTTTTGTATCACTTCCTGCAAATGCGTCTAAAAACGTCTGGATTTTCTCTGCCTGCGCCTCCCCTGCAAGAAATCCTGTATAAATTCCGTCCGGTGCAAAACCGATTTTTTTCCATTCTTCCGTTATGGAATCCAGGCGGTCTGTATAATCATCATAAAAATAAGAAGCATATCCTGTCTGGCTGCTTAAAACAGCCGTTGGCAGAGGCACTGCCTGCACGCCCATCACAGAGATAACAGGAATCGCCGCTGTCAGGGAACATTTTCCAAGACCGGATAAATCGTTGATCACTGCTATTTTTTTCAAATTCTTCCCTCCATCTTGTATTCCTTTTCTTTACCGTGTAAAATACTTTTAAAGTGTATCTCACAAAACAGAGAAAATCAAGTATTTTTGAAAGGACAGTTTATGAACGAACCTCTTTATCTTACCGTTTACCGCCGCTATCGGGAACTGATTTTAAACGGAAGCCTTCCTCCGGGGACAAAAATGCCCTCTCTTCGTGCCTGCGCCGCGGAATTAAAACTAAGCCGCACCACCATTGAAAACGCATACTTACAGCTTGCGGCAGACGGATATATTATCGCAAAAGCACAAAGCGGATATTACGTGACAGATATAGGACAAAAACGAAAAGAAAAAGAAAGCGCCCCGCAAAAAGAAGCGCCTGTATACCGATTTGATTTCGCCTCCTCCGGCGCGGACAAAGAAAGCTTCCGCTTCGATTTGTGGCGGCGGTATATGAAAAGCGCTCTCCGGCAGGACTCCCGCCTTCTCTCCTACGGGGAGCCTCAGGGAGAAGCTGATTTCCGTCAGGTGCTTTCTGTTTATATAAGAGAACGGAGAAACATTCTCTGCTCTCCTGACAGCATTGTGGTTGGAGCGGGTGTACAGAGTCTTCTGCAGATTCTCTGCCCTCTTATAAAAGACAGGGAAACCGTTTCCTTTCCCACGCCCTCCTTTATCCAGGGCAGCACCGTCTTTTCTGATTTCGGCTTTCAGGTACAGTACAGAAATAAAAACGCCCATGTGATTTATGTCTCCCCTGCCCACATGACAAAATGGGGAGAAATTATGCCGGTAAAGCGCCGTCTGGAACTGATCCGCCATGCAGATGCCCGGGGAAGCCTTATTATAGAAGATGATTTTGAAAATGAATTTGTATACCTTCAAAAGCCCACCCCTTCTCTTTACAGCCTTGCAGGAGGGGAAAACGTGGTGTACATCGGCTCTTTTTCAAAGCTTCTCCTTCCTTCTATCCGGTTAAGCTTTATGGTACTGCCTCCGCCGCTTCTTGAAACTTACAGGAAAAAAGCCGCTTTTTATAATCAGACTGCATCTAAAGCAGAGCAGATCGCACTCTGCCAGTTTATACGGGACGGCCATCTTGCCGCCCAGACAAGGAAACTGAAGCGTTTATACTCCCAGAAGCTGAAATCTCTCCAAAAAGATGTGAAAACCGTATTCGGAGAAAACTGTCCGCTCCGTACAGGGGCAGCAGGCACAAGCCTTGCCCTTACCCTTCCCTTTTCCGGCTCTTCTTCCGCTCTTAAAGAAAAGGCAGAGCAAAGCGGTCTTGCCCTCTCCTTTTTAAAAGAAAAAGAGCAGGAAACAACGGTTGTTCTCTCCTGTTCCTCCATGCCTGTGGAAGATTTCCTTCCTGCACTGAAACTTTTATATTCTCTCTGCCGGGATTAATCTCTTCTGTTGTCGATCATGTAAAGCAGCGCGTTGCAGATGCAGGCTGCAATGTTGCTGCCGCCTTTTCTTCCTCTTGCCACAATATAAGGAACGCCTGCCTCCATAATCAGCTCTTTTGACTGCACCACATTTACAAACCCTACCGGAACGCCGATGATCAGCTCGGGGGATAATTTCCCCTCCTCTATCAGCTCATAAAGGCGCACAAGAGCTGTCGGCGCGTTTCCGATTGCAAAAATCAGTTTTTTATCAAGTGAGGCTGCCTTATCCATACTTGCCGTTGCTCTTGTTGTACCGTTTTTCTTTGCCAGCTCCGCTACGTCCTCATCAGACATAAAGCAGTACACTTCTCCGCCGTAACGGGAAAGGGCGCGTTTGTTAATGCCGGATTTTGCCATCTGGGTATCCGTCACAATACAGGCTCCATTTTTAATGGCTTCAATCGCCCGCTCTACCGCATTTTCAGAAAAGCAGAGATTTTCTGCATAATCAAAATCTGCACTTGTATGAATACACCGTTTTACGATCAGCTCTGTTCCCGGAAGGAGTTTCTTATCTCCAAGCTCCTCTGTAATGATTTCAAAGCTTCTTTTTTCTATATCCATTGGCTTTACATTTTCAAGTTCTACCTTCATATCTCAGCCTCCTTTTAAATTCCCTGTTCCAGAATTTCATAAATCTTCTTCATATCAAGATGCCTGCGAAGAGTCTCTGCCAGAATGTCATACTGTGTTTCTTTAAATGCTGCAAAATCCACACCTGTAAGAGAAGACACATCAAGTCCCTTTTTCTCTCCGATCAGACGGACAAGAGCCTCTGCGCAACCCTCTTTATCAAAAAAGCCATGTACATATGTACCAAAAACATTCTCTCTGTATGCGCCGTCTTTCTTTTTTTGAGCAGTTACCGTATCGGTGATAGAAAGAACGTGTTCCGCTCCTTCTTTTAAGACAGTCTCTCCCATATGGATTTCATATCCTTCTGTCTCTGTTCCGGAAAGCCCTGCATAAGGTCCTGTAATTGTTCCGATTGTTCCTCTGACCCTTGTTCTCGTTTTCTCTTTCGTAAACACCGTCTCAATTGGAAGAAGTCCCATACCTTTCATAGAACCTCCTTCTTCCACATCGTAAGGATCCGACAGCGTTTCACCAAGCATCTGGTAGCCGCCGCAGATTCCGAAAATCAGCGTTCCTCTGGAAGCCTCTTTTAAGATGACAGCCTCCATTCCGCTTTCACGAAGCCACTTCAAATCTCCCATTGTATTTTTTGTTCCGGGAAGAAGGATAAGATCCGGACAGCCAAGCTCTCCCGGTGTTTTCACATAGCGAAGGGACACCCCGGGAATACTTTCAAACGGGTTAAAATCTGTAAAATTGGAAATTCGCGGTGTGCGGATCACTGCAAGATCGATCTGACCGATTTCCTGATTTTTATCAAACCTCTCTGTGAGACTGTCCTCATCTTCCACCTGAATCTGCATATACGGAGCCACTCCCACAACAGGGATCCCACTTTTTTCTTTCAGCATTTTTACACCTGGATCTAAAATGGTCTTATCTCCGCGAAATTTATTAATAATTAATCCTTTTACCATATCCCGCTCATCTTCCTCAAGAAGCTGTACCGTACCGATAAGCTGGGCAAACACACCGCCTCTATCAATATCTCCTACAAGGAGGACAGGAGCTTTTGCCATTTTGGCCATTCCCATATTTACAATGTCTTCTTCTTTTAAGTTTATCTCCGCCGGGCTTCCTGCGCCCTCGATCACAATAATGTCATTTTCTGCTGCCAGCGTTTCGTATGCCTTCATAATATCGGGGACCAGTTTTTTCTTATAGCGGAAATAATCTCTTGCGCTCATCGTTCCCAGAACTTCTCCGTTTACGATTACCTGAGAGCCCACGTCATTTGTAGGCTTTAAAAGAATGGGATTCATAAGAACAGAAGGGGCAATTCCTGCTGCCTCCGCCTGCATCACCTGTGCCCGTCCCATTTCAAGCCCTTCCTCTGTAATAAAAGAGTTTAATGCCATATTCTGAGATTTAAAGGGAGCCACCTTATAGCCGTCCTGCTTAAAAATACGGCAAAGCCCTGCTGCAAGCAGACTTTTTCCCGCATTGGACATGGTTCCCTGTACCATTATCGCCTTTGCCATTTTTATCCCCTTTCCTTTAATGCCTGAATCAATCTTATATTATCCTCATGGCTTTTTACTGCAATTCGGAAATATCCGGCTTCCAGTCCGGGATAATTGCTGCAGTCCCGGATAAGAACACCCTTTTGTACACATTTTTCAAAAAGATTCTTTTCCCCTTTAAAGAAAATATAATTTGCCTCAGAGGGAAAGACCGTAAACCCGAGGGCTTCCATTTCTTTTTTCAGAAATTCCAGTTCTTTAAATACGGTTTCTCTTCCTCTTTCTACATATTCTCTCTCTTTTAATGCGGCAATCCCGGCTGCCTGTGCAAGACCTGATACGTTCCAGGGCTGTGTCACGCCCTCCATTTTCTGAAGTAAGTCATCATTTGCAGTCAGTCCGTAACCGAGACGCACTCCTGCCATCGCATACCGCTTTGTAAACGCTTTTAAAAGAAACAGGTTTGGGTATTCTTTTAAGTTTTCTTTTAAAGTGTACGCTTCCGGCTCTTTTACAAAATCAAGGAAACACTCGTCCACCACAAGAAAAACAGAATGCTCTCTGCACGTTTTCAAAATCTCCATAAGAAAATCCCGGTCTGTCAGAATCCCCGTCGGATTATTAGGGTTACATAAAAATATTATATCAAACCCTTTTTTAATTTCTTCCAGCAAAGAAGCTTCCATAGAAAAATTCGTTTCTTCTTTCAGAAAAAAATGGCTGCAAACGCAGTCCACGCTTGTAAGAGCCTGCTCATACTCTGCAAAGGTAGGAGCGGGAAGAAGCGCCTTTTTTGGCTTTAAAGCACGACACAAAGAAAAGATAAGCTCCGCAGCTCCGTTTCCGCAGATCACCTGGGAAGGCTTTACCCCTTCATACTGCGCAATGGCATCTTTTAAAGGCGCACAGCCCACTTGCGGATAGTCGCTTATATGGGAAAGACTTTCTATTATGGCATTTTTCACACTCTCCGGCGTTCCCAGGGGATTGCAGTTTGCAGAAAAATCCACACAGTTCTTATATTGATATACGTTTCCTCCGTGAATATGTTTCATTTTCGTCCTCCTGTTATAAAATCAGCCGGTACACAAAAATCCATACCAGTGAAAAAAGAATGGCTCCTGACCAGGCAGTTACATATAAAAGGCGGTTTGCCCGTCTTATATCTTCTGCCTCCACAGGGCGTAAATCATCTCCGATGGTCGGTTTTTCATAAAGCTTTCCAAAATAATACGCATTTCCTGCAAGCTGTACGCGAAGAGCTCCTGCCATTGCCGCCTCGGTCTGTGCTGAATTTGGGCTTGCATGGTTTCGTCTGTCTCTTCGGTACATTTTTACTGCATTTTTCACATCAAGTCCGGCAAATACAGAAGAGAGCGCCATAAGCCAGCCGGAAATCCTTGCCGGAATATAGTTTACCACATCGTCAAGCTTTGCAGCCGGCCTCCCAAAATACAGGTATTTTTCATTTTTATATCCAAGCATGGAATCCATCGTATTGATCCCTTTGTATAAGAACATAAGAGGAACGCCGCCTAAAACCATATAAAACATAGGGGCGATGATCCCGTCTGATGTATTTTCCGCTATGGTTTCCACAGCCGCCTTTGTGACCCCTGTCTCAGAAAGCGCCTTTGTATCTCTTCCCACGATCATGGAAACGGCATATCTGGCGTCCTCAAGGCTTCCCTTCTTTAACGCTTCATACACCTTCATGCTTTCTGTCTTTAACGACTTTGTGGCAAGAAGCTGATAACACCAGAAGGTTTCCAGAAGAAAGGCAGCAGGGACACATACCCGGTTCAGTCCGTAAAGGATCAGAAAAGGAACGCCCCAGGAAAAAAGACAGATAAGAAGCACCTCAAAAGCGCCTCCCAAAAGCTCTCCTTTCTCTGTTTTCGGAAAAATTTTCCGAATCCTTTTTTCCAGAAAAGCAATGGCATTTCCGATGAGACAGACCGGGTGGTAAAGCCATCTCGGATCTCCGAAAATCAAGTCTAATATAAAGCCTGCCGCAAACGCGGCGATTGTATATTTCATCGTTCTCTCCCTTCGGAATATTCCAGGCATTGTTTTAAAAACGCCTTTGGAACTTCCGGGTTTCCATAGTAGTATAAATGGGGAAAACCTGCCATCAGACGTTTTCCTCCCTGTATGCAGTTCCAGCCTCTCTTTCCTCCCGGCTTTTCCGCATAAAAATCCTCTCCGCAGTGAGGAGAATCAAAGTAATGGAATTCATGAGCCGGAATCTCACCCAGCTCTTTTTCCCCCAGTACTTCCCGCTGCTGCTTTAAGGAAATATAACCGAATCGTCCAAGCTTTCCTGTATGGTAAGCCTTCCCTTCGATAATGCCTGCCATTTTATGGGGAATCCCTTCCATATCTTCCAGTTCCTCATGAAGATAGAGGAATCCTCCGCATTCCGCCAGACAGGGCATTCCCCCTTTGATGGCTTCTTTCACTTCGCTTCGCATGGAACTGTTTTTTTCCAGTGTCTCGGCATAAAGCTCCGGGTACCCGCCGTACAATAAAAGCCCGTCCAGATTTTCCGGAAGTTTTTTATCATGGATTGGGGAAAACCATACAAGCTCTGCTCCCATGCTTTTTAAAAGACGGAAGTTGTCTTCATAGAAAAAACAGAACGCCTCGTCCTTTGCCACGCCGATCCGAAGAGGTCTGGGGCTTTTGTATGCATATGCTTCCTTTTCTTTTAAACAGTTCTCCGACACGGAAAACTCTCCTGCTTCTTCTGCAAGAGCAAGGATTCTGTTTATATCAAGAGTTTTTTCCAGAATTTCAGAAAGACGAAGGAGACGTTCTTTCAGTCCCTCGATTTCCTCCGGAAGCACAAGACCGAGATGACGGCTCTCAATGGTACAGTCTTCCACCTTTGGCACATAGCCCAAAACTTGAACAGGAAGCGCTTCTTCTACGAGTGCTTTCATTCGCGGATACAGCATCGGGGACATCTGGTTAAAAATCACCCCTTTTATATGACTGTTTTCCTGAAACTCCAGAAAGCCTTTTATGTACGCTGCAAGAGATACGCTCATTCCCTTACTGTTTACAATAAGAATAACCGGGGTATCTGTGGTATCTGCCAGGTCATAGGCGCTTGCCTTACTTGTATTTCCGCCCACGCCGTCATAATAACCCATCACGCCTTCCATCACAGCAAGGTCACAGTCCTCTGCGTTTTCTCCGAGAAGATACCGCGTCATCTCCTTTGAAGTGAAGAAAGTATCAAGGTTTCTTGATTTTGTTCCGATGACCCGGCTGTGAAACATAGGGTCTATATAATCCGGTCCGCATTTAAAGGACGCAGGACGCATGCCTCTGTTTACAAGTGCCTGAAGAAAGCCGCAGGTGATCAGGGTTTTTCCGCTGCCGCTTGCTCCCGCTGCAAAAAGAATCCTGGGTATTTTCATAAAGAAGCCCCCCTGCATGTAAAAATATAAATAGGATTTTCTCCCATCATCATGTGATAACGTCCCACTTCCTTTGATCGGGAAACAGAGAGCTGGACAATATCGCGCTCCTGAAATCCAAACTCGCGAATCGCCTCCATCGCCTCTCCCACCGTCTCAAGAGTAATACAGTTTATCACAATTTTAACCTCCGGATTTTTATGAAGAAGCAGTCTTATAATATCTTTTAAATTCCCGGAAGAGCCTCCGATAAACGCGTGTGTTGGAGCAGGAAGCTCCTCCATTGCCTCAGGGGCGCAGCCTCCCACGGTTTCCAGATTGTCCGCTGCAAATTTCTTTTTATTTTCCAGAATAAGGTTAAGGGCATCTTCCTTTTTCTCTATGGCATACACCCTGCCCTGATGGGCACGAAGCGCCATCTCCACAGCGACAGAGCCGGTTCCTGCACCAACGTCATAGCAGATGGAATCCTCAGAAAGTCCAAGCTTCATAAGGGAAACTGTCCGAACTTCTTCCTTTGTCATTGGCGCTTTCCCCCGGATAAAGCTTTCGTCCTTAATTCCGTGAGTAGATAAAAGCGGCTCTGCCTTTTCGTTATATGCACAGACAACACAGAGCGCATCCCCCTCATAAGAAACAAGCTCCTTTGCAGGCTTTACAAAAACTTTCTCTTTTTCATAAGAAAGATTTTCTCCCACATAGAGAAGTACCTCTCCCATTCCGTAATATACAAGCTTTTTGGCAAGAGCGGAAATCCCGTCCTTTGTGCCGAGAATGGAAAAGACTTTCGTATTATGGCGTATGAGAGCTACAAGATTGCACCTTCTTCCGTGTGAGCTTACGATTTTTGCATCGTCCCAGGAAAGCCCTGCCTTTGCCATAAAATAAGAAACAGAAGAAATCCCGCAGATGACCCGGGTATCTTCCCCAAGTTCCTGAAGAAGTTTTTTTGCTCCGCTGTAAAAACCGACGTCACCGGAAAGAGCGATCACGATATGTTCATACTGCTCGTGTTCTTTGATGCAGTTTAAAATCTTCTCACTGTCGTATTCATAAATCACCGTATGATGGGGCATTTTTACAGAATCTGCAATCCGTCCTGCCCCGATCAAAAGGTCTGCCTCTTCTAACGCTTTCCTTCCGTCCAGGGTAAGCGTTCCTTCGCTTCCCATGCCGATCCCGAGAAGGGTGATCTGAGGTTTTAAAGAAAAACCAAACCTTTCAGAAAGCCACTTTTTACATTCCAGAAGGGACAGTCCCTCTTCTTTTAACGGTCTTCCGATAATGACAGGAATGGCACCGCAGGAAAAAGCTGCCTCTATTTTTTCCTGAAATCCCCCTGCCTTTCCGGTGTCTTTTGTCACAAGATAGCGGCAGTGAAACTGGCGGAGCATCGCCTCATTAAGTTCTCTTGAAAAAGGCCCCTGCATTCCAATCAGATGCTTTCCCTCAAATCCTGCAATGCTGCATTCCTCCATAACTGAGGGAAGGGACAGGACTCTTGCATAAAGGCGCTCCTTATAATCCTTTACTCCGAGGAACTTTTTCAGTTCCTTGCTGCCTGTTGTGAGAAGTATGTTTCCTTCCGTTGTATTTAAAAATTCTGCCGCTGCTTCCGTACTCTCCATGTATACTGCCTGCCCTGCCTGCTTTCCCTGCTCCCGCAGCACTCGCTGATAACAGAATCCTGTTTTTTCGCAGGCGCTTTTTATGTTCTCCGTAACCTCTGCCGCATAAGGATGAGTAGCGTCCAGAACAAGCTTCGGCTCTTCTTTTTGAAAAAACTCTTCCATTTCTTCTCTGTTTAACCGCCCTGTATGAATGTGAAGATACGGCGTTTCTGTAAGAGATTTTCCTCCGTATTCCGTGGCTGCGCAGGCACATACGTAAATCTCATGTTCAGAGAGAAAACGGCATAGCTCATACCCTTCTGTTGTCCCTGCAAACACTATGACTTTTTCCATGTTCTCCTCCGGCTTACACGCCCTTATATCCTCTCGGTGTTACCATTTTTCCGCCGATTTCCTTTGTCTGGGAGTTTCCGATAAAGACGGTAGTAAACATATCCACTTCTGTGTCACGAAGCTCTTTTAAGGTCATAACCTTTTCGCATTCTCCCTCTCTTGCAATATGTCCCACAATGCCGCAGATGGTATCCGGTGATTTGTGCTGCATCATAAGATCACACGCTTTCTGCAGATAATCATGGCGTTTTTTGCTGGACGGATTATATAAACAGATCACAAAGTCCGCCTCTGACGCGCAGAGAAGGCGCTTCTCAATTTTCTCCCAGGGGGTGAGAAGATCGCTTAAACTGATGAGACAGAAATCATGGATCAATGGAGCGCCAAGAACAGCCGCTCCCCCTGTTGCCGCCGTCACTCCCGGGATAATGGTAAGCTCTGTATCCGGGTAATCTTTTCCCACCTCATACATAAGTCCTGCCATTCCGTAAACTCCTGCATCGCCGCTGCAGATCATGGAAACTGTCTTTCCTTTTTCCGCTTCCTCAAAAGCCAGAACACATCGGTCTACTTCTTTTTTCATCGGGGTTGTCATAAATTCCTTATCTGCAAAATACTCTTTTACAAGGTCTACATATACCGTATAACCGATGATCACATCGCTGTCGTTTAAAGCTTTGATCGCTTTTCCTGTCATCTGGTCGTAAGCCCCGGGACCAATCCCAACTACATATATTTTATTCAAAACGTATCCTCCAATCTCTTAATGCAAGGGCGGTTGTCACGCCGTTTTCCCCTGTTTTTTTCTGAATGAGAGTTCCTTTTCCTGCACCGAGAACTGCGCTTCTCTCGCACACATTGTCCACTCCTGTCACAGAATGGACAAAGGAAGAAGGCGTAAATTCTCCCAGTGCTTCTAAAAGCTCCTCTCCTGTATAAGTAAGAAAAGGAATTTCCCACTCTCCGGAAAGAGAAAGAAACGCCTCCTCCTCTTTTTTTATATCAATACTTGTAAGGCAGGCAACCGCCTCTTGATAGATTTCCGCCGCTTTTAAAGCTTTTTCCGCTGCCTTTCTTACACTTTCTGTATCTTTTCCTTTTCTGCAGCCCATACCGAGAACTACGGCAGGAGGCACAATGGAAACCGTCTCTTTAAAAGGTTTTTGATTCTTATAAACGGAAACCGAAACCCCTGTCTCCGGCAGATTTTCTTCCGTTCCCTCACAGAGAACAAGTCCTTTGGGAAGCTCTCCCTCCCAGGGAAAATCGCTGAAAAAACCAACGCTTTTTCCGGCGAGAAGAGCTGCGGAAACTTCTTTTGCCGCCTTCATATTTAAAATCTCACAGCTGTTTTTCTTTGCAAATACATCTACGGCAAAGCGGTTGTGAAGGTCTGTTGCCGTTGTGACAACCGGCTCAGCTTTCAGGATTTCTGCCGCTTTTAAAGTAAGCGCATTGGCTCCTCCAAGATGTCCGGATAAAAGAGAAATGACAAATTTTCCGCATTCATCAATTACAAGGACAGCCGGATCCTTCGTCTTTTTCTGTATATAAGGAGCAATGCTTCGAACGGCAATGCCGCAGGCTCCCACAAAAATAATGGCGTCAGAGTCAGAAAAACGCGTTCCTGTCCACTGTCCTGTACTTTCCTTTATCCCTTCCGGAAGGTAACGGCTTTTCCCCTCAAGAGTCACGGTATTTTCTCCGCTTTCAAGCCCTTCTTTTAAGCGCCTTCCTGTCTCCCAGCCTGTAAGGCTGAAACAGATGATGGCAATTTTCATTTTGCTGCCTCGCGAAACTCTGTGGTAAAGCCCGGATCATACAGCTTGGAACGCTCATAATGCGCTGTGTTTACCGCATCTCCGATGATCATAAGCGCTGTTTTTGTAATATTGTTTTCCGCTGCTGTTTTTGCAAGCGTGTCTACCGTACAGATAAATTTCTTTTCGTCTTCCCAGGTTGCTTTATATACAATGGCTGCCGGTGTGTCCGGACGGTATCCGCCTTCCACGAGACGTCTGCTTAATTCCTCAAGCATGCCCGTACTTAAAAATACGACCATTGTGGCGTTATGGGCAGCAAAAGACTGAATACTCTCTTTGGACGGCACAGGAGTGCGTCCTTCCATACGTGTGATGATCACGCTCTGAGAGATTTCAGGAAGTGTGTATTCCAGATTTAAAGCGCTTGCCGCCCCGCAAAAAGAGCTGACTCCCGGACAGGAATCATAGAAAATCCCTTTTTCGTCCAGAATATCCATCTGCTCCCGGATCGCCCCGTAAATACAGGGATCTCCTGTGTGAAGACGAACGGTTGTCTTTCCCTCTGCCTCCGCTTTTTCCATTACGGAGATTACTTCCTCAAGGGTCATTTTCGCACTGTTATAAATAGTGCAGATGTCTTTTGAATACTCCAGAAGCTTTGGATTTACAAGAGAACCGGCGTAAATAATTACGTCAGCCTCCTCAAGATACTGTTTTCCTCTGATTGTAATTAAATCCGGCGCTCCCGGACCTGCTCCCACAAAATGTACCATAATTTTATTCTCCTTCCTCTACAATAATCAGTGAATAATATCCGGCGTTGTCCGGAATTTCCTCTACGCTTTTATATATTTTCTCTTCCGGCATTCCGCAGTTTTCCACCATCATTCCCTGGGAACCGGAGGAGAGGATTGCCTCTTTTACTGTCTTCATTTTCTTTCCCGCCTTCATAAATACCTTTGTTCCGGGAAGCTTTAACGCCTCCTCCACCTGGTAGGAAGCAGGGATCACATGAAGCATCTGCGCCTTCTCTACAAGACCTGTATTAAGCTTTGCGGAAACGGCACAAAAGGAAGTAATTCCGCTTATTATCTCCGTAGGATACCCCATCTCTTTGATCCGTTTATGTACGTAAATATAAGTGGAATATACAGTCGGATCTCCAAGCGTTAAAAATGCCACATTCTTTCCCTCGTCCAGCTCTTTTTTTACAAGAGCCGTTCCTTCGCTGTGGTATTTTTCAAGAAGCTCCGGATCCTTTGTCATAGGCATGGGAACCGGAAGAAGAACTTTTTCTGAAAGCTCCTTATACGCTCCTTCCACAATTTTATATGCTACTGTTTCCTTTGGTTCCTCCCCTGGAAGCGCGATCACATCTGCCTCTTTTACCAGGCGGAGCGCTTTTAAAGTGAGAAGCTCCGGATCCCCCGGACCCACTCCGATTCCGTATAATGTACCTTTCATAATAACCTCCATCTACTGTTCTCTGATTCGTTTTATCAGCTCTTCTGCGTCTTTCGTCTGTCCCAGATACCCGTGCTCGTTGGAGAAGACAACAGCCCCCAGAAGAATCTGTTCGTAGGAACGGTGATTCAGATAAAACTGAATGCGCTCCATAATTTCTTTCATTGTTTTTTCCAAATATCCGTATTCCTTTAGTATGGACAGTGCCTCGTCCGTTGTGCCTGCATTCAGGATTTCTCTTGCACAGGAAAGGGGCGCGCCAGCCCGGATCCCGTTTGCGGCAAGAACTTCCATTCTGCCGTCTGCGCTGTGCGAATGCGTATTCATGATCCCGGCTGCAACCTTCACAAATTTTCCGATATGCGCCACAAAAAGAATGCCCTTCACACCCATATCCACTGCCATATCAATGGTTTCGCCTACGTAATTGCTGCATTTCATATTTCTCTCGAAGGGAAGGTCTGCTTTCTCTCTTACATACTCCGCCCCGTAATTTCCCGGTGTTACAAGAAGATACTTTTCACCCTGGGCACAGTGCTGACGCATCTCCACACGAATGCTTTCAATAAGAGCTTTTTCACTCATGGGTTCCACGATCCCCGTTGTTCCCAAAATGGAAATTCCTCCTACAATACCAAGTCGTGGATTAAAAGTCTTTAAAGCAGCCTCTTCTCCCTCCGGCACATAAATGGTGATTTTAAGACCGCCCTTATAATGGTAAAAAAGAGCTGCCTCCTCAGCCTGAGAAAGAATCATAGAACGGGGAACGGGATTGATAGCAGCCTCCCCGATTTTCTGGGAAAGACCTGGTTTTGTCACCCGACCCACTCCCCTTCCTCCATCAAGCACAATTCCCGGTTCTTCTGTTTTTTCTGCTCTGGCGCAGATCAAAAGACCGTGGGTCGTATCCGGATCGTCGCCTCCGTCTTTTCTCACGCCGCAGCTTGCCCACGTTTCTTCTCTTTTAATCTCTTCCAGGGTGAGAAGAAGGGAAATCCCTTTCGGCGTCATAAGCCTTACTTCTTTTACTTCTTTTTTTCCCAGGAGCATTTCCACTGCGCCCCTGCAGGCTGCCGCTGCGCAGGAGCCTGTTGTGTAGCCGAAACGCAGTTTTTTCTGCCCCCGGATCACATAATAATTTTCCAATCCACTATTGCCCATACTGCTCCTTTATAAACGGGACATAACAAAGACGCCCGCTTCCTATAGCATAAAAAAAAGGAATCTGTCTGACAACAAACCCCTTTCCTCTGTCTCTGTTTTGATTCAGCGAAATATAAGAAAATCTTCCGGTTGCCGCAGAAAATTCCCTTTCTGAAAAAAAGCATCCGGTATCTGACTTTTACAGTAACGGACTTGTGCAGGACTTCCACCCGCTTCCCGAAAATGCTTTCCCTTTTTTGTAATTCGACTTTTATTATATAATCATATATAGAAAAAGTCAATTTAATCCATCTTGTTATTTCACAAAAAAACTGTTATGCTTGAACGGAATTGAAACAACAAAAATGAAAAGAGAACACTATGGAACGAATTTTACATTATACGATCACAAACCGGGAAGAAGGAAAAGAAATCCTTTCTTTTTTACGGGAAAAAGGCTTTTCCAAAAATATCCTCTCCTCCATGAAAACCATATCAGACGCCATTCTCTTAAATAGAGAAAAGGCTTTCGGACGTACAAAATTAAAAGAGGGAGATTTCCTCCGTATCCGCATTCCGGAAACAGAAACCTCTCCTCATATCGTACCTTCTGAGATTCCTCTCTCCATTTTATATGAGGACGAGGATATTCTGATTGTAAATAAACCGGCAAATACGCCTATACATCCCTCTCAGGGAAATTATGAAAATACGCTTGCAAATGCAGCCGCCTGGTATTTTCAGCAAAAAGATCAGCCTTTTGTATACCGCTGCATCAACCGCCTTGACCGGGATACAACAGGCGCTCTGATTCTTGCAAAAAATTCCTTAAGCGCCGCGCTTCTCGGAAATCAGATGCAGAATCGCCAGATCCGGCGCACCTACCTTGCCCTTTCGGAAGGGATGACTCCGGAAAAAGGCACTGTATCTGCTCCCATTGCACGAGAAGCAAATTCTGTGATCACAAGAACTGTGGACTTCGAAAGAGGAGAACGTGCTGTCACGCACTTTGAACGCCTTGCCTTTTCCAATGATCTTTCCCTTCTGGAGCTTCATCTGGAAACAGGGCGGACGCACCAGATACGCGTACATTTAAAGTACCTCGGCTTTCCTATTCCCGGAGATTACCTTTACAATCCCCATTACGAAAAAATAAGCCGGCAGGCGCTTCACTCCTACCAGCTTGATTTTTCTCACCCCATCACAGGAAAACCTCTTACTTTTACCGCTCCTGTTCCTGATGATTTTGTCCTTGCGTTTCACGCATAGTATTTACCGCGGCTTCCACAGCATACAAAAGCGCCCTTGCCGTCATTTCCACTGGCATAAAAGGCGCTGCCGCTCCTTTTAAAACAGCCTGCTCTGAAGAAAAGGGAACATGGATAAATCCTGCCTGCATCTTTCTTTTTTCTGTTGCTGCCATATAAAGCATCTGGTACATAATACAATTACATACATAAGTACCGGCAGAGTAGGATACGCTGCAGGGAATCCCATGCGCTTTTATATGTTCCACCATTCTTTTTACGGGAAGCGTGGAAAAATAAGCGTCAGCTCCCTTCTCCTGCACCGGCTGGTCAGACGGCATTTCTCCGTCGTTATCCGGAATCCCGGCATCTTTTAAATTAATGGCAACTTTTTCTACCGTAATGCCGGCGCGTCCCCCTGCCTGTCCTACATTGATCACAATATCCGGTGCAAATTCATCAATTTCTCTTTTGACTGCCTTTACACTTCCGGAAAAAGAAGTCGGAATTTCCACTTTTCTTATTTCCGCATCTGCAATCCTGTCAGGCAGAAGTTTCACTGCCTCGTAGGCAGGATTTACTTTTTCACCTCCAAAAGGGTCAAAACCGGTTATTAACACGCGCATATTTACTCCTCCGGGCTTCCTGCTTCCATAGCTTCTTTTGTAAGCTCGTCTTCGGGTACCTCTTCCATATTGTCGAGCACGAGAACATCAAGAAGCTCTCTTGCCTCTTCCAGATTTTCAGGAGCCACATAAATATCAGTTCCAAAAATAGAACCGCCTGCATAAACCCGCATATATCCGCCGCTCGCTCTGTCCTGAGCAAGACATGGAATGTGATGTTCCTCCAGAATGCTCTGTACAAGTCCAAGCTGATAATTGCTGGATACGGTAATTAAAAGAACCGGCTCCTTATCTTTTTTGCTCTGTTTCTTCATGGCTTCCACCACCCTTTCTGTTCTTTTCATAAATCACAAAAAGTCCTTTTAAAAGAAGATCCTCATCCAGAATGATTTTTTCCCTGCAATAGGGAATGATTTTTTTCGCAAGACCCCCTGTAGCAACTACTGTCGCCTTCTGTCCCAGCTCGTCTTCAATCCGCTCAATGCAGCCATCGATGGCTCCGGCATTGCTGTAAAGCACGCCGCTTTTCATACATTCTACCGTGTTTTTTCCGATGATCCGCCTTGGCTCTTCAATGCCAATTCCGCTTAGCTGAGAGGCGCGGGCAGTAAGGGCGTCAAGAGATACCTGGATCCCCGGCATGATCATGCCGCCTATGTAGCGTTTTTTCTCATCAACTACAGAAATAGTCGTTGCCGTTCCCATATCAATGATAATAAGAGGAACCGGATAATGGGTGATGCCGGCAGCGGCATCTGCCACAAGGTCAGCGCCAAGCTGCCCCGGATTATCCATAAGGATATTTAATCCTGTCTTCACTCCCGGCCCCAGTACGAGCACTTCTTTTTTCAGGATTTTTTCTGCTGCCAGACGCACAATATTTGTAATCTGCGGCACAACAGAAGAAATGAGACAGCCCTCCAGCTCTGCTTTTTTAATATGGTAAATATCGAGAATGGTTTTAATATCTACTGCGTATTCCAGCTCAGTTTTCGTTCTCACTGTGGAAATCCGTTCTATAAAATAAGTTTTTTCTCTGTCAATACAGCCTACTACTATGTTTGTGTTTCCTATATCAATCGCTAAAATCATAAATTATTCCTGTCCTGTTATTTCTTAATTTTTCTGTCACGCTACTGCGAGCTGCCTGTGCACAAAAGATAAAAGTACCTTTCCGAGAACACCTACCAGAACGGCTCCTGCAATTGCTTCCGGAATTCCGGACGCTGTAATGGTTCCCATGATCAGCCCCCAGACGGCGTTTGCAGCTACACCTTTTGCCGCTGCATACTGATTTGCAAGAAGAAGATAAATACTTCCCATAACGAGAACCGTATTTGTCATAGAGCCTATAAATCCCACAAGAGGCAGTGCAGCCATGGAATTTACTTTCAGTTTTTTCAATGCGATCCAAAGCCACCCGGATACTACGCCGATTAAAATACGGCAGCCGATGGAAATCCATAACGCCTTGAAAATCCCCGGTACATCGCTGCTTAAAAACGGGGAAAACGCAAAAGAGAGCAGAGTCGGCGCTGTTGTATTGCTGATCATAGAACAGAGACCGAAGATTCCTCCCAAAATCGCTCCTGCAGCCGGCCCTAAAATAATGGCTCCGATGATTACAGGGATATGGACAGTTGTCGCCTTAATAATCGGCAGTTGGATCATGCCAAGGGGCGTATTTGCCAGAAGGATCACAATCGCTGCCATAAGTGCAACACTGACCAGCCAACGGGTATCTTTTTTTGAAGTTTTCATTTTTGTTCCTCCTTGTTATCGTTCCCTTTTCGGGATACAATACGGTGCTGGGTTTATGAGTTACATAAGTGAAAGAATTTTATCCAGGAGTTTTGCGGCTGCATCTTCCTTGCTCATAAGCGGGAGTGATACTTCCTCCTCCTGTGTAATCAGAGTCAAAACATTGGTATCTCCCTGAAATCCGGCGCCTTCCACCTTTAAATTGTTGGCTGCCACCATATCCAGGTTCTTTTTCTCAAGCTTTGCTCTGGAATTACCAATCATATTTTGGGTTTCCATAGAAAACCCGCATAAAAACTGATTCTGACGTTTATGTTCTCCTAAGTATTTTAAAATATCCTCTGTCCGTTCCAGTTCAATGGACATCTGTCCGTCTTTCTTTTTTATTTTTTCTCTGCTCACTTCTTTTGGGCGATAATCTGCCACTGCCGCTGCCTTTATAATAATATCCTGCTCTTCACTTACAGAAGTCACTGCCTCAAACATCTCCCCTGCTGTTGTCACAGGAACCACTTTTACAAAAGAAGGCGGTGCGATGGATACCGGTCCGCTTACAAGCGTGACCTCCGCGCCTCGAAGCATGGCGTTTTTTGCTATGGCATATCCCATTTTTCCGGAAGAGTGATTTGTAATATACCGGACCGGATCTATTTTTTCCTGGGTAGGACCTGCCGTCACAAGAACCTTCTTTCCCTGCATATCCTTGGGACAGGCAATCTCCTTTTCAATATAAGAAAGAAGCGTCTCCGGTTCCGGCATTTTTCCCGCTCCTGTGTCGCCGCAGGCAAGATACCCTTCTGCCGGGGCGATCACCTCAAATCCGTAATGAGCAAGGATTTTTAAATTATCCTGCACGATGGGATTTTCAAACATATTGGTATTCATGGCAGGAGAAATGATTTTTTTACATTTACACGCCATCACCGTTGTTGTCAGCATATCGTCCGCAATCCCGTGAGCCAGCTTGCCGATCACGTTGGCGCTTGCCGGGGCGATAAGAACCACGTCCGCCTTTTTTGCAATGGAAACGTGCTCCACCTGAAACTGAAAATTCCGGTCAAAGGTATCTACAAGACATTTTGTTCCTGTAAGAGATTCAAATGTGATCGGGTTTATAAAATTTGTGGCGTTTTCCGTCATAAGAACATGCACCTCTGCATGGCGCTTTTTCAGTGCGCTGGCAAGAGAAGCAATCTTGTACGCCGCAATACTTCCTGTCACACAGAGAAGGACTGTTTTTCCCTGAAACATACTATGTACACCTCGCTGTTTTTCGATTTTCTTCTGCCTTTATGTATTTATTATAGAACATTTCTTTTTAAAATCCAATAAACTTTCCTATTGTATTGATTTTTGTACATATTGTATCTGCAAAAAATCTTATTGCCCTGCTGTCTATGTAGGAATATAATAATAAAAATGTATGGATTACCAAAATCACATATTTAAAGAAAGGAATTTTTTATGAAAAACTATCAGATTACAGAATGGTGCGCCCATTTTATAAAGGAACAGGTACAGGAGGGCGATTTCTGCATAGATGCCACTATGGGAAACGGAAACGATACTCTTTTGTTAAGCCGGCTCTGCGGTTCTTCCGGACGCGTCTTATCTTTCGACATTCAGAAACAGGCGCTTACCAGTACAGAAGCGCTCCTAAAAAAAGAACAGGCGCCTGAAAACTACACCCTGATCCTGGATTCCCACGAGCATATGGACCAGTATGCAACAAACACTCCTGCAAGCTGCATCGTATTTAATCTCGGATACCTGCCGGGCGGCGATCATAATCTGGCAACCAAAAAAGAAACGAGCATTCCCGCGCTCACAAAAGCCCTTTCTCTTCTGAAAAAAGGCGGTCTTCTTTCCCTCTGCATATACAGCGGCGGGGATTCCGGCTTCGATGAGCGCGATGCTGTACTTGCATGGCTTCAAAACCTGAATCCCCGTAAATTTCTTGTCATTAAGACAGAATATTATAACCGCCCGAATCACCCGCCTGTTCCGGTGATGATCATACGGCTTTAATCTACAATTACAATATCTTCAATTACCGGCTGCTCCGGTGTATCTACAAGACCGCTGCTGTTGATCGGCTTCGCGTTTTTGCAGATTTCATCTACAATATCCATTCCCTCTGTCACATGGCCAAAGGCAGCATAATCTCCGTCGAGATAGGTGCTGTCTGCCTGGACAATAAAGAACTGAGAACTGGCGCTGTCATAATCAGAGGAACGCGCCATAGAAACAACACCTTTTGTATGGGAAATGTCGTTTTCTACTCCATTGTTGGAAAATTCTCCCTTTATTGTCTCCTCTGCTCCGCCGGTTCCGTTTCCTTCCGGATCGCCTCCCTGCATCATAAAGTCGTTGACAATGCGGTGGAAGGTAAGCCCGTCATAAAAATCTTCCTGGACAAGCTTTACAAAGTTTGTCACTGTAAGCGGTGCAGTATCTGCGTCCAGTTCCATTTTTATGGTTCCGTAATCCTTCAAGATCATCTCTGCATGGTGCGTTCCGCTTAAAGGCTTGGAAACATCAAGCGTAACTCCCTCCGCTTTTGAAGAATCCTCCGGACTCTTCTCCTCAGAAGAAGCCTCCTCTGTCTTCGTTTCTTCCTCTGTTTCCTCATCTGCGCCATCGCTTAACTCGTTGCCCTGTACTTCTCCGGCTGTTTCCTTTTCTTCTGCCTTTTTCTCACTGCCGCAGCCGCCTAAAAGAGAAGCGCTCACTGCTGTCACACATAATACTGTCAATAATTTATGTCTCATTTATAACCTCCAGCTTATCGAATGCGATCCGGAAAACCAACTTTTCTCTGAACCTTACGAAGTGTTTTTGTTGCATAATAATTTGCTTTTTCTGCATTTTCTTTGATAATGGAATCAATATAAGCCTTGTCTTTGGAAAGTCTTTCGAACTCGTCCTGAAGAGGCTTTAATACGCTGATCACAGCCTCTCCTACTGCAGGTTTTAACTCTCCGTAGCCTTTGCCTTCAAATTCCTTTACAACTTCTGCCGGAGTTTTTCCTGTACATGCGCTGTAAATATCAATCAGATTCTTAATGCCCGGCTGTTCATCACAGTAACGGATACAGCCTTCTGAATCTGTTACTGCACGTTTACACTTACGCATGATTGTATACGGGTCGTCCATAAGGTAAATACTTCCGTTTAGATTTTCATCGGATTTGGACATTTTTTTTGAAGGTTCCTGAAGACTCATAATCTTCGCGCCTACTTTTCCGATATAAGCCTCCGGAACGGTAAATACGTCCCCGTAAATGTTATTGAAACGCTCCGCAATATTTCTTGTGAGCTCAAGGTGCTGCATCTGGTCAATTCCCACAGGAACTACGTCCGCCTGGTACAGAAGAATATCTGCTGCCATAAGAACCGGGTATGTAAAAAGACCTGCATTAATGTTATCTGCATGTTTTGCAGACTTATCCTTAAACTGTGTCATGCGGTTTAACTCACCCATGTAAGTAAAGCAGTTTAAAATCCATGCAAGCTCCGCATGTCCGGAAACATGGGACTGATAATAAATACAGTTTTTCTTAGGATCAAGACCTGCCGCAATATAAAGAGTAAGAAGATTTCTCGCTCTTTTTCGAAGCTCTGCAGGATTCTGGCGCACTGTAATGGAGTGCATATCTACCACGCTGTAAAAGCATTCATATTCATCGCTTAAAGTAACCCAGTTTTTCAGCGCTCCCAGATAATTTCCAAGTGTAAGATTTCCT
>URMH01000043.1 GCA_900549015.1 uncultured Blautia sp.
ATTTAGGTGCTCTGAATTCCCGGAAAAAGTGCACTACTTAAATGGAATATACAATAAAGGAGGAATGCCTGTGAGAAGAAAGATAAATGTTTTTTCAGTTTTATTACTGGCGGTATCGTTGTTTTCGGGGTGCGGCGTATCTTCTGCTGATGTTGTTCCAAAGGAAAATGTAGAGTTTCCTTCCACATATGAGAAAGAAATAGAACGTGTAACATTCCATACGCAGTTAGTTATTCCGGAAGAGTTCAATCAGGATATGCTGATGAAGACAACTGCCAGAAAAAAGATTTTGAACATGGATAAGGTAAAAAAGCATTTCGAGGAGAAAATTCAGGGGCAGACGGTAAAAGAAAAATTTGATGATCCGCCGGAGAAAAAAGGAGATCCGCCTTATTACCATATTTTGACAGAAGAGGGGACAAGCTTTAGTGTTACTGACGGCATTCAGTTTACTACCGGAAACGGGTATTTCTTCAATGGGGTTCTTTTGTATGATGATAATGGGAATCTTCCGGAGGAATATAGGGAAGCGAGAGAAGTTCCCGGGTTTTCAGAAGATAAAGCGTGGAAAATAGTGGAAGAGGAATTATCTGCTATAGGATATGAAATAGAGGGAGAACGAAGAAGTATCGCCCTTCCTCATATTTTTTCAGAAGAGAAAGAATACTGGCTGTCTCAGAACGGAGAAAATGATGGGACGGCTTATAAAGGAGAATGGACGGAAGAAGATGACAGCTGGTATTTTTTTATGCGCCAGAACTTACAGGGGCTTCCTGTTTATTCTCAATATGTATACCTTGATAATACAGATATTGATACGCCCCTGCGTTTTCTCTGCTCTCGAAGAGGAGCAGAAGAAATATATATAGATTATTATTTTGATTTCCAGGAGGGGGAGGAACGTAATTACCTTTTACCTTTTGAGAAAATTGCAGAAGTGGTGGCAGAGCGGAATAACGAGCTTTTGACAGAGAGTAGGTATGAAGTGTCAAAAGCTGTTCTGTGCCAGTTTGTGCCGCAGAAAGGCAAAGACTATAAAGTAACTCCGGCGTGGATTATTGATGTTATCGAGACAAATGAGGAAGGAGTATATCCCTTTACCATGATTGTAAATGCAGTGACAGGAGAAGAGATTATACGATGAAATCGCACTATCTGAAAATGGATTTTTACAGATTCTTTTTTTCAGCGCAGATGATTCTTGCAGTTCTTGGCGTCTGTGCCGTTCATATTTTGATTCCGCAGCAGTTTATAGAACCGAGGGTTTCTGTTTTGAGAAGCTTTAATGTTGCGTGGTCAAGCAATGCTATGGTTCTGGCATATATTTTTACAACTTTTGCTTATGGGCAGAGTTTTTGTGAAGATATGGAGCAGGGATATTATAAGTATGGAGTAATACGGGGAAAACAGGCGAGATATGCCATGTCAAAGTGTATCGTGATTATTTTTTCGGCAATCTTTACTATGGCAGCAGGACGCTTTTTATTTGTTGTGGGAATGCGTCTTTTTTATCCCTGGGAAGCGCCTTTTGATCTTGGGGAAGTGGAACTTCTTATGGAGCTTGGCTGTTTTTCCGGACTGCTGAAAGAAGGGCATTATCTTATTTATGTGCTGATTCATGGAATATGGCAGGGAATCTGGGCTGCTGTTCTGGCACTTTTCTCAGCTTTTATTTCTTTTTATACAGCAAACAGGCTTCTTGTACTGGCGTTTCCGGTTATGCTCCATCATCTTCTCAGGAGAGTGTCGCATTTATGGAATGACGATTGGGTAAAGTTTGATCCGGATCACATTTTTCTTATTAACTATAATGCGTGGGGAAATGAGAGAATTTCTTTATCTGCAGGAGCTGTATCGGGACTTTTTCTGTGTTTGCTGCTGTCCTGGCTTATATGTCGGAAATTTAAAAGGAGGGCTGAAAATGGGTAAATATATCTGGAATCTTTATGTGAATCGTTTTTATACAAAAAGAAATCTGGTTTTATTTGTCATTTTATGGATTGCCTTTGATTCTTTTTATGCAGAAATAGATTACGCCTGTAAGGTTCTGGATTACCCCTGCTCTTTCTGGTATTTTCTAAATGTTATGACGAATCATTTTATGTGCGGAGCAATAGGACTTTCCGCAGTTTATCTTTTTTCAAATGCCCCGTATTTAAACAGGAACGGTATGTATCAGATGATACGGCAGGGGAAATATAAATGGTTGTTATCGCAGCTTGGAAGTATTATTCTGAGCGGTTTTTCTTTTACAGCGGTTTTGTTTTTTACAGGCTGGATTCGTATGCTGCCGCATATGGACTGGACATTATCCTGGGGAAGAATGATGAAAACACTGGCTGTTACGAATGCCGCTTCCCAGTTGAATGTAACATTTGTACTGAAACCTTCCTTTATGCAAAGTATGGAGGCATGGCAGGCGGGACTTTTGGCTTTTATGCTGGACAGTTTTGTATTTATTTTGATTGGTTTTTTGATTCTTGCCATAGGGCTGCTGTTTAACCGCATGGCAGCCCTTATTTTTACAGGGATACTGGCGATCGTTCCTTTTGTGACAAATTCATGGAACCTATCACGACATCTTATGATAAATTTATTTTCGCCTGTTTCATGGCTGCAAACCGGATTGTTTTACACAGAAAATATGACATATGCGGAAATGCCGCCTGTGCTGTGGATTTGGGGAATGCTGGCAGTCTATCTTGCGCTGGCGGTTTTCCTGGCATTGTTGGGGATAAAAAGAAATTATTTTCAATGGAATGGGGAAGAAGAATGAGAACAGATATAATAAGGGTAGAAGATTTATCAAAAACTTTTTCCGGCAGAAGCATTTTAAACAAGGTAAGTTTTTCCTGTAAAGAAGGAGAAATCATAGGATTTGTAGGTTACAATGGCTGTGGGAAAAGTGTGCTTTTTAAATGTATCTGCGGATTCCTGAAGCCGGACAGTGGGGAAATTTATATCCGTCTTTCAGATGGTGAAAAGAATATTTGCGGAAATGCGGGGATTATCATTGAAGAACCTGCCTTTCTTCGAAACAAAAGCGGAATGAAAAATCTGGAGTTTCTCTATGGCATTAGAAATAAGAGTAACAGGAAATACCTGGAAGAAATCATGAGAAAAGTCGGGCTGGAGCCGAATAACCGAAAATCCGTGGGACATTATTCTCTGGGAATGCGCCAGAGACTTGCCATTGCTCAGGCAATTATGGAAAATCCACCAATTTTGATTTTAGATGAACCGATGAATGGACTGGATAAACGGGGCGTAGAAGAAATGCGAAGCCTTTTTCTGAAATTAAAAGAAGAAGGAAAAGCTATACTGATGGCAAGTCACAATAAAGAAGATATTTCAGTTCTTTGTGACAGAGTATATGAAATTGATGGTGGAAACTTAAATGAGATTAAAAATATTTGACACCCTGAAAATGGAATAATAAAATTTAGAATCATATCAAAAAAACTATAAAAATTCAGATAATAATATTGATATTTGTAATGCGTTATGATATAATTAAAAAACTTAGAACACATGAAATATTACTATTTATTTCGGCATATTTGCCAGAGCAAAGGAGGCGTGGAAAATGAAAAAGAAGAGTGTATCCCGCATATGTCTCTCCCTTTTGATGGGAGCAAGCATCTGCATGAGCGGCACAAGTATGGTGTTTGCAGCAGAGGAGACAGAAAATGTAGCAGAAGCGGAAGAATCTGCAGAAAAAGAAGCATCTGAAAGTACAGGGGAAGAAGAAACTGTAGATTTAGACTTAACAGCTTTCTGTACAGATGGAGAGTATCGTTACAAAGGAATCCCGTGGCTTGCTTCTCTGGAAGAAGCAGAGGAGACTCTGGGTGTATCTCTTGAACCAATGATGGAAGGAATGAATACAAAAATGGGTTCTTTCGTTGCTCCGGCAGAGTTTCGGGGAGAATCCGGGTATATTGGTCTGGGACTTTTGAATGACGGGGTAACTGATATTTCCTTCCGGTTTGGTACAGATTCCAATAATAAGGATAAATACGATGGGGATTTGACAGAACTTTCTGACTACGTCCTGGAGCAGTTTACAGAATTATATGGAGAGCCGGATGAAGTAACAGACAAAGAACAGGAGTATGGAGACGCATTTAAGGGGTATCAGTGGCAGGAAATAAAGGACGGAGATGTAAAGACGGCTCTTAGTATTCAGTGTATGTATGAGCCTTCCGGTGGAAGAATGTACAGTCTTGCAGTTGGGGCAGTTGGCAGGGAAGCTACGATACAGGTTATGAAAGAATCAGGAACTCTTCCGGAAGATTTTGAGGCGGAGACAGCAGAAACTGCAGAAGAAGCAGAAGTTTCGGAAGAGGAAGCTGGTACTACGGAAGAAACAAAATCTACAGAGGAAACAGATACTTCTTCAGCAACAGAATAAGGTATGTATATGAAAAAAGAAACGTTTTACTGGAAAATACCCGGGTTTTGGGACTTCTTAGTGCTGGTTTTTATGTGATAGTATATTGGAATATTTTGAGATAGTAATCTATATGGAAGCTGTTGCTTATGCGACGGCTTCTTTTTCTTGACAAATTCTTTTTCCGTTGTTAAGGTATATTAGATAAAAACTCTGTGAAAACAGGTAGAGGAGACAGAAATATATGGATATTATTCAGGTAATTACACAGGAACTTCATGTAGAAAAATGGCAGGTGGAGGCAGCAGTCAAGTTAATTGACGAGGGCAATACCATTCCTTTTATTTCCCGATATAGAAAAGAAGCAACAGGCGCTTTAAATGACGAGCAGCTTCGTTCTCTTCATGAGCGTCTTACGTATCTTCGCAATCTGGAAGATAAAAAAGCGCAGGTAATGGGAAGCATTGCTGACCAGGGCAAGCTTACAGAAGAACTGAAAAAACAGATCCAGGAAGCACAGACGCTTGTGGTAGTGGAGGATTTATACCGCCCGTACCGTCCGAAACGCCGTACACGTGCGATTATTGCAAAGGAAAAAGGTCTGGAGCCTCTTGCAAATATTTTTTCTCTGCAGATGACAGATAAGACGCCGGAGCAGGAAGCAGAGGCATTTATTTCTGAGGAAAAAGAAGTACGCACAGCCCAGGAAGCGATTAACGGTGCAATGGATATTCTGGCAGAGCGTGTTTCCGATGAAGCGGATTACCGTATTTACATTCGAAATCTTACTGCAAAAAAAGGAACGGTTGTCTCAGCGGCAAAGGATAAAGAAGCACAGTCCGTTTATGAGATGTACTATGAGTTTGAGGAACCGGTGAAAAAACTGGCAGGTCATCGTGTTCTGGCTCTTAACCGCGGGGAAAAAGAAAAGATTCTCACAGTAAAAATTTCCGCTCCTGAGGAAGAGATTCTCCGTTATCTGGAGCATAAGGTGATTGTCCGCGATAATCCAAATACAACTCCTGTTTTAAAAGCAGTTGTGGAGGACAGTTATAAGCGTCTGATTGGTCCTGCTATTGAGCGTGAGATCAGAAGCGATCTAACAGAAAAGGCAGAAGACGGCGCAATCAGCGTGTTTGGAAAAAATCTGGAACAGCTTCTTATGCAGCCGCCAATTTCCGGACAGGTTGTACTTGGCTGGGATCCGGCGTTCCGTACAGGCTGTAAGCTTGCAGTTGTGGACGCAACAGGCAAGGTTCTGGATACTACGGTAATTTATCCGACAGCGCCTACAACAGATGCAAAAATCAAGGCAGCGAAAGAGACGCTGAAAAAACTGATTGAAAAATATAATATCACACTTTTTTCTCTTGGAAACGGAACGGCATCAAGAGAATCTGAGCAGGTAATTGTAGAGCTTTTCAAAGAGATTCCGGAGAAAGTCCAGTATGTAATTACAAATGAGGCAGGAGCTTCCGTTTATTCTGCAAGTAAGCTGGCAACAGAGGAATTTCCGAATTTTGATGTAGGACAGAGAAGTGCGGCATCTATTGCGAGACGTGTGCAGGACCCGCTTGCAGAGCTTGTAAAAATTGACCCGAAATCCATCGGTGTAGGACAGTATCAGCACGATATGAATCAGAAAAAGCTTGGAGAAGCTCTTGGTGGTGTTGTAGAGGATTGTGTAAATAAAGTCGGTGTTGACTTAAATACCGCTTCTGCTTCTCTTCTTGAGTACATTTCCGGTATTTCTAAAGCAATTGCAAAAAATATCGTGGCGTATCGTGAAGAAAACGGAAGATTTACAAGCAGAAAAGAGCTTTTAAAGGTAGCAAAGCTTGGTCCGAAGGCATTTGAGCAGTGCGCCGGATTTATGCGTATTGCAGACGGAAAAAATCCTCTTGATGCAACAAGCGTTCACCCGGAAAGCTATGAGGCGGCATCTGCACTTCTGGAGCGTCTCGGTTATACAACAGAGGATATTTCCGGGGGAAAACTTGCAGGTCTTTCCCGTAAAATCAAAGACTATAAAAAAATGGCACAGGAGCTTGGATTGGGAGAGCTGACTCTTCAGGATATTGTAAAAGAACTGGAAAAACCTGCCCGCGACCCTCGTGACGAGATGCCAAAACCGATTCTTCGTACAGACGTCCTTGACATGAAAGACTTAAAAGAGGGAATGATTTTAAAAGGAACTGTAAGAAATGTAATTGATTTTGGCGCATTTGTAGATATCGGAGTACATCAGGACGGACTTGTTCATATCTCTGAAATCTGCGAGAGATATATTAAACACCCGCTGGAGGCAGTAAGCGTTGGCGATGTTGTAGATGTGCGCGTCATTGGCGTAGACATGAAGAAAAAGAGAATCAGCCTTTCCATGAAGGGAATAAAATAAAATGCTTGAATATTTTCTGTACTATCTTATTATAATCAATATTTTGACATTTATTATTTACGGTATTGATAAGGAAAAAGCAAAAAAGGGACAGTGGAGAATTTCAGAAAGCATTCTGCTTCTTCTGGCAGTTGTGGGCGGCTCTTTTGGAGCATGGTTTGGAATGAGAAAATTTCACCATAAAATCAGAAAACCGAAATTTTATATTTCGGTTCCGCTGATTTTCATTGTACAGGTAATTGTAATCTGTACAGTAATGAGAAAATTTTATTATTAAAAAGGAGAAATCATGGAAACCCAGGTTCAGGAAATCAGCACGGATATTAATAAATTCCAGCAATATATAGAAGACAAGCTCCCGGCTGTTACCGGTTTTTGCCTTCGCATTGTCATAACCCTTCTTGTATTCTGGCTGGGCGGAAAAATCATACGGTGGCTTTTAAAGGTGATGAAGCGTTCTCTTGGCAGGGCAAATATTGATGAGGGAGTAGTGCAGTTTGCCTGTTCTCTGTCAAAGTTTGTGCTATATGCTCTTCTTATTTTTAATATTGCCACCTACTTTGGAGTGAAGGAATCTTCTGTTGCAGCCCTTCTTGGAACAGCAGGAGTAACAATCGGTCTGGCGCTGCAGGGCGGTCTTGCAAATATAGCAGGCGGAATGATGATTCTTCTTTTTAAACCATTCCAGGTAGGCGATTATATTGTGCAGAGCGGACAGATTGGCTGCGAGGGAACGGTTATAAAAATTGAAATCTGTTATACGACTTTGCTTTCCATTGATAATAAGCATGTAGTGATTCCAAATGGAACTCTTTCAAATAGTATTATCACAAATGTGACAGCAAGAGATCAGAGAAAGCTTGAGATAAAGGTAGGAATTTCCTATCAGTCAGATATGCACAAAACAAAAGAGATTCTGGAAAGACTTTTAAAAGAAGATCCGGATACAAAAGAAGATGAAGGTATGGTAGTGTTTGTGGACAGCCTTGGCGACAGTTCTGTTATTATGGGCTTTCGTGTATGGGTTCCTACAGACAGTTACTGGCCCGCAAGATGGCGGTTAAATGAGAGAATAAAAGAAGAGTTTGATGCAAATGGAATTGAAATTCCATATAATCAGCTTGACGTTCACGTATATCAGAAAGACAACGAGAGATAAAAAAGTCCCCCGGAGAGGATAGCACAAAGCAGTGCATATCTTTTCCGGGGGAAGTTTTTATTCTTCTTCTTTTTTCTCCACAACAAGGGTATCTGGTTCTTCTGCTGAAAAAACATAGCCGCAAGGACATTTGGCATCTTCCATAATACGGCCTCTTACAGTGAAGACTTCTACAATTTTACCGCATTTCGGACAGGTTCTCTCTTCCGGAACCGGGGTTCTGTATTTTGATTCGCAACCGTCTAATACTGCCATATACGTTACCTCCTGTAATGTGTGTACACAGAAATCTCTGTGGAACGAAAAGTTATATTTTTATTATATCCTTCCAAAGAAGGAATGGCAAGCTGGAATTTCATTTCACGAGAACGGCAGCGGTATAATTTATCTGTTGCAATTTTATAAGAATACGACTATAATGAGCATATAAAAAGAAAATTTCTTCGGGGTTGGGTGACAGCGAAACGCTGAATTCCCTACCGGCGGTATAGTCCGCGACCCGCGCAAGCGGCTGATTTGGTGAAATTCCAAAACCGACAGTAAAGTCTGGATGAGAGAAGAATTTAAATTTCATTAAAAATCTCAGTGCCCCCGGAGTTTCGTTTCCGGGGGCTTTCCTGTATCTGCAGATACGGGATATAAGAAATTTTCTTTTTTGCGGCACATTCAGCCGAAAGAATAATTTCTAAAAGGAGAGATGAATATGAGTGAACAAGTATTAAGAAGCGGGAATGCGATGGACAGGACGCGGACAAGGACCATTGCCCAGGTGGCAATGCTGGGAGCAGTAGCAGGGGTTTTAATGAATTTTGAGTTTCCCCTTCCATTTTTAGCTCCCTCTTTTTACCAGCTTGACTTCTCGGAAATTCCGGTTCTTGTGGGAACCTTTGCAATGGGACCTGTCGCCGGAGTGCTTATTGAGCTTGTAAAGATCCTTGTGCATCTTGTGACGAAAGGCACGATGACAGCAGGTGTGGGAGATATTGCGAATTTTCTTATGGGCTGCGCGTTTATTGTTCCGGCAGGGCTGATTTACAGGTTTCACTATGTAAAGAGCAGGAAACACGCGGTTATGGGAATGGCAGCGGGAACAGTCATTACGACCATTCTTGCCTGTGTGCTGAACGCTTACATTCTGCTTCCGGCGTACGGAAAGGCATTTGGCGTTCCTATTGAGTCTTTTATTGAGATGGGCAGTGCAGTAAATAACGGAGTAAACGGGCTTCTTGGATTTGTTATATTAATTATTGTGCCTTTTAATCTCGTGAAATACACATTAACTTCTGTTATTGTATTTTTTATTTATAAGAAGCTCCGTGTGATTTTAAGGGCAGATTAAAAAGGAAAGAAAGGCGGACATACATGGGGAAAATTAATAAAGTAGAAAAGCTTACAGACTGTAAACATCTGAATTTATATGCTGTGGATGCAACAAGTGTGCATAATACGCCGGTATCTTATTACGTGGCGTCAAGGGCTGAGGAGATAGAAAATCTAAAGCTTCGCACAAAGAAAAATACACCGGACGGAGTGATCATCTACAGCCTTTACGGGGAGAAGAGAGACAAGGTTGTTCTTGTGCGCCAGTACAGATATGCGATTGATGACTATATTTATGAATTTCCGGCAGGTCTGGTGGAAAAAGGGGAGGATTTCCATGAGGCGGCAAAAAGAGAACTTTATGAGGAGACAGGTCTTACTCTTCATCCGATTGAAGCACCGGAAATGTATGAGAAGCCGTATTTTACTACAGTTGGCATGACGGATGAATCTTGTGCCACTGTTTATGGATATGCAGATGGGGAGATTAGTAAAGCAGCACAGGAGGATTCTGAAGAAATTGAGATTGTGCTTACTGATAAAGAAGAGGTACGAAGGATTTTGAAAGAAGAAAAGGCTGCAATTATGTGTGCGTATATGCTGATGCACTTTTTAAAAGAGGAAGAGCCTTTTGGATTTTTGAAGGATGAAAAAATATGATTGCCACATTGACTTTAAATCCCTGTATCGACAGAACGGTTACAGTAGATTCTTTTCATTATGGAGAAACGAACCGGGCGGATAAGGTACAGACAGATATATGCGGAAAAGGGATAAACGTAAGCGGAGTTCTTAAAAATCTGGAGCAGGAAACCATGTGTTTTGGATTTTGTCCAAAAGAGGACAAAGAGAAACTGCAGGGCTTTTTAGACAGCCGTTCCATTCCCTGTGAGTTTGTGGAAACAGAGGGCGGACTTCGTGTAAATCTCAAGATTTTTGACGCTTCCAAAGGCATTCTTACAGAAGTGAATGAGAAAGGGATGACTGTTTCCGGGGAGGCCTTTTCACTTCTCACGGAAAAGGCAGAGGAGGTTTTTGAAAAGGCTTCGGTTCTTGTATTGAGCGGAAGCGTACCTCCCGGAGTGCCGTCAGACATTTACAGGATACTTACAGAAAAGGCTCTGAAAAAAGGAATACGGGTAATTCTCGATGCTTCGGGCGAACTTTTAAAAGAAGGAATTAAGGGAAAGCCTTATCTTATCAAGCCTAATATGGAGGAGCTGGAAGAACTGTTCGGAAGAAAGTTTGAGAAAGATGAGGAGATATTAAAGGCTGCGGAATCCATTGTAGAATCCGGGGTATCTTATGTATGTATTTCTATGGGAAAAAGGGGAGCTTTTCTTGTTGGAAAAGAAAAAGCCATATTTTCTCTGGCGCTTCCTGTTTCTGTGAAGGGAATTCAGGGTGCGGGAGACTCTCTTGTGGCAGGGATGTGTATGGCGATTGAGCAGGAGGCAGATATGGAAACGATGCTCCGTTTTGCAGTTGCGGCAGCGGGCGGCTCTCTTTTGCGGGAGGGTACAAAACTTTGCCAGAAGCAGGAGTTTGAAAAATTTTTAAAAGAGGTAAAAATTATTCCGGTAATTTATTGACAAAGTTTTATTGACAAATTATAATGTGTTCAGTGAGTAAAACAGAGTATGTTTTGCAAAGCGAATTATTGATTGAGTTAAAAGCTCAAATTTTATAAGTTGATTACTTTATAATCATTGCGTAAGCATGTCATCTTGTGAAACGGTCAATAAGAGTAGCTGGTAATTTACAGACAATACTCTGGAAATATTCATAGAGAATAGAATTTCTAATGTCGTTATAAAAGCAAGTGGATGGTTCCGCTTGCTTTTTTTGTTGCGCGGAGAGGAGAAAAAGTGAATTTTGAAAAACAGAAATCTGCGCCTGTGTATGAAGCGCTGGAGCGTTTTCGAAAAAGAAGGGTAGTACCTTTTGATGTACCGGGACACAAAAGGGGAAGAGGAAATCCGGAGCTTGTAAATCTGCTGGGCGAGAAATGTGTGGGACTTGATGTGAATTCTATGAAACCGCTGGATAATCTTGGACATCCGGTATCTGTGATCCGGGAAGCGGAAGAATTGACAGCAGAAGCTTTTGGGGCGGCACATGCTTTTCTTATGGTTAACGGAACGACAAGTTCTGTGCAGAGCATGATTCTGTCGGTCTGTAAGGCGGGAGATAAGATTATTCTTCCAAGAAATGTACATAAAAGTGTGATTAATGCTCTCGTACTCTGCGGTGGAATTCCGGTGTATGTGGAGGCAAAGGTAAATCCGAAAATTGGGATTGCTATGGGTGTGGAAGTGGAGGAAATGCGCCGGGTAATGGATGAGAATCCGGATGCAGTTGCCGTTTTTGTCAATAACCCTACTTATTATGGAATTTGTTCCAATATAAAAAAGATAGCAGAGATGGCACATGCGAGAAACATGAAAGTTCTTGCAGATGAGGCACATGGAACGCATCTTTATTTTGGAGAAGGACTTCCCGTCTCAGGAATCGCGGCAGGCGCGGATATGGCTGCTGTTTCCATGCACAAGTCCGGAGGAAGCCTGACACAAAGCTCTATTCTTCTCTGCGGAGAAAATATGGACGCGGAGTATGTGCGCCAGATTATTAATCTCACCCAGACAACAAGCGCGTCGTATCTCCTTCTTTCCAGTCTTGATATTTCAAGAAGAAACCTTGCTCTTCGAGGAAGGGAATCCTTTGGAAAGGTAACGCGCATGGCAGAGTACGCCAGAGGAGAGATCAATGCCATCGGCGGGTATTATGCTTACGGAAAAGAATTGATTGATGGCGACAGTGTATTTGATTACGATGTAACGAAACTTTCTGTTTATACACAGGGAATTGGTCTTACCGGAATCGAGGTATACGATCTTTTAAGAGACGAGTACGACATTCAGATCGAGTTTGGCGATATAGGAAATATCCTGGCTTATATTTCCATCGGGGACAGGATTCAGGATATAGAGCGTCTTGTGGGCGCGCTTGAAGATATTCGCCATATTTACCAGAAGGATTCAAAAGATCTGTACTGCGGAGATTTTATTAAGCCGGAGTGCGTCATGTCTCCGCAGAGAGCATTTTATGCGGAGAAAAAACAGCTTCCTTTAAAGGAGACGGCAGGCTGTATCTGCGGTGAGCTTGTCATGTGTTATCCGCCCGGCATTCCCATTCTCACACCGGGAGAGCGGATCACGGAAGAGATTATCCAGTACATTTCCTACGCGAAGGAAAAGGGCTGTTCTCTTCAGGGAACAAAGGATCCGGAGGTGGAATTTTTAAGCGTAATGGTATAAGGAGGGGAAGAAATGGATATTTGGTTTTCCCAGATGGACACTGAAAATGTAAAGACAAGTATAAGAGTGGATAAGCAGCTTTTCAGTGCCACAAGCGAATATCAGAGAATTGACGTTTTCCAGTCAAAAGAATTTGGAAAAATGATCGTTCTCGACGGAGAAATTATTTTTTCCGAGGCAGATGAATTTATATATAACGAGATGGTGGTACATGTGCCTATGGCAGTGCACCCTCATGTGAAAAATGTGCTGATCATCGGCGGCGGGGACGGCGGAGTTGCCAGAACATGTATTGAATATCCGGAAATCGAAACCATTGACGTGGTGGAGCCGGACGAAATGTTTGTAAAGGTAAGCCGTAAATTTTTCCCGGAAACAGCGAAAGGCTTTGATGATGAGAGAGTAAAGATCACAAATCTTGACGGGCTTCGTTTTTTAAGGCGGTGTGAAAATCAGTATGATCTGATCATCAACGATTCCACAGACCCGTTTGGACATACGGAAGGGCTTTTTACAAGAGAGTTTTACGGAAAATGCTATCGCGCTCTCCGGGAAGACGGGATTATGGTTTACCAGCATGGAAGCCCTTTTTACGACGAGGACGAGGCGGCCTTCCGTGCCATGCACAGAAAGGTTTATAAAAGCTTTCCCATAAGCCGTGTTTATCAGGCTAGTATCCCCACCTGTCCCGCAGGCTACTGGATGTTTGGCTTTGCTTCCAAGAAATACCACCCTCTTCGTGATTTTAATCCAGAGAGATGGAAAAAGCGGGGAATTAAAACATGGTATTATACGCCTAATCTTCACAGAGGAGCATTTATGCTTCCAAAATACATAGAAGATTTATTAAAAGAGGAGGAAAATATATAATGAGCAGATTAATGATCATCGGCTGCGGCGGAGTTGCTTCTGTAGCCGTACACAAATGCTGTCAGAACAGCGAAGTTTTTGAGGAGATTATGATTGCGAGCCGCACCGTTTCCAAGTGCGATGCCTTAAAGGAGAAGCTTGCGCCCACAACAAAAACAAAGATTACGACTGCACAGGTAGACGCGGACAATGTAGAGGAGCTGACTGCTTTAATTAAGTCTTACAATCCGGACGCCGTATTAAACGTAGCCCTTCCATATCAGGATCTCACCATCATGGACGCCTGTCTTGCAGCAGGGGTTCACTATATTGACACTGCAAACTACGAGGCGGAAGATACGGAGGATCCGGAGTGGAGAGCCGTTTACGAAGAGAGATGCAAACGCCTTGGCTTTACTGCATATTTCGATTATTCCTGGCAGTGGGCATATAAAGAGCGTTTCGAAAAAGCAGGTCTTACCGCGCTTCTGGGAACAGGCTTTGACCCTGGTGTAACAAGCGTATTTACTGCATACGCGCTGAAACATTATTTTGATGAAATCCATACCATTGATATTCTGGACTGCAACGGCGGCGATCACGGCTATCCGTTTGCCACAAACTTTAATCCGGAAATCAATTTAAGAGAAGTATCTGCCCCTGGCTCCTACCGGGAGAATGGAAAATGGGTGGAAATCCCTGCCATGAGCATTAAGAGAGAGTACAATTTCGAGGGCGTTGGAGAAAAAGATATGTATCTGCTTCATCATGAGGAAATCGAGGCTCTTGCAAAAAATATTCCTGGTGTAAAGAGAATCCGTTTCTTTATGACATTCGGACAGAGCTACTTAACACATATGAAATGTCTGGAAAACGTGGGAATGCTTTCTACTGTACCTGTTGAATTTAACGGACAGCAGATCGTGCCGATCCAGTTCTTAAAAGAGCTTCTTCCGGACCCGGCTTCTTTAGGACCGAGAACCGTCGGAAAGACAAACATCGGCTGTATCTTTACAGGTGTGAAGGACGGAAAAGAAAAGAGCATTTATATTTACAATATCTGCGACCACCAGGAATGCTACAAAGAAGTGGAATCTCAGGCAATTTCCTATACAACAGGTGTTCCGGCAATGATCGGTTCCATGCTTGTGGTATCCGGTCTCTGGAATAAGCCGGGTGTATTTACAACAGACGAATTCGATCCGGATCCATATATGGAAGCTTTGAACCGCTGGGGACTTCCGTGGGTTGTGGAAGAAAATCCGGTTCTTGTACCATGAGAATAAATGAACTTCCCACTCCCGCATATGTGCTGGATGAAAAAAAGCTGAAAGAAAATCTGGAAATCCTTCGTATGGTGGAAGAAAAAGCAGAGTGCAGGATTCTTCTTGCTCAGAAGGCATTTTCCATGTTCTATATGTATCCTTTGATCGGGAAATATATTTCCGGTACGACAGCCAGTGGCCTTTATGAGGCAAAATTAGGGAAAGAAGAAATGGGAAAGGAAAACCATATTTTTTCCCCGGCATACAGAGAAGAGGAAATTGATGAAATTGCAGAAATCTGTGATCATGTGATTTTTAATTCTTTTTCTCAGCTTCGGAAATATAAGGAGAGATGTAAGGGGAAAGCGAGCATAGGTCTTCGCATCAATCCGGAATGTTCCACACAGGAAGACCATGCCATTTATGATCCCTGCGCTTCCGGCTCCAGACTTGGAATCACGCTTGCAAATTTTCTGAAAGAGGTAGAGGAGGATTCTTCTGCTCTTGAAGGAGTGGAGGGACTTCACTTCCACACGCTCTGCGAGCAGAATGCAGACGCGCTGGAAATCACTCTGAAGGCTGTGGAAGAAAAATTCGGCCCTTATCTGAAAAAAATGAAGTGGCTGAATATGGGCGGCGGTCATCATATTACAAGAGAAGATTACGATGTGGACTGTCTGATCCGGTGCGTCCGCCATATGCGGGAAGCTTACGGCGTAAAGGTATATCTTGAGCCGGGAGAGGCAGTTGCCTTAAACGCAGGCTATCTTGTGACAGAGGTTATGGACGTAGTGGAAAACGGAATGAAAATTCTGATACTGGACGCTTCTGCAGCCTGCCATATGCCAGATGTTCTGGAGATGCCGTACCGTCCGCCCCTTTATGGAAGCGGACTTGCAGGGGAGAAAGCCCATACTTACCGTCTTTCTTCCTGCACCTGCCTTGCAGGGGACGTAATCGGAGATTACTCCTTTGACAGAGAAATCCTTCCGGGAGACAAGCTGTATTTTCAGGATATGGCGATCTATTCTATGGTAAAAAATAATACCTTTAACGGAATCGGTCTTCCGGCTCTGGCTGTGATGGACGAAAAAGAAGACTGCAGGATTGTGAAGCAGTTCGGCTACAAAGATTTTAAAGAAAGGCTGTCATAAAATGGAGAAATACAAAACCTTTCCGGCAGAGGACGGCTATCGTATGCCCGGAGAATACGAGGCGCACAGAGGCTGTGTGATGATCTGGCCGGTGCGTCCCGGTTCCTGGCCTCACGGAGCAAAAGAGGCGCAGAAAACATTCTCTGAGATTGCAGAAGGAATCGCGGAGAGCGAGACAGTGTGGCTTCTTTCAGGAAAAGAAACTCTGGAAGAAGTACGCGACATTTTTAGGGAAAACAAAAATATTCAGGTGCTGGAGATTGAGACAGACGATGCCTGGGCTCGTGACGTAGGACCTACTTGCGTTATAAATGATAACGGCAGTGTGCGCGGCATTGACTGGCAGTTTAACGCCTGGGGCGGAGAGTATGACGGTCTGTATGCGCACTGGGAAAAAGATAATGAGGCGGCAAAGAAAATCTGCAGTGCGCTTCAGATGGACTGTTATGATGCGCAGCATTTTGTTCTGGAAGGCGGTTCCATTCATGCAGACGGAGAGGGAACGATTCTTGTGACAGAAGCCTGCCTTTTAAGTCCGGGCAGAAATCCTCAGCTTACAAAAGAAGAAATAGAAGATACCCTGAAAAAGTACCTTGGAGCGGAAAAGGTAATCTGGCTGCCTCATGGGATTTTCCAGGACGAGACAAACGAACATATTGATAATGTATGTGCCTTTGTTCGACCGGGGGAGGTAGTTCTCGCATGGACAGACGACAGAGAAGACCCGCAGTGGGCGTTCAGCCAGGCTGCCCTTGAAGTCCTGGGAAAAGAGAGAGACGCAAGAGGAAGAAAAATAAGGGTTCATAAGCTTCCCATTCCCAAAATCCCTGTGCGTATCACAGAGGAGGAGCTTTCGGGCTTTTCCTTTGAGGAAGGGGAGGATATGCGGGAGGCAGGAGAGCGCCTTGCTGCAAGCTATGTGAATTTTTATATTTCAAACGGAGGCGTACTGGTCCCTCAGTTTGGGGACGAGCATGATAAAACAGCAGTGGAAATTCTCGGGAAACTATTTCCGGAGAGAAAGATGATTCCTGTCTATGCCCGTCCTGTGATCGTAGGCGGAGGAAATATCCACTGCATCACGCAGCAGATTCCTCTTGGAAAAAGCTTGGATAGAGCAGGTGAAGAAAAATGAGAAATGTAGTAATTGGTACTGTGCAGATGCAGTGCAGCAAAAGTGTGCGGGAAAATATAGAAAAGGCAGATTTTATGGTGCGTAAGGCAGCAGAGCAGGGAGCGAATGTCATTCTCCTGCCGGAGCTTTTTGAAAGACCGTATTTTTGCCAGGAAAGAAGATATTCTTACTATTCTTATGCAAAGCCGCTTCTGGAAAACGATGCAGTTTGCCATTTTAAAAATGTGGCAAAGGAGCTCGGGGTAGTTCTGCCCGTAAGCTTTTATGAAAAAGACGGAAACGTGCTTTACAACAGTGCGGCAATGATTGACGCAGATGGAGAAATCCTTGGAGTTTACAGAAAAACGCATATTCCGGACGACCATTATTACCAGGAGAAATTTTATTTTACTCCGGGAAATACAGGGTTTACAGTGTGGGATACACACTTTGGAAAAGTGGGCGTTGGAATCTGCTGGGATCAGTGGTTTCCGGAAACAGCAAGGTGTCTTGCTTTAAACGGTGCGGAAATGATCCTTTATCCCACAGCTATCGGAAGCGAGCCGATTTTAAACTGTGACAGTATGCCGCACTGGAGACGGTGTATGCAGGGACACGCAGGAAGCAATCTTCTTCCGGTTGCCGCCGCAAACAGAATCGGTCTGGAAAACGTAGAGCCGGATACAGAAAACGGCGGACAGAGTTCCTCCCTTCTTTTTTACGGTTCTTCCTTTATTACAGACGAGACAGGAGAGCTGAAAGCGTCTGCTTCAAGAGATACAGAAGAAGTGCTGACTGCTTCCTTTGACCTGGACAAGGTGGCGGAAAACAGAATGAGCTGGGGACTTTTCCGAGACAGAAGACCCCATTGTTATCATAACATAGCAGAATAAGGTTATGGCGTACGGGAAAATTCCCGAATCATAATTTAAGCGTTTTGTACTGAAAATTTCAATGAAAATATAAGATTCAAAACATGAAATCTAAAATCTGTAATAAGGTTTATTAACGGGGAAAAAAGAGGTTTTTATGCCGGAACAGAAAATAGATAATTTATTGAATCTTGCAATGGACGCCATGCCACGGGAGCGTGAAAAATCCGGGAATTTAAATGTAGGTTATCAGGCGGAAACACGTCTCTGGGAAGTTATTGTAAAATACAGCGGACAAGAGGAGGGGCTTTCGGGAGAAGGGATTTCCGTTGTGCCCCTCCTTGGCGGTTATGCTGTTGTGACGATTCCGGAAACAGAGATTGACGCTTTTTCCAGAAGGACTCAGGTGGAATTTGTGGAAAAACCGAAAAGGCTTTATTTTGCCACAGCTCAGGGAAAACGAGCAAGCTGTATTTCCTCTGTACAGATTGGCAGAGAGGGGTTAAGCGGAGAAGGAATCCTTGTGGGGGCAGCAGATTCGGGAATTGATTATTTTCACCCGGATTTTCGAAACGAAGACGGGACAACTAGAATCCTGAAATTGTGGGATCAGACTGTTCCGGGAAATCCCCCGAAGGGATACGTAACAGGAAGTGAATATACAGAAGAGGAAATTAACGAGGCGCTGTCTCTTTCGGAAACGGAAGGGCGGCGCCTTGTTCCCGTCAGGGATATAAGCGGACACGGCACAGCCGTTCTCGGGATTGCAGCAGGAAACGGAAGGGCATCTTCCGGAGAAAACAGAGGCGTAGCTTATAAAAGCGGCATCATTGCAGTAAAGCTCGGGGTTCCGAGAGAAGACTCTTTTCCGAGAACGACCGAGCTTATCCAGGCAGTAGATTATCTTGTGCGACAGTCCCTTGAGTTGGGAATGCCTATGGCGATCAATTTAAGTTTTGGAAATAATTACGGCTCGCACAGGGGAGACTCTCTTCTGGAAACGTATCTTAACAGCGTTTCCAATATGGGGCGGCTCTGCATCTGCACAGGAACAGGAAATAACGGAAATCAGGCGCTTCACACCGGCGGGAATATCCGCACCGGAGAAATCCAGGAAATAGAGCTGGGAGTAAGCCCTTACGAGGCGGCTTTAAACGTACAGCTCTGGAAGCATTATGAAGACGCGATGGAAATTTATCTGGAAAATCCGGCAGGTGAGAGAATCGGACCTCTTTATGAAAATCTGGGGCCTCAGAGATACCGGGCAGGAGATACGGAGCTTTTGATTTATTACGGGAAACCGGGACCGTATTTTGTGACCCAGGAGATTTACATTGATTTTATTCCGACAGGGAATTATGTGGACAGCGGCGTGTGGAAAATCATTTTGCGTGGAAAAGATATAAAAGACGGGGAGTATTTTTTATGGCTGCCCGGCGGCAATGTGTTAAATCCCCTGACTTCCTTTTATCTTCCCAGAGCAGAGGGAACGCTTACCATTCCCTCTACTGCCCTCCGTCTGATTTCCGTGGGCGCTTACGATTCCAGAAGCGATGTGTACGCAGATTTTTCCGGCAGGGGAAGCAGCTTTCTGCCTTACGGAAAGCCTGATTTTGTAGCGCCGGGAGTGGACATCACAGCGCCCCGCCCCGGCGGCTCATACGGTTCCTTTACAGGAACCTCCTTTGCAGCGCCATTTGCAACAGGCGCCTGCGCGCTTTTGATGGAGTGGGGAATTGTGAAAGGAAACGATCCGTTTCTGTATGGGGAGAAGGTAAAGGCGTATCTGAGAAGAGGCGCGAGACGCCTGCCGGGGTATGAGGAGTTTCCCAATGAGACAGTGGGGTGGGGGGAGAACGTTATAATAAGGTCACATTGAAGAAAGCCAGTAAAATCAAGTGTTTCCGTTCATTTTCCCAACACAGAAACGAAGCACTTTTTCCATAATTTTGAAGAAAATCTGCCCGGGTTGGACGCAAAATGACATGGAAATCACCTTTTGTAGCAATGACGTAACATGAACCAGCAGCTCTGTTATGGATAGTTAATCAAATAAGAATTAAACGAAAGAGAGGTCATGATAATATGAAACTGACTTATACAAATGTGAATGGATATCTGATTCCCAATCTCACCTATAAATCTGGTGAGCAGATGGAACAACTTGGCAAATATGGATTTTTACGCAGAGACTATTTGAAGAATCATAGAAATTCGTTGTATCAGGTAATGCTCCTGCAAGACAGTATTGGTGAGCATCTGTTGGAAGTAGACAAGGCAGCCAGAGAACGGGAAGAAATGATCCTGAAACAGTTGGAAGAAAAAGATCCATTGCCGGACAAGGAGAAAGATCAGATGGCATGGGTAAGAGCGGCCAACGGTCACAGGGCGATTGCGGAAGAAATTATCCTGAAGGAATTGATCTATGTATAAGATAGATGAACACAGGAGATAACAGATAGATTTACAGAAAATTGAATATTGTGAGCAGGTAAGGCGTGAGTCATAGAAATGTGATTCACGTCTTTTTCTTTTGCTCTGAAAGGAAGTGATGAACATGAATAAGAAGTTCCTGAAGCATTATATGGAAACAGAACCGGAAGGTACTTCCAAAAAGTATATCTTTTTGGTGGACAATCAGGATATTGCAATGAATATTGTGATGTCTGGTTATCAGGCACTTTATCTGGGGCAGGAAGATGATGGATACTATTTCAGCGTAAACAGTTTTATAGAAGATATGCGGTCTATTCAGTTTCATGGAACCTGTCAGAGTGCGTACCACTATGTGGCTGCCTGTACGACCAAATGGATGAATGACCGGATTCTGGAGTTTTGCAAGGAGGCTGGTCTGGATGGAAAAGCCGGATGGCAGTTGTTTAAAGAAAAAGAGTATCTGGGGAAACTGGATAATCAGCCAGAAGTAGGAAAAGCTCTGGAACAGTTTATCCTGCGGTTTGAGCGGGAACCGAAGAATGATCCGGAATTAAGCCGCTTCCACAAGTTTGATTCAAAAGGGAAGGTCATTGGTGTGAGGGATATGGAGATTGTGGATTATATCGTGGAGAATGTGAGCTTCTTTGTAAGGGGAGAGATTCCCTATTATTATGAGCATGGTGTTTTTATTGAGGACCCTAAGGGTGTAAAGCTGAAATACCGGATTCAAAAGCTAATTTATCGGGATCAGGTTAATAGCAGCACGATCCAGAGAGTTTATAACCTTTTGATTACACAGCCACAGATTTACCGGAATTCGTATGAACTGAATAAGCAGCCTGCCCACTGGATTAACTTCAAAAATGCTTATTATGATGTGTTGTCAGGTGAGCTGATAGAGCATGATCCGAAGTATCTGACGATTAACCAGATTCCCTTCCCATATTATCCAGAGGACAGGGAAAAAGTCTTGGAAGGTGGGGCAAATATCAGAAAATATCTGGATTCTTCCATACCGGACAAGGTGGAACAGCAGATGTTCTGGGAGTATTTCGGGTATTGTATGACTACGGATACCCAGTTCCAGAAGTTTTTGATGTTGAAAGGAAATGGAGGTACCGGAAAGTCTGTTGCAGTTGCACTGATCCAGCATGTAATCGGGAATGAAAATACGTCCAGTATCTCATTGCAGGATTTGAACAAACGGTTTTATGCTACCGGGATGTACGGAAAGCTGTTAAATGCCTGTGCGGATATCCCATGTAAAGCGATGGACACAACCGATGTGCTGAAAAAGGCAGTTGGTGAAGATACACTTTTGTATGAGAAAAAGGGAAAAGATGCGGTCTTTTACAAGGCATATGCAAAGTTGCTTTTTTCAACGAATGAAATGCCGCAGAATCTGGAAGACAAATCGGATGCTTTTTACCGGAGACTCCTTGTTTTGGATATGAACCAGATGATTCCAAGAGATGAAAAAGATATACGCTTGAAAGAAAAAATCAAGGCAGAAGCGGATTATGCAATTCATATGGCAGTGACAGCACTGAAAGATGTCTATGAACGTGGGGAACTTATCGAAAGTGAACACAGCAAAGAATGTGTCCGGGAACTGCGAAGGGCATCGGACAGTGTCTGTGCATTTCTGGATGAAAAACTGGTACAGGCAAAAGGAAAACGAATGAAGCGTAGTGAAGTGTACCGCATGTATGAGGAATATTGCAAAGACAATGACCGACAGGGACATGGAAAATCAGGATTTTTTAAAAGCATGGAAGGCAAAGGATATCAGGTAAGGAAATACAACGGCGAATATTGTTATCTGGATATTGCTGTCAGGGAAGAAGATTTCCATCCTCTGGAAGCAGGGGAAAAGAGTCCTTTTGATAAGCCTTCCGAACAGATAAAACTGAATATATAGATTGCATTTTGGGGCATTTGGGGCAAAAAGGGCAAAATGAAATGAGATCAGAGCAAGACGCAAAAAAAGAAAATGCTGTTAGATGCTCACAAAAATGCCCTGCTTGCCCTGTGTAAATAAAAAGAAAGAATGAGGTATATGATTATGAAAATGATGAAAACAAACAAAAACGAGACAATTATGGTGATCGGGATTGATCACGGTTATGGCAACATGAAAACTGCAACCAGATGTTTTCCTTCCGGTGTGGTGAGATATGAGAAAGAGCTAATCTTCCAGAACAACCTTCTTGTTTACAATGGCATGCATTATCAGATCGGAGAGGAACATAAGGAGTTCTGTGCAGAGAAAACGCAGGATGACGACTATTATGTGCTGACACTGGCTGCGATTGCAAGAGAACTGGAAGGAAAAGGAATGAACAGGGCAAAGGTGCATCTTGCGGCTGGATTGCCTTTGACGTGGGTGGCTACTCAGAAAGAGGATTTCCAGAAATATCTGCTTCAAAACGAGAGCGTGGATTTTATGTTCCGTAATAAACAGTATCACATTGATTTTGAAGGAGCGGATATCTATCCACAGGGATTTGCAGCAGCTTTTTACCGCTTGCAGGATTTCAAGGGAATCAATATGCTGGTTGATATTGGAAATGGAACTATGAACATCATGTATATCAACAACTCCTGTCCGGTGGAAAAGAAGTGCTTTACAGAAAAATATGGAACGCACCAGTGTGTGCTTGCAGTCAGGGAAAGTCTGCTGAAAGAACTGGGAACGGTGGTAGATGATCTTGTGATTGAACAGGTGATCCGTACAGGGACAGCAGACATTGGAGAAAAATATCTGGCTGTGATCCGTAAGGCTGCCAGTGATTATACAAGAGAAATTTTTCATAAGCTGAGAGAACGGG
>URMH01000044.1 GCA_900549015.1 uncultured Blautia sp.
CGAGATAGCTCAGTTGGCTAGAGCATACGGTTCATACCCGTAGTGTCGAGGGTTCAAATCCCCCTCTCGCTATTCAAGACCTTCAGTATTTCTGAAGGTCTTTTTGCATTCTATGAATACAAAAAACAGAAGGGAAAACATTATGACGAAAAAAGCAGTGTTTTTTGATGCGGACGGTACCATATGCGATATGAAAAAAGGCGTTCCGGCCAGTGCAATAGAAGCTGTTCGAAAGCTAGTGGAAAACGGCCATGAAGCATGGCTTTGTACAGGAAGAAGCAGAGCTTTTGTTCCCTGGTATCTGGAGCAGATTCCGTTTACAGGAATGATCACCGCGTGCGGCGCTACCATAGAAAAAGACGGAGTGCGCCTTTTTAACCGGGAAATGACGCCGCAGGAGGCGGAGCTTTCCGTAAAGGTATTAAGAAGAAACGGTCTGATTCCTGTTATGGAAGGGGCTGATTTTATGTACTATGATAAAGAGGAATATACAACAGAAATTAACTGGTATACAGATCTGATCACAGAAGCTCTGGGGGAAAAATGGCGTCCCATTAAGGGGAATGAAAAGACAATGCGCATTAATAAGATCAGCGCCAAAATGGTAGCCGGGTGTCGTGCCGAAGAAGCATGCAGGGAATTGTCTTCCTATTATGATGTCATACGCCATGAGAGCGGTTCTCTTGCAGGGACTACCATAGAAATGATCCCAAAAGGATTCAGTAAGGCTGTGGGAATTGCGGCAGTCATTAAAATCCAGAATATTCCCTGGGAAGATACCATTGTATTTGGAGATAGCAATAACGATTTGTCCATGTTTGAGTACGCGGCATATAAGGTTGCGATGGGAAACAGCTCCAAAAAGATTTTGAGTCTTGCAGACTATGTGACAGAGGATATGTTCCATTACGGAATACGAAACGGACTTGTTCATCTGGGGCTTATCTGAGACAGAAAAACATTGACTTTTTTTCATGTTTTTTTTATGATATAAGGCGTAGATTACACGCATTTTGTTTAAAAGAGGGACGTATTATGGAAAAAACATTATTGTTCGTCTTTAATCCCAAGGCAGGAAAAGGGAAGATCAAGACCCATCTTCTTGACATTGTGGATATTTTTAATAAAGGCGGTTATGAAGTAATTGCATATGCTACGCAGGGGGCGAGGGACGCCTATGAAAAGGCGAAGGAGTACGAAAGCAAAGTAGACCTGATCGTGTGCAGCGGAGGCGATGGGACTCTGGATGAGGTAGTGACAGGTATTATGGAAAAAGAAAGCTCCGTGCCTATTGGATATATACCGGCAGGAAGTACAAATGATTTTGCAAACAGCTTATTTATGCCGAAAAATATGTTGGAGGCAGCTTCCATGATCATGGAGGAGAAGCTGTATCACTGTGATATTGGAAAATTTAATGAAAAAACATTTGCTTATATTGCAGCCTTTGGGCTGTTTACAGATGTTTCCTATCAGACAGACCAAGATTTAAAAAATATCCTGGGGCATGTGGCATACGTTCTGGAGGGAGCAAAGCGTCTCTTTGCAATAAAGTCTTATCATATGAAGGTGACAACGAAGGAGCTGTGTGTAGAAGATGATTTTATGTTCGGAATGATTTCCAATTCCAGGTCTGTGGGAGGGTTTAAAAATCTTACAGGAAAGAATGTGGATATGAATGACGGACTGTTTGAAGTCACTCTTATTGCAAAGCCGAAAAATCCTCTGGAACTGCAGGAAATACTGACGGCAGTTCTGACGCAGGAAGATAATACAGATCTGATACATTCTTTTAAATCTGCTCACATCACCATAGAGTCTGAAGAGGAAGTACCCTGGACTCTGGACGGGGAATTTGGAGGAAACAACCGTCTCGTGGAAATTGAAAACAGGCATGAGGCGTTAAATCTTTATCTTAGAAGTACAAAAAAGACAAACGAATAAAAAGGAGAAAACGGAATGGGAGAGTATATCAATGTGGCGGAAACCTTCGGGTGTGACGTGTTTAACGATTCAGTCATGCAGGAGCGTCTTCCGAAGAAGGTTTACAGGGAGCTGAAAAAGACGATTCAGGAAGGCAAAGAGCTGTCTATGGAAATTGCCGATGTGGTAGCCCATGAAATGAAGGAATGGGCGATTGAAAAAGGAGCAACGCATTACAGCCACTGGTTCCAGCCCCTTACCGGCGTAACTGCGGAAAAGCATGACGCGTTTATTACCGCTCCTATGGAAAACGGAAAGGTGCTTATGAGCTTTTCCGGAAAAGAGCTGATAAAGGGAGAGCCGGACGCTTCTTCTTTTCCGTCCGGTGGTCTTCGCGCGACTTTTGAGGCAAGAGGATATACAACCTGGGACTGTACCTCACCCGCTTTTGTCCGTCATGATGCGGCTGGAGGAACTCTCTGTATTCCAACGGCATTCTGCTCTTACACAGGAGAGGCGCTTGACCAGAAAACTCCGCTTCTTCGGTCTATGGAGGCAGTGAATGTGCAGGCTCTTCGCCTGATCCGGCTTTTCGGAAATACGACTTCCAAAAAGGTAACGCCTTCTGTTGGTGCGGAACAGGAATACTTCCTGATCGATAAGGATAAATGGCTGCAGAGAAAAGACCTTACGTATACAGGCAGAACACTTTTCGGAGCCATGCCGCCAAAAGGACAGGAGATGGACGACCATTATCTTGGAACGATCCGTCAGCGAATTTCCGCCTATATGAAAGAAGTAAATGAGGAGTGCTGGAAGCTTGGCATTTCTGCAAAGACACAGCATAACGAGGTTGCGCCTGCCCAGCATGAGCTTGCGCCCATTTATGAGGCTGCAAACGTAGCGGCAGACCACAATCAGATGATGATGCGGATTCTTAAAAAAGTGGCAAGCCGTCACGGAATGCGCTGTCTTCTTCATGAGAAACCGTTTGCAGGTGTCAATGGTTCAGGAAAGCATAATAATTGGTCTCTCACAACAGACGACGGGATCAATCTTTTGGAACCGGGAAAAACGCCTCATGAAAATGTGCAGTTCCTTCTTGTTTTGACCTGTATTTTAAAAGCAGTAGACGAACACGCAGACCTTCTTCGGGAGTCAGCGGCAGATGTTGGAAATGACCACCGTCTCGGAGGAAACGAGGCTCCGCCTGCAGTGATCTCCGTGTTCCTTGGCGAACAGCTTGAGGACGTGCTGGATCAGCTTATCAGCACAGGTATGGCAACGCACAGCAAAAAGGGAGGCAAGCTGGAAACAGGCGTAAAAACGCTTCCTGATTTTATGAAGGACGCCACAGACAGAAACCGAACTTCTCCTTTTGCATTTACAGGAAATAAGTTTGAGTTCCGTATGGTGGGCTCAAGAGATTCCATCTCTTCCTGCAACGTTGTGTTAAATACCATTGCGGCAGAAGTGTTTAAGGAGGCGTGTGACCGTCTGGAGGCGGCACCTGATTTTGAACTGGCAGTCCATGACCTTATTAAAGAGTACGCAACCGATCATCAGAGAATCGTGTTTAACGGAAACGGATATGCTCCGGAGTGGGAAGAGGAGGCAAAACGCCGCGGACTTCCGATCCTTCGCTCTATGGTAGACGCCATTCCTGCGCTTACCACAGAAAAATCAGTAAAACTGTTTGAAAGCTTCGGCGTGTTTACGAGAGCAGAACTGGAATCCCGTGCAGAAATCCAGTATGAGATTTACGCAAAGGCGATCAACATTGAGGCGAAAACAATGATCGATATTGCCACAAAGCAGATCATTCCGGCAGTTATCAAATATACGACAGTTCTTGCAAAGTCTATCAATGAAGTGAAAGCTGTTGGGGATATTGATACAAGCGTACAGCTCGGACTTTTAAAAGAAACATCAAAGCTTTTAAAAGAGACAAACGCCGCAATGAAAGTTCTCGGAGATCTTGTGGCAGAATATCCGTCCCATGAGGAAGGACCGGACAGAGCGCATTTCTGCAGAAATCGAATCGTTCCTGCAATGGAAGCGCTTCGTGCTCCGGTAGACGCTCTGGAAATGATCGTGGATAAGGAAATGTGGCCGATGCCTTCTTATGGAGACCTGATTTTCGAGGTATAAGTCCGGCAGCGTGACGTCAGGCCACGTATGAAAATATATGAAACAGGAAACTAAAGCAGGGCTGTTTTCAGCCCTGTTTTCATATAAGAAAAAACAGGATATAAGGAGAAATAGAAGATGAAAGAACTTGAGTTTTTAGAGGAGCAGGGCGTTTCTTCTGCGCTCATCAAAAAGGTGGAGGACTTTCGGGAGACGTATCCGGTGGACGAAGAGGCAAAGCACAGAGTATCTTCTCCGTCCATGCCTTTTTACGGAAGAGAAATTCTGGAAATGGCGATTGCGGGGATCTTAAAAGGGGAAAATCTCCTTCTTGCAGGACCGAAGGCAACAGGGAAAAACGTCCTTGCAGAAAATCTTGCCTTTATTTTCGGAAGACCAGTTTATAATGTGTCTTTTCATGTAAATACAAACAGCGGCGACCTGATCGGAACAGATACTTTTGTAAATAACGAGGTCACCCTTCGAAAGGGGAGTATTTACCAGTGTGCGGAGCACGGCGGCTTCGGCGTCCTTGATGAGATCAATATGGCGAAAAATGACGCGGTGTCTGTTTTGCACGCGACCCTTGACTACCGCCGCTCTATTGATGTGCCGGGATACGATAAAATAGACCTTCACCCTGCCGCACGTTTTATTGGGACGATGAACTACGGATATGCAGGAACAAGAGAGTTAAACGAAGCTCTTGTATCAAGATTTCTGGTGATCGATATGCCGCCTCAGACGGAGGAATCTCTTCATTTTATTTTCAGAAAAATGTTTCCTCATGCAAAAGAGAAGGCAGTGGAACAGTTTATCGGCATTTTTATGGATCTGCAGTTAAAATGCATGAACAGTGAAATTTCCACAAAAGCCCTTGATCTTCGCGGGCTTCTTGCGGCAATGAAAATTGTGGACACGGGACTTTCCCCCTGGCTTGCAGTAAAAATGGGTGTGATCAATAAAACCTTTGATACTTTTGAAAAGGAGATCGTGGAGGATGTAGTGGGTACAAGGATTCCAAAAGAATGGGGAAGGGAAGCGGTATATGACTGAGGAACAGGAAAGAGAAGAGGTTTTTGAAAAAGAGCTGGAGCTTCAGAACAGGATCCGAAATCTCCTCTGGACAGTGAGCGGCGATTATACCCTGGATATGAAACCGGACGTGTCTCTTTTTCTGCGCTCAAAAGCAATTGCTCTTTACGATGGGGTAAAGCAGGGAGCTTTCGCCAGATTTTATGATAAAAACCTTATGGGAATGTATCTGGTGAAAAAAATATATCTGGGAGCAGAGGAAGGAAGCCTTACTACTCTGGCACAGCTTTGCATAGAGGAGGCCATCGGGGAGAAGATATGTGATGAGCGCCCCGGAATTGTTTCCCTTCAAAAGCAGGCGTGTTCGGATATTCTGGATCAGGAGTTTGAGGTACTGCCCGCTTATGGGGACGTTCTTGGAAGACTTCGGATCGCTGTGCTCCGTGATAAGCTGGCAGATGGAAGTTATAAGGTGGAGGCTGCTCTTAAAAAGGTTCGGGACAAAGTATATGAGGCAGGAAATACAGAAGATACAAAAAGTCTGATTGCCCTTATTGACAGTCTTTATAACGAAATTATAGATAAGGATTTTGAAAAGCGCTATGGAAATCTGGAACGCGTTATGGCAGTGAGCCTGGAAGAACTGACAGAGTTTGGCTGGGAGGATTTTCTCACGGAAGAAATGTATGAGGAGGCTCTGGAAGCATATGTGGAACAGCTTACAGAGCGCATGACGGATCTGGAGGATTCTTCTGTCACAAAGGAGATGGAAGAAAAACGTAAAGTCAGGCAGAAAATTACGGTTCTGCCGCCGGAGGTTCTGGAAAAGGCACATACTTACGTGGAACTGAATTTTGGAAAAACGTATCTTACAGAGATGGAAGAAAAGAAGATAAACCACAAAATGTGCACAGGCATTCACGGAGACTGCAGCCTTTACTTTACAGAAGGGATCCTGAAAAATCCGGTAAAGAGAAATTATCAGTATGAATACGCAAAAAGGCTGAAAAATAAAAATGTATGGCTGTATCACGACAAGCACAGGATTGTAAAACGAAATGTTTCTGTTTTGACAGAGCTTTTGAAGAAGTCCCTTGTCCTTCGAAGCGAGACAGAGGAAATTTTATCGGACAGAGGAACCATTCTTCCGGCACGACTGTGGAGAATAGGAAGAAGCGGAGAAGCCCGTGTGTTCAAAAGAGAACTGAAAGCAGACCAGGGCGATTTTGTGGTGGACGTTCTGATCGATGCGAGCGGTTCCCAGATGGTACGGCAGGGGGAGGTGGCGCTTCAGGCATATATCATAAGCGAAGCTTTAAGTGCGGTGGAAATTCCAACTAGGGTCATGAGCTACTGTACTTTCTGGGACTACACCATTCTCCACAGGCTTCGGGAATATGAAGATCCACGAAGTGCAAATGAAAATATATTTAATTATGTGACATCGTCTAATAACAGGGATGGACTGGCAATTAAAGCAGCAGGGACCGGTCTGCTGAAAAGGGAAGAAGAAAAGAAAATATTGATTGTACTAAGTGATGGAAGACCTTATGATGTGGTAATTAATCGACCTAACGCAAAAAATCCAAAGCCATATGAAGGTGCATATGCCATTTTTGATACAGCAGAGCAGATACGCCGCCTGCGAAGTGAGGGTGTGAGCGTTCTCGGAGTTTTTGCAGGAGAAGAAAAAGATCTGGCGGCAGAGAAAAAAATATTTGGGAAAGATTTTGCCTATATCAGAAATATTTCTGATTTTTCCAGAATTGTAGGGCGTTATCTTACGAAGCAACTGGAGCTGGATTTATAATATGGGTTGCATTTTACACTGTGATTCGTTATAATGTAATATGATGTACTTTTATTTCATTAAAATGTTAAAGGGAGAGGTAAAATGAACAGTAACAAAGAGTTCAAACCGTATATTCCGGCAGAAAAAATCACACCGGAATTTACAGTGACATCTATTGTGATGGGTATTATCCTTGCAATCGTATTCGGTGCGGCCAATGCTTATCTTGGTCTGCGTGTGGGTATGACTGTATCTGCTTCCATTCCGGCAGCAGTTATCTCTATGGGTGTTATACGTGTCATCATGAAGAAAAACTCTATTCTGGAGAGCAATATTGTCCAGACGATCGGTTCCGCCGGAGAGTCTCTGGCAGCCGGAGCTATTTTTACAATGCCTGCATTATTCCTGTGGGCAGAAGAAGGTCTTTGTGACAAACCGGGCCTTGTTGAAATTACACTGATCGCTCTTTGCGGCGGTGTGCTGGGCGTACTTTTTATGGTTCCCCTTCGTAACGCGCTGATCGTAAAAGAGCACGCAACTCTTCTTTACCCGGAAGGAACTGCATGTGCGGACGTTCTTCTTGCTGGTGAGGAAGGCGGTTCCAATGCTTCTACTGTATTTACAGGTATGGGACTGGCTGCTGCGTTTAAGTTTATTGTAGATGGTCTGAAGGTGATTCCGGCAGACGTTGCAGTTGCTTTTAAATCCTTTAAAGGTGAAATCGGTATGGAAGTATATCCTGCGCTTCTCGGCGTTGGTTATATTGTAGGACCGAGAATTGCCTCCTTTATGTTTGTCGGTTCTATTGTTGGCTGGCTTGTAATTATTCCGCTTATCTGTCTCTTCGGACCGGATACGGTTATGAATTATCCGCTTGGAAATACAGATTCCATTATGAAAATGTATACAGACGGCGGAGCTGCCGCAATCTGGAGCACATATGTAAAATACATTGGCGCAGGAGCCATTGCAACAGGCGGAATTATTTCTCTTATTAAATCCCTGCCGCTTATTGTGACTACATTCCGCGATTCCATGAAGAGCATGAAAACCGGAAAAAATACTAGCACAGCAAGAACAGCTCAGGATCTTCCAATGAATATGATCCTTGTTGGAATTGTAGCGATGGTATTTATCATCTGGCTTGTTCCTGCAATTCCGGTAAATCTTCTTGGAGCAGCTATGATCGTTATTTTCGGTTTCTTCTTTGCAACCGTATCCTCCCGTATGGTAGGTCTTATCGGAAGCTCCAACAACCCGGTTTCCGGTATGGCGATCGCAACACTTCTGATTTCTACTTTTGCGATCAAAGCATCAGGAGATACAGGAATCGGCGGTATGACAGGAGCTATTGCAATCGGTTCTGTTATCTGTATCGTAGCTGCCATTGCAGGCGATACTTCACAGGACTTAAAGACAGGATACCTTCTTGGCGCAACTCCGAAGAAACAGCAGATTGGCGAGCTGATCGGCGTTGTGGCAGCAGCGCTTGCCATCGGAGGCGTTCTTTATCTTCTCGACGCTGCGTACGGATACGGCGGAGCAGACGTTCCGGCGCCACAGGCAACTCTTATGAAGATGATCGTAGAGGGAATCATGGGCGGAAATCTTCCGTGGACACTTGTATTTATTGGTGTATTCCTTGCTCTTGGTCTTGAAATTCTTCATATTCCGGTAATGCCGTTCGCAATCGGTCTTTATCTGCCAATCTACTTAAATGCAACCATCATGCTGGGTGGTGTTGTCCGCTGGGCAGTTGGAAAGAGAAAAAATGTGGACGCAAAAACAAAAGAGAAACAGGAAACAGACGGAACACTTTACTGTGCAGGTATGATCGCCGGAGAGGGTCTTGTAGGTATTCTCCTTGCAATCCTTACTCTTGCAGGAGTGAACACTGCCATTAAGGGCGTCAACTTTGGAAATATCGGCGGCGTAGTCATTATGCTTGTTATGATTCTCTGCCTGCTGAAATTCTCTATCTGGAAGAAGCAAAAAGCCTGATGAGTAAAAGAAATAAAAAAAATCAGCCGCAGATCAATTATCTTGATTTGATTCCTGAAAAAGCGCCTTCTATAAAATGGCACAGGGATTTAAAAGAGAAGATAATTCTGGAAATCGAAAATACAGGTATGTTTAATACCATTGCCCAGAAAGTTTTCAATAAACCACGTTATACGAAAGTACATCTTGATGGGTTTGGGACTTTTATATGGCCGCTGATCGATGGAAAGCGAAGCGTAATGGATATTGCTGCCTGTGTGAAAGAGGAATATGGGGAAAAGGCAGAGCCTCTTTACCCCAGGATTGTGAAATATTTTCAGATGGTAGAAAGTTACCATTTTGTGCGGTTTATTAATAAGCCTGAAAAATAAAACAGGATAAGAAAAAAGTGAGAGCAGCGCTGTCTGCTCTCACTTTTTTTCGAGAAAAGAAGAAATTTATAAGAAATGAACAAAAAAACGTAAGTTTTTTCGGTTTTCCTCTTTTATTTTTGTTCATTTTGTATTAAAATAAAAACAGGTATGAGAACGGAAATTAAAAAATGACGACAGTAGCATACACTTTATACAGAAAGGGATTGAATAATCATGATTTCAAATCAGGTGCTGCAAAATACATTGGAGGGATTAAAGGAAATCTCCAGAACAGAATTTTGTATCATTGATACAGAGGGAAAATTATTAGCCACTACATTTCCGGATTTTGAGGTTCAGGTAACGGATATTCAGGCGTTTGTAGGCTCACAGGCAGACAGCCAGCTTGTGAAAGGGTATCAGTATTTTAAGGTATGTGACGATTATCGTCTGGAATATATCCTCGTGGCACACGGTGACGACGAAGATACGTATATGGTCGGAAAACTGGCTGCATTCCAGATCCAGAATCTGATCGTAGCTTACAAGGAACGTTTTGATAAGGACAGCTTTATAAAGAATCTTCTTCTGGACAACCTCCTTCTTGTGGATATTTACAACAGAGCAAAGAAGCTTCACATTGATGCGGATGTGCGCCGTGTTGTTATGATGCTTGAGATGGAGCAGGAGAAAGAGCACAGTTCTATTGAAATTGTAAAAAGTGCGTTTGGCAGCAAGAGCCAGGATTTCATCACAGCAGTAGATGAGAGAAGCGTGATCATCGTAAAAGAACTGGAAGACGGAGAAGGATATGAAGAGATGGATCGTCTTGCTCATGCGATCCTGGATACGCTGGGCATGAACGACGGAACGATCCACATGGCTTACGGAACGATCGTGCGCGAGCTGAAGGAAGTTTCCAGATCTTATAAAGAAGCAAGGATGGCGCTCGACGTAGGCAAGATTTTCTTCTCAGACAGAGAAGTGATTGCATACAGTTCTCTGGGAATCGGACGTCTGATCTATCAGCTTCCTATTCCGCTCTGCAAAATGTTTATCAAAGAAATTTTCGACGGCAAGTCTCCGGACGATTTTGACGAGGAAACACTTGTGACCATCGATAAATTCTTTGAGAACAGCCTGAATGTATCAGAGACATCAAGACAGCTTTATATTCATAGAAATACTCTGGTATACCGTCTTGACAAGCTGCAGAAAAGTACGGGACTGGATCTTCGTGTATTTGAGGATGCCATTACCTTTAAGATCGCGCTTATGGTTGTCCGTTACATGAAGTATATGGAGTCTCTGGAATATTAAAAAATGGAAGAAGCAAAGACTCTTCTTCTTTCTGAAAGAGGATTTTCAGATCTGTATCTCTGTTACTGCGGACAGTCCAGATGTATGCCCCTTCATAATTACGGACCGGCAGTCCGTCCCAATTATATTATCCATTATATTACAGAGGGAAAAGGCTGTTTTTACGAAGGGGGAAACCGATATGAGCTGGAAGCTGGTCAGGGTTTTTTGATCGTGCCGGGACAGCAGACCTTTTATCAGGCGGATAAAGAAGAACCCTGGACGTATCTTTGGGTTGGTTTTGACGGCAGGAATGCAGAGCATTACTTAAAAGAAATTGGTCTTACTTCGGAAAAACCGGTTTACCGCTGTGAAAACGGGAAGATTTTACAGGAAATTGTAGGAGAAATGCTTGAGAAGCAAAAGGCTTCTTTTTCCGGACAGTTATTTTTAGAAGGACTTCTTTACCGTTTCTTTGCAGCTCTTTCAGAGCACATAGAGATGCCGGTTCTTTCCAGACAGGAGAGCGAAAATCTTTATGTGAAAAGAGCAATGGAATTTATCCGAAATAATTATTTTGAGGATATTAAGGTAACAGACATTGCGGATTATGTATGTGTAAACAGAAGTTATCTTTATACGCTGTTTCAAAAAGGGCTTCATATGTCGCCAAGCAGATACCTGGCAGAGGTTCGTATGAGCCAGGCGGAGCAACTTCTTCTGATGACAGATTTTTCCGTAGAGGTGGTTGCCCGTTCCTGTGGGTACGGAGATTCTCTTTCATTTACGAGAACTTTTAAGGAGCATTTTAAAATGCCGCCTTCTCAGTACAGAAAAGAAAAAAGAAAAGAACAAATCTAACATTTTACATGGTATTTTTAACATCTCCTTCTTTTGGAAGGAGATGTATTTTTTTATAATACGGATATAGAGATATGCTGAAAACAGCAGATGGGAGGATTTTTATGAGTATTATTTTTCACGAAAGCACATCCGTATTTCACTTATATAATGAAAAGATCAGTTACATTATGATGGTTTTGAAAAACGGACATATGGGGCAGCTTTATTTTGGAAAGCGGATCCACGATAAAGAAGATTTTACCTATCTTTTGGAAAATTACTGCCGCGCGATGGGTTCTCATGTTTTTGAAGGGGAAAAAAGCCTTTCTCTTGAACATACAAAACAGGAATATGGCGTGTATGGAAATACAGATTACCGCCAGCCGGCAGTGGAGGTGCTGCAGAATAACGGAAGCCGTATTTCTGATTTTAAATATCAGAGTTTTTCTGTTGTTCCGGGAAAACCAAAGCTTTCCGGGCTCCCGGCAACATACACAGAAGAGGATGGGGAGGCGGAAACACTTTTTCTTACATTAAAAGATCCGGTTACAGGACTTCTTTTAAAGCTTTCCTACACGATTTTTACAAAAGGCGGCGTGATCGCAAGAAATGCGTATTTTGAAAACGAAGGAGAGGAAAGCCTTCATCTTACAACAGCTATGAGCCTTTGCATGGATCTGCCGGATTACGATTACGAATGGATTCAGTTTTCCGGAGCCTGGTCAAGAGAGCGTCATGAAAAGGTGAGAAAGCTGGAGCAGGGGATCCAGTCTGTTGGAAGCAGAAGAGGACATTCCTCCCATGAACACAATCCTTTTGTGATTTTAAAACGCCCCACGGCAGATGAATTTCAGGGAGAAGCCATAGGTTTCAGCCTTGTATACAGCGGAAACTTTCTGGCGCAGGCAGAGGTGGATACACACGGCTCCACAAGAATGCTTATGGGAATCCACCCGGACGGCTTTGACTGGAAACTGGAAAAAGGAGAGAGCTTCCAGACTCCTGAGGCAGTGATGGTATACACGGATAAGGGGCTGAATCATTTAAGCCAGACCTTCCATAAATTGTATCAGCGCCGGCTTGCAAGAGGATACTGGAGAGACAAGGCGCGACCGATTCTTATTAATAACTGGGAAGCTACTTATTTTGATTTTACAGAAGAGCGCATTGTGGAAATTGCGGAAAAGGCAAAAGAATGCGGCGTGGAACTTTTTGTCCTGGACGATGGCTGGTTTGGACAGAGAAGCTCCGATAAGGCAGGACTTGGAGACTGGGTGGCAAACAGGGAACGCCTCCCGCAGGGGATTGAAGGGCTGGCAGAGCGTATCAGCAGTCTCGGAATGAAATTCGGTCTCTGGTTTGAGCCGGAGATGGTAAATAAAGATTCTGATTTATACAGGGCACATCCGGACTGGATATTACAGGTTCCGGAAAGAACAAATTCGCATGGAAGATTTCAGCACGTTCTTGATTTTTCAAGAAAAGAAGTGGTGGATGCCATTTATGAGATGATGAGCAAAATTCTTGGAAATGCGAAAATTTCCTATGTGAAATGGGATATGAACCGAAGTATTACCGAGTGTTTCAGTGCAGCACTTCCTGCTGACAGACAGGGAGAAGTATTTCACAGATATATTCTTGGGGTATATGATCTGTATGAGCGCCTTACTTCAAGATTTCCGGAGATATTGTTTGAATCCTGTGCAAGCGGCGGGGCAAGATTTGATCCTGGTATTTTATATTATGCGCCTCAGGGCTGGACAAGCGATGATACAGACGCGGTGGAACGCCTGAAAATCCAGTATGGAACCTCTTATTGTTATCCGGTAAGTTCTATGGGAAGCCATGTATCTGTTTCTCCGAATCATCAGCTTAACAGAGAGACACCTCTTTATACGAGAGCGAACGTGGCATATTTCGGTACCTTCGGATATGAGCTTGACTTAAATAAGCTGACAGAGGAAGAGCAGGAGGAAGTGAAAAAACAGATCGCCTTTATGAAGGAATACAGAGAACTGTTCCAGTTTGGCACATTTTACCGTCTCAGCAGTCCGTTTGAAAATAATGTGACAGCGTGGATGTCTGTAAGCGAGGATAAGAAAACGGCGATTGTAGGCTGGTATCGTGTGCTGAATCCTGTAAATGGCAGCTATACACGACTGAAACTCTGCGGACTTCTGGAAGATGCGGAATATACCGTAGAGGGACAGAATGGAACTTTTTTTGGAGATGAGCTTATGAATCTTGGGATTCTCACAAGCGACGCTACGTCAGGGGAAGCACAGGAAGGACAGTTTAAGGGGTGTGATTTTGACTCCAGACTGTATATTCTGAAAGCAAAATAAAAAGAAAGGGATTTCCTGTTTTCATTTAAAATTCTTTGTGCTATAATGAGTCCGCAAGTTGGACACAAAAAACAGTTGCAATTTATCACGGAATATATTACAATAATGTTACAAAAAGATAAAATTAATGTTTCTGAGTGATATGACTCTGTGAAAACAACAGAATCACAGGATAAAACAGGAGGTTCCAATGATAGATTTAGAAGATGTAAGTAAATCATACGGTCCGGGTCTTCCGGCTGTCAATCATGTAAACTTACATGTGGATAAGGGCGAGTTCGTGTTTGTGGTAGGAAGCAGCGGATCCGGCAAATCTACTCTTATCAAGCTGCTTATGAAAGAACTTGATTCCACATCAGGCGCGATCACGGTAAGCGGAGAGCGTCTGGAAGGAATGCGCCACAGAAGAGTTGCAAAATACAGAAGGAAACTTGGTGTTGTGTTCCAGGATTTCCGTCTTTTAAAAGACAGGGACGTATATGAAAATGTGGCGTTTGCCCAGCGTGTCATCGGACGCCCGACACGTGTGATAAGAAAGCGTGTACCCGAGGTTTTACAGGAGGTAGGTCTTGCAGGAAAGTATAAATCTTATCCTGATGAGCTTTCCGGAGGAGAGCAGCAGAGAGTTGCCCTTGCAAGAGCCCTTGTAAACCGTCCGGATATTCTTCTGGCAGACGAGCCTACAGGAAATCTTGATCCGAAAACTTCAGAGGAGATTATGGCGCTTCTGGAACAGATTAACGAGAGAGGAACTACGGTTCTTGTTGTTACCCACAATAAGGAGATTGTAAACTCCATGAAAAAGCGTGTTCTCACCATGCACGACGGCGTGATTGTAAGTGATGAGAAAGAAGGAGGGTATCATGAGGCCTAGTACATTATGGTTTAATCTGAAGCAGGGAATTAAAAATATTAAGAGAAACTGGATGTTCTCCATTGCTTCCGTCCTTACAATGGCAGCCTGTATTTTCCTTTTCGGTATTTTTTATTCTATCGTTACAAATGTAAATCAGGCAACTCATAAAATGGAAAAAGAAATTCCTATCACTGTGTTCTTTGATGAGGGAACAAGCGAAGAGGACATAGCAAAGATCGGGGAGCTGATCAAGACCCGTCCTGAGGTGGAACGTGTAGATTATGAATCAGCCGATGAAGCCTGGGAGAAATTCAGCAAAGAGTATTTTGAAGGTTCAGAGGCTGCTGAGGGATTCAAAGATGACAACCCTCTTGTAAATTCATCAAACTATCAGATATACATGAATGATATTGCAAAACAGGGAGAGCTGGTAGCTTACGTGGAAAGTCTTGACCATGTAAGAGAGGTGGGACAGTCCCAGCAGGCAGCAGAGACACTGGCGTCTTTAAGTCGTCTCGTTTCCTATGCTTCGATGGTTATTATTGCAGTTCTTCTTCTGATTTCTGTTTTCCTTATCAGTAATACTATTTCTGTTGGTATTTCTGTAAGAAAAGAAGAAATCGGAATTATGAAGTATATTGGTGCAACCGATGCGTTTGTACGTCTTCCTTTTGTTCTGGAGGGTGTTGTGCTTGGGATTATCGGTGCGGCAATTCCTTTAGTTGGTTTGTTCTTTGTATATAACTCTACAGTACAGTACATATTTACAAAATTCAACGTGCTGACAGTGATTGTGGATTTCATTCCGGTTATGGAGATTTACCGTACACTGTTACCGATTGGTTTAGCTCTTGGAATCGGAATCGGTCTTGTGGGAAGCTTCTTAACAACAAGAAAGCACTTGAAGGTGTGAGAAAAATAAGATAAAATAAATACAGAAGAAAAGCTGCTGGAATACGGCAGCTTTTTTTACTTTACAAGTGGAGTGGAAAATATGGACAGACAATTCTGGAAAGGAGCGGCAGCAGGAGGCGCTGTTGTCGCAGTAGTCATGCTTGGAAGATTTATCAGCATTTACGGCGGGGATACGGTGCTGGCAAACAGGGAATATGCGGAAAAGTTAAGGATACTGGAAAAGGTGATCGACACAAATTATCTGGAAGAAAAAGATGAGGACGCTCTGGCTGAAGGGATGTATGCCGGGCTTTTATACGGGCTGAACGATCCGTATTCCTGCTATTATACAGCGGAAGAATATGAGAAACAGAACACGGAGACAGAGGGCTCTTATGTAGGCATCGGTGTTGCCATGCAGAAAAATCCCGATGGCGGCGTAAAAATCGCAGAATGTTATGAAGGCGGTTCCGCATACGAGGCAGGAATTAAGGTAAATGATATTATAAGCGCTATAGACGGAAAAGATATTACAGACTGGGAAATGGAAGAAGTGGCAGACTATATTAAAAATCGGGAAGCAGATGCAGTTTCTCTTACGGTTCACAGGGAGAATGTAGAGGAAGCATTGGACATTTCGGTGAAAATTGCAGATGTGGAACTGCCCAGTGTATATGGCGAGATGCTGGACGAAAAAACAGGCTATATTGAGATTACAGAGTTTAAAGGAGTTACCTTTGAGCAATATAAAGAAACGTTTGAAAATCTGGAAAAACAGGGAATGGAAAAGCTGGTCATAGATCTTCGTGACAACCCCGGCGGTCTTTTAAGCTCTGTGTGCGATGTGCTTGGATGGATTCTTCCAGAGGGATTGATTGTATATACAGAAGATAAGTATGGGAACAAAATGGAAGAGACTTGCGATGGAAAACACCCTCTTGATATGCCGCTTGTAGTTCTTGTAAATGAAGGAAGCGCCAGTGCTTCGGAAATTTTCGCAGGAGCTGTGCAGGATTATGGGGTGGGAAAAATCGTGGGAACAACGACCTTTGGAAAGGGAGTGGTACAGGCGTTATATCCCATGTCTGACGGAAGCGCGGTAAAACTTACGGTTTCCAAATATTATACGCCAAAAGGAAAAAATATTCACGGAGAAGGCATTTCTCCAGATATAAAGGTAAAGTTGAATCCTGAGCTTTTCAATCAGACAGAGCTTACAAGGGAGGAAGATAATCAGCTTCAGGCTGCTGTACAGTCCCTGGAAGAACAGGGTAAATAATTCTTGAAATTCAAAAAACAAAATGATATAATTTGCATAATTGAATAGAAGATACGTTTCAGCGAGGGGGAAATAAGGCATGAGAGATTATGTAATTACAACAGACAATAATTCAGACCTTCCGGAAGAATATTATAAAGAACATGGAGTTGGCTGTACTTATTTAAGTTATTCTATGGACGGAAAAAATTATACACATGGGAATTTTTTGCCGGATCATGAGTTTTATGAGGCTATGAGAAAGGGTTCTCTTCCCACAACAGCGCAGGTAAACCCGGACGCTGCGAGGGCGCTTATGGAGCCCTGTTTAAAAGAGGGAAAAGATGTGCTTCATATTGCGTTTTCCGGCGGACTGAGCGGAAGCTGCAACAGCGCCCGGATAGCAGCGGAGGAGCTTATGGAAGAATATCCGGAGCGTTCTATAAAAGTGATCGACTCCCTTTCTGCTTCCGTTGGGCAGGGACTGCTTGTATATCTTGCGCAGCAGCGTAAGGAAGCGGGAGAAGATATGGATACTGTGGCAGAATGGGTGGAAGAAAATAAGAAATATATGGTCCATCTCTTCACTGTTGACGATCTGTTCCACCTTCATCGCGGAGGCAGAGTTTCCAAAACAACTGCCATTGTGGGAAGCATGCTGAATATCAAGCCGATTCTTCATGTAGACGGAGAAGGAAAGCTTGTAAATATCGGAAAGAGCAGAGGAAGAAAAAAGGCGCTTCAGGAGCTTGTGAATCTCATGGAAGAGAAACTGGGAAGATATAAAGCTTCCTGTCACACAATCTTTATCAGCCACGGAGACTGCGAGGAAGACGCGAAATACGTAGAAAAGAAAGTAAAAGAAAAATATAATATTGATACGGTCCTGATCAACTATGTGGGTGCTACCATCGGCGCGCATTCCGGTCCGGGAACCGTTGCTCTCTGTTTTATGGGAGAAGTGCGGTAACAAAAAAACTCTTTTTTGGAAGTGATAAAAATACTTTCAAAAAAGAGTTTTTTTACTTGACATATAAAAACGAGTATGCTATATTAAAAATACTTCAATAAGGTAGAGTAACTCAGTGGTAGCATAATAAAACAAATTCGAAATATGAGGAGGACAATTATGAAGATAAAGATGTTCGCAGCAGTTATGGCAGGTTTACTTACAATGGGTTGTGTTTCCGCAGTCACTGTTTCTGCAGACGCGGAAAATAAAGAACTGGTAGTTGGATTTGATGCAGAATATCCGCCGTTCGGATACATGGACGACAATGGAGAATACGTTGGATTTGATCTGGATACAGCACAGAAGGTATGCGACAATCTCGGCTGGGAACTGGTGAAAAAACCGATTAACTGGGATTCCAAGGATATGGAATTAAATTCCGGGAATATCGACTGCATCTGGAACGGTTTTACCATGAATGGACGGGAAGACGATTACACATGGTCCGATCCTTACCTGAATAATGAGCAGGTCATCGTAGTTGCGGCAGATTCCGGAATTGAGAAGCTGGAAGACTTAAAAGGCAAAAATGTGGTGGTACAGGCGGCTTCCGCAGCGCTTGATGCGTTAAACAGCGAAGATAATAAGGCACTGACAGAAAGCTTTGGTTCTCTTACAGAAAATCCGGATTACAATACGGCTTTTATGAATATTGATTCCGGTGCGGCAGATGCGGTTGCAGTGGATATTGGAGTTGCGAAATACCAGCTTGCAGAGCGTGAAGAAGGAAAATACAAGATTCTGGAGGAGCCGATCCAGACAGAACAGTATGCCATCGGTTTTGCAAAAGGAAACGAAGAACTTCGCGATACGGTGTGGGCAGAAGTAATGAAGTTATATGAAGCAGGAGAAATTGATAAACTTGCAGAGCAGTACGAAGTTGCAGATATGCTTTGTATTGGCAAAGAAGAAGCAGAAAAATAAGAAAGGCAGAGACAGGATATGACCTTAACAGTAATGCTTGCGCAGCTTTCAAAAGGAATGCTGGTAACAGTGGAGATTTTTGTGGTGACGCTTTTGTTTTCGCTTCCGCTGGGACTTCTTGTATGCTTTGGAAGAATGTCAAAAAGCAAAGTGATTCGTGGAATTGTTTCCGCATACATTTCCATTATGAGGGGAACGCCCCTTATGCTGCAGCTTATGGTAGTATATTTCGGACCGTATTTTATTTTCGGGATCCGCATTTCTATGAGCTACAGTCTGATCGCAGTATTCATTGCATTTGTGATCAATTACGCGGCGTATTTTGCGGAAATATACAGAGGCGGAATTGAGTCCATGTCCGTGGGACAGTATGAGGCAGCCAAAATTTTGGGATATACAAAAGGGCAGACATTTTTTCGGATTATTTTTCCGCAGGTGCTCAAACGCATTCTGCCTTCTATTACAAATGAGGTCATTACCCTTGTAAAAGATACGTCTCTTGCTTTTGTAGTCGCAGTTGCGGAAATGTTTACGATTGCAAAGCAGATTGCAAGTGCACAGACGACCATGATACCTTTTGTGATCGCTGGTATTTTTTACTATATTTTCAATTTGATCGTGGCGGTTGTCATGGAAAAAGCAGAGCAGAAGATGAATTATTACCGATGATTTTGGGAAGGAAAGTCATATGAAACTATTTGAGATGAGACATATTAAAAAAAGTTTTGGGGAGCTGGAGGTATTAAAGGATATTTCCCTTCAGGTAAAGGAAGGGGAGGTTTTAAGTATTATCGGACCTTCCGGTTCTGGAAAATCTACTCTTCTGCGATGTGCGACAGGACTTGAGACGCCGGATTCCGGTGAGATCATAAAAGAAGGAGAAGTAGGGCTTGTTTTTCAGAATTTCAATCTGTTTCCCCATTTTTCCGTTCTGAAAAATATTGTGGACGCTCCCATAAAAGTGCAGAAGCGGAAAAAAGAAGAGGTTTACGCACAGGCGAGAGAGCTTCTGAAAAAAATGGGGCTCTCCGATAAGGAAAAAGCATATCCTTACCAGCTTTCCGGCGGGCAGCAGCAGAGAGTTTCCATTGCAAGAGCGCTTTGTATGAATCCGAAGATCCTGTTTTTTGATGAGCCGACTTCCGCTCTCGATCCGGAGCTTACAGGAGAAATATTAAAAGTGATTAAAGATTTGGCAAAAGAACATATTACAATGGTGATCGTCACTCATGAAATGTCATTTGCCAGAGATATTTCCGATTATGTGATTTTTATGGATAAGGGAGTTATTGCAGTGGAGGGGACTTCACGGGAAGTTTTTTCTTCGGATAATGAGAGAATGAGAGAATTTCTTGGAAAGTTCCATCAGGGAAATTAAAGTGGAAGGATTAAGAAATGGCAGTTACAAAGTGAGACAGCATTTTATAGTAATCTCCGCAGAGATATTCGATGCTGTCTCATATTTTTTATATTCTGAAGAATTTTCCTGTTTTATTAAGTTTCCTAGTTGCTTTTAGGCATTGATTGTTATATAATTTTTAGAGTATGTTTAAACTTTATCGAAAGTACGAAAGGAACAGGTGGAAGAAATGGAGAAAAAAGAACAGCTTTACGAAGGAAAAGCAAAGAAAGTGTTTGCAACTGCTGACCCGGACGTGGTAATCGTCAGCTACAAGGATGATGCAACTGCATTTAACGGAGAGAAAAAGGGTACTATCAGCGGAAAAGGTGCTATCAATAACCGTATGACTAATCTTGTTTTCCAGAAATTTGAGGCTGCTGGAATCCCGACACATTTCATCGAAGAATTAAACGATAGAGAAACAGCAGTAAAGAAAGTAGATATTGTACCGCTGGAAGTAATCGTGCGTAATGTTGCAGCAGGAAGCTTTTCCAAACGTATGGGAGTAGAAGAAGGAAGAGAACTTCTCTGCCCGATTTTAGAGTTCAGCTACAAAAATGATGATCTCGGCGATCCATTTATCAATGATGATTATGCACTGGCTCTTGGTCTTGCAACAAAAGAAGAAATTGATGAAATCCGTGCATATACATTGAAAGTAAATGAGATTATGAAAGAATACTTTCTCAATGCAGGAATGAAGCTCATTGATTTCAAAATTGAATTTGGTCGTTTTCATGGTAAAATTCTTCTTGCAGATGAAGTTTCTCCTGATACATGCCGTCTGTGGGACGTTAATACAAATGAGAAACTTGATAAAGACCGTTTCAGACGTGACATGGGCAATGTAGAGGAAGCTTATAATGAAGTATTCCATCGTCTTGGTTTAGAATAATTAATAAGCAGGAGAGTAAAGATGAGTACAGACAGATATGTAAGTCCGTTATCAGAGCGTTATGCAAGCAGGGAGATGCAGTATATTTTCTCACCGGATATGAAATTCCGCACATGGAGAAAACTGTGGATTGCTCTTGCAGAAACAGAGAAAGAATTGGGGCTGAATATTACCCAGGAGCAGATTGACGAGCTGAAAAGCCATGCAGATGATATTAATTACGATGTGGCAAAAGAAAGAGAACGTCAGGTTCGCCATGATGTTATGTCCCATGTATATGCTTACGGTGTACAGTGTCCGAAAGCAAAGGGAATCATTCATCTCGGTGCTACTTCCTGTTATGTAGGTGATAATACAGATATTATTGTTATGACAGAAGCTTTAAAGCTTGTGCAGAAAAAGCTTATCAATGTAATTGCAGAGCTGTCTAAATTTGCAGATAAATACAAAGACCAGCCAACACTTGCATTTACACATTTCCAGCCTGCACAGCCAACAACTGTTGGAAAACGTGCTACACTCTGGACACAGGAATTTCTTCTTGATCTGGAAGATCTGGAATATGTGATCAGTACAATGAAGCTTCTTGGTTCAAAAGGTACAACAGGAACACAGGCAAGTTTCCTGGAATTATTTGACGGAGATCAGGAAACTATCGACAAAATTGATCCTATGATTGCAGAGAAAATGGGATTCAAAGAATGCTATCCAGTTTCCGGACAGACATATTCCCGTAAAGTGGATACACGTGTCTTAAATGTGCTTGCAGGAATTGCTGCCAGTGCTCATAAGATGTCAAATGATATTCGTCTTTTACAGCACTTAAAAGAGGTGGAGGAGCCATTTGAAAAATCACAGATCGGTTCTTCTGCAATGGCATATAAGAGAAATCCGATGAGAAGTGAGAGAATTGCCTCCCTTTCCAGATTTGTGATGGTAGACGCTTTAAATCCGGCGATCACATCTGCCACACAGTGGTTTGAGAGAACACTGGACGATTCTGCAAATAAACGTCTCAGTATTCCGGAAGGATTCCTGGCAATCGACGGAATTCTTGATCTTTGTCTGAACGTAGTGGACGGGCTTGTAGTATATCCTAAGGTAATTGAGAAACGTCTCATGTCCGAGCTTCCGTTTATGGCAACAGAAAATATTATGATGGACGCAGTGAAGGCAGGCGGAGACCGTCAGGAGCTTCATGAGCGTATCCGCGAGCTTTCTATGGAAGCAGGACGGAACGTAAAAGTAGAAGGAAAGGACAACAATCTGCTTGAACTGATCGCAGCAGACCCGGCGTTCAATCTTTCTCTTGATGAATTAAAGAAAACAATGGACCCGGCCAAATATGTAGGCCGTGCGAAAGAACAGACAGATGCCTTCCTTGCAAAGGTAGTCCGTCCGATTCTGGACTCCCATAAGGAAATGCTTGGTGTCAAGGCAGAAATCAACGTCTGATTCACAGAGAAAACACGAGGAGGAAAATAGTGTTATGATCAAGGCAGTAGTTGGAGCAAACTGGGGAGATGAAGGTAAAGGAAAAATTACCGATATGCTGGCTCAGGAAGCAGATATTATCGTGAGATTTCAGGGAGGTGCAAATGCAGGACATACCATTGTCAATGATTATGGGAAATTCGCACTCCATACCTTACCGTCAGGAGTGTTCTATAATCACACCACAAGCGTGATTGGCAATGGCGTTGCACTGAACATCCCGGTGTTTTTCAAAGAATATAATGAAGTAGTGGAAAGAGGCGTTCCGGCTCCGAAGATTCTCATTTCTGACAGAGCGCAGATGGTGATGTCTTATCATAAAAATTTTGATGCTTATGA
>URMH01000045.1 GCA_900549015.1 uncultured Blautia sp.
TTGGCATATTCATGCCAAAACACCTCGCGGGATAGTGGTGTGTGAACAGTAACTAAGATTCTTAATAAATCTTTAGGATTGTCAAAGTTCCCTTGTTTCTGCAAAAAAGGAATGCTATGATTAATATGGAAGAAAAAGTCAGGGGACAATTTTGATTGGCTCCTGATTCTAAGAATAGAAAAGAAAAAAGGGATAAGCATGTGGTCTAAAGAAACAAAAGAAGAAAAAGAACGCAAGAAAGAACAAGCGTTTTATGAACATTATGGCGCGATGGGAAAAAGCAAGGAATCCATTAGAAAAGAGTGGGAGAGACGCAAGAGGAATGAACAACGCATTCGACGCCTCAAGAGACGAAGGAGAATTGCAATTGTATTGATTCTGCTCGTTGTATTAGTTCCGGCAGTTTCAACATTTACTTATTTTAGAATGAATCCGATTGTATTACGGAGTAAAGTGATCGCGCAGGAAAAGAAAGAAAGTATGGATCTGATGTCCAACATCCGTTTCGTTGTCGGTGGAAAAGTGAAAGATGTGAAGACAGAAGGGAAAGTAGATACGAATAAAGAAGGAAAATATACGGTTTACTATGTCTATGGTAAACAAAAAGTAAAAGCTGAAGTCGAAGTTAAGGATACAAAAGCACCTGAGCTTAAAATGAAAGACAGTTATACAACAGAACTTCCGAAAGATATCAAGCCGGAAGATTTTGTAGAATCAGTAAAAGATGCATCAGATGTCACACTTGAATTTGTCGGACAGGATTCCTGGGAGAAGAAAGGAAAATACGGAGTAACTGTTGCTGCAACAGATAGTGACGGTCATAAAACAGAAGGTAAATCAACACTGAATCTGGAAGAGGATACAACAGGACCGACGATTGAAGGAGCAGATGATAAAGAACTTGCACAGGGCGATACGATGGACTTTAATGAAGGGGTTACGATAAAGGATGATATGGATCCAGAGCCAACATTGGAAGTACAGGGTGCTGACAAAGTGGATTTTGCAACACCGGGAACCTATATTGTTACCTATCTTGCAAAAGACCGTTCCGGAAACGAGACAAAGATTGAGCGAAAGATCAAAGTGAAAGAGAATCCGGATTGGAATGAGAAAGTTGTTTATCTGACTTTCGATGATGGTCCGTCAGAGAATACCGGAAAGATTCTTGATATCCTGAAAGAAAAAAATGCAAAGGCAACCTTCTTCGTCACAGGAAATAATCAGGAACATGATGCTATGATAAAAAGAGCCTTTTCCGAAGGACATTCGATTGGACTTCATACCTATACACATGATTATGCAACAGTTTACGCATCCGAAGATGCATACTTCGCAGATCTGCAGAAAGTATCGGATCTGGTAGAGAGTATCACAGGAACGAAATCCATGATCATTCGTTTCCCGGGAGGATCCAGCAACACCGTCAGTGCAAAATATGTCAAAGGATTGATGACAACACTTACGAAAGCAGTGAGAGACAAAGGATATCAGTATTTTGACTGGAACTGTGATTCTACTGACGCAAGCGGAAATAATGTGCCGGTAGAAAAGCTGGTTTCCAACGCAACATCCTGCACGGCAAATCATGTTGATATTCTGATGCATGATACAGATGCAAAAGATACAACCGTACAGGCATTGCCACAGATTATTGATTACTATAGAAGTCAGGGATACACATTCAAAGGACTGACCGTTGATAGTGTGGCAGCGCACCATGGAGTGAATAATTGATAAAGATTAGAAAGAGCCAGGACAGGCACAACACACGGTGTCTGTTCTGGCTCTTGATCATTATATCTTAATCCTCATCATCTGTCTGTACAGAGTAAGTCTGTCTCTTTCTGGCCATCTCATCGCTCTCAAGATATTCATCATAAGTTGTGATCTTATCGATCAGCTTACCGCCCGGAACAATCTCCATGATACGGTTCGCTGTTGTCTGTACGATCTGATGGTCTCTGGAAGTAAAGAGAAGTACTCCAGGGAATTTGATCAGACCATTGTTGAGTGCTGTGATAGACTCCATATCCAGGTGGTTCGTTGGCTCATCAAGAAGCAGTACATTTGCTCCTGAGATCATCATCTTGGAGAGCAGGCAGCGAACTTTCTCACCACCGGAAAGTACAGCAACTTTCTTCACTCCGTCTTCACCGGAGAAGAGCATTCTTCCAAGGAATCCACGAACATAAGTTACATCCTTTTCCTCAGAGTACTGTGTCAGCCACTCTGTGATATTGTAGTCGTTGTCGAATTCTCCGCCGAAATCCTTCGGGAAGTAAGCCTGAGAAGTTGTAACTCCCCATTTATATGTTCCCTCATCCGGTTCCATCTCGCCAATCAGGATTTTGAAGAGGATTGTCTTAGCAAATTCATTTCCACCAACGAAAGCAACTTTATCCTCACGGCCAAGTGTGAATGTAAGATTATCAAGAATCTTTTCGCCGTCAATTGTCTTGGAAAGTCCTTCTACAGTGAGAACTTCATTACCAATCTCACGGTTCGGACGGAAGTCAATGTAAGGATATTTACGGCTGGAAGGTCTGATCTCATCAAGCTGGATTTTCTCCAGGGCACGCTTTCTGGAAGTAGCCTGTTTGGACTTGGAAGCGTTCGCACTGAATCGGGAAATAAATTCCTGCAGCTCTTTGATCTTTTCTTCTTTTTTCTTATTGGCTTCTTTCATCTGTTTGATAAGGAGCTGGCTGGATTCGAACCAGAAATCGTAGTTACCTGCGTAAAGCTGGATTTTGCCGTAGTCAATATCTGCTGTGTGGGTGCAGACCTTATTCAGGAAGTAACGGTCGTGGGATACCACAATTACGGTGTTGTCAAAGTTAATTAAAAATTCTTCAAGCCATTCAATAGCAGGGAGATCCAGATGGTTGGTCGGCTCGTCAAGAAGAAGAATATCCGGGTTTCCGAAAAGTGCCTGTGCAAGAAGAACTTTTACTTTCTGGCTACCTGTTAAGTCTGCCATCTGGGAATAGTGAAATTCTGTCTCGATGCCAAGACCGTTTAAGAGAGTAGCTGCATCAGATTCTGCCTCCCAGCCGTTCATCTCTGCAAATTCACCTTCCAGTTCGCTGGCACGGATGCCGTCCTCGTCTGTGAAGTCTTCTTTTGCGTAGATGGCTTCTTTTTCCTTCATGATTTCATAAAGGCGGGCATTTCCCATGATTACGGTATCAAGTACTGTGTACGCGTCGTATTTGAAATGGTCCTGCTGCAGGAAGGAGAGACGTTGACCCGGAGTGATGACAATATCTCCTTTCGTTGGCTCAAGCTGACCGGAAAGGATTTTTAAGAATGTGGATTTTCCGGCTCCGTTGGCTCCGATAAGACCGTAGCAGTTTCCTTCTGTGAATTTGATATTTACGTCTTCAAAAAGTGCTTTTTTTCCAACGCGCAATGTAATGTTGTTTGCTGAAATCATAATATACCTCTTTTTCGTGAACTGTTTTTTAAAATTTCCTATTATATGTAAGTATAGCCGATTTCCATTGTACCGTAAACTGGGAAATTTGCAACAATTATTTTGCACTTCTTTGCTGTTTTCGGTAAAAAAAGCCTACTTTACAAAAAAAAGGAGGGCTGTTATAATCTACTCTGCCGGATTTCGGAACAAAGGAGTGATATAGATGAGAAAAAATCATATCTTTCTCATTGGTTTTATGGGAAGCGGAAAAAGTACCGTTGCAAAATATTTAAGCAGAACTTATAAAATGCAGCAGATAGAAATGGACGCACAGATAGAAAAAAAAGAGGGGCGAAGCATTTCGTCCATATTTGAAAACGAAGGGGAAGCGTATTTTCGCACACTGGAAACAGAGTTTTTAAAAAATCTGGATCCCAAAGAGACTTTTGTTGTATCATGCGGAGGCGGCGCAGCAGTAAAAGAGGAGAATGTGCGGGAAATGAAGAAGAAAGGACGCATTGTTCTTCTTTTGGCAAAGCCGGAAACGGTTTATGAAAGAGTGAAATATAGTCATAACCGTCCTCTTCTTGAGGGGAATATGAACATATCCTATATTAAAGAGCTGATGGAAAAACGACAGGCGCTTTATGAGAGAGCAGCAGACCTTCAGGTGAAAACAGACGGCAGAACAGCGAAATCCATCGGTGAGGAGATTATAAAACGAATCAGAAAAGAGGAGGAGACAGCATGAACGGAATTTTAGATGCTCTGGCAGAAATTATGAGAGACAATCTGTGGGCTGCGCCGCTTTTAAGCCTTCTTGCAGGAATTATTACTTCATTTACCCCCTGTTCGCTGGCAACAGTTCCCATGCTGCTTGCCTGTGTGGGTGCATCAAAGGCAGGTCCGAAAAAAGCTTTTCGCCTTTCTCTTACGATGGCGCTTGGAATGGCTGTCACCTTTGGGGTTTTCGGATCTGTGGCGTCTGTGATCGGGCATTATATGCATGAGGCGGGACACTGGTGGACGATTCTTATGGGGATTTTGATGCTTTTGATGTCTCTTCAGGTGCTGGGAGTGATCAATATTATCCCTCATGTGCACGTGACGGAGGAGATTTCCGGAAAAGGATATATGAGCGCATTTTTAACAGGAGCGCTGGGAGGATTATTTGCTTCTCACTGTGCGATTCCGGTTATGGTAGCTCTTCTTGCTCTTGTGGCAGAGCTTGGGAAAAACGCCTGGTGGGGAATTCTTTTGATGGTCCTCTATGCGCTGGGACACAGCATTCTTCTGATCGCAGCAGGGACGGGATACAGTTACGTGGAAAAAATCATTCAGAATCCAAAAGCAGAGTCTGTAGGAAAATGGCTTCGGGCAATTCTTGGTGCTGTGATCTTCCTTGTGGGACTTCTTCTTGTATTCGGTGAAAAATAAAGGAATTGCATACAAAAGAAAACAATGTTATAATACAAAGGTAAACCTGCCTGCTGTATATCTGCGAGAAATACACAGAGAGCTGGTTGGAAAGAGGTTATACGGAATGTTTATTACAAGAGAGAGCGATTATGCAGTGAGAGTAATTCGTGCCCTGGCAGGTGAGAGGCGTTTAAGCGTGAACGAAATATGTGAAAAAGAAGAGCTCACTGCACCATTTGCGTACAAAATACTGAAAAAACTTCAGAAAGCAAAAATTGTGAAGGGATTTCGCGGGGTGCACGGAGGCTATACGCTGAACAGACAGCCGGACGAGCTTACGCTGTTTGATGTATACACAGCCATCGACCCGGAGCTTTTTATTATTGAATGTATGAACGAGGGAAGTCCGTGTGTGCGAAACAGCACAGATATGCCATGTCTTGTTCATCAGGAACTTGTTGAGATTCAGAAGGAATTATGGGGGCTTTTGAAGAGAAAGACGCTGCAGGATATTTTTGACAGAAAATAGAAGGGAAAGGACAGGTGCCTTTCCTTTTTTTGTAGATACCGTAATTTTGTATGAAAGAATATACAAAAACAGGGGAATCTCATTGGACATCAATCCGATTTTATGATATAATAACGAATGGACTTTTAGACACATAAGTGGTCTAGAAATAATTTTCATCACACCTTTAAGGAGGAAAAGAAACTATGGCAAGAAAGATGAAAACCATGGATGGTAACCATGCAGCCGCTCATGCATCATACGCTTTTTCTGATGTAGCTGCAATTTACCCGATCACCCCTTCATCTGTTATGGCAGAGGCAACAGACGAATGGGCAACCCAGGGAAGAAAGAACATTTTCGGACAGGAAGTACAGGTTACAGAGATGCAGTCCGAGGCTGGTGCAGCAGGTGCTGTACACGGTTCTCTGGCAGCAGGTGCCCTGACAACTACCTATACAGCTTCTCAGGGTCTTCTTCTGATGATTCCAAACCTTTACAAAATCGCAGGTGAGCAGTTACCGGGTGTTATCAACGTATCTGCCCGTGCACTTGCTTCCCACGCACTCTCCATCTTCGGAGATCACTCTGACGTAATGGCTTGTCGTCAGACTGGCTGTGCAATGCTTTGTGAATCTTCCGTACAGGAAGTTATGGACCTGACTCCTGTTGCACACCTTGCAGCAATCAAAGGAAAAGTTCCTTTTATCAACTTCTTCGATGGATTCCGTACTTCTCATGAGATCCAGAAGATCGAGACATGGGATTATGAAGATCTTAAAGATATGGCAGATATGGACGCGATCGCAGAGTTCCGTAACCGCGCTCTGAATCCAAATCACCCATGTCAGAGAGGTTCCGCTCAGAACCCGGATATCTTCTTCCAGGCAAGAGAGGCATGTAACCCGTACTACGACGCTCTTCCGGCAGTTGTACAGGAATACATGGACAAAGTAAATGAAAAAATCGGAACAGACTACAAACTGTTCAACTACTATGGTGCAGAGGACGCAGAGCACGTAATCGTTGCTATGGGTTCTGTAAATGATACAATCGAAGAGACAATCGACTACCTGACAGCAGCAGGCAAAAAAGTCGGTGTTGTTAAAGTTCGTCTGTACAGACCATTCTGCGCAGATGCTCTTGTAGCTGCAATTCCGGAATCTGTAAAACAGATCACTGTTCTTGACAGAACAAAAGAGCCGGGTGCACTTGGCGAGCCGCTTTACCTTGATGTTGTAGCAGCATTAAGAGAGAGCAAATTCAGCGATGTGAAGATCTTCTCCGGACGTTACGGCTTAGGTTCTAAAGATACAACTCCGGCACAGATCGTTGCTGTATATAACAACACAGAAAAAGAAAAATTCACAGTAGGTATCGTTGACGATGTGACAAACCTTTCTCTTGAGACAGGCGATGCTATCGTTACAACACCGGAAGGAACTACAAACTGTAAGTTCTGGGGTCTTGGCGCTGACGGTACAGTAGGTGCAAACAAGAACTCCATTAAGATCATCGGTGACAACACAGACATGTACGCACAGGCTTACTTTGATTATGACTCCAAGAAGTCCGGCGGTGTTACAATGTCTCACTTACGTTTCGGTAAGAAACCGATCAAATCCACATACCTGATCCGTAAGGCAGACTTCGTGGCATGTCACAATCCTTCCTATGTAAATAAATACAATATGGTTCAGGAACTTGTTGACGGCGGTACATTCCTTCTTAACTGCCCGTGGGATATGGAAGGCCTTGAGAAACACTTACCAGGACAGGTAAAAGCATTTATCGCAAACCACAATATCAAATTCTACACAATCGACGGTGTGAAGATCGGTATTGAAACAGGTATGGGACCAACACGTATCAACACAATCCTTCAGTCCGCATTCTTCAAACTGACAGGCATCATTCCGGAAGAGCAGGCAATCGAGCTTATGAAAGCTGCTGCAAAAGCTACTTACGGACGTAAAGGTGACGACATCGTTCAGAAGAACTGGGCTGCTATCGACGCCGGTGCAAAACAGGTTGTTGAAGTTCAGGTTCCGGAAAGCTGGAAAGATGCAGAAGACGAAGGTCTCTTCATGGCTCACGCTTCTGAAGGAAGAGAAGATGTTGTTGATTTCGTAAACAACATTCAGGCAAAAGTAAATGCACAGGAAGGAAATACTCTCCCTGTATCTGCATTTAAAGAGTATGTAGATGGTACAACACCATCCGGTTCTTCCGCATACGAAAAACGTGGTATTGCTGTTAATATTCCTGTATGGAATCCGGAAAACTGTATCCAGTGTAACAGATGTGCTTATGTCTGCCCGCATGCAGTTATTCGTCCGGTTGCTCTTACAGCAGAAGAAGCAGCAAACGCTCCTGAGGGAATGAAGACATTACCTCTTACAGGTATGGCTGATTATAAATTCACAATGACTGTATCCGCTCTTGACTGTACAGGATGTGGTTCCTGTGCAAATGTCTGCCCAGGCAAAAAGGGAGCAAAAGCTCTTGCTATGGAAAATCTGGAAGCAAACATGGGCGAGCAGAAATTCTTCGATTACGGAGTTAAACTTCCGGTTAAGGAAGATGTTATTGCAAAATATAAAGAAACAACTGTTAAGGGAAGCCAGTTCAAACAGCCTCTCCTTGAGTTCTCCGGAGCTTGTGCAGGTTGTGGTGAGACACCATATGCAAAACTGATCACACAGCTTTTCGGTGACAGAATGTACATTGCAAACGCAACAGGATGTTCCTCTATCTGGGGTAACTCTTCACCGTCTACACCATACACAGTAAATGCCAAAGGACAGGGTCCTGCATGGGCTAACTCCTTATTCGAGGACAATGCTGAGTTTGGTTATGGTATGCTTCTTGCACAGAAAGCAATCCGTGACGGTCTGAAAGCAAAAGTTGAGGATGTTGTTGCAAACGGAACAAACGAAGATGTAAAAGCTGCTGGTCAGGAATGGCTGGATACATTCAATACAGGCATTACAAACGGCACTGCTACAGATAAGCTGGTTGCTGCTCTGGAAGCTTGCGGATGCGATAAAGCAAAAGAAATCCTTGCTCAGAAAGACTTCCTTGCTAAGAAATCCCAGTGGATCTTCGGTGGTGACGGATGGGCTTACGACATCGGATTCGGCGGTGTTGACCATGTTCTCGCAAGCGGACAGGACATCAACGTTATGGTATTCGATACAGAAGTTTACTCCAACACAGGCGGACAGTCTTCCAAATCTACACCAACAGGTGCTATCGCACAGTTTGCTGCTGGCGGTAAAGAAGTGAAGAAGAAAGATATGGCTTCTATCGCTATGAGCTATGGCTATGTATACGTAGCACAGATTTCTATGGGTGCAGACTTTAACCAGACTGTAAAAGCAATCGCAGAAGCAGAGGCATATCCGGGACCATCCCTGATCATTGCTTACGCTCCATGTATCAACCACGGTATCAAGAAAGGTATGTCAAAAGCTCAGACAGAGGAAGAACTGGCAGTTAAGTGCGGATACTGGCACAACTTCCGCTTCAACCCGGCTGCTGAGAAGAAATTCACTCTTGATTCAAAAGAGCCGGATATGACAGATTATCAGGAATTCTTAAACGGTGAGGTTCGTTACAATTCTCTGAAACGTCAGAACCCGGAAAAAGCAGAAAGACTCTTCGCTAAGAATGAGGCTGAAGCAAAAGACAGATACGCATATCTGCAGAAACTTATCACTCTTTACGGAGAAGAATAAGTATCTGGAATTGCGCTGATGTAAAGGAAATCAACCCACGGTGCATTTGCACCGTGGGTTTTCTGTATAAATGGAGATTTTATGAAAAGTAAGAAAAAAGACTTTTATCTTTTGTACACAGTTGTGTTTGCAGCGATTGCAGCCGTTCTTTTTCTGTATTTTTATTTAAATGAAAAATCCCTGGTGTGGAGTCATGACGGAGTTCCTCAGCACTTAAATTCCCTGGCGTATTACGGCAGGTATCTCAGGGAGGTTTTAAATACGCTTATTACAGAGCATAAACTGGTGCTTCCTTCCTGGGATATGCACATCGGATATGGCTCTGATATTTTGACGACCCTTCATTATTATGTGATCGGAGATCCGCTGACTCTTCTTTCTGTATTTTTCCCGGCTGACAAAACAGAGATTTTATATGAGATCCTGATTTTTCTTCGCATTTACCTTGCCGGGATTTCTTTCAGCCTGTACTGTTTTTATCATAAAAATTCAAAACAGGCGACATTTATGGGAACTATGATTTACGTGTTTGCCGGCTGGACGATTTATGCTGCCATGAAGCACCCGTATTTCTCCAACCCCATGATTTATCTGCCGCTTATTCTTATGGGGATAGATAAAATTTATAAGAAAGAAAAGCCGCATCTGTTTATATGGGCAACAGCAGTGGGGGCGATGTCAAATTTTTATTTTTTCTATATGCTGTGTATTTTTATGTTCTTATATGCGGCGTTTCGATATTTTGGAATATTTTCCACACGTTCCGTCAAGGACGTAATGTGCTGGTTTCTGAAGTTTACAGGATATTTTGCTGTGGCGCTGATGATCGCTTCCGCGATATTCCTGCCTGTGATTATGACAATTTTCGGTACAGACCGCTTTCAGGCGGAAAATTATGTGCCGTTATTATATGATAGGATTTATTATGAAAAATACCTGGGCTGTCTCATTGGAGAAAATATGATCCAGTGGGGTGTTGCCGGATATTCCGCAGTTTCTATGGCGGGTGTGTTTGTCCTTTTCTCCAAAAAGAAAAAGTATACAGATTTAAAGCTTGGTTTTCTTATGCTGAATCTGTTTCTTTTGCTTCCTTTTGCAGGTCATGTGCTCAATGGATTTTCTTATGTATCAAACAGATGGATATGGGCGTACGGAATGATGATCGCCTATATTTTTGTAAAGGCATATCCGGAGCTTTTTGCCCTTACCTTAAAAGAAAAGAGAAAGATTTTTATTATGCTGATTGTGTACTGCGGGGCGGCGCTTTATGCTTCAGCAGCCAGGACAGAGCGCAATATTATGGCGGTGATGGTGCTTTCGTTTGCTGTTTTTACTGCCGTTTCCTATGGAAATATATTTGTGAAGGCAAAAAATTTATGCCTGATGTTTTCCATGCTTCTTGTGGTGAGCATTGTGCTGAATATTTCTTATCAGTATTCTTATGAAAAGGACTACCTGTCTGAATTTTCAGATAGAGGAACGGCGATAGAAGAGCTGGAATCCGGGGTGGATCTGGCAGAAAAAGATGCTTCCGGAGAAAAAGAAGAGGCGTACCGCTACGACCAGTATGGGGCACAGCCCACAGACAATACGTCCATGCTGATGGGAACGAAAAGTACGGCATATTATTTCAGTCTGGCAAACGGAAACATCAGTGAGTTTTTTGACGAGATGTATTTAAACACGCCCTGGGAACAGCATTATGAAAATCTGGACGGAAGAACGATTCTGGAGCGCCTTGCGTCTGTAAAATACTTTATTATCCGAGATCCGCATTACGAATATCTGCCCTATGGAATCAGGCGGCAGAGCGGAGAGAGCGAAAAAGAAGAAAAGACATACCGGGCATTTGAAATGGAAAATCCTCTCCCCATTGGATATACGTACGATTCCTGGATTACAAGAGAGGCATACGAAAAAATGTCCGTAACAGAAAAGCAGCAGGCGCTTCTTCAGGGAGTCGTTCTGGAAGAAAGCAGTCTCCCGAAAACAACAGTTTCTTTTACAGACAAAAAAGCTTCTGTCCGGATCGCTCCGGGAAAGGGCTGCAAGGTGGAAGAGGGAAAAATAAAGGTTACAAAAGAAGATGCAGAAGTTACCATATATTACGACGGGACAGACAACAGCGAGGTCTACCTTATTGCGGAAAATCTGGATTACGATGCTCTTTCTCCAAGAGAGCTTGTAAGCGATAAAAAAAGGGAAGAAATGACAGTTTATGAGAGAAATAAAGTTCTTCATGAGGACAGGAACTGGCGTTACTGGAAAGAAAGCAAGGAGGCAGGCATTCAGGTGAGCTGCGGTGATGTGAAGAAAAATATGAAAATCTTCACGGATAAATACAATGCCTACAGCGGAAAACATAATTTTCTCTGTAATATCGGGTATCAGGCGCAGGGGAACTTCCCCATTACGCTCACCTTTAAAAATACGGGAGTGTATACATACGGTGACCTTCGGGTAGTGTGCCAGCCGGTAGAAGGAATCGAAGAGGCAACGGAAAAGCTGGGAGAGGAGCCTCTTACCGATATTCAAATGGAGGTCGATGAAATCAGAGGGCGGGTTTCTCTCTCAAAAGACAAGGTGCTTCTTCTCTCTATTCCCTACAGCACGGGCTTTACCGCCTATGTGGACGGAGAGAAGGCAGAGCTTAAAAAAGCCAATACCATGTACATGGCGCTGGAGCTTTCGAAAGGGGAGCATGAGATACGTCTGACTTACAAAACGCCGTATTCCACAGCAGGTCAGATTTTGTCTGTCCTCGGGCTTTTGATTTTTATTTTAATATCCAGGCGAAAATCGTTGACTTACAAAAAGGATACATTATAATAAAATTGACGTATGGAGGAAATTATGAAAAAATTGTCAGTTGTTTTGCCGGCATATAACGAAGAACTGATGGTTCGAAAAACATGCCGGGTTTTGCGGAAAATCCTGACGGAGGCAGGCATTCCTTATGAACTTGTCGTTGTAAATGACGGCTCAAAGGATAAGACATGGCAGGAAATCCTGGAGGCAGGAAAAGAGGACGGCCATATTCTTGGGGTACAGTTTTCCAGAAATTTCGGCAAGGAAGCGGCTCTTTTTGCAGGGCTTGCCCAGGCGGGAGGAGACGTTGTGGCTGTGATGGACTGTGATCTGCAGCACCCGCCGGAAACCCTTGTTTCCATGTATAAGCTTTGGGAAGAAGGCTATGAGGTCATTGAAGGCATAAAATCAAACAGAGGAAAAGAAAGCTTTCTTCATGAGAAAAGCGCTGGATTTTTCTACGGGATCATGTCAAAGGCGACAAAGGTGGATATGCAGAATGCCTCGGATTTTAAGATGATGGACAGAAAAGTGGTGGACAGTATTTTGTCCATGCCGGAGAGAAATATGTTTTTCCGTGCAACCTCTTCCTGGGTGGGATACAAAACGGCATATGTAAGCTTTGAAGTGCAGGAGAGGGAGGCAGGAGAATCCAAGTGGTCTGCTTGGTCTTTGATTAAATATGCGTTCACAAATATTGTGGCGTTTACGACCATGCCTCTTCAGTTTGTGACAGCGGCGGGAGGGCTTTGCTTTGTTTGTTCGATGGCGCTTATTATTTATTCCCTTATTCAGTATTTTACAGGACATGCGGTAGAAGGATATTCCACAACGATTATTGTGATCCTTCTCATTGGCAGCGCCATGATGATGAGCCTCGGAATTATCGGCTATTATATCGGAAAGATTTATGAGGAAGTAAAACGAAGGCCAAGATATATTGTATCAAAGATCGTCAGGGGAGACGTGGACGTTTCCCACGAGACAAATCACGACATAAAGTAGGAGCAGAAAATGAAGGCATTAATAAAAAAACTCTATGAAAACGATGTGGTACGGTATATTTTTTTCGGGGGCTGCACCACCCTTGTAAATCTTGTTTCCTTTTTTCTTTTCAGAAAACTGGGGATTCCCTTAAATCCGGCAAATATAGCCTCTATTATCCTGGCGATTCTGTTTGCCTATGTAGTAAATTCGAAATATGTTTTCCAGGATAAGTGTGAAAATTTAAAGGCACATATCCGGCCTTTCTGTAAATTTATCAGCGCCCGCCTTGTGAGTATGGTGGTGGAAGTGGGAGGCGTATGGCTTCTCGTGGAAATTCTCCGTATGAACGAGATGGCGGGAAAGCTTTTGACACAGGTCATCGTACTTGTGATGAATTACATATTCAGTAAATTTTTTGTATTTACAACAGGAAAATAAAAAACGGAGGAAGGAAAAATGACGCTGGAAGAAGCAAAAAAACAGATAACCCCTCTCAATACCCGGGCAATGCAGGAAGCGGTGGCGCACTGGAACAGCATTGCAAAACCTCTTCATGCTCTTGGAAAGCTGGAGGATCTCGTTATTCAGCTTGCGGGAATCGCGGGAACTCCAAACGTAAAAATTGAAAAAAGAGCCCTCGTTGCCATGTGCGCAGATAACGGAGTAGTAGAAGAGGGAGTGACACAGAGCGGTCAGGAGGTTACAGCCATTGTGGCGGAAAATTTCCTGAAAGCGGAGACAACCGCCTGCATTATGGCAAAAAACTGCAGAGCAGATGTGTATCCCGTTGACGTGGGAATGGCAGCAGATACAAAGGTCCGCACAGATTTAAAAGTGGCGCACGGTACAAAAAATATGGCGAAAATGCCTGCCATGACAAGGGAAGAGGCAGTAAAAGCCATAGAGGCGGGTATTTTTATGGCTGAGGAATTAAAGGACAGAGGATACCAGATCCTTGCAACCGGGGAAATGGGAATCGGAAATACCACAACAAGCAGCGCGGTAGCTTCCGTTCTTATGGAAGAACCTGTGGAGACGATGACGGGAAGAGGCGCCGGACTTACAAGCGAAGGTCTTGCCCGAAAAATACAGGTGATTAAAGATGCCATTGCTCTTCATAAACCGGACAGGGAAGACGCCATAGATGTACTTGCCAAAGTGGGCGGGTTTGATATTGCAGGAATGGCGGGCGTGTTCTTAGGGGGAGCGGCTCTTAAAATCCCTGTGATCATGGACGGGTTTATTTCCTGTGTGGCAGCTCTTGTGGCGGTGAGTATCTGTCCGGAGGCGTCAGGATATATTCTTGCATCTCATGTTTCCAAAGAACCGGCAGCCCGGCTGATCTTGGAGTATTTACAGAAGGAGGCTGTGATCCACGGAGATATGTGTCTCGGAGAGGGAACGGGAGCCATTGCGCTTCTTCCTCTGTTAGATCTTGGAATTTCCGTTTATCACTCCATGAGCACATTTGAGGAAATCCATGTAGAGCAGTATGAGGAGTTAAAATAAAATGATTGTTCTTGTAACAGGAGGAAGCGGAAGCGGAAAATCCGCTTTTGCAGAAGATAAGGTTCTTTCTTTCGGGGAGGCAAGGCGCATTTACATTGCTACCATGTATCCCTTTGATATGGAAAGCAAAAAAAGAATCAGCAGACACAGAAACATGCGGGCAGGAAAAGGCTTCGAGACAGTGGAATGCTATACGAATTTAAAGGAGCTTCTTCTTCCAAAAGACAGCGTGGTTCTTCTGGAATGTATGTCAAATCTTGCGGCAAATGAAATGTTTCAGAAAGACGGAGCAAAAGAGCGCACCGTGGAGGAGATCCTGGAGGGCGTCCGGGAAATCGCGGGGCATGTCCGCCATCTCGTGATCGTCACAAATGAAATCTTTTCGGAAGCGGCGCTCTATGAGGGGGAGACAGAAACCTACAGAAAATATCTGGGAGAAATCAACAGACGCATTGGAGAAATGGCAGACCAGGTGTATGAGGTTGTGTATGGAATCCCTTTGTGCGTGAAGGGAGGCGGCAAAGATGAAAAGTCTCTGGAATAATTTTAAGGTGGCATTTTCCATGTTTTCAAAAATCCCCATGCCCCGTGCAGACTGGACAGAAGAAAATATGAAATACATGATCTGCTTTTTCCCCTTTGTGGGAACGGTGATCGGGCTTTTGAGCATGGGAGCCGCCTGTGCGGGAAAATACCTGGGGTTTGGGACAAATCTTACGGCTGTTGTTCTTGTGCTGCTTCCGGTCCTTATCACAGGCGGAATTCATGTGGACGGACTCCTTGATACAGCGGATGCTTTAAGTTCCTGGAGGGAGCGGGAGAGACGTCTGGAAATCCTTAAAGATTCTCACGCAGGGGCTTTTGCTGTGATTGCAGCCTGCGTTTACTTTCTGGCGTGGTTTGGGGCTTACAGCGAGATTATGGCTTTTTCGGACGGCATAGTCCTGATGGCCCTTGGCTTTATGGTATCAAGATGTCTTTCCGGAATCGGCGTGGTATCGTTTCCAAAAGCAAGGACAGACGGAACCGTTGCAGAATTTTCCAAAAAATCAGAAAATCGCCTTGTACGGGGTGTGCTGATTGTTTATCTTGTAGTGCTTTTTATGCTGATGATTCTTGTCAGTCCCTTAAAGGGAGCAATCGCTTTTGTAACAGCACTTCTTATCTTTGCCTGGTATTATCATATGGCGATGAAATATTTCGGCGGGACAACAGGAGATCTCTCCGGATATTTTCTATGTCTCTGTGAGCTTGGCATGGCGTGGAGCCTTGCGCTTTTATGTGTAATTGCGGCATAAAAAATCTAAGTGATACATAAGGGGGAATCAAAATGGAACTGATCATTGGAGGCGCATTTCAGGGAAAAACAGATTATGCAAAAAAAGAACATCCCTCTCTTGCATGGAGGGACGCCGGGGCTATGTGCGAGGAGGAGCTTCTTTTGGCAGAAGGGATTTTAAATTTCCAGGAATACATAAAAAAAGAAATCCGGGAAGGAAGAAATCCGGCACATATAGGGGAGCTTTTATTACAGAAAAATCCCGATGCAGTGATCGTATCGGAGGAAGTGGGATATGGTGTAGTTCCTGTGGACGCTTTTGAGAGAGAGTACAGAGAGGCGGTAGGGCGGATCTGTACAAAACTTGCAGCAGGAAGCCGCAGAGTCACAAGAGTGATCTGCGGGATCGGGACGGTGATAAAAAAATGATTAGACTTTATCTTATCCGTCACGGACAGACGGAGGGGAATAAGAAAAAACGCTATATCGGCGTGACGGACGAGCCTCTCTGTGAGGAGGGAAAGTCTTTCTTACGAGAAATGAAATATCCCGCTTTGCAGGCTGTTTATGTAAGCCCTATGAGGAGATGTGCGGAAACGGCGGAGATTCTTTTTCCGGATCGGCCGGTTCATGTGATAGAGGAACTGGCTGAGTGTGATTTTGGCGATTTTGAAAACAAAAATTATGAAGAGCTGACTGGAAATCCGGATTATCAGGTCTGGATTGAAAGCGGCGGCACGCTCCCTTTTCCGGGAGGCGAGAGCAGGGAGGCGTTTTGCAGGCGCAATCTTCTTGGCTTTCAAAAAGCCATGACAGACTGTATCCGGTCAGGGGTTTCCAGCGCTGCATTTGTGGTACACGGCGGAACGATCATGAATATTATGGAGGCGTACGCAGTGGAGGAACGGTCTTTTTATCAGTGGCACGTGGAAAACGGCAGAGGATATATTCTGGATTTTGATACAGAAGAATGGGAAAAAGGCAGGAGATGCCTGATTTTAAGAGAGGAGTGATTGTATGAAAAGCTGGATCAGAAGTGATTTAAAATACAGGGCAAAGATGGCGTTCCGGAAAAATTACTGGGCGGCTGTTGTAGTCAGCCTGATCCTTGCTGTTGTGGCAGGTGTGGGAAACGGCGGCGGAGGAACCGGCAGTGTGGCAAACACAGTGACCCATACAGAAGTATATGACGGTACATTAAAATTTTCCATGAACTATGTAACGCCTTTCGCGTGGCTTTTAGGTGCTCTTGCAGTTGGTACGGTTCTGATTCTTGGCACATTGTTTATTCTTTTAAAAATTTTTGTGGGAAATGTTCTGGAAGTAGGTGTGAGAGGATTTTATATAGAGAATCTTTACTCCGCACCTTCCGTTGGAAAAATTTTTGCACCGTTTCGATCCGGTCAGTACTGGAATATTGTAAAAATCATGTTCTTCCGTGATCTTTTTATATTCCTGTGGACACTTTTATTTTTCATTCCCGGTATTGTCAAAAGCTACGAGTACAAAATGATACCGTATCTCCTTGCCGAGAATCCGGGAATGTCAAAGGAGGAAGTGTTTGAAAGAACAAGAGAGATGATGTACGGACAGAAAGCGAGCGCTTTTATTCTGGATCTTTCTTTTATTCCCTGGATGTTGCTGAATGCGTTCACCTTGAATATTCTGGGAGTTTTGTATCTTCAGCCGTATATGGACGCGACGCAGGCAGAGCTTTATGATGTTCTGGCAGCGCCGCCGTCACAGAATTTTTATAATCAATGAAAACGAAAAACAGGCAGCTTTGGGAAACCGAAGCTGCCTGCTGCGTTTCATGAAGCTTTTTTCAGGCAGATCCGTTTCTATGAAAGACAAAAAAATTTGCAATGCCAAAATTTTTTTGGTATTTCTATTGAAATATTTTAAGAAGTGTGTTAGAGTTGTGTTATAGTAGAAAATCCCCAAAACACGTTTTAATTTTAAAGTATGTTTTGGCGTTTTTCACAGGAAAAGAATGGACGATTTTGTATTATCTTGTCAAAATTAAGGAGGGTTTGTATATGCTGATTATTGGAAACGGAAGAGTCATTACACGTGATGAAGAAAATACGTTTATAGAAAACGGTGCGGTTGCAATGGACGGAAATACCATTGTGATGGTAGGAAATACAGAAGATGTGAAGAAGACATATCCGGAAGCGGAATTTACAGATGCAAAAGGCGGTATGATTATGCCGGCATTTATCAATGCTCATGAGCATATTTACAGCGCTTTCGCAAGAGGTCTAAGCATTAAGGGATATAATCCGCAGGGATTCCTTGACATTCTGGATGGTATGTGGTGGACAATTGACCGTCATCTTACACTGGAGCAGACAAAGCTTTCCGCTTATGCTACATATATTGACTCTATTCGAAATGGTGTGACAACCGTTTTTGACCATCACGCAAGCTTCGGACATATTACCGGTTCTCTTCATGCAATAGAAGAGGCAGCTACAGATTTGGGAATCCGTACCTGTCTCTGCTATGAAATTTCTGACCGTGACGGCATGGAGAAATCAAGAGAATCCGTAATGGAAAATGTAAACTTCATTAAGTATGTGCAGAAAGAAAAAAACGATATGGTTGCCGGTATGATGGGTATGCATGCATCCTTTACCATATCGGATGAAACTATGGCGCTTTGCAATGAATTAAAGCCGGAAGGCGTAGGATACCATATTCATGTGGCTGAGGGAATTTACGATCTTCATCAATGCTTAAAAGAGCATGGAAAGAGGATTGTAGACCGTCTTTACGACTGGAATATTCTGGGACCGAAAACACTTCTGGGACATTGTATTTATATTAATGAACATGAAATGGATTTAATTAAAGACACAGATACGATGGTAGTGCATAATCCGGAATCCAATATGGGAAATGCCTGCGGATGTCCTCCTACTATGGCGCTTGTGCATAAGGGAATTCTTACTGGTCTTGGAACAGACGGATATACCCATGATATGCTGGAATCCTGGAAGGTAGCAAATGTGCTTCACAAACACCATCTTTGTGACCCGAACGCAGCATGGGGTGAAGTGCCGAAAATGCTGTTTGAAGGAAACCGGGAAATTGCAGGAAGATATTTTGAAAAACCGCTGGGTATTCTTAAAAAAGGAGCTGCCGCAGATGTGATCGTCCTTGATTATGATCCGCTTACTCCAATGAGCGCAGATAACGTAAACGGACATCTGATGTTCGGTACAAACGGAAATAATGTAGTAACAACTGTCTGCAACGGAAAGGTGCTTATGAAGGACAGAGAAATTCTCGTATGTGATGCAGAGAAAGTAATGGCTGACTGCCGTCAGGCGGCAAAAGAGCTTGCAGATGATATTAACAGTGGAAAATAAGGAGGTCTTTCTATGAGTGACAGAATGTCCTGTATGTCCTTTGGACAGATTATGGAATGGATTTTAGAAGAAAAAAAGAAAAGAGATACTGTGTTTGGCGTACATAGAGCCTATGTGGCAGATACTTCTAAAAAACTTGATTTATTTGGAAGAAAATTGGAAAACCCCATTGGACCGGCAGCAGGGCCTCACACACAGCTTGCACAGAATATTGTAGCTTCCTACTATGGAGGCGCACGTTTCTTCGAGCTGAAAACTGTTCAGAAAATGGACGGACCGGAGCTTGCAGCCTGTGTAAACAAACCGTGTATTCTTGCAGAAGATGAATGCTATAACTGCGAGTGGTCCACAGAACTTTACGTTTCCGATGCAATGAACGAGTATATTAAAGCATGGTTTGCTCTTCACGTAATTGCAAAAGAGTTTGGTCTTGGAAATCAGGACGGCTTCCAGTTTAATATTTCTGTTGGTTATGACCTTGCGGGAATTAAAGAGCCGAAAGTAGATAACTTTATTAATAATATGATGGAAGCAAAGGATACGGAAATCTTTAAGGAATGCCGCCAGTGGCTCCTTGATCATGTAGATTCTTTCCAGAAGGTGACAAGAGAAGATATTGAAGCGATTCCTTCTAATATCTGTAATTCTGCAACCATATCTACTCTCCATGGCTGCCCTCCAAATGAAATTGAGAGCATTGCAACTCATCTTTACAAAGAGAAACATCTGAATACCTTTATCAAATGTAATCCGACTCTTCTTGGATATGAGTTTGCAAGAAAAACAATGGATGATATGGGATACGATTACATGGTGTTTGGAGACTTCCATTTCCGTGATGACCTTCAGTATGAGGACGCTATCCCTATGTTTAAACGCCTGATGGCGCTTGCAGATGAGCTGGGTCTTTCGTTTGGCGTAAAGATTACCAATACATTCCCGGTAGATGTTACAAGAAGCGAGCTTCCAAGTGAGGAAATGTATATGTCAGGAAAGGCACTTTTCCCATTATCTATTTCTCTTGCAGCAAAGCTTTCCAGAGAATTTGACGGAAAACTTCGCATCGCATATTCCGGCGGAGCGGATTATTATAATATTGATAAAATTACAGCCTGTGGTATATGGCCGGTAACCGTTGCAACTACTCTTTTAAAACCGGGCGGATACCAGAGATTTACCCAGATGGCAGAAAAAGTAATGGATGGAAATGTGTCTCAGTGGACAGGAATAGATGTGGAGGCATTAAATGCGCTTGCTATTGATGCAGTAACAAATCCTCATCATGTGAAGAACATCAAACCGATTCCAAACAGAAAGAGTGACAGGGAAGTGCCTCTTCTTGACTGTTTCTATGCGCCGTGTATGGAAGGATGTCCGATTCATCAGGATATTCCGGCATATATTAAGCTGACAGGCGAGGGAAAATATGCGGAGGCATTGAGAGTCATTCTTGAGAAAAACGCACTTCCATTTATTACAGGAACTTTATGTGCCCATAACTGTATGACAAAATGTACAAGAAATTTCTATGAAGAGCCGGTTAATATAAGAGGTACGAAGCTTGTTGCAGCAGAAAACGGCTATGAAGAAGTGATAAATGAAATAAAAGCAGCAAATGCAAACGGCAAAAAAGCGGCAGTTGTAGGCGGCGGTCCTGCAGGTATGGCGGCTGCATACTTCCTTGGAAGAGTCGGTGTGGATGTCACTGTTTTTGAAAAAGAAGAAAAACTTGGCGGTGTGATCCGCTATGTAATTCCCGGATTCAGAATTTCGGAAGAAGCCATTGAGAAAGACGTATCTCTTCTTACAAAGTTGGGAGTAAAAATTGAGACGAACAGAGAGATAAAAGATTATAATGCCCTGAAGGCGGAAGGCTACGATGCCGTGATCGTGGCAATCGGCGCCGGAAAGCCGGGAATCTTAAAACTGGAAAAAGGCGAGACAGTCAATGCCATTCACTTCTTAAAAGAATTTAAGGAAAAAGACGGAAACGTAGATCTTGGAAAACACGTTGTCGTGATCGGCGGCGGAAATACGGCTATGGATACGGCAAGAGCAGCTGTCCGCACAAAAGGCGTGGAGAAGGTTTCCCTTGTATACAGAAGAACAAAACGCTATATGCCGGCAGCAGAAGATGAGCTTTTGGAGGTTCTGGAAGACGGCGTAGAATTTAGAGAGCTTCTCTCTCCTGTAAGTCTGGAAAACGGAAAGCTTCTCTGTAAGGTGATGGAGCTTGGAAATGCAGACGCTTCCGGAAGAGCTTCCGTCACAGAGACAGGAGAGACAGAGGAAGTCCTGGCAGATACGGTCATTGTAGCTGTGGGAGAAAAGACAGACGCAGAAATTTATCAGGCAAACGGCATTGAAGTAAATGAGAGAGGCAGGGCAAAATATAACCAGAAGACAATGGAAACCGGCGTTTTCGGTATTTATCTCATCGGCGACGGCGCAGGGGGAGCCGCTACGATCGTAGAGGCAATCCGTGACGCGCAGATCGCAGCAGAAGCGATTCTTTCCGAGCCTGTTGTAAAAGACGCAGAAATTCAGGAAACAGAAACAAACTGTTTTGAGAAGAAGGGTATTCTTGCACAGAGCAGCGAGAAAGAGACAGAAAAAGAGCGCTGTCTTGTATGCAATAAGATCTGTGAAAACTGCGTGGACGTATGTCCAAACAGAGCAAATCTCTCCATTAAGGTTCCGGGAATGGCAATGAACCAGATTATCCACGTAGATTATATGTGTAATGAGTGCGGAAATTGTAAGAGCTTCTGTCCTTACGCAAGCGCACCATATAAAGATAAATTTACTTTATTTGCAGCAGAAGAGGATATGAAGGACAGTACAAACGATGGGTTCTTTGTGACAAACAAAGAAACAAAAGAATGTACAGTGCGGTTCCTTGGAAAAATAACAAGCTGTAAGGCAGATGACCCGTCAGATCCTCTGTATGAGGGACTTCGCCGTCTGATTTGCGCAGTGATTGACGATTACGATTATCTTTTAAAATAATCCTTTTTAAAGGAGGCGGCTTATGTTTCACTTTTTTGTAAACGGAAAAGAATATTTTGAAGAGCGTGATATGAAACTTCTTCCCTTTCTCCGGGATGTGTGCGGCCTTACATCTGTAAAAGACGGCTGCAGCGAGGGGGCCTGCGGTACGTGTCATGTGCTGATCGACGGAAAGGCAACAAAAGCCTGTGTGCCGAAGCTTTCCAAACTGGAAGGAAAGCACATTATGACGGTAGAAG
>URMH01000046.1 GCA_900549015.1 uncultured Blautia sp.
GAGTATATTTATTACAAGGGTCATAAGGTAGATGTCTGGTTTGATAATGGAAATTCAGCAGGCTTCAGCGGTTGTCCAAGCTACAGGTGGATATTCAGAGCATCGGATAATAAGATACTTTATTGTATTGAACCTTTTGTAAACGGAATCGACAAAGGAAATTATAAGGGCGGCGGAAATATGGCAAATGCGTATGGCGCAGAGAAAGCACGATATATGCAGCTTTGCGCTTACTATGGAGCTGATTACGCATGGCCGAATGCTGGTTCTGACTGGAGTGTAAAGGCACTGTATTTTATGGCAGCTCAGAATCTGATCTGGAAGCAGATGGGTGCGAAGCATTTACAGTGGTATCAGTATAAAGCAGATTATCATGGACATTTTCATCCGGGATATGCAATTAATATATCATATTATGAAAATCAGATTATAAACAAAATTAATAATCATTCCAAGATGCCGTCTCTTCCGGCAAACCAGAGAATCGACCATGATTACGCCAATCCGGATAAGGTGTATTCTTTTACAGATAAAAACGGAGCGTTGGGAAACGGCTGGCAGAGTTCTTCATATAATGTAGAAGGCTGGTGGATAAAGAGTTTACCGGCAGGAGTAAATAAAGCATGGATTGAAGGCAATCAACTTAAATTTACTCTGAAAAAGGATGCTTCGATTGATGGAAAACAGATAACATTCCCTTTGGAAAAATGGTTTTCTTCCCGGGGTTCCAATCAGTATTATGTGTCCACTAATCCGCGGCAGCAGTCTCTGATGTATCAGGGTTCTATAGCAAATATTCCTTATAACTGGTCTGTAACAGTAAATCCTACAGGTCAGGTAAAAATTCAAAAAGTAGATGATACAGGCAAGGCAGTTCCGGGAGTTTCATTCAGATGGGGAACAGATAAAAACAATCTGAATCATACCACCGGAAAAACCGGCAGCGACGGTACGGTAACAATCCGGGCGAACGCAGGAATGATTTATGTTCAGGAGAATGAGGTTCCGTCGCACCTGATAAAAGACGAAACTGTTAAAAGTGTACAGATTCAAAGTGGAAAAACAGCATCGCTTACTTTTACAAACCAGCGCGTTACCCGTAACGTAAGTATAAGGAAGATAGAAACTTCTACAGAGGATCCCATTGCAGGAGCAAAATTCCAATACTGGAATGAGGAAAGACCTGATACAAAATATACGGTAACGACTGACAGTAAAGGAGAATTTATTTCCTCAGTAAAATTCCCTGTGGGAAGTCAGGTAACTATGGAGGAAATAGAAGCAGCGCCGGGATATGAGCTGCCGCCTGAAAACGAGCGGAAACAGACGATTACGGTTTCTCTGAATGAAAGCGATAATAAGTTTACTTTCAAAAATACAGTAAAAAAACTTCCTGTTAGATTGAAAAAGATTAATGAGCGTACAGGCGATCCGATACATGGAGGCGTTACTTTCAATATAGGACCGAATCTGAAGGATCCGGAAATGTATGAGGAGTTAACTACCGGATCTGATGGAACCGTAACAACAAAAGAGTACCCTCATGGGACAAAGCTTTTTTATCAGGAGATAAAAGCGCCATCAGGATTTCAGGTGGACGATACCGTGTATTCTGTAATTGTAGATGCCAGCACTTCTTCAGAAGTGCAGACGGTTATTGTACGCAATGAGGAGGCACCCATCAGTTTTTCCATAAAGAAAAAAGGCGATGATGGAAGACCGCTTGCAGGAGTTCAGTTCCGTCTGGAAAAGAAGATAGGAAACAACTGGTATACTATGCATTCTAATCTAGTTACAGATAAAAATGGAAAGTTAAATATTCCCGGCACATATGACAGGGAACTGATTATAAACGGCAGACTCCGCCTGGTAGAAGAGGAAACTGTTCCCGGGTATAACCTTCTGGAGGAACCGTTTGTATTTAAAGAAGAACATCTGGATTCAGAGGAAGCGCATGCCGAGGTAACGATTACAAATAAAAAAATTCCTACCAGACTCGTTATAAAGAAAAAGGATAAGGATACAGATCTTCCGCTTTCCGGTGCAGAGTTTGAAATTACAGATGAAAACGGAAAAAGAATCCAGCTTCTGAAAACAGATTCCTCGGGTCAGGCAGAAACAGAAGAGCTGATGGCAGATACTGTCTATTATATAGAAGAGATTACTGCACCTTACGGCTATAAAAAGCTGGAAGGTCGTGAAAAACTGAAATTGGACAGCTCAAACAACTTCCAGCTTGAAAGAGTATATGAGAATGAAGCATATTATGGACAGATTAAGCTTCACAAAAAAGATCAGACGGGAAAAAATCTGAAGGGAATTGAATTTACAATTTACAAAGGTTATACACCGGTAGAAACTCTTATTACCAATGAAGATGGCTATGCAGAGTCCAAACGTCTTCCGGCAACCGACAGTTATCGCATTGTGGAGACTTATGCTCCGCCTCAGTATGTAAGCAGTGGACTGGATTATTCCTTCCGATTTCTGGAAACGAATGATGGTATAGTGGAACAAAGAGAAAACTGGACCATGACCTTCCACAAAAATACTCTGACAGCAACCTTTGATGTAACGAATAAGGAGATTTTTGGAAAAGTTACCATAAAGAAGGTGGATTCTGAAGATAAAACTGTGAAGGTAAAAGGAGCAAAATTTGAACTGCGTAACCGCTATACAGGAGAATTAATTGATTCAGGAACTACAGATGAAAGCGGAAGCTGTACATTTGAAAATGTTCCCCTTGTAAATCCTACTGTGAACAGCGAACAGGGTTACTATTATATAGAAGAAACATCTCCAGGTGAGAACCATATTCTTCCGGAAAACACCAGAAAGTATTTTTCTCTTACCGTATCCCGAAAAGAGTTGGAAGTGCAGTTTGAGAACCCTCCGTTTAAAGGAGACATAGAGATTACAAAAGTGGACAAGGACGATCCTTCAAAAAAACTGGAAGGTGCGGAATTTGCCATTTACCGTGCAGACAATCTGGATAAGGTAATTTATACAGCCAAAACGAACGGCGAAGGAATTGCCCGGTTTGATAATCTGAGGTATGGAGATTATGTGATTAAGGAAACAAAGGCGCCTCTGTATTACAGAAATGACCGGGTAAATGGTGGAAACAAAGAATACTGGAATGAGGAGATAGGAGGATATTGTGTCACAATTAAAGAGAATGGTCAGGTTATTCCTCTGACAATTACAAATCCGAGATTGCAGGTACGTGTGAAAGTTATAAAGTATGCAGAAGGTAAAATAGCTACATTAGGTGGAGCAGAATTTAATCTCTGTAAAGCAGATGGAACTGTTTTAGAAACTTTGGTAACTTCACCTGTAGATGGAGCGGTATATAGTAAAAATTATTATGCAGATGAGCTGGGAGAAGGAGCATATCTTATTGAAACGAAAGCTCCAGCAGGATATGAGCCGAGCACAGATAAAATCTTTATTAAATTTGACCAGAACTCAGAAAATCCAATATTGGAAATTGTGAAAGAGGTTGAAAATAGAATAAAAGAATCGGAGTTTAAGTTCCAGAAGGTGGATGAAGAGGGAAACGGTGTAGATGCTGACTTTAGCATTGAGGTGTATAATGCGTCAAGAAATATACATTGGAGCGACTATTATTTTGATTGCTGGATTAGTACAACAAAAGAAAACACGTTTGCAGATTTATCCGGATTTTATAATAGCTTTAATAATACATTAGAGCGTCATAGCGAAAATAATCTTTATGATGAATATGTGCTGACATTTAGGGAAGTAAGAGCAGATGAGTGGCATCAGCCTGTTGAAGGGAAGTTAGCTGAACTTCAATATCGTCTGACCTCTTCCGGCTGGACAGTAAAACCGTATAGAGAAGGTTCATTAGGTCCAGGTGTTACATTTGATTACAACACAATGACTCTGACTGCAGTGAATAAGACTATACCGGTTCGGCTTAATGTGAAAAAAACAGATTATCACGATAATTATTTAGCCGGAGCAGTTTTCAGAATTATACCGGTTGGACAGGAAAACAAGGCAGTAGAAGTGACATCTACAGGAGATGCAAATGGTGTGACCGTAGAGCTGCCATATGCGGAGGAATATATAATTCGAGAGATACAGGCGCCGCCGGGATATTTTAGGGAGCGTCAAGACACTACGGTAAAAGCTTCGCAGTTGTCATTAATAAGTAATGAAACGATTTGGTATTATTACGGAGAAACATCTGTAGGCAATAATAAACAACCGGAATTTACAATCAAAAAAATAGGTTCGGATCAAAAGCCACTGGGAGCGACATTTCGTATTACAGAAGTAAAAAACAATATGGGTCTGAATCAGTCGATAACAGTTTCAACACAGAAAGAAGACGGAGTAGTCCGAGTAGACTTGTCTCCATTTTCTGAATTTATGAATATATCATATGCAACTGGTATATTAAAAATAGAGGAGCTTTCTGTTGAAGATTCAGACTACCAGATGTTGGCACAGCCGATTTATGTAGAATGGGAGACATACCGTGCTAGTTGGACATTTAAAACAGTAGTTTCAGGTTATGATAATCCGGAAAATGTGTCGTTTGAGAGTAAAGAAAATGTTATTACGATTACAGTTCCTAATAAGAAGAAGAACTACAGCTTTAATATGGTAAAACAGGGAGAGCCTGATGATAATGAAAGAGTATGGGCAGATATTATTATATCTGTGAATGGCTCGGAATATTCAAAAACGATTTCATCTGATGACTTATTAAATGTAGATGATATATTTTCCGGATTGACAGATTCAAATGGATATTGGATTAGGATTGAAGAAAAGGACACTACAGCAGGATATGAAAAAGTTCCTGTTATGGGATTCAGGTATTACCCTGATAAAAAAGGACTGGATAAGTTCCAGGATGCAAATGGTCCTGTTTCGTTTGAGTTTGATGAACAGGATAGTGAAAAGATTATCATTAAACTTACCAATACCCGTTCTAAGATGCGGCTTCGTTTCAAGAAAACAAACGGAAGCGGAACAGCTCTTGCCGGCGCGGAATTTGAAATAACTACTCAATCTCCGTATTTTTCAAAAACGTATACTACCAAAGGATACCCGGATGGAGAGACAGTGGAATTTCCTTATGCTCAAGAGATAATCGTGGAAGAAATAAAAGCTCCTCCAGGACATATAATGGGAAAACAGACCAAGTGGACGCTTACTCCAAATGACTTCCATTCCATTGATGATATTAATAATTCCATGTATGAATGTGATAAATTATTCACAACCCCGATTGTCAATGAAAGTCAATATAATCTTTCTATTAAGAAAATAGACGGGGATGGACAGCCGGCAAATGCTACATTTAAGATTATTGGTTCAGGTGGAGTTTCCGGAACATGGGAAGTACCCACAAAAGAGGGAGCTGCAAGCTTAAACTTTATTGTGGACGATCTTCTGAACAGGTATCCAGATTGGGATAGAGCAGAACTGATAATTACAGAAATTGCAACAGATGAAGGTCTGTTGATTCAGGAAGGAAACCTGGCAAAAATCATTGTTGATCTTTATAAGATAAGAAGCTCTTATGGTTCTGGATATTTTCAGCCGAGTGATTATGATGGAAGTTCTGTATGGGTAGATTTCGACCCACGGGATATGACGACTCTTGAATTTACGGTAAGAAATGAATTTATTCCTGTAAATCTTACGTTAATCAAAAAGGAAGAAGGCAAGGAGAATGTATACCTTGCAGGAGCAGAGTTCACAATTACAGTTCACGGAGGAAATTCCGACGGAAAACAAATAAAAGTGGAGACAACAGGTACTTCTATAGGAACAACCGTAAAACTCCCCTGGGCGGAATCCTACTCTGTTCAGGAAACAAAAGCTCCGGAGGGATATATCCTTGACCCGACAATTTACGATTATACGCTGAAAGATTTTCAGAACCAGATGGATGCAACGGGAAGTATACTTCTTGCAAAGAACCATTCAGTCACCATGACAAATACGCCGATTACAGGAAAGATTCAGGTGAAAAAGGTAGATGAAGATAATAATAAGGCTCTTGCCGGAGCAGAATTTGACATCTACAAAGGAAGCCTGAACCCTGGGGATACGTATGAAAATGTACAGGAACCGGGATACAAAAAAGTCGGGACAATTACGGTAGATGGCAGCGGAATTGGCGTATCAGCAGAACTTTCTTATGGAGAATACCTCTTAAAAGAAACAAAAGCGCCGTCTGGCTACCAGATTACAAAAGAGATTTATCCAATAAAAGTAAGCAGAGAAAACGAAACGGTTTACGTTCAGATTTCCAACAGGAAATCAGAGGGAACTCTGAACATTGTAAAGGTAGATGAAGAGACTTCAGCTCCCCTTGCCGGAGCAGTCTTTACCGTTCACCGTAAGGATACGAATGAACAGGTAGGTGACAGGCTGGTAACAGGTTGGGATGGAAAAGCTTCCATGAGCCTGCCTTACGGCGAATATTATGTGAAAGAAGTAAGCTTCCCTTCCGGCTATGCGTCAGCATCAGGAAAGACGTATGATTTCACTCTGGACGGTACGCACATAGAAGTGACAAAGAACATCTCCAATACAAAATCAAAGTATGCTCTCAGACTGTTTAAGACAGACAGGGAAACAGGAGAATTTCTTGCGGGAGCAGTTTTCGGATTGTATGCAAACGATGCAGACCCGAAAACAGCGGAACCGATTCAGAAGTTTACTACAAATGCCAACGGAAGTGCCGTTGTATTTCTGGCAACAGGCGGACACTACGATATTTATGAGCTGCAGGCGCCGGCAGGCTACCAACGTCTGACAGAGAAGTTCGAGGTCTATGTAGACGATAAAGTGCCTACAGTAGAAATTACCGTAGAAAATACAAAACAGAGTCTGGATATTGAGATTCACAAAACAGATGAAGCAGATAAGCCTCTTGCAGGAGCAGTCTTTGAAATCAGAAATGCAAAGACAGGAGCTCTTGTGGCAACGACAGAGCCTACAGGAGTAACGGGAAAAGTAACGGTACAAGTTCCGGCAGGAGATTATGAGTACACAGTAACGGAAATTCAGGCGCCGGACGGCTACGTACTGGATTCAACTCCAAGACCAGTCATGATAAATAAGGGAAATCAGGACGGGGAAATTATTTACACTGCAGAGCCGGTTGAACTTACAAACCGTCAGATGAAGGGCAACATCAAACTGGTTAAAGTAGACGGAGGAAGCCAGAAACCACTGGAAGGCGCAGTCTTTGGTGTGTATGACAACAATGACAAGCTTGTAGATACCCTGATTACCAATTCCAAGGGCGAGGCAATGTCAAAGAACCTGCCGAATGGAAGGTATACTTTGAAAGAGCTGACACCGCCTCCTGGATATGAGCATTCTGAAATGACTTATAATGCAGAGCTGACAGATACAGAAACGTTGATTACAATAACTGCAGAAAATACTTCTCTGAAAGGCGGATTTACTATTAGGAAGGCAGACGCACAGAAATCTGATAAAGTGCTTTCAGGAGCAGTGTTCCGTGTATATGCTTCCTATGAAGAGGCAGCAAATAATGGAAAGTATATTGCAGAAAAAACAACAGAAACCAATGGACTTGCCGTATTTGAAAATCTCTCTTATGGAACTTATTATGTGAAAGAGACAAAAGCGCCGGAAGGATACGAACTGAACACCCGTATTTTTACAGTGACAGTAGATGGGGAAAGCGCAGAGAATCTTGTACTTGAAGTAGAGAATCATAAGAAACTGGAAAAAGGAATTTTCCGTGTAAAGAAAAAAGATGCAGATACTGGCATAGCCCTGAAAGGTGCAGAGTTCCTGGTAGAAGGAAACAGTTACAGCCATACGTACCCTACAGGTGAAGATGGAACCTTTGAGACAGAGGAACTGGCTCCGGGAACTTACACAGTGACGGAGACAAAAGCGCCGGAAGGTTATCGTATCAGCAAAACTCCAACCAGATTAGTGACTGTAAAGGCAGGGGATGGAATCGAAGCATCTTCTCCTGTTGTAGAATATGAGTTTACAAATGAGAAGATTCAGTTCCCCATTCGTATTGTGAAGACGGACGATACTTCTGAGAATAAGCCTCTTGCAGGAGCAGTATTTGAGCTGTACCGTCTGAATGAACTGGGCAGTCATGAAGGAGAGGCTCTGGAGACGCTTGTCACAGATATAAATGGAGAAGCAACTTCCAAAATGCTTCCTGTGGGAAGGTACCAGGTAGTGGAAGTAAATCCTCCGGAAGGTTATAAGCTTTCCGAGAACCCTTCCCAGATTGTAGAGATTACAAAGGATACTCCTCAGGAAACTCTGGAATTTACAGTGATTTTCAGAAACAGCCCGGAACTGGGAAGTCTGAAAATATTAAAACTGGCACTGCCAAATAAAGAGGCAGAGGAAACTCAGGGAAATCCCCTTGCAGGAGCAGAATTTGAAGTTACCAGCGCTTCTTCCGGTCAGACTTACAAAGAAACTACCAATTCAGAAGGAGTTGCAGAGTTTAAGAATCTTCCGTTTGGTATTTATAATGTGAGGGAAGTAAAAGTTCCGGCAGGTTATGAAGATGACAGTGCTTATTTTGGAACAGTTGTAATAGGAAAAGACGCACAACAGGTTGTTGAAATTACTGCGTACAACTACAAGAAGTACGGAGCGCTCAGCCTGAAAAAGACAGACTGTGAAACAGGAAAACTGGTGGCAGGAGCTACATATGGAATTTATACCAAACTGGCTGATGACGGAGATATAGCTCCGACATCATATCTGGGCAAGGAGTATGATTTGGTTACTCTTCCGGATCAGGCATATGTAACTTCAAAACAGTTGGAGCTTGGTACATATTACGTAAAGGAAATCAATTCTCCACCTGGATATAAACGGAATCCGAAAGTTTACGAAGCAACGCTCACAGATGAAATTCCTGTTGTTCAGATTGATGCAGAGGATGAGCCTTATAAGGGAAGCGTATCCATCCACAAAACAGATGAACATAAGAATCCGTTGGAAGGCGCAGTATTTGCCCTTTATACAAAGGAAGACTATGACAAAATGCAGGAGGAATTAAAACCAGGAGAACATGCCCCGGATGTTCCGGCAAGTTATCTTACAACAGACAGCCAGGGAAATGCCAGCAAGGAAGACCTTGTTTTAGGACAGACATATGTTCTTATAGAGTTCGCAGCTCCGGCAGGGTATGAGCTTCAGTTTGAAAAACAGACGTTTATACCTACTGCTGAGAAAATGCACTTTACATATCAGGCGGTTAATAAAAAGAAGAAAGAGCTGATTATTCATAAAGTGAATGAAAGCGGCGATCCTGTCAGCGACGTTATGTTCAGCGTATATCGTTTCGGACCAGATGGAAGACCGGAGACGCCGGATGATGGCGAAGCTGTTGCAGTTCTGAGTCCGGGAATTACCGGTGATGGCATTGCGCGAATGGATATCAGCCATCTTGAAAACGGTTGGTACTATGTGAAGGAGACACAGGGATCTGAAATGGGATATGAGGTTTCTCAGGAGATTATTACCTTTGAAATCACAGACGAAAAGAAAGAGTATGAATTCACTTTCGTCAACTACAGACCAAAAGGTGAAATCGAAATTCAGAAAAAGGATGAGCTTGGAAATCCTCTTCCAGGCGCAGAATTTACACTGAATATTCCTGGTCCGGACTGGTATAACGGTAAAAATCCAAATGATTTGAAAGAAGTTGCAAAATTCGAACTGGATGAAAACGGTTATGGAATCCTGAAAGACATTGAGGCAAGTGTATACGTGATTCGTGAGACAGAAGCTCCGGCAGGCTATAAGCCGGCAGATGATATTCTGGTTGTTATGCATCGCGACGGTACAGAGGGTATAAAAAATGACCGTGTATATTACTACTATCACGCAGACATTGTCAACAAACCGATCACAGGCTGGATTTCCATTCAGAAGCAGGCAGATCTTGATGACGAGCCGGTGACAAATATGGATCTTTCCAATGCAAGATTTGAAATCCGGGATGCAAAAGGAGAACTTGCAGATACTCTGATTACAGCGAAGGACGGCACAGCAGTAAGCCGGGAGCTTCCTGTGGGAATCTACACCATCAAAGAGACACAAGCGCCCCAGGGAACAATCCTCAATGAAAAGGAAGGAACTGTAAGCATTGACGGAACAGGTGAGAATGATATTTATACTTATACTCACGTAAACCAGGTAGTAAAAGGAAGACTCCAGATTAAGAAGGTAGATGGGGATGATTCGAGTCAGACTCTTGAGGGAGCGGAATTTGACATCCTGAAAGAGGACGGTACGCTTGTAGAGCATCTGGTAACAGGAAAAGACGGAATTGCCACCAGTAATTACCTTCCATACGGCTGGTATATCCTTCGTGAGACAAAGGCTCCTTCCGGTTACGCTCTTCAGATTCGGGATATTCGCTACTTGATTCAGAAAGAGGAGCAGCTTCTGGATATTGTTGTAGAAAATATGAAATCAGAAGACGCAGAAGTTCTGGTTGTGAAGTATGATAAGGATAATCCGACACATTACCTGAAAGGTGCACAATTTAAGCTTTATGGAGATAAAGAGCTTTCTCAGCAGATAGGGGAAACCTTTACTACAAATGATAAGGGAAGAATCTATTTTGGAAAAGACTTGAACCTTAAGAGAGGAAAAACTTATTATCTTCAGGAAACAAAAGCGCCGGATGGATATGTACTTGATGAAACGGTTCATTCCTTTGTTCTGAATCCAGACGAACCGCAGTCCATTGCCCTTTACATTGCAAATGAAATGGGAAAAGGATATATAAGGTTTGACAAAACCGGTGATATGCTGGAAAGAATGGAAGAGGATGACACTTATCCAAATCTGAAAAAACTGATTTGGAGTGAGCAGACATTGATGGATGCGGAAATTGGCATTTATGCAAAAACTCTAGTTACCCTGGACGGCAGGACGTATCAGGAAGGGGAGCTGCTCCAGCGCCTGAAATCTGGAGAAACAAGCCGGGCGCTTCCTCTTGGAACGTATCAGTATAAAGAGCTTTCTGCACCGGATGGCTATATCCTGGATGAAAACTTCCATGATATTGAGGTAATAGAAAACAACGTAACAGAAGCAGAAGCAGCTCTGGCAACGCTTAAGAATGCCCATGCTTCTGTCTCCCTGAAACTTCATAAAAAATTCAAAGATGGCAACACGCCGGAAAAACTCGAAAAAGTAATCTTCGGGGTATATACAGCTTATGAAATTAAAGAAAATAAAGTGACAATTCCGGCAGAAACCCTTCTTGGAATTATAAAAATCAATGAAAAGGGACAGAGCATTGAGAATCATCTGAAGCTTCCGGAAGGAAGGTATTATGTCATGGAGCTGGAAACAGCAGACGGTTACGTTCTGGACGGTCACAAATATCCGTTTACAACAGGATACCAGAACGAGGACAGAGTAATCGAGATTTCCTCAGCAGAAAATCCGATTGTCAACGAACCGGTTTATGGAACCATCCGTGTTGAAAAGACAGGTGATATGTTTACAAAGGTAGAGAAACTGGTAAATCAGGAAGGAAAATACCAGGTAAACAGACCGGTTTACGGAAAAGGCGAGCTGAAAGGCGCAGAGTTCGAAATCCGGGCAAAAGATGAAGTGGTTGTAGACGGAAAGACATTTAAGCCGGGTGATGTGATTGACACGCTTATAACCGGCGAGAGGGATGAAAGTATTAAGCTTCCTCTTGAAACCTACATTTTAGTGGAGACAAAAGCGCCGGAGGGTTATATTCTGGACAATGAACCGCGGGAAGTTACGATTCTTCCGAATGAGGAACCTGTGAAACCTTCTGTTGCAGTCCATACAATGGAAAACGAGAAGGCAGTGCCGGAAATCGCTCTGTATAAGAGCTTTTTCGGAAAGACACAGGAAGAGGCAGCAGAGCTTTACAAAGAGGTGTTGTTTGGAGTTTATGCGCAGGAGGAAATCAGAGGAGTAACAAACGAGGCAGTCCTGAAAGCAGACGAGCTGGTAGGGTTGATCCGGATAGATGAAACAGGAAAAGGAATTCTGAAAGAAGATACCGTCCTTCCGTTTGGAAAGTATTATGTGAAGGAACTGGAAACAGCAGAAGGATACCAGGTATCTGAAGAAGAATATTCCTTTGAGGTCACGAAGGACAATGTGGGAACAGGATCTGTTTTGATTCCGGGAATCGCGGAGGATACCCCGGTAGTGAACCTGCCGGAAGGCGCAGAAATTCCCTTTGCATTCCGGAAAATCGGAGAAGACGGTCAGCCTCTTGAAGGCGCAGTTTTCCGGCTGTATACATGTAAGGAAGAGCATGATCACAGCCAGGAAGCCGGAACAGAAGGAAGCTGCTGGAAGGAAGTTTACGGACTTTCTCCGAAGACAAGCGGGGAAGATGGAATTGTAGATTTCGGAATCCTTCCAGATGGAACATACCAGTTAAAAGAAACAGAAGCACCAGAAGGATATGTATTGCCCGCAGGCCAGTGGAGGTTTACTGTAAACTCTAAGGCTATTCCGGGAGAACATATAACATTTACGCCTACAGGCGGTGCACAGCCTCCGGCTTTCCAGAAGGCGGAAGAGGGAGCTGTATACCAGTATCAGGTAATGAACCGCAAAGCAAGGCAGATGCCGTTTACAGGAGGAACAGGTATGCTTGATTATGCCGCGGGAGGAGGTGCACTTCTGGCATTGGCAGAGCTTGTAAACAGGCGTCGTAAAAAGAAAAACAAAGGGAACGTACAATAACGTACGGGAGAATGAAAGGAGAATGAGCATGAAAGCATTTAAAAAAGTAAGTGCGTGGCTGCTTAGCCTGGGGATGGCTGTATCCCTGATGGCTGCTGTACCTGTAACGGCAGCCGAAAAACAAGAAACAGGAAGTATTACAGTACATAAGTATGTAGTGGAAACTACGGAGGAGTATAATGCTCTGAAGAATAAAATAAACCGCACCAACGGTAATGAAATTGATTTTTCTCAGCATGACGATTTGAAAGACCTGAAACCTATGGAAGGTATCACGTTTAAGCTGGAAAAAGTGGTAGATAACGGAACAACTGAATTAGATCCAGGAACTGCTGAGAAAGATGATAGCTTTGAAGAGCAGACACTGACGACTGATGAAAACGGAGAGCTTACTTTTGCAGATCTTCCGCTCGGTACTTACAGACTGTCAGAGCAGACAGACCCACGTGTGGAAAAAAAGATGGATACTGTCCTGATTTCTGTACCTACATATAATCAGGAACATAAAACAAATTCATCAAAACCGGAATTCCTTTACAACATTCATGTGTATCCAAAGAACCTGATTCACCAGGACGGACCGGATATTCAAAAAGATGTTGTGACAGAAGGAAATGATGATGCCACAGTAGACCGCTACGCACCCTTTGAGTGGATTATCCTTTCCGAGATTCCAGAGGATATTAAAAGCGAAGAACAGAAACCTATAAAATATGTCATTACCGATAAGCTTGACCCGCGTCTTGACTTTGTAAGCGACGTGTCCCTGGAGTTCAGAACTGCAAACAAGCAGACAACGACTGCGATGACAAAAGACACGGATTATACATTTTCAGCAACTGAATTATCAGGACCTGAATATGACGAATACAAACCAGGTAACCAGAGCAGCCTTACTTGGACGCTGACAGATACAGGTCGTGGTAAATTAAAAGATTACGCAGGCGGACATGTTGTTGTTAAATTTGAAACAAAGCTAAATGAGAAGGCAGACCTTGGAGTTGCAATCCCGAACCAGGCAGGCCTTGATTACGTGAACTGGAATAATCATGAGTATTTACCGAAATCTGATATTCCGGAAGTACACACTGGCGGTATTAAAATCAAGAAAGTAGATAAATCAAACCATAATAAGGTGTTGGAAGGCGCTGAATTTATGATTTATCTCAAAGAAGAAGATGCAAAAGCAGGAGATACCAGCAAGGCAGTAAAGAGAGATAGAAAACCGTATGTAGTGAAATCAGATAGTACAGGTATTGCATTCTTTGACGGTTTAAGCTATGGTAACGCGACAGGTCAGAAACCGGCAGAAGGTGAAACAGATTACTGGATTGTAGAGACAAAAGCGCCTACAGTAGGTGGCATTAAGTACAACCGTCTCCGCGAGCCATTTAAAGTAACCATATCTGCCACAAGCCATAATATGGCTCAGGAAGATATGTATGTTGTTTACAACGCAAAAGATAACTACGAGCTTCCGTTTACAGGTGGCGCAGGCCTTATCGTATTCCTGGGAGCAGGTGCAGTCCTTCTGATTGCAGCTTATGTAGTTTCCAAAGGTGGAAAGAGCAAAGCGGCAAAATAAAGAAGAATGAGTAAAACAGAAGTCTGCCATTTATGAAGAACCGGCAGAAACGAAGGAGGGGGAAGGTTTCCCCTTCCTTTTGTCCGGAAAGCATAAAATATATCGGGGCAGATATGGAAGACATGAGAGGCAGAATGAACAAAAGAAAGATTTTAACATGGATCCTCCGGATTGCGGGGATTGCGGTTATCCTGTATCCGCTGACGCTGCGTGTCCTGTCCGGGCTGAACCAGTCGGAGGCGATTGCAGGATATGAGGACAGCGCGGCATACTATAACCAGGAAATGGTTGCAGAAGAATGGGCAAAAGCAGAGGAATATAATAAAAGTTTAAGCGGAACGGAAGTGAGGGATCCCTTTGTTCCGGGAAGCGGCGTGGTGATCCCCGATAATTACATGGAAGTGCTGAATATTGACCGTGGAATTATGGGAACGCTTGATATTCCCTGTGTAGATATCAACCTGCCTATTTACCATACTGTGGACGCGGAGGTGCTGGAAAAGGGCGTAGGCCATCTCCAGGAGACGGCGCTTCCCATTGGAGGGGAAAATAACCACACGGTTTTGAGCACCCACAGAGGGCTTCCGGAAGCAAAGCTGTTTACAAATCTTGACAAAATGGAAATAGGAGATGAATTTTATATCCACATTTTTGACAGGACTCTGGCATATAAGGTAGACCAGATCAAAGTAGTGGAGCCGGACAATACCACATATCTGAAACCGGAAGAAGGCAAAGATTATGTGACGCTTCTTACCTGTACGCCGTATGGCATTAACAGCCATCGTCTTTTAGTGCGGGGAGTACGGACAGAGTACATAGAAGAGGCGGCGGAACAGACGCCTGTTAAGGTAATACGGTGGGAAGGTTACCTGGCTGCGGCAGCCGGGGCGCTGACTCTGATACTGATTATCCGGGCATACAGAAGAAGGAAAAAGAACAGGAGGAAGACAGAATGAACAAAAAACGGACAGTCGTTTCAGGACTTCTTATCATGCTTGCATTTGCAGGCTGCGGCGGAAAAGGCTCAGGGGAGCCGAAGGAAACCACCCCGAAAGCCATGACAGAGGATTATCTTTCCTATATGAAAGAAGGGGAGTATGAAAAGGCAGCTGCTCTGGTCGGGGCAGAGTTTGATCCGGACAGCTACGAAAACAGTGCAGATCTCCAGAAAAACGCCATGAAAGCAGCCTATGGAGAAATGGAATACGAAATCGGAAAAGAACAGGTGGAAGAGGGGAAGGCAACGGTTACGGTGCAGATAACAAACGCCAACTATCTTTCCGTCATGGATGATGCGATTTTCGAGACAATGAAAAAACAGGAAGACGACGCGTATACGGAAAAGCTTTTCAAAGAAAAGCTGGAACAAGCAGAGCCCATAGAAGCAGAAGTTCTGGTAAATTACCGGAAGGAAGACGGGAAATGGGTATTTGATGGAAGCAATTCTCAGCTCCAGGCAGCTATGCTGGGATATTTGTCAGCAGAATAATAAAAGAGAAAACAGGAAGCATCATTAAAAGTAGCCAAAGCTATTGATTTTATATCTGCGACCGTGTATTATATTTTACAGTCACATACAATTTACAGCTTAGGTTTGTATGTGAAATATATATAATTCTGCGTATACGGAGGAAAAAGAATGAATCAAAATAATAATCTTCTCAGAATATGGTATCAAAAACCGGCGAAAGACTGGCAGACAGAAGCCCTGGCAGTTGGAAACGGATATATGGGTGCGCTCATATTCGGCGGAGTGAAGAAAGATAAAATCCATATTAATGAGAAGACAGTATGGAATGGAGGTCCTTCCGAAAAAATCAATTATAAATATGGAAATACCAACCCTGCAGATACAAAGGAAGAGCTGGATACCATAAAGAAAGACCTGGATGCTCTCCGTAAAAAACTGGATGATAAATCAGAGCATGTATTTGGTTTTGACGGCGATTCTTACCAGGCGTGCGGAACAGATACAAAAGGGGAAGCAATGGACTGGCTAAATAAACTGATGGGCGATTTAACCGGGTATGAAGATCCGCAGGACTACGCGAATCTTTATATTTCTGCTGATGTATCAGATGAGGCGAAGGCAGAGAATTACGTCCGTGATCTGGATTTACGCACAGCTCTTGCAACCGTTTCCTATGATTATGAGGGAGTTCATTATGTAAGGGAATACTTTAACAGTTATCCTGATAATGTTCTGGCAATCCGCCTGACGGCAAGTGAAAAAGAGCGCATTACCGTTTCTGTTGGATTAGAAGACTGCACAGGCGGAACACAGTTATCCAATGTAGTGGACGGAGATACCATTATCATGAAGAATGCCCTGTTAAGCAATGGCTTAAAAACAGAAGCACAGGTGAAAGTGCTTCCGGAAGGCGGAAGCATAACTTCTGATGATACGCATATTTGTGTGGAAAAAGCAGATGCGGTTACGCTGCTTCTTGCATGTGGTACAGATTATAAGATGGAGCTTCCTTCTTTCCGCGGAGAAGATCCGCATCATGCAGTGACAAAGCGTATCAATGATGCTGCTGAAAAAGGATATGAGGCGTTAAAAGAAGCGCATGTACAGGATTATTCTGCTCTGTTTTCCCGTATGGAGCTTAGTTTTGACGAGGAAATCCCGCAGATTCCCACAGATGAGCTTTTACAGAAATATCGAAATATGGTAGAAAAAAATGGCGGTATCCTTCCTTCTGAAAAGGAACAGAGGGCGATGGAGGTGATCTGCTACCAGTTTGGACGTTATCTCACGATCGCAGGCTCCAGAGAGGGGGCGCTTCCTACGAACCTTCAGGGCGTATGGGGAGAAGAGCATTTTGAATGGGGCGGTGATTACCATTTTAATATCAATGTGCAGATGAATTACTGGCCGACTATGGCGAGCAATCTGGGCGAATGTCTCCTTCCTTATCAGGAGTATCTGGACGTTCTTCGTGAGGCAGGCCGTACAGCCGCAGCTTCCGCTTTCGGAATCAAAAGTGAGGAAGGTGAAGAAAACGGCTGGCTTGTAGGCTGCTTCAGCACACCGTATATGTTTGTGACAATGGGACAGAAGAATAATGCGGCAGGCTGGAATCCTATCGGTTCTGCATGGGCGCTTCTCAATTCTTATGAATATTATCTTTACACAGAGGACAGAGAATTTTTGGAGAGACTTTATCCGTCCATGAAAGAGGTGGCAAATTTCTGGAACGAGGCTCTTTACTGGAGTGATTATCAGAAACGATACGTTTCCGCACCGTCTTATTCTCCGGAAAACGGACCGATTGCAAACGGCGCCTCCTATGACCAGCAGTTTATCTGGCAGCATTTTGAAAATACCATTCAGGCAGCACAGATTCTGGGAGTAGATGAGGAGCTTGTCCTTAAATGGAGAGAAAAACAGGCGAAATTAAATCCTGTGCTTGTCGGGGAAGACGGACAGGTAAAAGAGTGGTTTGAGGAAACTCACATCGGAAAAGCGCAGGCAGGCGAGCTTCCGGAAATCAACATTCCTCAGTGGAGACAGAGTCTTGGAGCAGAAACAGGCGGACAGCAGCCGCCGCATCGTCATCTGTCACATCTGATGGCGCTGTATCCATGTAATATTATCAGTAAAGACGCGCCGGAATTTATGGACGCGGCAATCGTTTCTCTGAATGAGCGCGGTCTGGACGCAACAGGATGGTCAAAGGCACATAAACTGAATCTCTGGGCGCGCACCGGTCATGCAGGGGAGGCATTCCAGATTATCCAGTCCGCAGTTGGCGGCGGAAACTCCGGATTCCTTACAAATTTGTTCTCCTCTCACGGCGGCGGAGCCAATTATAAAGAATATCCGATTTTCCAGATTGACGGAAACTTCGGTTATACAGCAGGAATCAATGAAATGCTTCTGCAGAGCCAGCTTGGTTATATTCAGTTCCTTCCTGCACTGCCGGATCAGTGGAAGACAGGATATGTAAAAGGAATTGTTGCAAGAGGAAACTTTGTGCTTGATATGAAATGGACAGACGGAACGGCAGAATCCTTTACTGTGACTTCACGTAATGGCGGTTTATTTACCGGTGAATATAAAAATCTGTCAAAATATCATGTGACAGATGCAAATGACAATCAGATAGGGACAGAAAAACAGGGAAATGACAGAATTGCCTTCTCCACACAGCCAGGAGAAACTTATTATATTAAAAAATAATCTGAAAAATCAGTCATAAATTCCCCCTTCCCCCGTTAAAATGAAAGTAGAACAGATTTCCGGGAGAAGATTATGAAAGGGAAAAGAATCAGGGCAGTCATAAGCTGTCTTCTGGCGGCGGCGCTTTTTTTTAAGCCCATCTGCATATGGGCAGAAGAGACAGACGAATCAGTGGAGAGTCAGACTCTTGTAGAAGCGCCCAGCGCGGTTCTTATGGAGGCGCAGACAGGAACTATTATTTTCCAGAAGGATATGGACACCAGAAGAAGTCCGGCAAGCATCACAAAAATCATGACTTTGATCTTGATATTTGACGCTATAGAAAACGGTTCGCTGAAGCTTGAAGATCCTGTTACAACAAGCGCTTATGCAAAATCAATGGGCGGTTCTCAGGTTTTTCTGGAAGAGGGAGAAACCCAGAGTGTGGAAACCATGATAAAGTGTATTGTCATTGCCTCCGGAAATGATGCAAGCGTGGCAATGGCGGAGCATATCGCGGGAAGTGAGCAGGAATTTGTCCGGCAGATGAATGCAAGGGCAAAAGAACTTGGCATGGAAAATACAAATTTTGAAGACTGCTGCGGTCTTACGGACTCCCCGGGACATTATACAACTGCGGGAGATATTGCGCTGATGAGCCGGGAGCTGATCACAAAATATCCGCAGGTTCTTGAATATTCGTCCATATGGATGGAGGATATTGTTCATGAGACACGAAAAGGTTCCAGTAAGTTCACACTGGCAAATACAAATAAACTTCTCAGAAGTTTTGAGGGCTGCGTGGGATTGAAAACAGGAAGTACAAGTGTGGCAAAATACTGTTTAAGCGCAGTTGCAAAAAGAAACGGGATTACCCTGATTTCTGTAGTTATGGCAGCGCCAAATTATAAAGTAAGATTTAAAGACGCGGCTTCCATGCTGAATTACGGTTTTTCCAGATGCAGTCTTTATGTAGACAAAAAGCAGTCAAAGCTTCCGGGGATAAAGGTTGCAGGCGGAGTCGAAGATGAGGTATCTCTTCGATATGAAGGGGAATTTCAATATCTGAGCACAGAGGGAAAAGAGCTTTCCGATATAAAAAAGAAGCTCGTGATCCCAAAAGAAGTAAAAGCTCCTGTAAAGAAGGGGGAAAAGGCGGGAGAGATGCGCTATTATATGGGAAAAGAAAAGCTTGGAAGTGTTCCTGTCCTGTATGAGAAATCTGTGCGAAAAGCTGTGTATAAAGATTACATAAAACGAATGTGGGAAGCATATCTTCTCTGAAAAAAGGCAGGTTTGCCGATGTGAAAATAATGCACATTGGAGACCTGCTTTTTTTGACAAAATCCTGAGGTTAGGGTTATAATACAGAGGTACAGAAATTTTTACATCATGGAGGAAGTTATGGAAAATAAAGAAAAACAACCAAATAAATTAAAGCTTCTGGCAAGGTATTATAAACCGTACAAGGGGCTTTTTCTGGCAGACTTATTTTTCGCCATTTTAGGGGCGGCAGTTACCCTTGTAATTCCCCTTCTTGTGCGTTATATTATGAATACTATAGGAAATATGCCCGTATCTGAGGCAAAATCAGCCATTCTTACCATTGGAGCAGGAATGCTGGGGCTGATTCTCGTGCAGCTTGGAAGCCGTTATTTTATTACATATTACGGGCATATGATGGGCGCATATATTGAACACGATATGCGTAACGAGATTTTCAGCCATTATCAGAAGCTTTCCTTTACTTTTTATGACAATCAGAAAGTGGGACATCTTCTGTCAAGGATCACAAGCGACCTTTTTGACATCAGCGAGCTTCTTCATCACGGACCGGAAGACATTATTATTTCTGTGATCAAGCTTGTGGGCGCGTTTCTCATCCTTGTAAACGTAAACGGAAAAATGGCTGCCATCAGCTTTTCCATTGTAATTGTCATGCTTTTTTACGCGCTTATATTTAACAGAAGAATGAAACACGCGTTTAAGGAAAACAGAGCCCGTATTGCAGATATTAACAGCCAGATCGAAGACAGCCTTTCCGGGATCCGCGTTGTAAAATCTTTTGGGAATGAAAAGAGAGAGATGGAAAAATTTGCAAAGGGAAATGAGCGTTTTGTAGCTGCAAAGCGCCTGACTTACCGTTACATGGCAGGATACCATGCAGGAATGGATTCCTTTACGACTCTGATCACAGTTGCGTCTCTTGTTGCGGGCGCGTTTTTCCTTACAGACGGAACTTTAGATGCAGCAGGCCTTGTTACCTTCCTTCTGTATATCAACAATTTTACTGAGCCGGTAACGAAACTTGTAAACTTTACAGAACAGTTCCAGAACGGATACAGCGGATATGACCGTTTCCTGGAAATGATGGCGATCGCGCCGGATATTGAAGATGCGCCGGACGCAGTGTCTCTTGATAAGGCACAGGGCGGAATTGAATTTCAGGAAGTTTCCTTCCACTATTCCGATGCAAATGAGGAAGTGCTTTCTCATGTAAATCTTCAGGTAAAGCCGGGAGATTATGTGGCGCTTGTGGGAACATCAGGAGCAGGAAAAACAACGCTCTGCAGTCTGATCCCGCGATTTTACGATGTGTCCTCCGGAAAAATCCTTCTGGACGGCACAGATATAAGAAAAATCAAATTAAAAGACCTGCGCCGTCAGATTGGAATCGTGCAGCAGGACGTATATCTTTTTGCCGGAACGATCATGGAAAATATCCGTTACGGAAAACCAGATGCAACAGACGAGGAGGTTATCCGCGCGGCGAAAGCTGCCAATGCTCATGATTTTATTATGGAAATGCCGGCAGATTACGATACAGATATAGGGCAGAGAGGTGTGAAGCTTTCCGGAGGACAGAAACAGCGTCTTTCCATTGCGAGAGCATTTTTGAAAAATCCGCCGATTTTGATTTTCGACGAGGCAACGTCCGCTCTTGATAATGAAAGCGAGAAGGTAGTGCAGGAATCTTTAGAAAAACTTGCAAAAGACAGAACTACCTTTGTGATTGCCCACAGACTTTCTACAATCCGAAATGCAAGAAGGATTCTTGTGCTTACAGATGACGGGATTGCGGAAGAGGGAACCCACGAAGAGCTTCTTCAGAAAGATGGTGTTTACGCGAAGCTTTGTAAGGCAGGGCTTTGAGAAGGGAGTAAATAATGAAGGAAATCAAAACAGAGGATGCAGTAGGTCATATTCTTTGTCATGATATTACA
>URMH01000047.1 GCA_900549015.1 uncultured Blautia sp.
GCTGCGTGGTATCTATCAAAGATGGCAGATATAATATTGATACTGATTTAGCGCAAGCTATTTCAGTATAAAAATGGTGATGGTAATCACTGTTTTTTTAAAACAGTGGGTTAGTGTATGCTAATCGTGAGTATGAAGGAGGAGACAGAACATGAGAATTGCGTTGACGGGAAATCCCAACAGTGGAAAAACGACCATGTTTAATGCGCTTACAGGAAGAAATGAGCGCGTTGGAAACTGGGCGGGCGTTACAGTAGAAAAAAGGAGAGTCCGATTAAAAGAGGATATTTTGACGGAGCAGAAGAGCTGATTGCAGTGGATTTGCCGGGAGCCTATTCCATGTCTCCTTTTACTTCAGAAGAAAGCATTACAAGCAGTTATGTAAAAAATGAAAATCCAGATGTGATCATTAACATTGTAGATGCAACGAATCTGAGCCGAAGCCTGTTTTTTACAACTCAGCTTCTGGAACTTGGGATTCCGGTAGTGGTCGCGCTTAATAAAAGCGATATTACGGACAGGAAAAAAACAGAAATTGATGTGAAAAAACTGGAGCAGAAATTAGGCTGCCCTGTGATTCGGACAGTTTCCACAGCTTCCGGTCACGACGGGCTGAAAGATGTGGTAAAGAAAGCAGTTTCTTTAAAAGAATGTGGACAGAAAGCCCCTTATGTGCAGGATGAGATCAATCTTCAGGATAAGGCGGCAGTGGAGGCAGAGGACAGAAAACGATTTGAATTTGTAAACGGGATTGTAAAGACAGTGGAAAAGAGACGCGTTTTTACAAAAGATAAAAATAAGCAGGATAAAATAGATTCCGTGCTTACAAATAAATTTATCGGGCTTCCTGTTTTTGCAGTTATTATGTTTGGCGTGTTTTACATATCTCAGTCTACAGTGGGAACATGGATTGCGGACTGGCTTGTGGGCTGGATCGAGACGTTCCAGGCGTGGGTTGGAGAACTCGTGGCAAATGCAAGTCCGTTTACGCAGGCGCTTTTAGTTGACGGAATCATAGGCGGAGTAGGAGCGGTTGTCGGTTTTCTGCCGCTGGTCATGGTGATGTATTTCCTGATCGCGCTTTTGGAGGACTGCGGATACATGGCTCGTGCTACCGTCGTTCTGGATCCGATCTTTAAGAGAGTAGGTCTTTCCGGAAAATCAGTCATTCCTATGGTGATCGGTACAGGCTGTGCCATTCCGGGAATCATGGCGTGCCGTACCATTCGTAATGAAAGAGAAAGAAGAGCGACTGCCATGCTGACTCCGTTTATGCCATGCGGCGCAAAGCTTCCGGTGATCGCGCTGTTTGCAGGAGCATTTTTTGCAGATGCTTCCTGGGTTGGACCGACTATGTATCTTGTGGGAATTGCCCTGGTTTTCCTTGGGGCTTTACTTGTAAATAAGGTTACAGGATATAAATTCCGGAAGTCTTTCTTTATTATTGAGCTTCCGGAATATAAAATCCCAAGTTTGAAACGTGCGGCACTTTCCATGCTCTCACGTGGCAAAGCATATATTGTGAAAGCGGGAACTATCATTCTTGTGTGCAATACAGTGGTGCAGATCATGCAGAGCTTTAACTGGCAGTTCCAGGTGATTGAGGAAGGAATGGAGCATACTTCTATTCTGGCGTCCATCGCTTCTCCTTTTGCAGTGGTATTGATTCCTCTCGGATTTGGCGTATGGCAGCTTGCAGCAGCGGCAATTACAGGTTTTATTGCGAAAGAAAACGTAGTTGGTACGCTGGCGGTTGTTTACGGTCTTACAAATTTTATTGATACAGAGGAACTGGCGCTGATCAGCGGGGGAACGGAAGTAGCTGCAGTTATGGGGCTTACAAAAGCGGCAGCGCTTGCGTATCTTATGTTTAATCTTTTTACGCCGCCCTGCTTTGCGGCTCTCGGAGCTATGAACTCTGAAATGCAGGATAAAAAATGGCTGTGGGGAGGCATTGCGCTGCAGCTTAGTACCGGTTATACAGTTGCGTTTTTTGTATACCAGATCGGAACTCTGGTGACAACGGGAACAGTGGGAAGCGGATTTATCCCGGGCTTGCTTGTGATTGCTGTATTTGTTATGATATTAACAGTTCTGATTCGAAAAAAAGAGAAACAATTCAGCAGGGAATATGGTTTACACGCATAGAAAGCAGAAAGATGGTGAAAGAGAATGATAAATATTTTGATTCTTGCGATTATATTCGGGTACGGTGGTTTTGTCTTGTACCGTATGCACAAAAAGAAAAAAGAAGGGGGCGGGTGCTGCGGTTGCAGCTGCGGCGGAAACTGCTCCGGATGCGGAAGCGTGCAGGAGAAAAAATAATCACAGGCAGAGACAGAAGATGTGCGGGTACATTACGCCCGCACATCTCTTTTTTTCAGGATATAGATACTGCAACCGGAGAAGAGAAGGAAGAAGACAACCGTAGATAAAAGGAAGGGCAGCACTCCGCCCTGAAGGCTGTCTTCTATTTTGTTTGAGTTCATTCCCATAAGCATGAGCGCGTAAGGGCAGAAATATCCAAGCCCTTTGTTGCTGAAAAGAAATCCTACGATACTTCCGAGAAGGGCAATGCCGATGGGAACGGAAAAGCTTCTGATGATCATGGAAAGAAGAAGCTGCAAAGCGCCGATGGCGATGGCTGCCAGGGTTCCACGGAGAAGCCAGATAAGGATTTCAAAGGGTGGAAATCCGGAAAAGCCAACAAGCTTTCCTGTGATCAGGTATAGAATGCCGATCCAGATCTGCGTGAACAAAGTGATCTTGAGAATAATGGCAAGTTTCCCAAAATAAACAGAAGAAACGGAAACAGGTGCAGTCATCAGCACATTCCAGTTATTGTGGAGATGCTCCATTCTCCAAAGATAAGAACAGTAAAGGGCGATGAGGGGCGCGTAAAAAAAGTTTGCATAAAATAAAGTTACCTGCGTCCACAGAGAATACCATTCCTGTGTGAGAATGCCGGTATTCTGGATATAGTTAAAACCGCCCATAATGGCAGGGATCACAGGGATAAGAATGCAGGCGAAGAAAATAATGGAATGTTTTAATTTTTTATTTTCTGCCCGGATACATCGAAGCAGCATGGTTCAGACCTCCTTTTTTTGAATCAGCGTTCTGCACAGAAGAAAGGCTGCGGCGCAGAATACAAGAAACAGCAGAAATGTGGAAACAGGGAAGGGAATTTCGTAATAAGTGGAAATCCTGGTGGTTTTGTCCCAGTTTAACCCTGTTGTGGAGAAGACTGCGAAATAGCTCCACAGAACAAGACGCATAATCTTTGCCGGGAAAAACATGGAGAACAGCCCTAAAAAAGAACCTGCAAGTCCCACTACAAGAGGAAATATCTGACTGCGGGAAAACAGAGATAAAATTTCCTGAAGGAGAAGAAGGGCGGCTGCAACAGAAAATCCGCTGATAAAAAACAGGACGAGATGTTTCCACGGGATTTCCTGCGTAAAGCCGAAGAGCTTTCCTGACAGGAGAATCAGGGCGGTCTGCCCTGCAAAAAACAGAACCAGGTATTTCATTCCCATAAGAAGTTTGCAGTCAAAAAAATGTCCCCGTTTTTCAAGGGTAAACAGGATTTTCATGGTGTCCCCCTTTACTTCCATATCACAGATCCGGCTTGCCACAACAGAAACCATAAGAGGTACAAGAATGGCGTTCATAACAGGATACTGATAAAGAAGAGAAAAATATCCAGAGGGAAGTTCCTCCTGTTTGATTCCTTTTAAAAGAAATAAAGTCCAGAAAAATAAAAGTGCCAGGAAGGCGAGGGGAACCAGAATATTTCGTTTTCTTTTCTGCTTCATGGTTTCTGCCTTTAATTCGCGGGAAAGTTTCATAAGTTCACCTGCTTTCCGATTAATTGAAGGAAGATGTCTTCCAGGCTCATCTGCTGTTCGTTCAGACGGAGAATGCCGATACCGGACTGCACAAGAATATTTACGGCTTTTATGACAGTTTCGTTATCAGTTGTCTTTAAGCAGAGGTTTTTTCCCTCTAAGGAGGCGGAAAGTCCGAAGCTTAAAAGAACGGAAAGCGCAGCAGCATCATTGTCTGTTTTAAGGATCAGGCGGGAGCGGCTGTGTTTGTGAAGGGCAGATAAGCTGTCCTGAAAAATCAGTTCTCCCTGGTTGATAATTCCCACATGAGTTGCCATCTGGTCAATTTCACTTAAAAGATGACTGGACACGAGAACCGTCATGCCGTATTGTTTTGGAAGAGAGCAGACAAGCTCACGCATTTCCTGGATTCCGGCAGGGTCAAGACCGTTTGTGGGCTCGTCCAGAAGAAGGACTTTTGGATTTCCGAGAAGAGCGGCTGCAAGTCCGAGACGCTGTTTCATTCCAAGAGAATACTGGGAAACCTTTTTATCCTTCTGTTTTTCCATGCGGACGATCTTTAAAACTCTCTGGATTTCCGACAGAGGAACGTTTTTTAAGGTACAGATAATCTCAAGATTTTCCACTCCGCTTAAGTGACCATAATAGGAAGGCGACTCAATTAAGGAGCCGGTGTTTCGCAAAACAGAAAGCTGGTTCTTTTCGTTTACCTCTTTTCCAAGAACTGTGATTTCTCCTTTGGAGGGCTTGATAAGCCCCAGGATCATTTTCATAGTTGTGGATTTGCCGGCTCCGTTGGGACCGAGAAAGCCGTAAATGCTGCCTCCCGGAACACGTAAATCCAGATCTTTTACCACATCTTTTTTACCATATGTTTTTGTCAGTGAATCTGTTGTAATGACAGTTCCCATAACTGATTTCCTCCTCTTTGTTTTGATACGGAAAGTATAGCAGGAGAAGATTAGTTCAGGCTTAACCCTTCCTTATGTTTTCCTTAAATTTTTCCGGAAAAGATGAAATCAGAAGAAAAATTTTTTATAATAGAAATAAAGACACAGAGAAAGAAGGAAATTCTATGAATATATATGACAGGAAAATATTAATGGTGGACGATAATCAGGAGCTTGTTGTCATGATACGACGCATTCTGGAACAGAGCGGATATAAAAATGTAGTTTGGGCGCACTCAGTGGAAGAAGGATTTCGGATTTTTAAGGAAGAAAAACCGGAGCTTGTGATTCTTGACGTGATGCTCCCGGATGGAGACGGTTTTTCTCTTTTCTGCAAAATGAGGGAGATTTCCAGTGTCCCCATTTTATTTCTCTCTGCGAAAGACGAAGACCAGGATCGGCTTTTCGGACTGGGACTTGGAGCAGATGACTATATTACAAAACCTTTTCTGCCACAGGAGCTGATTTTAAGAGTGGGAGCTATTTTAAAGAGAGCGTATCAGTTTTCCGGGGAAAAAGAAGAAACCGTTCTTCGTCTTGGAGAGCGGATCGTAGATTTTGACAGGGCATCAGTGAGCTGTCATGGAGAGGAAACATTTTTTACGGCAAAAGAACTGGCTCTTTTGAAGAAGCTCTGCGAGAACAAAGGGAAAATCGTAACTTTTGACGCGCTCTGTTACGCGGCGTGGGGAGATTCTTATTATGGATATGAAAATACGCTGATGGTTCATATCCGTCATCTCCGGGAAAAAATTGAGGAGGAGCCGTCAAGCCCCAAATGGATCCTTACAGTCCGGGGACTCGGGTATCGGTTAAGTGCAGAGGAGGCGGGGAAAAGATCATGAAAAGCATGATGAAAATTATCAGGAGATACTGTATCACGGCAGGGCTTATTATTTTTACGCTGATTTTTGCAAATGGAGCCGCTTTTTTATACTGGGGATATAAAGGGGCGATAGAATCAGGCGAGACGGAAGGAGTCCGGGCAGGAATGGACGAGATTTCCGGAGAGCTTTCTGTGGAAAATGGAAAGGCGGTCATGTCGGAGCGGGGGATAACTGCTCTTTCGAAGGAAACAGAATTTCAGTGGGCAATGGCGATCAGCCCGGAAGGAGAGGTTATCTGGAGCTGGAGGCTTCCTGAAGAAATTCCTCTGTTTTACAGTCTTTCCGATGTGGCGTCATTTTCCAGATGGTATATCTGCGATTATCCCGTCCGCGTGTGGGAAAAGGGGGAAAATCTCTTTGTGTTTGCGGCGCCGAAGGATATGTATTCAAAATATTCCTGGGAGTTTCGGATCGAAGAACTGAATAAGATTCCTGTTTATATAAAATGCGGGCTGTTGCTGAATATTTCTGTGATCGCTTTTTTTATCCTTGTTCTCGGCTGGCGTTTTTATAAGGCTCTAAAGCCTGTAGGAGAGGGGATTGACCGCCTTTCCAGACAGGAGCCCGTACAGATCAGAGAAAAGGGGATTGCGTCGGAGATTGCAGGAAAACTGAACAGAACATCGGGTATTTTGCAGAAACAAAAGGAAAAGCTGGAACAGAGAGACAGGGCGAGAACGGAGTGGATCGCGGGCGTTTCCCATGACATCAGGACGCCCCTTGCACTTATTATGGGATATTCGGACGAGCTTTCCAGGGAGGACGCTCTTGGAAGCGAGGAAAAAAAGAAGGCGGAGATGATCTGTCGTCAGAGTCTCGTGATCCGTCAGCTGATCCAGGATCTCAATTTAACTTCAAAGCTTGCCTATCACGCTCAGCCGCTTCACAAAACGGAGTTTGCCCCGGCAATTCTTCTGCGGGAATGCGTGGCGGAATTTTATAATGAAGGTCTGGAACAGAACTATGAAATTGAAGTGATCGTTACGGAGGAAGGAGAGCAGGTGAGACTCACAGGAGATTTGGGTCTCTGGAAGCGCGCCCTTCGAAATCTTCTGGGAAACAGTATCCGCCACAATCCTTCCGGGTGCCGGGTTACAGCAGCCTTAAAAATACAGGAGGGAAGCGTATGCTATGAAATCCGGGATTCCGGGACGGGGATTCCGGGAAAAATTGCAGATATACTGGAGGGAAAAGGAAGCGAAGCGGAGGAGAGCGTTCATATTATGGGGCTTCGCCTTGCGAGCCAGATTGCGGCTGCACACGGAGGAGAGATTCAGTTTATAAGAAGAGAAGAAGGCGGCTGTGACAGCCGGCTTGTGCTGGAAAAGAAGAAGTAAGACTCAGGAAAAATACAAGTTGACAAAGAAAGTTGTCAATGGTAGAATGAAGATGACAAGAAAAATTGTCAATCTGACAAGAAAATAAGTCATTTTCTGAGGGGGGGGGGGTAAAATGCCGCTGGAAAATCGTTTAAAGGAGTACAGGGCGCATCTTGGAATCAATCAGTCAGATATGGGAAAGCTTGCAGGCGTGTCCAGACAGACAATCAGCCTGATAGAAAGGGGAGATTATTCCCCGTCTGTTACTCTGGCGCTGAAGCTTGCAAAAATATGTCAGGTGACAGTAGAGGATATTTTTACTTACGTTGAGGAGGAACAAAATGGAGAAAAATAAGAAACATACATATCTGCACTATGCGTTGCTGTTTCTTCTGTTTACAGGAGGAGGCGCTGCTGCAGGCGCGGCGTTCAGTGCCAGTGGAATTGAAATTTACATTTCCGGCAGTATGGCGGCAGCGGGGGACGTGATCTTAAAAGGCGTAGGGGAAAATATGATTCTTCTGATGGTTCTCGATGTTGCAATGGCTGTGATTCTGGGAGAACTTTCTCTTTCCAGAATGAAAAAACTGTCAGCTCTTTTGGAAGGAGCGGAGGACGAAGAGGCAGACCGTCTGGAATATAAAATTGAAAAAGCCGGGTCAGTGGGAATTATCGGAAGTCAGATTGCCATTGTGGCAGGAATCATTCTTGTAGCTTTGTGGTATTCGGATTTTTCCAGAAATCCGGGAAATAAAGAAAGCATTGTCCTTGCAGGAGCCGTACTCTTGATCGCGGGCTGTTTTTACCAGGGCTTCTGGCAGGTGCGGTATGTGAAGCTGATCCAGAAGATGGAACCTGCAAAAAAAGGCGATCCCACGTCCATGAAATTTCAGAAGCAATGGCTGGAAAGCTGTGACGAGGCGGAAAAAATGCTGATCTATCAGAGCAGCTACAGGACGTACTGTTTTATGTCGGTTCTGCTGCCGTTTCTCACAGTAGTTACAATGCTTGGACATCTGTTTTATAATACGGGGCTTCTCGCCATATTTGTGGTGGGATTTCTGTGGATCGCTATGGTATCTTCATACTGCTATTTCTGCACAGTAAGCAGAAAAAGAAAACTGAACAGAGATTAAGGGAGGAATTGTATGAAACTGGAAGTAAGAAACCTGAAAAAGTCGTTTGGGGAGAAGGAAGTGCTCCACGGAATTTCCTTTTCCGTAAAAAGCGGAAGCGCCCTTGGGCTTCTGGGAAGAAACGGAGCGGGAAAAACAACCACGATCCGCATTCTTATGGACGTGTTTAAAGCAACGGAAGGAAGCGTTCTTCTCAATGGAAAGCCATTTGTTCCCAGGGAACATCAGATAGGGTATCTTCCGGAGGAGAGAGGGCTTTATCCGAAAAAGACGGTGAGCGAGCAGCTTACTTACATGGGAATGCTTCGTGGGTTAAGTCAGAAAGCTGCAAAGGAAAATACGGAGCGCTGGCTTTCGCGAATGGGAGTGTCTCAGTATGCAAAGCAGAAGCTTGAGACGCTTTCCAAAGGAAATCAGCAGAAGGTTCAGCTTGCCCAGACACTTGTGTGCGAGCCGGATATTATTATTCTTGACGAGCCTTTTTCCGGGCTTGACCCTGTCAATTCCCAGATTTTAAAGGACGTGATCAGGGAACAGATTGAAAAAGGGAAGCTTGTGATTTTTTCCAGCCACCAGATGAGCTATGTGGAGGAATTTTGCGAGGAGATCGCTATTTTAAATCATGGGGAAGTGGTTCTTGGCGGAGATCTGAAAGAGATCAAGAGAGAGTTTGGAAAAGACAGACTCGTTCTTTCCAGTCTTGAGGAGACGCCGGAGGCGCTTTCCAGACGCCTTTCCGATACCATGCGTCATCTTCTTGAGGTGGAAAAGGTACAGAAGGACAGGGTGATTATCCGGGAAAAAGAGCCGGGCAGAAAAAAGGAGATTCTGGAAGGGCTTCTTGCGCAGGACGTGGATCTGGAATATTTCGGCTTATATGAGCCGTCCCTTAACGATATATTTGTGGAAAAGGCAGGTGACGAGGCATGAAACAGTTTTTAACCGTATTAAAATTTGAACTGAACAACTACTTTAAAAATAAAAGCTTTATCATTACAACGGTTGTGTTTGCCATTTTACTGGCAGGAGTTGTCATTGTGCCTGCTTTTATTCCGGGGCTTCTGGGAGAAAAAGACCCGGTGGAGGAGCAGAAGGAAGCTGAGGAAAATCTGGACGCTCTTGGAATTTACGCCGCAACAGACGAGGTGAAAGATCTGGACAGCCTGCTTCTTCGTATGCCTGCTGACTGGAAGGTATATGAAGATGAGGATTCCCTTAAAAAAGCAGTAAAAGACGGAGAGACAGAGGCAGGCTTTATTCTGAATGGCATCAGTGACGTCACTTATGTAGTAAACGATATGGAAATGAGCGACAGAAAATCAGACGCCTTCCAGGAAGCGCTTGCCCAGGAAATTAAGGAACAGAAGCTTATTGAGGCGGGGATTTCAAAAGAGGAAATCAAATCTCTGGAAAACATGCAGATTAGTGTAACACCGGAAATTCTTGGCAAGAACAGCGCGAAAAACTATATGTACACGTATATTCTTGTATTTATTCTTTACTTCCTGATTCTTTTCTACGGACAGATGATTGCGGTTGCAGTCACAACAGAGAAAAGCAATCGTGCCATTGAGATTCTTGTGACAAGCGTAAATCCAAACAGCCTGATTTTCGGAAAGGTGCTTGCCGGAGCAGTCGCAGGCATTCTGCAGATGACGGTAATCCTTGGAGCAGGCTTTGGTGCATATCATGTGTTTAAGGATAAGTGGGGAGGAATGCTTGATTTCCTTTTCAACATTCCCGGAAAGGTACTGTTATCTTTCGTTATATTTGGGATTTTAAGCTATCTTCTTTATGCTTTTATTTACGGGGCACTTGGAGCGATGGTTTCAAAAACAGAGGATATAAGCAAAAGCTCCTCCACGATCACATTTATTTATGTGGCTTCCTTCCTGATCGGAATGTTCTGTCTTTCTGACTGCAACGGGCTTCTTGCGAAGATTGCCTCCTTTATTCCGTTCACTTCCGGAAACGCCATGTTTATCCGCATTTCTATGGGAAGTGTGGCTGTGTGGGAAATCCTGGTATCCGGAGTGATTCTTGCAGGTTCCTGCGTGGTGACAGGGAGTCTTGCGGCAAAACTGTTCCGTTTTGGAACGCTTCACTATGGAAATCCGCTGAAAATCAGGAATGTGCTGAAAAAGCTGAGGCAGCAGTGAGAAACCCTGCATAAAACACAAGAATACGGATATACTTTACAAAAAACAGAAACGGGAGGTGCTGCTTATGCAGTGCCTCCTTTTCACAGGATATGGAGGAATGTTTTATGTGGGGTATTATCGTTGCATTGATTTCAGGGGCGCTTATGAGCGTGCAGGGCGTGTTTAACACAGAGGTGACGAAGCAGAGCAGTCTGTGGGTGTCTACAGGCTGGGTGCAGTTTTCGGCCCTTCTCGTGTGCGTGGCAGCCTGGTTTTTTACGGGAAGAGACAGCGTGGGCGCTTTGTGGCAGGTGGACAATAAGTACACGCTTCTGGGAGGCGTGATTGGCGCGTTTATCACAGTTACGGTTATTCAGAGCATGAGCCTTCTCGGACCTGCAAAGGCGGCGATGCTTATTGTTATTTCGCAGCTTGCCGTGGCGTATATCATAGAACTGTTTGGACTCTTTGGGGTGGAGAAGGCTGCTTTTGAATGGAGAAAAGTCATGGGAATGCTCATTGCCATTCTCGGAATTGTAATTTTTAAATGGCAAAAATAAAGATTGGTATTGTAAAAGTTTCCATAGTTCGTTAAAATAAGGTATGGTTTGTATGAAAATGGGGCATTTGTTTTTTCGAACAGGAAAGGAAGTGACCCATACATGAAAAAGAAAGCTGCTTTATTATGTATCTGGCTTTTGTGCGCGGCAATGACAGGCTGCCGCGACAGGGAGGCGGAGTTTTTAAAGGAAGCAGAATCGGAGGAGACTGCGCTGGCAGAGGAGCAGGAAAATACGCCTGTGCCCTCGGAAATACCGAAAGCCACAGAGCCTCCGAAGAAACAGGAAATATATGTAGACGTATGCGGAGCCGTGGCAGAGCCGGGAGTATTCTGTCTTCCGGAGGGAAGCCGTGTGTTTCAGGCAATCGAGGCAGCAGGAGGATTTCTTCCTGAGGCGGCGGAAAATTACGTGAACCGCGCCCAGGGGCTTTCTGACGGGGAACAGCTTTATGTCCCTACAAAGGAAGAAGCCCTTACAATGGAGCGGACAGATGCGGTGTCTTCCGGGGAAGAGAAGGACGAAGCGCCAGAGGGCGGCACGGAACATGCAGGAAAAGTAAACTTAAATACTGCAGACGAGACGGAGCTTTGCACTCTGACAGGAATCGGAGCTTCCAAAGCGAAGGCGATCATCGCATACAGGGAGGAAAACGGTCCCTTTGCTTCCATAGAAGACCTGATGAAGGTAGAGGGAATTAAGGAAGGGACTTTTCATAAAATCAAGGACGAAATAGAAGTGGGATAAAGGAGAAATTAAATGAGCAGGAAAGTATTGGTAGTAGATGACGAAAAGCTGATTGTAAAAGGAATCCGTTTCAGCCTGGAGCAGGACGGAATGGAAGTGGACTGCGCTTACGACGGTGAGGAAGCTCTTGAGAAAGCGAAAGAAAAGAAATATGACATCATTCTTCTTGACCTGATGCTTCCAAAGATGGACGGGTTTGAGGTGTGCCAGCAGATCCGTGAATTTTCAAATGTTCCCATTGTCATGCTTACTGCCAAGGGAGAGGACATGGATAAGATTCTGGGACTGGAGTACGGAGCAGACGATTATATAACAAAGCCTTTTAATATTCTGGAGGTCAAGGCGCGAATTAAGGCGATTATCCGCCGTGCAGGAAGTGACCGCGAGGAGAAGGAAAAGGCGAAGATAATGGAAATCGGCGACCTGAAAATGGACTGCGAGGGCAGAAGAGTCTTTATCGCGGGAAGAGAAATCAACCTGACGGCAAAAGAGTTCGATGTTCTGGAGCTTCTTGTGTTTAATCCCAATAAGGTGTACAGCCGTGAAAACCTGCTGAACATTGTGTGGGGATATGAATACCCTGGTGATGTGAGAACAGTGGACGTACATATCCGACGTCTCCGTGAAAAAATTGAGGCAAATCCCAGTGAGCCAAAATACGTGCACACCAAATGGGGTGTGGGATATTATTTCCAGGCATAAGATAAGCTATGAAGGAAAAAGCAAAGAAAAACTTTTTTAAAAGTCTTCGCTTTCGTATCCTGATTATTCTGATCATTCTGGGAATTGTGCCAAGTGTCATTGTAACAAGAACGGTTATCACAAACTATGAGGATAAAGCCATTGCAAACAGAAGTGCAAGTGTGAGAAGCCAGTGTGACATTTTGTGCAGCCTGTTGATACAGGAAAATTATCTCAATGACTCCAGCTCGCAGGTTGTAAACAGCAAGCTGGAGTTGTTGTCTAATATTTACAGCGGAAGGATTATTCTTGTAGACAGGGACTTCAGAGTAGTAAAAGATACGTATGGTGCAGATGAGGGAAAGACACTTATTTCTCCCCTTGTGGTAAAGTGTTTTCAGGGAAAAAAGCCGGAGCGTTTTGACAGTAGGAATCAGACACTGCAGATAGCAGTTCCCATTGTAAGCCCGGATGTAAAACAGCTTCAGGGAGCTATGCTTGTAACGGTTTCCACAAGTGAGATTGCAGCGACTATTGACGCACTGGAACAGAGAGAGGTTCTTATTGTTGGATGCATTATTGTGCTTTCCATTTTTCTTGGATATATCCTCTCTACGATTCTTGTAAAGCCTTTTGCAAGAGTGACAAAGGCAATCGAGGATTTGACAGACGGCTATCAGAATGAAGATATTTCTGTGCCGGATTATACAGAGACAGCTCTGATCACAGATGCGTTTAACAAGATGCTGGGACGAATGAAGGTGTTGGATGAATCGAGACAGGAATTTGTTTCCAATGTGTCTCACGAGCTGAAGACTCCTATGACGTCCATGAAGGTGCTTGCAGATTCGCTTGTAGGTCAGGAAGGTGTTCCGGAAGAGCTTTATCAGGAGTTTCTTTCTGATATTACAGCGGAGATTGACAGGGAGAATAAGATTATTTCCGACCTTCTTACCCTTGTAAAAATGGATAAGAAGGCAGATGATATAAATATTTCTCATATGGACATCAATCATCTTCTGGAGGATATTTTAAAACGCCTTCGTCCTATTGCAGATATGAGAAATATTGATTTGATTCTGGATTGTTTCCGGCCTGTGGAAGCAGATGTGGATGAAGTGAAATTCACTCTTGCAGTGAGCAATCTTGTGGAGAACGGAATTAAGTACAATGTAGATGAAGGCTGGGTTCGTGTTTCTCTGGATGCAGACCATAAATATTTTTATGTGACAGTGGCAGATTCGGGAATGGGTATTCCGGAAGAGTCCATAGAGCGGATTTTCGAGCGCTTTTATCGTGTGGATAAATCCCATTCAAAGGAAATCGGCGGAACAGGTCTTGGACTTGCCATTACAAGAAGTACAATAGCCATGCACCACGGAACGATTAAAGTATTCAGTAAGGAAGGGGAGGGAACTACGTTTTCCGTCCGCATTCCTCTGTCATATATTCCATAGGAGGTGCAATGGTGAAGAAAATATGGAAGCTGCTTCTTCCTGTTCTGATTCTCTGTATTGTCGTTTCCGGCTGTACCATAGAGGAAGAATCCCGGCAGGAGGAAGATAGCAAATATCGTTTTTATTATCTGAATTCATCGGAGACAGGTTTGGAAAGCGAGCCGTATACTCCCAAAGAAGAGACGGCAGATTTTATGCTTCCGGATCTTATGAGCCGGTTAAATGCAAAAGAGGACAGCCTGTCCGGAATCAGTCTTCTTCCGGAAGAGGTAGAAATTACCTCTTATCAAATTGCGGATACTGTTGTAAGTGTAGAATTTAACAGTCGGTATAAAAAGATAAGTGCGGCAAGAGAGGTGCTCACAAGAGCCGGGGTTGTAAAAACTCTTTTGCAGATTCCGGGAATAGAGGCTGTTAAGTTTTATATAGGACAGGAAGAACTGAAAAATTCAAAAAAAGAGCCGGTAGGGGAAATGAATGAGAATACCTTTGCAGAGGTTTCCTCAAAAGATATAGGAACTTACCGCTCAGATACGTTTACTCTTTATTTTACAGATAAAGAGGGAAAGCATCTTGTGGAAGAGAAACGAAAAGTATATTACAGGCACAATATTCCAAAGGTGCGAGTGGCTCTTGAACAGCTTGCAAAAGGGCCGATGGAAGAAAATCATTTTCAAACGATACCGGAGAATACCAGGCTTTTAAATGTTACAGTGGCAGATGGCGCATGTTACGTTGATGTTAATCCTGTATTTGTAGATTATGCGCTTACGAATGTAGAAGAAAGCATTCCGATATACTCCGTTGTGAATACTGTCCTTGCAGCCTGCGATGCAGAGAAGGTGGAGATTTCCGTTTCAGGGCAGAGAGAAGTGGTTTTTCGTGAAAATATGAATCTTTATAACTTTTATAAGTGGAATGAGGATATTATTTCCGGAAAGGATAAAGAAGAATGACAAAACGCCCGCTTTGTCTGGTATGTCTTTTTCTGATGCTCTTTCTGGTAGCAGGAGACTGGCTTGGATTTCCTTTTGTACGGGGAAATCCACTGCCGGATTACCTGAAAGAGTGGATAAAAGAGCACCCGGAAAGCGTTGTATGTGGAGAAGTCGAAAGCTTCCGGGATACCGAATTTTCTCAGACAGTCAGTCTGAAAGAAGCATATCTTATTTACAAATCAAAAAAAAATCCAATAAAAAATATAACTGTATATTTAAAGAAAAGAGAAGAATTAAAGCCGGGAATGTATCTTTGCGTCCGCGGTATTCTTGAAGAACTCTCTCTTCCCCGAAATCCGGGAGAGTTTAATGCAAGGCAGTATTATGCCTGCGAGCATATGTATTATTCTGTGAAAAAGGGGGTGGTTCTGAAAAAAGGAAAAGAGGGAAACGTATACCAGACTCTTTTATTTCAAATTCGGGAATATTTAAACGGTGTTCTGGAACAAACTGCAGGGGAGGCAGCTCCTGTTTTTTCTGCAATGGTTCTGGGGGAAAAGGGAGAACTTCCCAAAGAAACGAAAATGCGCTATCAGATGGCAGGGATTATTCATATTTTGGCGATCAGCGGTCTTCATATCAGCCTTCTGGGAATGGGACTTTATGAGCTTTTGAAGAAAACAGGACTGGGGATATGGAGCGCAGGGTTTCTTTCTCTTATTGTCATGATTTTTTACGGAGAAATGACAGGAGAAAGCGTCTCTGCCATGCGGGCTGTTTCCATGTTTCTCATTGCAACAGGCGCAAAGATTCTGGGGAGAATTTACGATATGATGACTGCGCTTTCCGTTTCTGCCATGATTCTCCTCCTGGAATCTCCGGCATATTTATACAATACCGGTTTTCTTCTTTCTTTTGGTGCTGTTCTTGGAGTAGGCGCAGTGCTCCCAGTATTTTTTAAGTTTTTCGGTGTGAAAAATAAAATCTTAAAAAGTCTCATGGGTTCTGTGTGTGTACAGCTCACCACACTTCCTGTTATGCTTTGGTTTTACGGAGAGGTTTCCATAATCGGAATTTTTTTAAATCTTCTTGTACTGCCGACGGTGGGAATCGTTCTTATAAGCGGTGTCTTTACAGCTCTGATTGGCTGCATATTTCCGGGGCTTGCCGTGTGTGTTTCTCTTCCGGGAAGACTAATGCTTTTTGCATATGATAAGCTTTGCAGGCTTGGAGCGTCCCTGCCTTTTTCTACATGGATGCCGGGACAGCCAAAAATCTGGCAGGCAGTGGTTTACTATATACTTTTGTTTTCTGTGACAGGGGCAGCCGGTTTTCTGATAAAAAAAGAGGTGAAAAACAGGAGAAAGCTTTATCTGGCAAAAAGTGGGTTGGTTGTATCTCTTGCAGCTGCTCTTTTTGTTCTGAGCCAAAGAGACAGACTGCATATGGAAATTACCTGTCTTGATATTGGGCAGGGAGATGCCATTGTCACGCAGCTTCCAACAGGAGAAGTGTTTCTCGTTGACGGGGGAAGCAGCAATAAAAAGAATATCGGGCAGTACCAGCTTCTTCCGTTTTTGAAAAATCAGGGGATTTCCTATGTGGACGCTGTTTTTATTTCTCATACGGACGAAGATCATATAAGCGGAGTGCGTGAGATTCTTGAATATATGGAGAAAAGGCTGATTTCTTTAAAAATCGGGAATCTCATTCTGCCCGGGATCAGTGAAAAGACGGAGGCGTGGAGGGAGTTTGAAGCTCTCGCAAAAAAAGTAGGAATCCAGGTGATGACGGCAAACAGGGGAGATGATTTTCGCATAGGCGAGGGCAAAATTTCTGTACTTTCTCCGAAAAAAGGAGCCTCAGGAGAAGACGTAAACGAGGACGCAGTCGTATTTCTTTTATCATATAAAAATTTTCGCGGCTTGTTTACGGGAGATGTGGGGGAAGAGACAGAAAAGAAGCTTCTGTCTGTGCTTTCTGATGTGGATTTTCTGAAGGTGGGGCATCACGGCTCCGGCTATTCCTCCACTCAGGCGTTTCTTGATAAAATAAAGCCGGAGGTATCCGTGATTTCCTGCTCGGAATCAAACACATACGGTCACCCTTCCCCTGAGACGATAAAACGCCTGGAAAAATCAGGAAGCAGGGTAGAGTACACTATGAAAAGCGGGGCAGTGACCGTATTTACGGATGGGGAGAATGTGGGAGTGAGACGGTTTTCCCCTTCCTAAAACGGCGATTTTGTGGTATTGTGTTATAAGAATACAAAGAGACAGGAGTTTTATCTTGAAAAGTATACAGGAAGATATAAAAACAGGAAATTTTAAGCAGTCGTATCTTCTTTTCGGAGAAGAGGCTTATTTAAAACATCAGTATAAAGAGAAGCTTTTAAACGCTTTAAATCCGGACGGAGATACCATGAATTTCAGCCGTTATGAGGGAAAGGGAGTTGATGTAAAGCAGCTTATCGATCTCTGTGAGACTATGCCTTTTTTTGCGGAGAGGAGAATTATTCTTCTTGAGGACACAGGATTTTTTAAGAATAAGTGCGAGGAGCTTGCCGACTATATGAAGAGCCTTCCCGATTATCTTGTTCTTGTTTTTTCAGAGTCCGAGGTGGATAAAAGAAGCCGTATGTATAAGGCGGTAAAAAGTGGCGGAAGAGTCACGGAGTTTGCAAAGCAGGACGAAAAGACGCTGATGCGGTGGGCAGCAGGGATTCTCGGAAAAGAAGGAAGAAAAATCACCCAGAGGGATATGGAGCTTTTTCTCACAAAAACGGGCACAGATATGGGAAATATCCGCATGGAACTGGAAAAGCTTATTACGTATACAGAAGGGCAGGATATTGTCAGCGCGGAGGATATAGAGGCAGTGTGCGTGACCCAGACTACAAATAAGATTTTCGATATGGTGCGCGCAGTTACGGAAAAGAACCAGAAAAGGGCGCTTGAGCTGTACTACGACCTTCTCACCTTAAAAGAGCCGCCCATGAGGATTCTTTTTCTTCTTGCGAAACAGTTCCGTCAGCTTCTTCTCACAAAGAAAATGTCAGGAGAGGGGGCGTCTCAGAATGAGATTGCCACAAGACTCGGTGTTCCTTCTTTTGTTGTGCGCAACATATCTGCCTGCGCCCGCTCTTATACAGTGGAGGAGCTGGAACGTGCAGTGGAGGATTTTGTGGACGCGGAGGAGGCGGTAAAGACAGGACGCCTTGGTGATGTGTTAAGCGTGGAACTTCTTATTGTGAAGTACAGCTCCGGAAGATAATTCCCTGTGAGCAGATATAGTTCAGGATCTGCTCGCAGGAAATCACATTTGCAGCACAAAAAAGGCAGCCACATGACGGTATGGCTGCCTTTTCATTCTTACTTATAAGCTTATAATTAAAAACGAATAACTAATTATGCAATGCTGTTTACAGCTTTAGTTAAACGGGAAACTTTTCTTGCGCAGTTGTTTTTGTGATAAACACCTTTGGAAGTAGCTTTGCTGATTGTAGAGATAGCGTCTTTTAATGCTGCTTCTGCTGCTGCTTTATCCTGGTTTGCTACTGCTGCGTCTACTTTTTTGATGGAAGTTTTAACAGCAGAACGAATGGATTTGTTTCTCTCCGCTTTTGTTCTGTTTACTAAAATTCTTTTCTTTGCAGATTTGATGTTAGCCAATTTTGACACCTCCGATACGTATTTTAATATAATGAAAATATTTTCCTCATGAGAACAGACACGGGCGTCCTCACGAAACATGCTTATTTAGCATAGTATAAATTTCTGCAAATGTCAATACATATTTCCACAAAAATTGCAGAAACTATTAAAAAATGATGTCAGGCATATTGATTGCTGGAAAAGAGAGGGACAGACCATGCAGACAGGATACAGGATCAGAACAGACCTTGCACTGGAGACGCAGGAACGCTTTCAGGAGGAAAATGTGGAAGTTCGAGGTGTGGAGGTTCAGGAAAACTATGACAGGGAAAAGGATATTCGAACTACAGTTGTGAAGATTCGAACAGAAAACGGGGCAAAGGCAATGGGGCGTCCACAGGGAAATTATATCACGATCGAAGCGCCTAATCTTTCTGTTCCGGACGAGGATTATCACAGAGAAGTATCCGAGGAGCTTGCCCGTCACCTCGGAGAGCTGATCGATTTGAAAAAAGAGAAGTCCGTGCTTGTGGTAGGACTTGGAAATCAGAGGATTACGGCAGATTCCCTGGGTCCTCTTGTTGTGGAAAATATGCGTATGACCCGCCATGTGCTCCGGGAATACGGAAGAATGGGCATCGAAGGAGAGCAGATCCACAGTATCAGCGGAATTGCCCCGGGAGTGATGGCGCAGACGGGCATGGAAACGTCGGAGATTATAAGCGGGATCGTGCAGGAGACAAAGCCGGACGTGATCATTGCCATAGACGCCCTTGCAGCCAGAAGCACAAAAAGATTGAGCAGAACTATTCAGATCACAGATACGGGAATCAATCCCGGTTCCGGTGTGGGAAATCACAGGAACGGCCTGACAGAAGAGAGTATGGGAGTAAAAGTGATCGGCATCGGCGTTCCCACAGTCGTAGATGCGGCTACCATTGTTCATGATTCTATGTCGCATCTTCTGGACGCGCTTGAGGAGACAGAGCAGAAGGAATTTCTGGAGGAAATGATTTCCCCGCATCTCCATACCATGTTTGTGACGCCGAAAGATGTGGACGAAACCGTAAAATATTTAAGCTTTACCATTTCGGAAGGGCTGAATATGGCGTTTTGTTCCTGACATAATTTATTTTGCCCTGTCATAGGATACCTTTAAAGAGGTGATCGTGTGACAAATTTTCAGAAAGCATTCTGCGTATTTTTAAGCCTGTGCTTCGTGACTGTTCTGGTGTTTTTGCCGGAGCCTTTTTTTCTGCGGGGAAATTTTTACAGGCAGATACCGCTGTATGACTTTCTGGAAAAAGAAGCGTGGAGTGATGCGGTAGAGACGGACGAGGAGACGTCTGAGCTTATCATGGAAAAAAACGCGGCGTATCTTGCTGAAAAAGTACAGGCAGAAAACAGTGCGGATAAAAAAGAAACAGAAGTTACTGCAGAAACACCAAGACCTTCTGCAACACCCGTGCCTTCTCCGGTGCCGTCAGAACGACCGCTTCCGTCACCCACACCGGAGGCAGCGAAGGAGACGGCAGTGCAGCCTCACCCGGTGGTTGATCTGTCGCCGGAAGCGCTGGCGGATCCCGATTATTTTAAAGGTGAGTTTTTTATTGAGGATAAAAATGTTTCTATAAAAGAGGGACTTCTTGATGCGGTGCGTTTTCTGGAAAAGGATATGACTTTGAAGCAGGATACGTCCGCGCCTCAGATTCTGATTTATCACAGCCATTCTCAGGAGGCTTTTATTGATTCCAGGGAGGGGAAGGCGGAGGATACCATTGTAGGTGTGGGAGATTATCTGAAATCCATTCTGGAAGAAAAATACGGGTACCATGTGGTGCACGTTAAAGAGGAGTTTGATATGGCAGGGGGAGTGGAGGACAGAAGTCTGGCTTACGATTATGCGAGGGATTATCTTGAGCCTTTTCTTGAAGAAAATCCGTCGATAGAGGTGATTATTGATCTTCACAGGGACGGTGTTTCAGAGAACCGCCATCTTGTGACGGAAATCAACGGAAAGCCCACTGCGCAGATCATGTTTTTTAACGGGGTAAGCCGAACAGTAAGCCAGGGAGACGTATCCTATCTTCCGAATCCATATATAGAAGATAATCTTGCCTTTTCTTTTCAGCTTGAATATCAGTCTGCCCTTTACTATCCTGATTTTTACAGGGGGATTTACCTTGCAGGACTTCGGTATAATCTCCATCTTCGTCCGAAATCCATTCTTCTGGAAGCAGGGGCGCAGACAAATACGGTGCAGGAGGTAAAAAACGCGATGGAACCTTTCGCAGATATTCTTGACAGGGTGTTAAAAGGGCAGTGACAACAGGGGACTTTCTGTGATATAATGGGGAGAATCGAACATAGAAACAGAGGAGGACTCCTGGTGATAGAACAGAGTAAAATTCGTAATTTTTGTATTATAGCACATATTGATCATGGAAAGTCCACGCTTGCGGACCGTATTATCCAGAAGACAGGTCTTCTGACAGAAAGAGAGATGCAGTCTCAGGTTCTCGATAACATGGAGCTTGAGAGGGAGAGAGGCATTACCATCAAATCTCAGGCAGTGCGTATTGTATATAAGGCGCATGACGGAGAAGAGTATATTTTTAACCTTATTGATACCCCGGGACATGTAGACTTTAATTATGAGGTATCCAGAAGTCTTGCAGCCTGCGACGGCGCGATTCTCGTGGTAGACGCGGCGCAGGGCATCGAGGCGCAGACGCTTGCGAACGTGTACATGGCGCTTGACCATGATCTGGACGTTGTTCCTGTTATTAATAAGGTAGACCTGCCAAGTGCAGATCCGGAACGCGTCATTAATGAGATTGAGGACGTGATCGGTCTGGAAGCGCAGGACGCCCCGCAGATTTCCGCAAAGACAGGTCTTAATGTGGAGGAAGTTCTGGAACAGATCGTGACAAAGATCCCGGCTCCTTCAGGCGATGTAAACGCACCTTTAAAAGCCCTGATCTTTGATTCCGTATACGACCCGTATAAAGGTGTTATCGTATTCTGCCGTATTATGGACGGAAGCGTAAAAAAAGGAACGCCGATCCGCATGATG
>URMH01000048.1 GCA_900549015.1 uncultured Blautia sp.
CTTGTGACAGTGACCTCCTGAAAATCCACCGGAAGTTTATGGTCGGAATTATCGAGAGTGATGGCTACAGAGGCAAAACTTAATGGCTTTCTTGTCTCTGTCCCGGAAAAAATAACATCCTGCATATTTCCGCCTCGAAGCTGTTTTGCGCTCTGCTCTCCCAACACCCACCGGACAGCATCTCCTACGTTGCTTTTTCCGCTTCCGTTCGGCCCCACAATTCCTGTAATTCCATTATGAAATTCAAAGTTTATTTTCTGTGCAAAGGATTTAAAGCCCTGCACTTCAATGTTTTTTAAATACATATCCCACCTGTTATTGTTTTATCCTGCGTATTGCTTCATAGGCAGCCGCCTGCTCCGCCGCTTTTTTTGTGTGTCCTTTTCCTCTTCCCATTGCCGCTCCATTTACAAGAGCGCTGACTGTAAAACTTTTATTATGATCCGGACCTTCCTCTTTGATAAGCTGATATTCTACAGGCTGACCGCCGTTCTCCTGAACGATTTCCTGTAAGATGGTCTTGCTATCATAAAAGAGCTGTTTATGCTCTATGTCATTTAAAATAAACTTCAGGACAAACTCCTTTGCGCTAGCAAAACCACCGTCCAGATAAATCGCTCCAAGAAGAGCCTCCGTTGCATCTGAGACAATGGAATCCCGATTCCTTCCCCCTGTCATATCCTCTCCCTTCCCGAGAAGAAGATACTCCGGAAGCCCAAATTCTCTGGCACAGTAGGCAAGACTTGGCTCACACACAAGGCTGGCACGTTTTTTTGTAAGCTCGCCCTCCGGAACCTTCGGATATGCAGCAAAGAGAAAATCGCTGCTGATAAGCTCAAGGACTGCATCGCCAAGAAACTCCAGACGCTCATTGCATCCTGCTTTTCCCAGCTTTTTTTCATTGGCATAGGAACTGTGCGTCATAGCCTGAGAAAGTAGCCGTTTATTCTTAAATGTATATCCTACAATTTCTTCCAGTTTTTTAAGATCTCTCTCCATAATTTTTCTGTTCCTTTCACCCTTTGATCAGACGGCGAAGGAGCATAACAGCATCGCCCACTGTCTGGATCTCCTCAGCGTCTTTTTCTTCAATTTCAATATCATACGTTTCTTCCAGGCAGAGAAGGATCTGGAACAGATCCAGTGAATCTGCTCCAAGGTCATCTACAAATCCGGAGGATTCCGTGATTTCCTCCCTGTCTATATGAAGAATTTCTTCTATGATTTCTTTCAGCTTTTCAAATTCCAATTTCAATCTCCCTCATTAATATGCTCTGCAATCTTTTCATTGATCTGCTGCTGTTTGAAATCCACACACTGGAAAATAGCATTCTTTATTTCTACAGAAGACGCACTTCCATGAGTTTTCACAACAAGCCCTTTAAGCCCCAGAAGCGGTGCTCCGCCATGCTTTGTGGTATCAAATTCTTTTAATGTCTCCTTTAATGCCGGCTTAATAAGAAGCGCTCCCATTTTGCTTCTCGTATTTTTCATCATGCCGCCCTTGATTTTACTCATGAGAGTTGCTGCAAGTCCCTCATAAAGCTTTAAAATCACATTGCCCACAAAGGCTTCACATACAATAACGTCTGCATATCCGGAAGGAATATCTCTTGCCTCAATGCTTCCGATAAAATTAATACCCTTGCATGCTTTTAAAAGAGGAAAGGTTTCTTTTACAAGCGCATTTCCCTTTTCTTCTTCCGCTCCGTTATTTACAATGGCAACTCTCGGATTTTTGATCCCCACAATATGCTCCATGTAAATAGATCCCATTTTCGCAAACTGCACGAGATGGGAAGGGCGGGCATCTACATTTGCCCCGCAGTCTACAAGAAGAGAAACACCTTCTGCTGTTGGGATCAGGGGAGCCAGCGGCGGACGTTCCACGCCTTTGCTCCTTCCTACGATCACCTGTCCTCCTACGAGAACTGCACCGGAGCTTCCGGAAGAAACAAAGGCATCAGCCTCCTGTTTTTTTACCATATTTAAACCTACTACAATAGAAGAATCTTTTTTCTTACGGATTGCCATAACAGGAGGTTCTGCTGTCTCAATCACTTCTGTTGTGGGAACAACGTGAATCCGTTCTTTCGAAGCGGAAGTATATTTTTCCAGTTCTTTTTCAATTACGTCTTTATTTCCTGTAAGAATGACTTCTATATCACTGCGCTCTTCTACAGCTGCTGCCGCTGCTTTTACCGGTTCTGCCGGCGCATTGTCGCCGCCCATAGCGTCCACTACTACTTTTACTGTCTCTGACATGTTTTTTTCCTCCTGTTTTCTATTGCAACTGCCATATATGATACTCGATTTTTATAGAAAAAGTCAATAGGAAAGCGCCTTTCCGTCAAGAACTGCCTCCATAAGACTGTCTCCTTCATAGCGAAGCTTCAAAGAGAAAAACGGAGCGTTTTCTGCCATAAGGCGAAGAAAAATCTTATCCCCTGTCCACAGGTTCAGATTTTCAATCTCAGATTTTTTCACCCATTTAAGCGTCCCCTCGTCACAGTCCTTTAATTCTCCTGTAAATCCCTCTGCTGTGTAAAGGCACATATATTCTGTTCCGTAGCCCTTCTGCGTAAAAGTGACAATCCCGCGGAACTTCCAGGAAGTAAGAATGAGACCTGTCTCTTCTTTTACTTCTCTTAAAAGACATTCCTCCGGGCTTTCTCCCTCCTCAAAATGTCCGCCTACTCCAATCCATTTATCCTTATTTACATCGTTTTTCTTCGATACCCGGTGAAGCATAAGATAAGAATCTTCTTTTTCTATGTAGCAAAGAGTTGTCATGGGACTTCTCATAATCCATTCTCCTTTTCGTTTTTCTGCGCCGCAATGCGCTCTGCAAGGTCGTTTAAATAAACCCACCTGTCCATTTTTTCTTCCAACGCCTTTTCTGCCTTTTCTTTTTCCTCCACAATCTCCCGGAGCTTTCCGGAATTTGTCGCGTTTTTCATCATATCAGCCTCAAGAGACGCGATTTTTTCTTCCAGCTTTTCTATGTCCTCATCAATTGTTTCAAATTCCCGTTCCTCTTTATAAGAAAATTTAAGTTTTTCCTTCCGGTTCTGTTTCCAGTCATTTTTGGAAGGTTTATTTTCTTTTACAGAAGAGCTTTCTTCCACAGACACGTCTGCCAGCTTTCTTTCTCTCGCTTCCAGGTAATCTGTATATCCTCCCTCATACTGCACAAGATGGCCGTCTCCCTCAAAAGCGAAAATCCGGTCTGCCATGTTGTCAAGAAAATACCGGTCATGGGAAACCGCAACCACGATTCCGGCAAAAGAATCCAGATAATCCTCAAGAATAGTAAGCGTCGGAATATCAATGTCATTGCTTGGCTCATCAAGAAGAAGAACGTTTGGCGCTTCCATAAGAACCTTCAGAAGATAAAGGCGGCGTTTTTCTCCTCCGGAAAGTTTTTCCACAGGCGTGTACTGCATGGCAGAATCGAAGAGGAAACGCTCCAGCATCATGGACGCGCTGATTTTTCCGTCTTTTGTAGGAATATATTCCGCAACCTCGCGTATATAGTCAATAACACGGAGACTTCTGTCCATATCCGGCACTTCCTGGGCAAAATATCCGATTTTGATGGTATCTCCCCATTCAATTTCTCCCGCATCCGGCTTTAAAACTCCGGCGATCATTTTCATAAGGGTGGACTTTCCGCATCCGTTTGGCCCGATAATGCCAAGACGCTGATTGCGGAGAATAATATAAGTAAAATCATCTATTACTTTCTTCTCCCCAAACGCTTTGCTTACATGATGAAGCTCGATTGTTTTCTTTCCCATGCGGGTTTCTACAGAATCCATCTCCACCCTCTGGTCTGTCACGGGAGCTGCTCCGTTTTTCAGGGCTTCCAGACGCTCCAGACGCGCTCTCTGTTTTGTACTTCTTGCGCGGCAGCCGCGTTTTGCCCATTCAAGCTCCATTCTGAGTACGCTCTGGCGTTTCCGCTCTCCTGCCAGCTCCATCTCCTCTCTCTGAGCCTTCAGTTCCAGGAATTTTGAATAATTCGCCTCATAGGAATACAGTTTTCCATGACTGATCTCCAGAATCTTATTTGTCACTCTGTCCAGAAAATAACGGTCGTGCGTTACCATGATCAAAGCTCCCTTAAATTTCTGAAGGTAATCCTCAAGCCAGGATGCCATCTCATTGTCAATGTGGTTTGTCGGTTCATCGAGAATCAAAACATCTGCCGGGTTTACAAGTGTTCTTGCAAGAGCCACTCGTTTTTTCTGTCCTCCAGAAAGATGCTCTATTTTTTCTTCGTGGTCTGTAATTCCAAGTTTATTTAAAATATTGGCCGCCTCGCTTGCAGTCGCCCAGTCCCTCTGCCACTTTCCATCTGCCACATAATCAAGAATCGTGGCATTCGGGGGAAATTCCGGATTCTGAGGAAGATACGTAATACGAAGCCCGTTCTGCATAATGATCTGTCCTTCATCCGGTTCCTCCAACCCTGCTATTATTTTTAATATGGTAGTTTTTCCGGTACCGTTGATTCCGATGATTCCGATTTTATCTCCCTGGTGGATTCCATAGGAAACATCATCAAAGATTACTTTTTCTCCAAATATTTTGCTTACATGTTCTATATTTAAAATATTCATTTTCTGTCCTCGCTTTGATTTTGCTCTCGTTTTTGCACGGTATATCCAGTATAACATTCCTTTTCGACAGATTCTACTGTTTTTCCTGGAAATATGTGGTTTTTAATATTGACTTTTTTTGTCAAGTATATTATAATATCCGTTGCCTAATACAAAAATAATTTTTAATTTTTATAATTTCAAGGAGGAAATACTTATGAATCAGTGCTATGGCTGCAACACCTGCAAAAGCGCAGACAAACCCCTGGAGGATTTTATCCGCTCTCTTCCAATGGAAACCTCTCATCACAGAGTAGATACTCAGAAAACAAAATGTGGTTTCGGTCTTCAGGGCGTCTGTTGCCGTCTCTGTTCCAATGGTCCCTGCCGTATTACCCCAAGCTCCCCAAGAGGAATCTGCGGTGCCAATGCAGACACGATCGTAACACGTAATTTCTTAAGGTCCGTTGCAGCAGGAAGCGGCTGTTATATCCACATTGTAGAAAACACCGCTTTAAACCTGAAAAAAACAGCACAGGCAAAGGGAGAATTAAAAGGAATGGAATCCTTAAATCACCTTGCAGAGCTGTTTGGCATTGAAGAAGAAGATAATTATGTAAAAGCAGAAAAAATCGCAGACGCCGTTCTTGCAGATCTTTACAAACCGGAGTACGTACAGGCTGAGCTTGTAGAAAAAATCGCCTACGCTCCACGTGTAAAACGCTGGAAAGAACTTGGCATTATGCCTGGCGGTGCAAAATCCGAAGTATTTAAAGGCGTTGTAAAGTGTTCCACAAACTTAAACTCCGACCCTGTCGATATGCTGACAGACTGCTTAAAACTTGGTATTTCCACCGGTATTTACGGTCTTACCCTTACAAACCTTTTAAACGATGTTCTTCTTGGACAGCCTGAGCTTCGTCCTGCCCCGGTAGGTCTTCGCGTCATTGACCCGGATTACATTAACATTATGATAACAGGTCATCAGCATACGATTTTTGTAGATTTACAGGAGAAACTGGTATCTCCTGAGGCAGTGAAAAAAGCACAGGCAGCAGGCGCAAAAGGATTCAAACTCGTTGGCTGTACCTGCGTAGGACAGGATTTACAGCTTCGCGGCTCCCACTATCAGGAAGTATTTGACGGCCATGCCGGAAACAACTATACAAGCGAAGCAATTCTTGCAACAGGCGGAATTGATGCCGTTCTTTCCGAATTTAACTGTACGCTTCCGGGTATCGAGCCAATCTGCGATGAGCTGAAGATCAAACAGATCTGTCTTGACGATGTGGCAAAAAAAGCAAACGCAGAGCTTCTTCCATATAAATTTGAAGAAAGAGAAGCACAGACAGAAGTTATTATTGACAAAATCATCGAGGCTTACAAAGAGCGCCGCGGCAATGTTCCGATGAATCTTCTTCCGGAACACGGAAATTCCAACACTCTTACCGGCGTAAGTGAAGGCTCCTTAAAATCCTTCCTTGGCGGAAGCTGGAAACCGCTTATCGACCTGATCGTATCCGGCGACATCAAGGGTATCGCAGGCGTGGTAGGCTGCTCCAACTTAACAGCAGGCGGACACGACGTTTTAACAGTAGAGCTTACAAAAGAACTGATTGCCCGCGACATCATCGTTCTCACAGCAGGCTGTTCTTCAGGCGGAATCGAAAACTGCGGTCTTATGACTCCGGAAGCAGCAAAACTCGCAGGTCCGAAGCTTCGTGCAGTTTGCGAAAAACTTGGTATCCCGCCAGTATTAAACTTTGGTCCGTGTCTTGCCATCGGACGTCTTGAAATTGTGGCAACAGAGATTGCAGCAGAACTCGGCGTTGACCTTCCGCAGCTCCCTCTTGTTCTTTCCGCAGCACAGTGGCTTGAAGAGCAGGCGATCGCAGACGGATGCTTCGGTCTTTCCCTTGGTCTTCCGCTCCACCTTGGTCTTCCGCCATTTATGACAGGAAGCCCTGTTGCAGTAAAAGTTTTAACTGAAGACATGAAAGAGCTTACAGGCGGTCAGGTAATCATCAACTCTGACGCAAAAGCTTCTGCTGATATTCTGGAGAACATTATCGAAGAAAAACGCAGCGCATTACATATCTAGGAGGTGTTTCCATGAAACGTATTTTCATTGATGCCGAAAAATGTGACGGCTGTAAAAACTGTACGGTTGCCTGTATGCAGGCACACCGTACAGACAAAGGAAACGTATATACTCTTGATCTCACAGACGTTCTTAATGAATCAAGAAATCACATTGTCTGTTCTTCTGACGGCAGCTACAAGCCTGTTTTCTGTCGCCACTGCGACCAGCCGGAATGCGTCATGTCCTGTATGAGCGGCGCGCTTACAAAAGATCCGGAGACAGGTCATGTTCTTTATGACGAGAACAAATGCGGTTCCTGTTTTATGTGCGTTATGAACTGTCCTTACGGCGTTTTAAAACCGGATAGCGCTACGCATACAAAGGTTATGAAATGCGATTTCTGCGCAGAGGATCCGGAAGGTCCGGCATGTGTACGTGCCTGTCCGAAAAAAGCAATCTACATTGAGGAGGTGGCAGAATGAAGCATGTAATCATCGGTGCCGGAGCAGCCGGTATTCAGGCAGCAAAAACCATTCGCGCTCTTATGAAAGATGCAGAAATTCTTGTAATTTCCACAGATACACATGTACACTCCCGTTGTATGCTGCATAAATATTTAAGCCATGAAAGAGATGAAAAGACACTCTCCTTTGTACCGGAAGATTTCTTTGAAACAAATCATATTTCCTGGATAAAGGATAAAACCGTTACCTCCATTGATACAGAAGCTTCTGTTGTTATTCTCCAAGATGGCAGCAAAGAATCTTACGACCGTCTTTTGATCGCAACAGGTGCGCACAGCTTTATTCCTCCTATAGGACAGTTCCGGGAAGCGAACAACGTATTTGGTCTTCGTGATTTAAGCGACGCACAGGCAATCCGCCCTCTTGCAGACAAGGCAGAGAATATTCTTGTAGTAGGATCCGGTCTTGTAGGTATGGACGCAGCGTACGCTTTCCTTGAGCAGGGAAAAGCAGTTACTGTAGTAGAAATGGCAGAGCGCATTCTTCCTCTGCAGCTTGATGAGGCAGCAGGCGATGCATACAGAGAAAAATTCGAAGCTCACGGCTGCCGCTTCCTTCTTGGCAAGAAAGCTTCCGAGACTGTTATGAACGCAGAAGGCGCGATCGAAGCAGTCATTCTGGATGACGGCACAAGAATTGACTGTGACCTTGTAATTGTAGCTGCAGGTGTCCGCCCTGCTATTGAATGCGTACAGGGAAGCAATATAAAAGCCGAACGTTTCATTGAAGTAAATTCCCATATGGAAACAAGCTGCCCTCACGTTTTTGCAGCAGGCGATGTTGCCGGCCTTTCCGGTATCTGGCCAAACGCTATGAAGCAGGGCGAAACTGCAGCTTATAATATGTGCGGCGTTGAAAAAGAATACACAGACCTGTATGCCATGAAAAATACCATGAATTTTTACGGCATTACTACTCTCTCACTGGGCCGTGGAGTCGCAGAGGAAGGCGATGAAATTATTATTCAGCACGATTCCAAAGGATACCGCCGTGCAATATTAAGGGACGGAAAACTGGACAGCATTCTCATTCAGGGAGAAATTGATTACAGCGGCGTGTATCAGTATGTGATCAAAAACAAAATTGATATTTCCTCTATGAAAGATAAAATTTTTGCATTATCCTTTTCTGATTTCTATGGAATCGATGAGAAGGGACAGTATCAGTATCGGTACTAAATACTATTATATATATAATTTCACACATTCATTCTATGGAAAAGATGGCTGCAAAGCCATCTTTTCTGTGTTATAATATATTAAGTGACTGATGCACTGCGAAGATCTTTTCAATTATATCAAAGAACAATATGCCATTCTTCATGACAGCAAAGAACTTCCAGAAATGAGAGAAAATCTTCTTCTGCACTATATACGAAGCAAAAGAAAAACTTCTTCCAGAAAAGACTAAAACAGGGAATGGAGATTATCCATTCCCTGAATTTTACTTACATTCCCGTCCCCTTCTCCGGTTTCGGAAATTTTTTTATGTAATAGATAATAAATAATATGGAAGTAATTCCCCAGGACACCGGGTAACTTAGCATAATCGTATCGATTCCCGGCATAGCAGGAAGCACGGCAAACATCCATACAATACGAAGAACACACACGCCTCCGCAGGTAAGAAGCATAGGAACAAGCACCTTTCCCGCCCCTCTTAGCGCTCCGGAAAGAATTCCGATCACTACATACAGGAAGTAAGACGGGAGCAAAAACTGCATCATATGCACGCCAATTTTAATCACATTGCTGTCTGTTGTAAAAATGCGGTACAGGGGCTCTGCAAAAGCAAACAGGAACATACTGAGCACAATAGCAGACGCATACGACATTACCATACATACGCGTACGCTTTTTCTCATTCTGTCTTTTCGTCCTGCACCGTAATTCTGCCCTACAAATGTAGTAATGGCAATACCGAAGGCATTAATCACCATCCAGAACACCGCATCTATTTTCGCAAAAGTTCCCCATGCCGCCACCGTATCTGTACCAAGCTTATTTACGAAAATCTGAATGATAAGATTCGCAATATTATACATAACTGATTCCAGTCCTGCCGGAAGACCGATACGCAGAATAGAGCGAAGAGCCGTTCCATGAAACGCAATTTTTTTCAAATGAAGCTGATACATGGTATCTTTTTTCAGAAGCATTACCGTTACAAGGACTGCGCTTACCGCCTGAGAAAACACGGTTGCAACAGCTACTCCTGTAACGCCCATATGCACCCATACAACAAGAATAATATCAAGTATAATATTCAGTATACAAGTGACGATTAAAACGTACAGAGGGCGCTTAGAATCCCCTACAGCTCTTAAAATAGAAGACCCTACATTATATATCAGATTAAATACAAGACCGCCAAAATAAATGTATAAATATATCCTGGAATCCCTCATAATCTCTTCCGGCGTCTTCATAAATTCAAGAGCCGGACCGGAAATCAAAATACCGATCACTCCCATGACAATGCCTGCCGCAATGGAAAACGCATAAGAAGTATGTAAGGTATGATGGAGATTTTTCTTATCTCCAGCTCCATAAAACTGTGAAATTACAACGGCTGCCCCGGAGGAAAGTCCTACAAAAAAACCTACAATCAGATTGACAATCTGTGTGACTGAGCCTCCAACTGCCGCCAGAGCTTCTTTCCCAACAAAACGGCCGACAACAATCGTATCTGCCGTATTATAAATCTGCTGAAAAAATGTTCCAAATACAATGGGAAAAAAGAATAATAAAAGCTGTTTCCAGATCACTCCCTCTGTAATCTGATTTTTCTTTTCCATACCAATACCTCAACTACAAGTAATTTTCGTGCTTCAAAAATTATACATGAAACCTTTTTTATATTTTATTTCTGAAAAGTGTGTAAAATGAGAAATGAGGGACTTTCAATCTCTTGAAATCCCCCATTCTACAAGAAAACTATTAGTCTTCTACTTTAATGATTTCTTTTTTGTTATAGCTTCCGCATTCCTTGCAAACTCTGTGAGGCATCATAAGAGCACCACATTTGCTGCATTTTACTAAGTTCGGAGCAGTCATTTTCCAGTTTGCTCTTCTCTTATCACGTCTAGCTTTAGATGTTTTATTCTTTGGACAGATGGACATATGTTACACCTCCTTAAATTTACTAAATATATCACTGATGGCTGCCATACGCGAATCCTTCGGTTCCTCCACACAATCGCAGGGACCCTCATTCAGATTCTTCCCACACTGGCGGCAAATCCCCTTGCAGTCTTCTTTGCATAAAACTTTCAAAGGCCAGTTCATCAGCACCTCAAAATAGACCAGTTGGTCCACATCCAGGTCCATACCTGTGAGATAGGCATTTTCATCCAAATCATTCACCCGCTCTTCGTCTGTCAGCTTCATATCCAGCTTTCTTTTAAAAGAAATTGGAATCTCAACAGAAACCGCTTCCAGACAACGGTCACAGGGAATGCTTACTGTAATGCCTCCCGTACCCACAAGCTCGAGAACCTTCTTTCCTGTGTTGGTAATGGTAAGCTCAAGGGGCTCCTTATGAAGAACCGGAAAGCTTCCCATCTGGAAGGTAATGCAATCCATCTCAAGCGGTGCAGTTACCTGCACACATTTTCCCTCACAAGATGAAATATCTGATAAATGTATCTGCATAGTAATCTCCTATCCACACTTAATCAATTATACATACAGGTTCCGGATTTGTCAACGATATTTTGTCCTGTTTTGGAAGAAAATGTATCCTACCAAAATATATCTTAAACAAGAGCGACTGTCTCTCTGCAGATTGCCAGTTCCTCGTTTGTCGGAATAACCGCAACTTTTACTTTGGAATCCGGTGTGGAAATTACAATTTCCTCGCCTCTTACTCCGTTTGCTTCTTTATCGAGAGTTACTCCCAGGTATCCGAAGTAATTTACGATTTTTTCACGGACAGGAATTGCGTTTTCTCCGATACCTGCTGTAAATACGATCGCATCTACGCCGTTCATGGCAGCTACATATCCGCCCACAAATTTTGCAATACCGTAGCAGAGAACGTCGATAGCGTTTGCTGCATCTTCGTTTCCGTTCTGTGCTGCTTCATTTAAGTCACGGAAGTCGCTGGAAAGTCCGTTGGAAAGTCCGAGAAGACCAGATTTTTTATTCAGCACATTCATAACGCCTGCAATGTCCAGATTTTCTTTCTTAGCGATATATTCCATAATGGCCGGGTCAATGTTTCCGGAACGTGTTCCCATTACAACGCCTTCAAGAGGAGTCAGACCCATTGTTGTATCAATACATTTTCCATTTACAACAGCGCTGATGGAAGAACCGTTTCCAAGGTGGCATACGATCACTTTGGAATTGTCTTTGTCAAGGCCTAAAAATTCTACTGCGCGTTTGGATACGAAACTGTGAGATGTTCCGTGGAAACCGTATCTTCTCACTTTGTAGTTTTTGTAGTAATCGATCGGAAGTCCGTAAAGGAATGCTTTTGCAGGCATTGTCTGATGGAAAGCTGTATCAAATACGCCAACCTGCGGAACGCCCGGCATAAGCTCTGCACATACGCGGATACCGATTAAGTTTGCAGGATTATGAAGAGGAGCAAGATCGTTGCACTCTTCTACTGCTTTGATCATCTCGTCTGTGATCACTGCAGAGGAAGCAAATTTCTCGCCGCCGTGTACGACACGGTGACCGATTGCATTTACTTCTTTCAGGCTCTTGATCGCGCCTGTTTTTTCGTTTGTAAGAGCGTCCAGAACCATCTGGATCGCTTCTTTATGTGTCGGCATGGAAGCTTCTGTGATTTCCTTGTCACAGCCGGATTTCTGATATACAAGTCTTCCGTCGATGCCGATTCTCTCGCAAAGACCTTTTGCGAGAACTGCCTCTGTCTCAGAGTCAATCAACTGATATTTTAAAGAAGAACTTCCGCAGTTAATTACCAATACATTCATGATTTTACTCTCCTGATTTTAAATATTTTTCTTATTTGTCTTCTGCCTGGCACTGTACAGCTGTGATTGCAACAACACCTACAATGTCGTCTGCGGAGCAGCCGCGGGACAGGTCGTTTACAGGTTTTGCGATACCCTGTGTTACAGGACCGTAAGCTTCTGCTTTTGCAAGACGCTGAGCCAGTTTGTATCCGATATTACCTGCATCAAGGTCAGGGAAGATAAGTACGTTTGCTTTTCCTGCAACTTCGCTTCCAGGAGCTTTGGACGCACCAACGCTTGGTACGATTGCAGCATCAAGCTGGAATTCTCCGTCCAGTTTCAGTTCCGGATGCTCTTCTTTTGCGATTCTTGTAGCTTCGATTACTTTGTCTACATCTGCATGTTTTGCGCTTCCCTTTGTGGAATGAGAAAGCATAGCAACAACAGGCTCTTCCTGAACAAGAAGCTGGAAAGATTCTGCTGAAGAAGCTGCGATAGCTGCAAGTTCTTCCGGATTCGGATTCTGTACAAGACCGGAATCTCCAAATACAAATGCACCGTTTGCGCCGTATTCACAGTTCGGAACAACCATCAGGAAGAAAGCGGATACCAGTTTTGTTCCCGGTTTTGTTTTCAGAATCTGTAAACATGGTCTTAATGTATCTGCTGTGGAGTGGCATGCACCGGAAACCATACCGTCTGCATCGCCCATTTTTACCATCATAACACCATAGTACAGGTACTGATTTAAAAGAATGTCTTTTGCCTGCTCAGGTGTCATGCCTTTTTTCTGTCTTAATTCTACTAATTTGTCAATATAACCCTGTGTTTTCTCAGAAGTTGCAGGGTCTACGATTTCTGCACCGGAAATATCAAATCCGCCTTCTGCAGCACTCTTCTTAACAGTTTCTTCATTTCCTACAAGAACAACTTTTGCAATGCCCTCTTTTAAAATTTTCTCTGTGGCATCCAGAGTTCTCATATCCTCTGTCTCCGGCAGTACAATTGTTTTTACATTTGCTCTTGCTCTGTCTTTCAGTACATCAATAAATCCCATAGTTAAATGGCTCCTTTCTATTTCACCCTTTGCGGGCAGCACTCATAGCTATTAATATTATACCCCTATACTCCTTGTATTTCAAGCGTTCAAATGCTAGAATATGCTATAAGAAAGTATTTTTTGAGGTGCAATTATGAAAATCGCGGGAATTATAGCAGAATACAATCCTTTTCACAAAGGACATCAATATCAGATTACATATACACGGGAGCATCTTGGTGCAGATTACGTCATTATTGCCATGAGCGGAGATTATGTGCAGAGAGGAACGCCTGCGCTTCTTCCAAAACACACACGTGCAGAGATGGCGTTAAAGTGTGGCGCAGACCTGGTTCTGGAGCTTCCTGTCTCTGTATCAACTGCAAGCGCAGAGCTTTTTGCAAAGGGAGGTGTGCAGCTTTTAGAAAACCTGGGCGTTGTGGATTTCCTGTGTTTCGGAAGCGAATCCGGTTCCATATCAGAATTAAATACACTTGCCTCACTTCTTATTGAAGAACCAGAGGAATATAAGCAGGTACTAAAAAAAGCCCTGGCAGAGGGAAAAACATTTCCTTCTGCAAGAGCTCTTGCTTTACAGGAATATACCAAAACCGTTTCCTGCGATTCTCTGAAACACGCAGAGAAAATCCTTCTCTCCCCTAACAATATTTTGGGAATCGAATACTGTAAGGCACTGCTTCGGTTAAAAAGCCGCATAGAACCATGTACCCTAAAAAGAGAAGGCGCCGGGTATCACGATACTTCTCTTTCCAAGACAAATCCCTCTGCCTCCGCAATCCGAAAGCATTTTCTATTTTCTGAAAGTAGTTTAAAAGACATGGAATCCGCCCTTCCGAAAGCGGTTTTTCCTACACTTTTAAAAGCCGCCGAAAAAAATGCTTTTGTGACAGAGGAGGATTTTAGTCTTCTTCTTCATTACCGCCTTCTGGAAGAAGAAAATCCGGTTCTTTTTCTTGATGTGTCTCCGGAGCTTTCCAGACGCATCTGCAACACAAGAAACAAATACCAAAGCTTTTCTCAATTTGTTTCTCTTTTAAAAACAAAGGAAATGACTCAAACAAGAATCCAGAGAGCACTGCTTCATCTTCTCCTTCAAGTAAAAGAAACTCCGGAAAACATTCCTTTTGCGAGAGTACTTGGATTCCGCAAGGAAAGCACGCCGCTTTTAAAAGAAATCAAAAAAAGAAGCTCCATTCCCCTTGTAACAAAGGTCTCCGACGCTGCAGTTTCTCTTGCAGATCCGGATAAGAAGCTTCTTTCTGAAACGGTTTTCGCCTCCAATGTATACGAGAGCATCCTCTGCTCAAAAACAGGAAAAGCCTTTCGCCACGAATTTGAAAAACAACTTGTAATTCTCTAACAACAATTTTTTGATTTTTTATATTGTAATCAGTTTCCGCATTCAATGCTGATTTCATTAAACTTTGCCAGAATGTCATCTATGGAAACTGCGGCTTTTTCCGTTCCTCCGCAGTCCATGACATTCTGTCCCTGGTGCATCATAAGAATCCTGTCCCCGTACTCCACAGCATATCGAAGATTATGAGTCACCATAATGGCCGTAAGTTTTTTTTCTTTTACAATTTTTCCGGTAAGCTCCATAATGATTTCTGCTGTTTTCGGATCAAGTGCTGCCGTATGCTCATCCAAAATCAAAAATTCGATAGGCGTCATGGTAGACATCAAAAGAGCCATTGCCTGACGCTGTCCCCCGGAGAGAGACCCTACCTTTACGTGCATTTTATCCTCAAGACCCAGATTTAATGGTTTTAAAAGCTCCTGGTAATATTCCATACGCTTTTTACTGACACCTCTCTGCAGTCCGAAAAATTTTCCTTTATGGTCTGCAAGAGACATATTTTCCAAAATTGTCATGCTGGGACATGTACCAAACGCAGGATTTTGATATACTCTTCCGATTTTCCGATTTCTTTTATATTCTTTTTCATTTGTTATGTCTTTGCCATCCAAAAGAATTTTTCCATTCTCCACCGGAATACTCCCACAAATAATATTCAGCATGGAGGTTTTTCCGGAACCGTTACTGCCGACAACAGATACAAATTCCCCGTCTTTTACTGTAAGATTATAATTTTCAAACAGACACATTTCATTTACTGTGCCGGGATTATAGTATTTATAAATATTTTTCAGCTCAAGCATGATTTTTCACCTTCTTCTTTCTCTCCATACTGATAAGAAGCACAATCAGAAACAGAATGGCTGTGACAAGCTTCATATCCATCGGTTCAAAATTTCTCATGGCAACCGCCGTACACGCCTTATAGAAGACAGAACCTATGAGGACAGCCGTTGTCGCCTTCATAAATCTTAAATTCCGGAAAAAACCGGTTCCTATAATTACACTTGCAAGACCGATCACAATCGCTCCTGTTCCCATAGAAATCTCAAACACTCTCTCTTCCTGACAAAAGATGCAGCCGGCAAGCGCAATCAGACCATTTGCGATGGCAAGCCCTAAAATCTTTGTATTTCCCTGATCTTTTGCAAGAGATGTTACAAGTTTTTCATTATCACCTACCGCCCTTAAAAGAAAACCTGATTTGCTGCTCATATAAAAATCAAGTATCAGCTTTGTAATTACAGTTAAAACAATAATAACGAGAATCGTAATATACGGAGCTATGCTTTCTGGAACTGTTTTTTCCAGAAAACCGTTTTTAAAAATGGTTTCTTTGGAAAACAAAGGTACATTTGAGGTTCCCGCAATGCGGAGATTAATCGTCCAAAGGGCTGTCATCATAATAATTCCTGAGAGAAGATCCCTCACTTTTCCTTTTACGTGAATAAGTCCTGTACACACTCCTGCAAGAGCGCCTGCACAAAAAGCAGCCGGAAGGGTCAGGTAAGGATTTACCCCGTTTCCGATAAGGGCCGCTGTCACTGCAGCTCCTAAAGGAAAGCTCCCATCTGCTGTAAGATCCGGAAAATCTAATATTTTATAGGTAATGTAAACTCCGAGACCAAGAATCCCATAAATGAGCCCCTGTTCCAGAATCGTAATCAAAAAATCCATGTCTCTTCTCCCTCGCCTTATTTTTCTGAAATTTCTGCAAAGCTTTCTACTGCAGAATCCTTTAATTCTGACGGAATTTCAATTCCCAGGTTTTCTGCTGTCTTTTCATTTATATAAAGACTTGCTTCTTCAATTGTTTCATACGGAAGTTCTGAAGCCTTTTTTTCGCCTTTTAAAACCTTGGCTGCCATCTTTCCCGTCTGACGTCCAAGTTCCACATAGTCAAGCCCTTGTGCTGCAAGGCAACCGATTTTTACCTGTTCTATCTCGCTTCCAAATACCGGAATCTTTGCTTCGTTTGCCATTTCAAGAATCGCAGGAAGAGAACTTACCACCGTGTTATCTGTAAGATTTGTAATACAGTCCACCTTCTCGAGAAGCCCCTGCGCTGCAAGGGGAATATCTGCTGTCGCGGTAATTCCCGCCGTTTCAATGGTAAAATCATACTCTTTTGCAAGAGCTTCGTATTCTTTAATTGCAGATTCGGAGTTTGCCTCACTTGTTGTATACAAAATGCCGATCGTTTCTGCCTCAGGAAGCATTGTGCGGATCATTTCAAGCTGCTGCTGAATCGGAAGCTTATCGCTGGTTCCTGTAATTTCTCCCACAGGGTTTCCTTCTTCATCTGCGAGCTCTGCAGCAAGCGGATCTGTTACCGCTGTGTAAATAACCGGGATTTCTTTATCCATAGCCGCATTAAAACAGCTCTGTGCGCTTGGCGTTGCAATGCCGCAAAGCAGATCTACATCAGAGGAAACAAAGCTGTCGGAAATCTGTCCCGCTGTTCCCATATCTGCGGCTGCATTTTTATATTCCACAGTAAGATTTTCCCCTTCTACAAATCCCTCTTCTGCAAGTCCCTCAAGAAAACCTTCTCTGCAGTTATCAAGAGAACCGTGTTCTGCAAACTGCTCGATTCCAATGGTGTAGGTTTCTTTTTCCGCATACACCGTAGATGCTGATGCAAGAGCTGCTGTTACAATACCTGCTGTGATCACTTTGTTCATAATTGTTTTTTTCATGGCTGTTTTCTCCTCTCAAATGAAATATTAAAATGTCTCTCCGGAATATATGCCAATTCCGGCTTTGTCTGTGAGAAGAAAGAAATCCGTCTGCAATATGAAGGAAACTTTTCTGCGGCAATTTTCTTATAAATACAAAAACCGCCTCAAGCTAAATGCTTGAGACGGTAATAAGATTCTTATTATCGCGGTACCACTCAAATTGACAAAACGTCCACTTTCTCATGTACAAACATACACTCCTGATTGGTAACGGGTTCGGTTCCCGTCAGCGCCTACTTTCTTTTGGGGTTCGGGCTGCCCTCGAAAGTCCATTCAACAATCAGCTTCATACGGAATCACACCAATCTCCGCTCTCTGGAATGTTACTTAATTGTTTACTCCTCTTTCTCATCGGTTTAACTATTTATTACTTTAGCACGAAGATGTCGTTCTGTCAAGAATTAATTTTTAAAACTGTGAATTGGGGCAGGAATTCTTCCGCCGCGCTCTACAAACGCATCGCAGGAGAAGGAATTTACCGGCATAACAGGAGCATATCCAAGAAGACCGCCAAATTCTACTGTCTCTCCAACACCTTTTCCGATTACCGGGATCACACGGACTGCAGTTGTCTTCTGATTAATCATTCCAATTGCAGCTTCATCTGCAATAATACCGGAAATAGTGGTCGCTTTTGTGTCTCCCGGAATCGCGATCATATCAAGACCTACAGAGCAGACACATGTCATTGCTTCCAGCTTTTCAAGGCAAAGTGCACCCTCGTTTACAGCATCAATCATTCCCTGGTCTTCACTTACCGGAATAAATGCGCCGCTTAAACCGCCCACTGCTGTAGAAGCCATAACGCCGCCTTTTTTCACCTGGTCATTTAATAGAGCAAGGGCTGCAGTTGTTCCCGGAGCGCCTGTTCTCTCAAGACCGATTTCCTGAAGGATTTCTGCAACACTGTCTCCAATTGCAGGAGTCGGAGCAAGAGAAAGATCCACGATTCCAAACGGTACGTTTAAACGTTTGGAAGCTTCCTGTGCAACAAGCTGTCCCACACGAGTTACCTTAAATGCTGTTTTCTTAATTGTCTCGCAGAGTGTCTCAAAATCTTTTCCTCTTACTTTTTCAAGAGCAGTCTTTACAACACCCGGTCCGCTGACACCTACGTTAATGATGCAGTCAGCTTCTGTCACACCGTGGAAAGCGCCCGCCATAAACGGATTGTCGTCCGGTGCGTTGCAGAATACCACAAGCTTTGCACAGCCGAGAGAATCCTGATCAGCGCTTGCCTTTGCTGTTTCCAGGACGATTTCTCCCATAAGTTTTACTGCGTCCATATTGATTCCTGTCTTTGTAGAGCCTACGTTTACAGAGCTGCACACTCTCTCCGTCTCACAGAGAGCCTGCGGAATGGAGCGGATCAGAAGCTCTTCTGCCGGAGTCATTCCCTTGCTTACAAGAGCAGAATAACCGCCGATAAAGTTGACTCCCACTGTTTTTGCCGCTCTGTCGAGAGTTTTTGCGATCGTAACAAAATCTTCAGAAGTCTTGCATGCCGCGCCGCCTATTAATGCAATAGGAGTAATGGAAATTCGCTTGTTTACAATGGGAATCCCAAATTCCATAGAGATTTTTTCCCCTGTCTCCACAAGGTCTTTTGCACGTGTTGTAATTTTGTTATAAATTTTTTCGTTGAGTCTGTCAAGATCGCTGTCAATGCAGTCAAGGAGACTGATTCCCATTGTAATGGTGCGCACGTCCAGGTTCTCCTGCTCGATCATTTTATTTGTCTCGTTTACCTCGAAAATATTAATCATTGTCTTTCTCCTACGTTGAATTTTTAGATCCTGTGCATTTTATTGAAGATGTCTTCATGCTGACATCTGATTACAACACCAATTTCATCTCCCAGTGCGGAAAGTTCTTTGGAAAGTGTTCCGTTATCTTTTTCAGACGCAGTTGTATCTGTTACCATCATCATATTAAAGTATCCCTGTACGATTGTCTGTGTAATATCCAGAATATTTACATTCTGTTCCGCAAGATATGTACAAACCTTTGCGATAATTCCTACTGTGTCGTTTCCTACTACTGTGATAATTGTCTTTTTCATCTGTGTTTCCCTTTCTATACTGTAATCACTTCTGATATGCAATCCCTTTTCGCCACCTGGATTTTAAAGTCTCTGGGCTTATAAGGGTTATCGCCTAACATTACTTCTGCGCAGACTGTCTCATACGCCAGTTCTTCATAATTGTTTTCTCTGCTTAAATGCCCGAGAAAAACAGCTTTCAGATTGTCGTGAAGAAGACGGCAGAGAAGCTTCCCTGCATTTTCATTTGAGAGATGTCCTCTGTCTCCCAAAATCCTCTGTTTCAGATAATACGGATATTTTCCAACCTGCAGCATACGAATATCGTGATTTGCTTCCAGAAGAAGCGCATTCAGATTCTGGAGGTTTTCTACTATGTACTCATTGTATTTCCCCAGGTCCGTTGCAATGCCCACAGACCGTTTGCCGCATTCTATCCGGTATCCTACCGGCTGCGCCGCATCATGTGGAATGGTAAACGGCCGGATTGACAGATCCTTGATAAAAAAAGGCTCGTCCTCCCTTATTTCATGAAAAATCCCTTCCGGAAGCTCACCAAGGCTTTTGCTTCTTGACAGTGCGTCTGCAGTGCCGCCTGTTGTATATATGGGAATCCCGTATTTTCTCGCCAGAACGCCGAGTCCTTTTATGTGATCCGAGTGTTCATGGGTTACAAGAATTCCGTCAATGTCTTTTCCTGTAAGCTCCAGACTGTTCAAACCCTTTTCAATGCGCCTGCCGCTTATTCCTGCGTCCACAAGAACATGGGCGCGTTCAGAGCCTACGTAAATGCAGTTGCCGCTGCTGCCGCTGGCGATGGTGCAAAATTCCATCCGCAAGCCGGTTCACCTCTTTTCCTTCGTGTTTTTCCATAAAATAAGCCTCGGAACTGCTCCGAGGCTCTCTTGTTCTCTTTTTACTGCTCGCCGGGGATACGGTCGATATCCGCGCCCATGGCTCTGAATTTTTCCTCAACATCCTCATAGCCTCTGTCGATATAACGCACGCCGTCAATGATGGTTTCGCCCTCTGCCGCCAGTGCCGCCAGAATCATTGCCGCGCCTGCTCTCAGGTCTGTTGCGGAAACCTCCGCGCCGCTGAAATGCTTAATGCCGTGGATGGTTGCCACTCTGCCGTTAATTTCCACATCTGCGCCCAGCTTACGCAGCTCACCCATGTACTG
>URMH01000049.1 GCA_900549015.1 uncultured Blautia sp.
ACGCTTTGAAGCCCGTCGCCAAGAGGATTTGAACCTCCGACCCCTCGCTTAGGAGGCGAGTGCTCTATCCAGCTGAGCTATGACGACACATGCCGCAAACCCTTGATTTTACTGGGTTTCTGGGATTTTTCCCTTCGGCCATATATAAGATTATCAACTCTTTTTCGAGTTGTCAATCTACAGATTTTTTTACTTTGGTAACATTAGAACGTTCCCCAAATTGGGGAATGCTTTGTTGTCACCTTTGGCATTTTTCAGAATAGATTCGAACTGAAAGTTGTTTTTCATTTTTTCCCTTTGGGGAATGCCTCGGCTTTCTCTTAGGAGGACCATGTTATATCCATTTAACTAACGAGACAAAATGCCATTTCCCATTGAAAACACGCGGTTTTTCAGATTTTTGGCAATGGCAACCTTTATTTAATTATCAGCTCTTTTGAAGCTGTTAATTACAACTATTTTTCATGTTAGTAACATCAAAGCACTCCCTTTTAGGGTAACACCTTCGTGTCAATTTTCACACCACTTGACCAGATTCGAACTCAAAAGTTTTTCCAGAAGTGATAACCTTAGTTTCTCTTTAGGCGGCGCTTGTTTTATCCGTTAAACTAACAAGACGAATGTCGCTCTTTCTCAAGCAACACTTTTATTTTACTATATTTCCAGAGGAAATACAAGTACAATTTAAAAATGAAGCTGTCCCTGAAGCCATATGATTCCTTTAAATCTGCGCCCCGTCTGCGGTTCACCCAATAAATCTTTTTTATTGATGCACACATCAAACTGCACGTCATTGCTGTCCAGCGTAAGCTGATAAACTTCTTCTCCTGTAAGAATATTTTTAAACACCATGAAATCAAGAATTTCTCCCATTACATTGTACTGGTCGCACTCAATCCCATACGGCATAAAATAAGAATCTACAATAGAAAAAATATCTTCTCTGACAATACGCTGAGAAATCATAGAATACGTATCCATATCTTCCATCGTAAGGCTTTCCATTGCATCTTCATCACCATTTCTGGCCGCTGCAATCAGATTGCTCCTGTTCTTTGCCAGCTCGCGCTCTGCCCGCGCAGCTTCTTTATCCTTTTGCAAAGGAAGGAGAACCATTCCTTCCTTTGCAAGTCCGGAGATTGTAAGAATCTTCCGCCCCTCAGGTGCAATCCCCTTCTGATTTTCCAGCATATATTCAGCCACATTCTGAAGATAAAATATCAAAGTCACACCTATCCTCAAATCATCACACGCGCCCGCAAAAGATTGTTGTGCCGCGTGGCGTTCTATCACAACATTTTCATCTGTTGTAATTCCAGTCCCCCGAAAAAACGGGAAGTAATATTCCACGTGAAACTCGTTCTTTTCATCATACTGTCCGCACACCGTAATGCCGCAGTCACAACCGTAATTTTTGGAAAACTCTGCAAAAACGCCATCTTCGTAATCTTCTATAATATTTTTTTCATCATATGTCTCGATTACATCTTGTATGATTTCTTCTATTTGCCTTCTCTTCTTTATCTCCGAAAAGCCAACTGCTCTTAAATAGCTATGCACAAAAACACCTCCTGAAACAGTCAGTTTTATGCACGTTTTTTCTCAATCTTTGTCATTCCTCCCATGTAAGGCTGTAATGCTTTCGGAATGTTCACAGAACCGTCCTCATTAAGATTGTTTTCCAGGAATGCAATCAGCATTCTTGGCGGTGCTACAACTGTATTATTTAAAGTATGAGCCAGATATTTCTTTCCATCTTTTCCATTTACACGGATTTTCAGACGGCGTGCCTGCGCGTCTCCAAGATTGGAGCAGCTTCCTACCTCAAAATATTTTTTCTGGCGGGGAGACCATGCCTCTACATCAATAGATTTCACTTTTAAATCTGCCAGATCTCCGGAACAGCATTCCAGAGTACGAACCGGAATATCCATAGAACGGAACAGATCAACTGTATTCTTCCAGAGTTTTTCAAACCATTCCGGACTTTCCTCCGGACGGCACACAACAACCATTTCCTGTTTTTCAAACTGGTGAATACGGTAAACGCCTCTCTCTTCCAGTCCGTGTGCTCCTTTTTCTTTACGGAAACACGGAGAATAACTTGTAAGAGTTTTTGGAAGTTCTTCTTCCGGAATAATCTGATCGATAAATTTTCCAATCATAGAATGCTCACTTGTACCAATAAGATACAGGTCTTCACCTTCTATTTTATACATCATTGCTTCCATTTCTGCAAAGCTCATAACACCGGTTACTACACTGCTTCGAATCATAAAAGGAGGTACACAGTAAGTAAATCCTCTATTGATCATAAAATCGCGGGCATAAGAAATCACTGCAGAATGAAGTCTTGCAATGTCGCCCATCAGATAATAAAATCCATTTCCAGCCACTCTTCTTGCGCTGTCTAAGTCAATTCCGTCAAAGTTTTCCATAATATCTGTATGATACGGAACCTCAAAATCCGGAACAACCGGCTCTCCAAATCTCTCAACCTCTACATTCTCGCTGTCATCTTTACCAATCGGAACAGACGGATCGATAATATTCGGAATCACCATCATATTTTTCAGAAGTTCTTCTTCCACTTCTTTTTCTCTTGTGGAAAGCTCTTCAATTCTTGCTCCGGAAGCTGCTACCTGTTTTTTCACTTCCTCTGCTTCTTCTTTCTTTCCCTGGCCCATTAAAGCGCCAATCTGTTTTGAAATTTTATTTCTTTCTGCACGTAAAGCTTCTACTTCCTGTTTGATTTCTCTGTTCTCTTTATCAAGTTCCAGTACCTTATCCACCAGTTCTAACTTACTGTCCTGAAATTTATTACGGATATTCTGTTTTACTATCTCCGGATTTTCTCTCACAAACTTAATGTCTAACATATTGTCCTCCTGTTATTTACTCTTTTTCTGCTATTTCTCCAATTCCAAAATTCACAGCCTTTCGAAGAGCTTCTACCTCTTCCTGGCTTAACATTACATAAGATTCTCCCTTTACAATCTCTTTCAAATACAAAAAACAGTTATCTCGACTGTGTACTGCATTTAAAATCAGGCCGGAATTATCCTTATCGAGCATCGCAAGAGCAAAGCTTAACTTTCCTCCCACGTCTTCAAAAGCATCGTATTTTTCAACACCATATTTACTGAAAATATATCCGAAAGCTTTTTTGAGATAATTAATATCTCTTTCATGATCTTCCTTTGCCTCGTAAAGCCTGTCTATCTGAGCAAACTTTCTTATGAACATTTTCTCCAGTGACTGTCCGTCTGTCCCCTTCATGAAAAGCTTATATTTTCTTTCCAGTCGGCTCAGGCGCATATTACTGCTGACCACATTTATAATAAGGACAATGGACAGAACCAGCAATATAATAATGATAATTCCCGGGTCAATTCCCAAACTGTCAAAAATACCGCTCATTCAATATTCTCCTTATCTATCTGATTGATTCAAACAGCTCTATAATTCTCTCCAGTTCATCTCTTGAATAATATTCTATTTCTATTTTTCCCTTATCGTTTTTCTTTCTGTTAATGATAACCTTTGTTCCCATAATTGCCTTCATTTTTTCTTCCAGGCTTTCATAAACGGCATCTTCTGTGGTATTTTTCTCCACATTTTTCTCCCTGGGCGGCTCCATAAGTGTTTTTACAAGCTTTTCAGTCTCCCTTACGCTCATTTTCTCATCAAATACCTTCGTAGCAACAGATGCCTGCATTTCCTTATCCGGCAAAGCCAGAATTGCCCTTGCGTGACCTGCAGAAATCATCTCATCTATTAACATCTGCTGAACTTTTTCATCTAATTTCAAAAGACGCATAGAGTTTGTAACTGCAGTTCTGCTTTTCGCAACCCGTTCCGCTATCTCGTCCTGTTTCAAATGAAACTCATCAAGAAGCCTTTTATATGCCATAGCCTCTTCAATAGGATTTAAGTCTTCTCTCTGAATATTTTCAATCAGAGAAATTTCCACAACTTCCTGCTCTGTAAATTCTTTTACGATTACAGGAATCTCCTTCAGTCCCGCGATTTTCGCCGCGCGCCATCTGCGCTCTCCTGCTATTATTTCGTAATATCCTTTTTTATCCGATACAAGAAGCGGCTGCAGAACTCCATACTGTTTGATAGATTCTGCCAGTTCCAGAAGCGCATCTTCATCAAAGTGTTTTCTTGGCTGCGAGCGGTTTGGCTCTACACTGGAAATTTTCACTTTTTTCTCTGCAGCAACAGGCGCTGTCTTTTTCTCAGCTTTTATTTCTGCCTGTGGTTTTTTTACCGCTTCTTTTTCTGCAGATGCTTTTGCAGGTATCAAAGCGTCCAAACCTCTTCCCAGTCCCCCTGTTTTTCTCACTGCCATCATTCACCCTCCCTGTTTATTACTTCGTCAGCCAGAAGGCGATAACTTTCTGCTCCTGCCGATTTTGAATCATACAAATTAATAGGCATACCGTAACTTGGCGCTTCTGCCAATCGGACATTTCGCGGAATAATTGTCTTATAGATGTTTTGCTGCAAGTTGTCTTTCACATTTTCCACTACCTGGAGAGAAAGATTTGTTCTTGCATCATACATAGTAAATACTACACCCTCTATTTTTAATCTCTTATTCAGGCGGTCCTTCACAAGCTCAATCGTATGAATTAACTGTGACAGCCCTTCCAGAGCATAGTATTCACATTGAATCGGTACTAAAACAGACGTCGCTGCTGTCAGTGCATTGATTGTAAGCATACTTAATGACGGAGGGCAATCCATAATAATATAATCATATTTTCTTCTTATTTTATCTGTTATGCCCTTCAATATGTATTCCTTATTCTCAATTCCAATCAGCTCGATTTCCGAGCCGGAAAGGTTCATATTAGATGGTATTAAATCCACATTTTCTACTACATCTTTTATAATCACTTCTTTTGCAGTTGCTTCACCCAAAAGAAGCTCATACAAGGTTTTTTCTACTGCATTTTTATCAACACCTAATCCGCTTGTGGTATTTCCCTGTGGATCAATATCAATCGCCAATACTTTTTTCCCTTTTTCCGCAAGACATGCAGAGAGATTAATAGCTGTGGTGGATTTTCCTACTCCGCCTTTCTGATTTGCTACTGCAATAATTCTGCCCAACTTCACCCTCCCTTTCTGTATAAGTTTGCTGATTTCATTATAGCACTTTTATTTTTATCTTTCTACATAATGTTTCACGTGAAACATAAAAAAAAGAATTTGTTTTATTCCTTTTATTGTATAGTATACCCAATCCTTCTGTTTTTAATCTTTTGTACCTGAAATCTGCTTTTTTATAAATATCTGTTTCTTATTATTACCAATAAAACCGTATACAACGAATCGCAAAATATTCTCCATAAGCAGAACCGCCTCTCATTGCACAAACCTCTTTATGCCCCTCTTTGTAAAACGACATAAGAACAACACTCCCTGTACTTTCCTGTCGTCTGACAAATCGAAAAAACATTGTAAAATCAATGGTTTTGACGTATAATAAATACAATAAATACCCGTTTATACCAGCAAAACAAGGAGGCTTATTATGAAAAAAAAGAACCATAAACTTCTGACCTTAGCTGTGCTTGCCGGAAGCGCTACAACAATTATTCATGTTGCAAACAAATTTATCGCTGCAACTTCACAGTTAAAAGAGATGTTAGATATATCCTGCAGAAACTTTTATGAATGGCGTTTAGGAGATATTTACTACACAAAAAAAGGAGAAGGGACCCCCATTCTTCTAATACACGACTTACTCCCTGGAGCTTCTGGATATGAATGGAATCGTATCGAAAAGGAACTTTCAACAGAGCATACAGTTTATACCATAGATTTACTCGGCTGCGGACGTTCTGCAAAACCGGGAATCACTTATACAAACTTTTTATATGTACAGCTAATCTGTGACTTTGTTAAAGATGTGATTAAAGAAAAAACAGATATTATAGCAAGCGGAATGTCCTCTTCTTTTGCGGTTATGTCCTGTTTAAACGAAAAAGAATATCTGGGCAAACTTATGCTTGTAAATCCTCCGAGCCTTAATTCACTCCAGAAAATGTCCGGTTATAAAGAAAAGTTACTGAAAACCGCTTTGGAAATTCCTGTATTCGGCACACTGGTATATCACATGATTGTTTCACGTGAAAACACAAGCAATCTTTTTATAGAAAATATGTATCACAATCCATTTCATGTATCAGATGAAATTATTGATACTTATTATGAGGCAGCGCATAAGGGCGGCTGTTATGCGAAGTTTTTATTAGGCAGCCTTATTGGAAAATATGTTAATATCAGCATCAACCATGCACTTTCCTCCATCGACAACTGCATTTATATTGTATCTGGCGAGGACAGCAACAGCCAGCTTATTTCAAATGAATATACTCGTTTAAATCCGGCTATCGAGTCTGTCCAGATTTCAAAAACAAAACACCTGCCGCATATGGAAGACCCGGAACACTTTCTTGAACAAGTTGGCATTTTCTTTTAGCCATAAAATGCAGCTGTCAAAATACCTCTCACAACCTATTAATACAGCTTTCAGACACAATTCAATATACCACACTCCATACAACGAAGCGCAAATCCCAGAGATAAAAAGGAATTTGCGCTTCCATATTAGTTATTACTTCATCTGTCGCTTTTACTCTTCTGCTTCAGAGGCTTCTTTACTGTTCTCTTCTCCTATCTGCTCGTAAGCTTCAAACATTTCTTTTACATTCATCTTATTTACCATGTAAACCTTGTTTTCCACTTTCACACCGTAGAAATTAGTATCATAGTTGTGATACAGAACTTCATTTTCTGTTCCATCTGTTTTTCTGAGAACAATTTTCATTTCCGGTTCTGAATCCAGGGTCGTATCGTCTGCCACTCTCTTTTGTGCCGTCATATTGCCAACTTTATTATAGAAAGTATTAAATTTTGTGCTGTCCAGCTCTTTGCCGTCCATTTCGTAGGTAAGAGTCTCTGTCTCATTTCCGTCTTCATCTTCAGATGTTTCACGTGAAACATTCACAGTCTTTGTCTCACCTTTATAGGTGATTTCAACACTTTCTATATCATTTATAGAAACATAGCATACATTCATATCCCAAAAATCCGAGTTTTCTTTGTCGAGAAATGCGGAAAGTGTCTCCTCCGACATTGTATAAACTTCTTTGCTGTCGTCAATGCTTACATACCTGCCGCCCTCCTCTGCCTCATCGCCTACATGTATCACAAGGCTTCTATCCACCATTTCCGGCTCTGCCTCTTCTTCTACTCCTGTCTCTCCCTGTTTTTCTTCTGTATTTTCTGCCTCCTCTGACTCTGTTTCTTCTGTTTTTAGATTATCTGTTTCTTTTTCAGGAACTTCCTCTTCATAATCTACTGTTATGTTTGCATACGGCTCATTCAAACCATAGCTCTCCATTTCTTCTTCAGAGGCATTATAATTGACAAAAGAAGCATATTCCAGGGTGCTAAAAGCAGACGCTGTGCTTGTCGCTTTTGCGGAATCTGCCTTCTCCTGATTTTCTCCGTCAGAAATATACCAGAAACCGTTTTCATCTGCAGACAGGCTGTAAGAGGTTTTTCCTTCCACCTGAATCTCTTTTACGTTTTCCGAACTGATCTCCGGGAAGGTTCCTGCCTCCGCATAATCGTAAAGATTGTTCATAAACGGTGTGATCGATGCGCTTGCAACGAGATATACCTCTTTATCGTCCTCGTTTTTCTTTACGTAATATTGACTTACAGACTCGTTTTCCGCACCTATTTTTATGGAAGTTTCTTCTCCCTCTTTTGTTTTGAAAACAATAGTATTTACAGGAGAATCCAGTCCATATTCCGACAGATCACTTACATCTTTCAGAACTCTCTCCGCTTTTAAATCTCCCAGCATACCGACGGCATTATTTAAGGTGTCCTGAGACACAGGAAAGGCTTTATCGTCGCTCTTTACCCACTGATCCTCTTTTTTCTGGAAGGTAATTTCCTGCTTATCAATTAAAAACTGTACAGATTCTATTTCATCTGCAGAAGCCTCTGTAACTGAAACCTGCGTTTCTTCCTCTTTGCTGTTCTCTGCCTCCTCCTGTTTTGATACGTATGTGCTCACTCCCACATACGTTCCACATAAAACAGCCAGTGCAGCCACAGCTAAAACCATTTTTACTGTTTTTTTCTTCATCAGGCTCTTCTCCTCTTAAACCAAATCACAAATCCAAGCACAAGGAAAACACCTGGAATAATACCAATTACCCATATTTTCCAGAAACTTGCATCGTATTCTGTCAATGAAAGCGATGCAACCTGAAGGCTTTTAGAAGGAATGGAAACGCTTGCGCTTTCTTCCGTATCTGCCAGCCATTTCAGAGACTCCATAACAAGCTGCTGATTTCCGCCTGAAACCATCTGATTAATCTGACTGTCTATAATATTTGCAGTAGAATAATATACAAGCTGCGTCTCTTTTCCGTCAGCAAGGCTTTCTGTTATACTTACTCCAATATCAAACGGTCCATCTACATCACCCTCTTCTTTTTCTATCTGAGAGCTGTTCATATTTGTTTTCGAATAAGCGCTGTCTGATGTCGTAAGGATACTTTTTATATTTACAGTATCTCTCACATCGTCCAGTTTCTGAATCCCCTGTGCAAATGGCGCCAGTGTCAGATAATCGGAAGCTGCCGCCTCAGATGATGCCTCTGTACTTTCAACTTCAGGAACAAGATAATACGGCATCTGCATTGCATAATGCTGCGCGTCTCCCTCAAAAACAAGACCTTCCGCACGTTTTACACCATAATTTTCTAATATAGCATCAAAATTCTTCAATTCCGCATCTGCATAATCTGAAAAAATCATAGCTTTTCCGCCATTTTCCAGATATTTTAACACAGCATCTTTTTCAGCAGAAGAAATATCTGTAGTTGGCGAAATGATCATAAGGCAGTCTGCATCTTCCGGCACGCTTTCCTCTGTGAGAAGATTCAGTTCCTGCACGTCAATATTGGCTTTTTCAATGCTGTCCTTTAAATCTGCAGAAAGCGATTTTTCCCCATGACCTTCCAGAGTATATAAAACAGGAAGATTTTCCGATGTCACATATCCGATGGCGCTTGTGATCTGACCTTCTCCGTCAAATCCTGTTGTCTGATAGCTGTAGGTATTATAGTCTAGACTGCTCTCATACATATCGCTGTAATTTACTACTTTGCTTCTTTCTCCAGACTCGATAATAAGACTGTTGGAAGAAACCTGCTCATCTGTATAATCTGAAACAAATTTCGGATTCACAACCGGGTCCTTTACCTTTACCTTAATATGTTTGGATTCATCTTCATATCTCTTTAAAAGAGATGATATGTTCTCGTCTTCATACCCGCTCTGTGCGATCTGATAAATCGTAACATCTTTATCCAGTTCTTTTAAGGCTTTCTTTGTCTCGTCCCCAATGGAATAAAGACCGGAATCGCTTACATCGATCTGCGTATATTTTGAAGGAATTTTTCCCACGATCATATTGATCACAACAATTGCTGCCGCAAAAACAACTGTCATTATCATACTGTAAGAACCGTTTTTAATATGCTTTTTACTTACCGTTCCCACCATCTTTTTTATATTGAATTTTCTGTTCTTTTTTTCTTTGTTTTGCACATTATTTTTTTTCGCTTTTTTTCTGAAACTCATTCCGTCTCTCCCCTCCTAATTCCAACGTCTTTTCTGAATGGACTGTATTGTAAGAAAAAGACACACGGCAATTACAGAAAGAAAATATACAATTCCTGTTACGTCCAGCATGGAATTTGTAAAATTGCTGAAATGCCCGCTCAAATCAAAAACCTCAAGTATTTTCTGTATTCCGCCTTCAAATACAGATGGTTTTACAAAGTAAATGACTGCCAGCGCCGCTTCTCCCACAATCCCTGTTATCACGGAGATAAAAATATTCTTTATCATGATATAAATAATGATGGCTGCTGCCACGATCAAAAGTCCGAAGGCAATGCAGGTAGATACTGATGTCTGTGAAAAGAAAGAGGAAATTCCTCCCATCATATAAAAAGCAAATAACAGCACAAAAGTAAGAACTGCCGCCACAACCTGGCTTTCTGTCAGAGCAGACATGAATACGCCGATTGCAAGGTTTGCGCAGCCAAGAAGGAAAAATCCCAGAATTGCCGTATAGGCAGATGCAAAAGAAACAGCTCCAAATTTTGACATAATCAGAGGATATGCACACATCACTAAAACAGGTATCGCATATACCGTCACAAGCGCTAAATATTTTCCCATTACAATGCTGCCGACTGAAACAGGAGATGTAAGAAGAAGCTGATCTGTTTTCTGTTTCCGCTCTTCTGCCAGAACTCTCATGCTCAGAATCGGAACGCCGATTAAAAATATAAAGGTCAGAGCGCTTAATGTATATTCAAACTTTGGATAAGCTGCCGCAAGCTGATAGGCAGAAAAATAAATTCCTGTCACGATCAGAACAAAAAATATAAACAGGTATCCAACCATAGAAGTCAGATAGCTTTTTAATTCTCTTTTATAAACTGCTGTCATGGTTCGTCTCCTCATTTTTTTCAGATTCTGTAAGCTCCAGGAAGATTTCTTCCAGAGATACCTTTTTCGACTTCATTTCAAGAATCGGGCAGTGAAGCTCTGCCATTTTAAGAAATACTTCCTCTCGAATATCTTCCTGCTCTTCTGTGGAAACACTTACATTCCACGCGCCCTCTTCCTCATTAAAGACAAGCTCTGTTTCTTTTACCTTATCAATTTCCTTAAGTCCGTTTTCTATCAATTCTTTCTCACCTTTGATAAGCATATTTAAGGTATTAGATCCCTCTGCAAGACGACTTAAATGATCAGGCGTATCACTTGCTACAAGACGTCCATGTGAAATAATCAGCACATAATCGCATACTGCGCTTACCTCTGACAGTATATGTGAACTTAAAATAACAGTATGCTTTTTTTTCAGCTCTTTGATCAGTGAACGAATCTCTATGATCTGCTTCGGATCAAGCCCCACTGTAGGCTCATCAAGAATGATCACTTCCGGATACCCCAGGATTGCCTGTGCCAGCCCTACTCTCTGTCTGTAACCCTTTGACAGATTCTTTATGAGGCGATTTTTCATATCTGTGATTTTTACCATATCCATGACTTCCTCTATCATGGATTCCCGCTCTTTTTTGGGGATTTTTTTAAGATCTGCCGCAAATTTCATATACTCCAGAACGGTCATATCAAAATAGAGCGGCGGCTGTTCCGGCAGATAACCAATACATTTTTTTGCTTCTTCCGGCTCTTCCAGAATATCGTGTCCGTCAATGACAACCTTGCCCTCTGTAGAGGCAATATATCCGGTTATCATATTCATCGTAGTGGATTTTCCGGCTCCGTTAGGCCCAAGAAAACCGTAGATTTTTCCCTTTTCAATCTGAAAAGAAAGATGGTCCACCGCCGTATGGTCCCCGTATCTTTTAACCAGATTCGTTACTTCAATCAATTTGCTCTCCTCCTGTTTTACAAAAAATTGTAGAGACAGCTTCCGGATTAAAACAGAGAATGGGGAATCCAGAGTTCTGCTATCTCTACAATTTCTATTTTATGGATAAAATGTGAGGAAAATCCGATGAAAGTGTGAGGATTTTGTGTTTATTCTATGAAAAAAAGAAGGACTAAAAAGCCCTTCTCCTTCTTAAAGCGGTTCCTTTAACGGTGTTCCCGCTTTTCTCGGGTATTTTCCCGGCGTATTTTTTACTTTCTCAATGATAACAAGAGAACGCTCTATCTCTGAATCCGGAAGTGTAAAATAACAAATATCTTTGATTTCTCCTCCCAGAAGCCTGATTGCTCTTGCTGCGCTTTCCGCCTCTTCCTGTACTTTACCTGATTTGTAGGAAATAAACAGCCCGCCTTTTTTCACATATGGAAGGCAGTACTCGGAAAGTGTGGCAAGGTTTGATACTGCTCTTGAGACGCATATATCATACTGCTCTCTGTACGCCTTATTTTTTGCAAATTCCTCCGCCCTTCCGTGAATGGCTGTTATTTTATCAAAGCCCAGCAGATCGAAGGTTTCCTCAAGGAAAGTCACTCTTTTCTTCAGGGAATCAAGAAGACATTCTTCCAGATGAGGAAAGGCGATTTTAAGAGGAACACCCGGAAAACCGGCTCCTGTTCCAATGTCCATCACTTTTTTTACTTTTGTAAGGTCAACTGCCTTCACGCAGGCAAGACTGTCAAGAAAATGCTTTACCAACACCTCCTGAAACTCTGTGATACCAGTTAAATTCATAACTTTATTTTTTTCTACAAGATACTCATAGAATTTTATAAACTGTCCCTTCTGTTCCTCACTAAGAGAAATTCCCAGGTTTTCACACCCCTTTTCCAGAACGGTCATATCATATGTCATACTTCTTCCCTCCTTCTTCCGTACTGCTCCATATAAACAAGAAGAACAGAAATATCTGCCGGTGAAACTCCCGAGATTCTTGAAGCCTGTCCGATAGATACAGGACGGTACATCTCAAGCTTCTGGCGCGCCTCAATACGAAGGCTTCCTACTTTTTCATAGTCAATATCAGCCGGGATTTTTTTTGCTTCCAGCTTTTTAAACTGCTCTACCTGACGAAGCTGCCTTTTTATATAGCCATCATATTTTACATTAATATCTACCTGTTCTTTTACGTCCCAGGAAAGCTCCGGGCGGTTTTCGTCAATCGGTGCAACTGCCTCATAAGAAAGCTCCGGACGGCGTATCAGCTCTGCAAGTGTTGTTCCTGATTTTAAAGGTGTGCTTCCAAAGGATTCCAGAAGGTTCTGAACTTTTTCGGAAGCGCCGATATTTACATGCTCGATCCTGTTTATTTCTTCCTGGATCTGCTTTTCCTTTTCCACAGACTTTTGATAAGTTTCTTCATCAATCAGCCCAACCTGATAGCCTTTTTTCCGGAGACGGAGGTCTGCGTTGTCCTGTCTTAAAAGAAGACGGTACTCCGCACGGCTTGTCATCATTCTGTACGGCTCATGGTTTTCCTTTGTTACAAGGTCGTCTATGAGAACACCGATATACGCTTCTGAACGGTCAAGGATCAGCTGCTCCTGTCCTTTAATTTCCATTGCCGCATTGATTCCCGCGATCAGTCCCTGGGCTGCTGCCTCCTCATATCCTGAACTTCCGTTAAACTGTCCTGCGCTGAACAGTCCCTTTATGTTCTTAAATTCAAGGGTCGGATAAAGCTGTCTGGGATTAATGCAGTCATATTCAATAGCATAGGCGTTTCTTACAATTCTGGCATTTTCAAGTCCCGGTACTGAGCGGTACATCTCATACTGCACGTCCTCAGGAAGAGAGCTTGACATTCCGCCAATATACATTTCATTTGTATATGTTCCTTCCGGTTCAATAAACACCTGATGTCTGTTTTTATCTGCAAAGCGCACAACCTTATCTTCAATGGACGGACAGTATCTGGGACCTGTGCCCTCGATCGCTCCGGAATATAAAGGAGAGCGGTCAAGATTTGCCCTTATGATCTCATGTGTTTTCTCATTTGTATAAGTAAGCCAGCAGGATTTCTGCTCAATCTGCACATCCTCCGGATTTGTGGAAAAAGAAAACGGAACTACTCTCTCATCCCCGAACTGCTCCTCCATCTTGCTGTAATCAATACTGTTTCCTGCAATTCTGGCAGGCGTTCCCGTCTTAAACCGGAACATTTCAATTCCAAGTTCCTTTAAGCTGTCTGTGAGATAATTTGCAGCCTGGAGTCCGTCCGGTCCTGTTGCATTGCTCACATCACCGTAAATGCATCTTGCCTTTAAGTACGTTCCTGTACAGAGGATTACTGCCTTACAATGATAAATCGCGCCGGAATACGTCAGCACGCCTGTGATTTTCCCTTCTTCTACAAGAAGCTTTGTCACCTCTCCCTGGCGTACCGTAAGGTTTTCTGTATTTTCCAGAGTTTTTCTCATCTCGTTGCTGTATGCCTGTTTGTCTGCCTGCGCCCGGAGAGAATGCACTGCCGGTCCTTTGGAACGGTTTAACATCTTTGACTGAATAAAGGTTTTGTCTATATTTTTTCCCATCTCTCCTCCAAGAGCATCAACCTCTTTTACGAGATGACCTTTGGAACTTCCTCCAATGTTTGGATTACATGGCATCAGGGCTATACTGTTTACGCTTACCGTAAACATGATTGTGGAAAGTCCCAGACGCGCAGACGCAAGTGCAGCCTCACAGCCTGCATGTCCTGCTCCCACTACCACAACATCATAATTTTCTGTTACTGTCTTCATCTGTTTTTCCTCTCTTATTTTCCCATACAGAATTTACTGAAAATCTCATTTACCAGGTCTTCTCCTACCGATTCTCCTATAATACGTCCAAGACTTTCATAGGCGTTCATAAGGTCTATGGAAAAGAAATCTTCCGGCATATCCATTTCTATGCTGTTTTTTACAAGACGCAAACTCTCTGCCGCCTCCATAAGAGCCTCTTTGTGGCGGGCGTTTGTAATATAAACCTCATCGTTAAAGGAAATCTCCCCGCTGAAGAACATATTTTTAATCTCTTTTTCCAGCTCACGGATTCCTGTCTCCTCTTTTGCTGAAACAGAAATAACCGGACGGTTCACCCTTTCCTTTAACGCTTTCATATCCACTTTCGGTTCAAGGTCTGTCTTATTATATAAAACAATCGCCTTCCTGCTGTCAAGCATGGATATGATTTCTTCATCGTTTTCATCAAGAGGACGGGAACTGTCCACAACGTAAAGAATCAAATCTGCTTCTTTTGCCATATCTCTGGCGCGGTTTACACCAATTTTTTCCACTACGTCCTCTGTCTCACGGATTCCTGCCGTATCGATCATTCGAAGGGAAATTCCATGAAGATTAATATATTCTTCCAGTATATCTCTTGTTGTTCCTTCTATGTCTGTAACAATCGCTCTGTTTTCTCCTACAAGAACATTTAAAAGAGAAGACTTTCCTGCATTTGGTTTTCCCAGTATGACTGTTCGGATTCCTTCTTTAATCATTTTTCCATCTGAGGCAGTTTTCAACAGATGCGCAATTTCTTCCTGTGCTTTTTCCACAATTTCAAGAAGCTCCTGTGAATATCCGTCAAGGCTGATATGCTCCGGATCATCAAGGGCTGATTCTATATATGCAATGTGATAAATCAGGTCTTTTCTTATATCTCTGATCGCCTTCTGTACAGAACCCCTTAACTGCTCCATAGAACTTTTGAGGGCATACTCATTTTTTGCCTGAATGACATCCATTACTGCTTCCGCCTGAGAAAGATCCATCTTGCCATTTAAAAATGCCCGCTTTGTAAATTCTCCGGGAGAAGCTGTTTTTGCTCCGTTTTTCAGAACCGTTTCCAGAACACGTCTCATGGCGTACACGCCGCCGTGACAGTCTATTTCTACCGTATCCTCTCCTGTAAAGGTTCTCGGCGCTCTCATTACCATCACAAGAACCTCATCAATTAATTCCTCCCCATCATATACATATCCATAATGGATGGTATGTGTGGGAACTTTATTTATATCTTTTTTTCCGCCCTTTGAACGGTATATGCGACTTACTATATCCAACGCTTCCGGTCCGCTGACTCTTATGATCCCGATTCCCGACTCGCTCATGGCTGTGGATATTGCAGCAATGGTTGTCTCCATAATCTTCCTCCATTATAAAAAAGAAATGTTATTCCCGGAAAAGCCACGCAAAGTATTGCGTGTTATTCATGCTTTCACCAGGAATAACATTCTCTGTCTTAATTTCTCTTTAATTTTACAACTACATGACGGTAAGGTTCTTCGCCCTCACTGACGGTCTCTACGAATTTATTTCCCTGCAGTGCAGAGTGGATAATTCTTCTCTCATAAGGATTCATCGGTTCAAGAACAACAGGTCTTCTTGTTTTCTTTACCTTGTAAGCGATTCCTCTTGCAAGGTTTTCCAGTGTTTCCTTACGGCGTCTTCTGTAATCCTCTGTATCCAGTTTTACACGGATATAGTTTTCCTTGCCTTTATTTACAACAAGGCTTGTGAGATACTGAAGAGAATCAAGTGTCTGGCCTCTTTTTCCAATGAGGATTCCCATATCTTCCCCTTCAAAGTTTACATCAAGACTTCCGTCGTTTTTATTATAAACAGCAGTAATCTCTACTTCTCCAAGCTTCATGGAGGCGAACACATCGCGAAGGAATACCTTTGCTCTCTCTTCTGCTTCTCTGATTTCCTCAGGATCTGTGAGAACAGGTACAGGTTTTGCCGCTCTTACCGGTTTTTCTCTTACAGGTCTTTCCTGTTTTTCCTTTGTATATCTTTCTTTCGCCGGTCTTTCAAATCTGTCGTTTTTCTCGAACCTTTCATTTCTGTCAGATTTTTCACTTCTGTCGTATCTGGCAGATGTGTTTTCCTTTGATGTTTTTTCAGAAACCATCTTTTCTGCAGGTTTTTCAAAGGAATTTTCTTTTTTCTTTTTCTCCGTTTTAAAGGAATCCAGTTTTACAGAACCAATAATATCTTTTATCTCTTCTTCTTCGGAAACTGTTTCTTTTCTGCGCGCTTTAATTACGGCAGGTTTGCTTCCGATTCCGAAAAATCCGGAACTTCCTTCGCTGACCACCTGAATTTCAAGCTGGTCGCTTGATGTTCCAAGCTCAATACACGCTTTTGTAATGGCATCATTTTTTGTTTTTGCTGAAAACTGAATATAATCCTCCATCTGAAACCCCTCCGTTTCTAATTACTTCTTCTTGTTTCGTTCATCGAAATCTCTGACCATATTTGCTTTGGCTGTTATACTTCCGGGTTTTGCTTTCGCTGCATTCTGGTAAGATTGTTCAACTTTTCTTGCTCTTTCAGTTGCATTATTTACTTCTGCACCCTTCTGAGCCTTTGCATTATTTATATTTTTCACATTCTGATGAGCCTGATTTGTGATCTTCTGAGGAGGAAGTCCTGCTTTTTCCCTCTTCTTCTCCATCTTTTTCATATTTTCATTAATCAGGTCATCAATATTCATTCGATCCATATGACGGTTGATCAAAAGCTGCTGTATACTTCGCACCACCGCACTGGAAATCCAGTAAATACCAAGACCTACCGGGAATGTAAAACAGAAAATCGCAGACATAAGCGGCATGATCGTATTCATCATCTTCATGGAGTTCATCATTGCATTCTGCTCGCCGTCCTGCTGTGCTGCCTGCGGCATAAGCTTAATATTCAGCATCTGCGTTACCCATGAAAGAATTGGAATCATAAGAGCTGCGATCGCAAGAATAATTGCACCGCCTGTAAAAGCAGCCTTAATATAAGTCATTGGCTGGTCTGCAATATTCAGCCCGAAGAAATTCTGCATTTTTGAAATTTCATGAGCTGCTGTATCAATTACTCCGGAAAAACCGGAAAACTGGTCTACTGTTGCAAGCTCCTTCCACTGTGAAGGAGATAAAGCATATAAAAAGTCAATAATAGAGTTGCTTGTTGCCTGATTTCCGTCCATAATAAGCTGAACTCTTGTTATTTTATTATCTGTAATAAAATTCTGAACAAGCTGTGTATATCCATCTACTGCTGTAATATGAGAAACAGCTTCTGTAAAAATATCCTTAACGCTTCCAACATATGCAGGAATTTTATAAATAACCTGCCACAACGCCATCAATATAGGAAACTGAATTGCAAGCTGTACACAGTTTCCTGTTGGAGAAACACCGTATTTCTGATAAATTGCCTGTGTTTCTTCATTCATTTTCTGCATGGAAACCTGGTCGCGTTTTCCCTGATATTTCTTCTGCACCTTCTGAAGCTCAGGCTGCATAAATGCACTGAGTTTTGAAAACTTCTGCTGCTTAATCTGCAGAGGAGTCATCAGCGCATAAATGATGATACTGAAAATAATGATACAAATACCAAGGTTCTGAACGCCGAATAAACCGTCCAGCATTTTATAAATACCGTCCATAATCCATCCCATGACAGATGCGACCTGGCCGATAATCGGAGTGCCACTCTTTGTGGCTAAAATCATCATCTCCAATTTTACTTCCTCCTAGAATCTGAAAGTCGTCTGACTTCCTACTCTTTTATGGCACAGGGTCATACCCTCCGTGAGAAAACGGATTACATCTTAAAATTCTCCATACTGCAAGAAGGCTGCCCTTTATTGCGCCATATTTTTGAATTGCTTCTAATCCATACTGAGAACATGTGGGAATATACGGACATTTTGTTCTCTTCATCGGTGATAAATACT
>URMH01000050.1 GCA_900549015.1 uncultured Blautia sp.
TGACAATGCCAGGTCTTCCAAAAGTTCCGGCTGCAGAGAAAATCGATGTAGACGAAACAGGAAAGATCACAGGACTGTTCTAAAGATAAGAAAAGGAGAAATGAGAAATGGGATTTTCAACAAGCACATGTACAGAATTCGTTGAGGTTCTCGCTTCCAAGGCTCCTGTTCCGGGAGGCGGCGGTGCGTCCGCCCTTGTCGGAGCAGTGGGAACCGCTCTTGGAAACATGGTGGGAAGCCTCACAGTAGGCAAGAAAAAATATGCAGATGTTGAGGAAGAAATGTATGAGCTGAAAGCAAAATGTGACCAGCTTCAGAAAGATTTTCTTCGTCTGATCGAGCGCGATGCAGAAGTATTTGAGCCGCTTTCCAAAGCTTACGGAATGCCGCGTGAAACAGAAGAGGAAAAGGCAGAAAAAGCAAGAGTAATGGAAATCGTGCTGAAAGATGCCTGCTCCGTACCAATGGAAATCATGGAAAAATGCTGTGAAGCAATCGAGCTGATCGTAGAATTCGGCGCAAAAGGCTCCAAGCTTGCCATCAGCGATGCAGGAGTAGGTGCTGCGTTCTGTAAAGCTGCATTAAAAGGCGCAAGCTTAAATGTGTACATTAACACAAAATCTATGGCAGACAGAGAGTATGCGGAAGAGCTTAACAGAAAAGCAGATGCAATGCTTGAAAAATATACAAAAATTGCAGATGAAACATTTGACAGTGTTCTTGGAAGACTGAAATAAAAAGCGGAGGAACCAAATCATGGCAAAACAGTTATTAGGTAAAGAAGTAACTGCAGCATTAAATGAAAGAATCAAAGGAAATGTTGCAGAATTACAGGCAAAAGGAGTAAATCCTACACTTTGCATTATCCGTGTGGGAGAAAATCCAAGTGATATTTCTTATGAGAAGGGCGCAACAAAACGCTGCGAGACTTTAGGCGTTGCATGTGAAAAAATCCTTCTTCCTGAGGACGTAGCGCAGGAAGAGCTTCTTGCAACAATCGACAAAGTAAACAAAGATGACAGCATTCACGGCGTACTGTTATTCAGACCGCTTCCAAAACATCTGGACCAGGCTGTAATTGAAAACGCACTTGCACCGGAAAAAGACGTAGACTGTATGACAGACCTTTCCATGTCTGGCGTGTTCACAGGAAAGAAGATCGGTTTCCCGCCATGTACACCACAGGCATGTATGGAAATCCTGGATCATTACGGAATTGACTGCACAGGAAAGAAAGCCGTTGTAGTAGGAAGAAGCCTTGTAGTAGGAAAACCGGCAGCCATGATGCTTGTTAAGAAAAATGCAACTGTGACGATCTGCCATACAAGAACCGTAGATATGCCTTCTGTTACAAGAGAGGCTGATATTGTGATCGTAGCAGCAGGACGCGCAGGTGTAGTCGGTGCGGAATACGTAAGAGAAGGCCAGACGATCATTGACGTTGGAATCAACGTAAATGCAGAAGGCAAGCTTTGCGGCGATGTAGATTACGCAGCGGTTGAGCCGATCGTAGATGCGATCACACCGGTTCCGGGAGGAGTAGGAAGTGTAACAACTTCTGTTCTTGTGGGACATGTGGTAGAAGCTGCAATGAGAAAAGTAAACGCATGAGAATAGTACAGAAAAGAAAAGTTTTCTGTGCGCTGATGCTTGTGGGTGTCCTGGGAATCGGGACACCCTTTTCCATATATGGAGAAGCGCCGGACTATTCCGGGGAAGGGCAGATTACAGCGCCGGAAAAAACAGACGAAGAAACACCAATAGACGATGCCACAGATAACACATACGACTACTATACAGTTATGGGAGATACTACTGTTGCGGCAGAGGATATGGTGCTTCATTTTAATAAACAGAATATGGAATACCCTTCGGAAGCACTTTCAGAAGGCGGAGCGCCGGATATTGAAACCTTTTGTGGAATTGTGGTGGAAGAAGCCGAAGCAGAAGGTGTCCGCGGTGAGATTGTATTTGAACAGGCAATGCTGGAAACAGGATGGCTTCAGTTTCAGGGCGTATGTAAGCCTTCCCAGTTTAACTTTGCAGGACTTGGGGCAACAGGAGGGGACGAGCCTGGAAATTCTTTTGTAGATGTACGGACGGGAATCCGCGCCCAGGTACAGCATTTAAAGGCATATGCCTCTTCTGAGGAGTTAAATCAGGAGTGTGTTGACGAAAGGTTTTCCCTTGTGACAAGAGAGTGCGCGCCTTACGTAGAATGGCTGGGAATACAGGAGAACCCTTACGGTATGGGCTGGGCGGCAGGAAAAGATTACGGAGAAAAATTAAGAAATCTTCTGTCGGAATTAAAAGATAAAACGGATTAAAAGGAAAAGAATGGAAACTGAATTTTACAGAACAGAAATGTGCCTGTGGTATGTTGGGAATATAAAAAAGAGAAGGGCAGATGACCAAAAATGAAAAAAAGTATGAAAAAGATTTGCGTTCTTCTTGCAGTTCTTCTGACAGTTGTAGCGCTTCCTGTAAGCGCGCAGGCAGACGGAAGAAAAAAACAGACCATTCAGGCATCAGGTATGACTGTAAAAGTGGATCAGAAGAATAAAAGACTGAACGCAAAAGCAAAAACAACCATGAGCTATAAAAGCTCCAATCCTTCTGTTCTCGGCGTGAGCGCAAAAGGTGTTCTTACTCCAAAAAAAGGAGGAACCGTTAAAGTTACCATTTACGCGAAAGGTACCACAAAATACTTTTCTACCAAAAAAGATGTGACGGTAAAAGTTTTAAGAGCCAGTCAGACTGTTCGGGCATCAAATATGACAGTCTGCGTGGGAGAGTCGGGAAGGAAAATCGGCGCAAAAGCAAAAACAACCATGAGTTATAAAAGCTCCAACACTTCTGTTTTAGGTGTGAGCGCAAAAGGCGTGCTTACTCCGAAAAAAGAGGGAACTGTAACGGTGCGTATTAATGCAAAGGCAACAAGCAAATATACTTCTGCAACAAAAACAATTACAGTTCGTGTGAGAAGACGGAATCCTGCAGAAGTAACCCTGAAGCCAGAACGGAAATATACCGGTTATGATATAACGGGAGATCAGGAAGAGGATACAATTCTTGTAAAACAGACAAAGAGATATGCAAATCACGGAGAAGAGATGTACAGAGGTCTTGATCTGTACATAAACGGCAGAAAATGGTCTCTTCTTGATGGAAATGATGTGTATTATTACAATCCTGTGAAAATCAATCTGTACACACTGGAAAACGGCAAACCGTTTTTAGAGTTATACGCGTCTGCCGATAACGATTATCCTGTAATATCAGCGCTTTATCAGTGTCAGGATGGGGAACTGGAATGTGTAGTCGATTTTATGAGATTCTTTGGAAATTACGGAAGAGCTCACAGAAACGAGATGGTGTCCGTAAAGGAAAATACCATGAAAATCCGTCAGAGTATGATGTCTTATTCTACAGGTATCTCGGAAATAGACTTTGATTATGGATATATGAATGGCACTTTGCAGCCAATCAGCGGAGTGGGAACATATACATATACATCTCTGATTGCCGATGGACAGAGAAACAGAGGCATTTTAAATGCGGAGACCATATTATACAGTGCCCCGGGAGGAAATGCAGAACTTCTTACGATTCCGGAAGGCGGAAGAGTATCGGTTCTTCGCTGCAAAATGGTAAATCACGCCATGTATATTCAGGTTTCCTATAATGGAACGATCGGATGGATGGAAGCACAGGAAGGATATGAAGATAAAGAAAACCGTCTGTTTGCAAATGTAGAGTACACGGGTTGAGTGTATGACAAAAGAAGATTCTTATCTTATGATCCACATGTTAAATTCCCGGTTTAACGGAACTTCCTTATTATTCCGGAGGAGAATATAAAATAGACGGGTATAAAAACTACTTGCCTTCAGACGCTCCGCTTGAAGATGTTTTTCGACAGATAGAAGAAGATTTTGGAACGTATATCCTGCCTGAGCTGGATAAAGTTCACTGTTATGATGATTTTCCCAAATTGTGGGAAGAAAAAAGAAAAAGACAGAACGAAAAAGAAATATGTCTTCTCCGATATTATTACATGGCGCAGTGGTGTGCAAGGGAGCTGACAGGAAGAGGGCTTCAGGAATTGAGAGAATACAGAAAGAAACAGGGATTAAATAAGGAAGAGATTCTGGAACACATGGACTGGCTGGACGTGTGCGCAAAAAATTCAGATTTTCCCGCTCTTGACGCTAGAGAGTTTGCCCTGAAAGCGGTAGAAGATTAAAACCGGAATCCCCCGGTACAGAAATGTTTTTGATTTCTGTACCGGGGGATTTGTTTTTCTGAAAAGGGACTTAAATTACTTTAACTCTATATTTTCCAATTCTTTATCCGGGATTTTAGGAGTGGATTCTGCCACAAATTTTTTCAGGGCTTTTGATGATTTTGCAAATGGTGCGTTTGTTCCGGCACCGCCCATACAGCCGCCAGGACATGCCATGCCCTCAATCATACAGCCTTTTAATTTTCCTGCTTTTGCAAGCGTCAGAACTTTCTTGCATTCGGCGAGGCTCTCAGCGTGTTCAATGTTGACCGGCACATCGGGATAATATTCTTTTAGGCAGGCTTCGATCGCTCCTGCCACACCGCCTGCAACAGCATATCCTCTTCCTGCTGCCGTGGCATCGTGAAGATCTCCTGCATCTTCCACTTCAGAAGGGTTGATTCCCTTTGCGTCAAACATACCCCAGAGTTCCTCGAAAGTTACGACAAAGTCTACATCGCTTCTTACAGTTGTACGCATTGCTTCCAGCTTTTTGGAAGCGCAGGGACCGATAAAGACAACGTGGGAGCCGGGATGCTCCTGCTTGATTTTTCGCGCGGTTGCTACCATAGGGGTAAGTTCTTGGGAAATGTTGTCAATCATGTCCGGGAAGAACTTCTTTGCCATAACGGACCAGGAAGGGCAGCAGGAAGTAAGGAGGAAAGGGATATTTCCTGTTGCTACTTCCTTGGCATAATGATGCGCTTCGGAAACAGCACCTACATCGGCACCAAAAGCAACCTCGTGAACAGCAGTGAAACCGAGTGCTTTTAAAGCACCGTGGAATTTTCCTGGTGTAACATCATCACCAAACTGTCCGATATAAGCAGGTGCTACTTCTGCGATGATTTCTTTTCCCTCTCTTAAAGCGTGGGCAAGCTGGAAAATCTGAGATTTATCAGAAATTGCCCCGAAGGGACAGCTTACCATACACATTCCGCAGGATACGCATTTTTCCTGATCAATATCGGCGCGTCCCTGTGAATCACTTGTAATTGCTTTTACGCCGCAGGCGCGCTCGCAGGGGCGTTCCTTGTGTGCAATGGCGTCGTAAGGACAGACTGCCTTACATTTTCCGCACTTAATACATTTTTCCTGGTCAATATGAGACTTCCCATTTACCATAGAAATGGCGTCTTTTGGACAGACAAGAAGACAGGGGTGTGCCACACAGCCCTTACACATATTGCTTACCTCATATTTATTGGGAGCGCAGGCTGCACAGGCGGAAGGAATGACCTGCATAAGAGGCGGCTCATAATATTTTTCGTCAATATTACTAGCCTGTACGCCGTCTGTCAAATGAACAGCTTTGTTTTCCGGGCGGAGAGAAAGTCCCATAGCAAGACGGACACGCTCACTGGCAACAGCCCGTTCTCTGTAAATGCTGTCTCTGTATTTTGCCTGTTCCTGTACAATATTGTAGGGAATGGCTTCAATGTCGTGAATCAGGGATTCGTCAGCAGACTGAAAACCCGCTTTTGCAATTTCTGTAAAAATTTTCCGGCGGATCTGTTTTACCGGAGTATCAAGATTCCTCATTTTACATCTCCTTTATTTTTAGTTTTCCACGCACTGTATAAGATATATGATATAAGAAAAGGGCGGAAAAAGCAATGTATATTTTTTAACAGGATTGTTATAGAAAAAGCTTTGTATTTATTTTTGTACAATTAAAAAAATGCCATTTTACAATGGGTTTTAAACGGATAAAAGCAGTAAAATATATATAAATTGCTTGTGATAACAGGTGTTTTCGTGTATAATTAGAACATAACTTTATGGCGAAAAAATAAAAAAAGGTAATTTTGCACAAAACATAAAACTGCCAAATAAGGAGGGAACTGAATGTTAGACCAGTCTTATTACAGAAAAACGGACGAAATTATTTCACATTACGGAAAGAAAGCTGCCTCACTGATTCCTATTATGCAGGACATTCAGGCAGAGTATCGTTATCTTCCGGGAGAGCTTCTTACCTATGTTGCGGACCAGATTGGGGTAAATGAAGCAAAGGCTTATAGTGTAGCAACTTTTTATGAGAATTTTTCTTTTGAGCCAAAAGGAAAATACGTCATAAAAGTATGTGATGGAACAGCATGTCATGTAAGAAAATCCATGCCTGTAAAAGAGGCGATGATGAAAGAGCTTGGATTAAGTCATAAAAAACATACAACAGATGATATGTTATTTACGGTAGAGACGGTATCCTGCCTTGGAGCCTGCGGGCTTGCACCTACTTTGACAGTAAATGACGAAGTGCACCCGAAAATGACCCCGGAAAAAGCGGTGGAGCTTTTAAATGAATTGAGAGGTGAAAGCTTATGAGTATTCTCTGTAAAGAAGATTTATTAAAAAAACAGGAAGAAATCCGTGAAAATATAAAGAGTTATACCTGTCGTGTTCTGATTTGCTCCGGGACAGGCTGTATGGCATCCGGCGCACAGAAAATTTATGATGAGATGGTAAAATTATGTGAAGATATTGAAGGCGTACAGATAGAAATGCAGAAAGACGTACCTCATGTAGGTGTGGTCCGCACTGGTTGTCAGGGGCTTTGCGAGCTGGGACCTCTTATGCGGATTGAGCCGTACGATTACCAGTACGTTCATGTTCAGGTGGAAGACTGTAAGGAAATTGTATCGAGAACAGTGCTTTCAGGGCAGCCGGTAGAGCGTCTGTTTTATCGTCATGAAGACAAAGTCTGTCCGCATCCGGATGATATTCCTTTTCTCAACCTTCAGACAAGAATTGTTCTGGAAAACTGTGGTAAAATTGATGCAGAATCCATAGATGAATACATAGCAGCCGGGGGATTTTCCGCTCTTGTAAAAGTTCTTACAGAAATGACACCGGAGCAGGTCATTGATGAAATTACAAGATCGAATTTAAGAGGAAGAGGCGGAGCCGGTTTCCCGGCAGGAAAGAAATGGTCACAGGTGGCAAGACAGCCGGAAAAAGTCCGTTATGTAGTTTGTAATGGTGACGAGGGAGATCCAGGTGCATTTATGGACGGCTCTGTAATGGAAGGCGATCCGTATAAGATGATAGAGGGTATGATTATTGCCGCTTACGCAGTAGGTGCAGAAGAGGGTTATATTTACGTTCGTGCAGAATATCCTCTTTCTGTTAAACGTCTTCGCATGTCTATAGAACAGGCAGAAAAATACGGCCTTCTGGGAGACGATATTATGGGCACCGGTGTAAATTTCCATCTTCATATTAACAGAGGCGCAGGCGCTTTTGTATGTGGAGAAGGTTCTGCCCTTACGGCTTCTATTGAAGGAAACAGAGGAATGCCACGTGTGAAACCGCCGCGTACAGTAGAAAAAGGGTTGTGGGAAAAACCAACCGTATTAAATAACGTAGAAACTTATGCAAACGTGCCGGGAATTATCTTAAAAGGAGCAGACTGGTTTAAAACAATCGGAACAGAGGGAAGTCCGGGAACAAAAACATTCTCTCTTACCGGTTCCATAGAGAATACAGGTCTTATCGAGGTGCCTATGGGAACGACACTTCGTCATATAATTTACGATATTGGCGGTGGATTAAAAAGCGGAGCTGCGTTTAAAGGGGTGCAGATTGGAGGACCTTCCGGAGGATGCCTTGTACTTAACCAGCTAGACCAGCCGCTTGATTTCGATTCTGTAAAGAAACTGGATGCGATTATGGGTTCCGGCGGACTTGTTGTTATGGATGAAAATACGTGTATGGTAGAGGTGGCACGTTTCTTTATGAGCTTTACCCAGAGAGAAAGCTGCGGAAAGTGTGTACCATGCCGTGAGGGAACAAAACGTATGCTGGGTATTCTGGAAAAAATCGTAGAAGGAAAAGGGGAACTTTCCGACCTTGACCAGTTGGAAGAGCTTGCGAATATGGTGCAGAGCATGGCGTTATGCGGACTGGGAAAAAGTGCGCCGCTGCCTGTTTTAAGCACCCTGAAGCGTTTCCGGAAAGAATATGAGGAGCATATTGTAGATAAAAAATGTCGTGCGAAAGTCTGTACAGCCCTTCGTCAGTTCCACATCAATCCGGAGTTTTGTATCGGCTGCGGAAAATGTGCAAAGAACTGTCCGGCAGGAGCTATCACCGGAAAAATCAAACATCCGTATACCATTAACAACGATCTGTGCATTAAGTGTGGTGCATGTAAGGACAACTGCAACTTTGATGCCATTTATGTAGAGGCATAGAAGGGGGAAATACTATGGGATTTATGACAATAGACGGTAGAAAAGTAGAATTTACCGATGAAAAAAATGTTCTTTCCGTCATTCGGAATGCAGGAATTAATATTCCCACTTTATGTTATCATTCAGAGGTTTCCACCTTTGGAGCCTGCCGCCTCTGTACGGTAGAAGATGACAGAGGAAGAACCTTTGCTTCCTGCTCGGAAGAACCCAGAGATGGAATGGTGATTTATACCAACTCCGGAAAAATCAAAAAATATAGAAAACTGATTGTGGAGCTTCTTCTGGCAGCTCATTGCCGTGACTGTACTACCTGCGTAAAAAGCGGAGAGTGCGTACTTCAGGAACTTGCTCATCGTCTTGGTGTGCGGAATATCCGATTTGAAAATACAAGGGAAATTCGTCCTATTGATGATAGTTCTCCTTCGCTTGTGCGTGACCCAAATAAGTGTATTCTCTGCGGAGACTGTGTGCGTGCCTGTGAAGAGCTTCAGGGAATCGGAGCTCTTGGTTTTGCCTTCCGTGGAACAGAAGCGATGGTTATGCCTGCTTTTGATAAAAAAATTGCAGAGACGTATTGTGTCAATTGCGGACAGTGCCGTGTGTTCTGCCCTACAGGAGCGATTTCTATTAAAACTCATATGGATGAGGTGTGGGAAGCCCTTGCAGATAAAGATACTCGCGTAGTGGCTCAGATTGCACCGGCTGTGCGTGTCGCAGTAGGTGATCATTACGGCCTTACAAAGGGAAGAAGCGTAATGGGAAAAATTGTAAACGCTCTTCACAGAATGGGATTTGATGAGGTTTACGATACCGCTTTCAGCGCAGACCTTACGATTATGGAAGAATCTGCAGAGTTTCTCGAGAGAATTGAGAAAGGTGAAAATCTTCCGCTTCTCACTTCCTGCTGTCCTGCATGGGTGAAATTTATTACAGATCAGTATAAAGATTATATTCCGAATCTTTCAACCTGCCGTTCCCCTCAGGGAATGATGTCCGCTGTCATTAAGGAATACTTCAGGGATCCGGAACATGCTGCAGGAAAGAAGACGGTTATGGTATCCATTATGCCGTGTACAGCAAAGAAAGCAGAGGCGATCCGTCCAAACAGCTTTACGAAGGGAGAACAGGATACGGATATTGTTATTACAACGACAGAGCTGATTCGCATGATCGATAACTTTGGTATTGATTTTGCAGTGCTGAATCCGGAAGCCTGCGATATGCCGTTTGGTTTCGGTTCCGGCGGTGGTGTTATTTTTGGTGTAACAGGCGGTGTGACAGAAGCAGTTCTTCGCCGTCTTTCTCCGGAGCATACAAAGGAAGCCATGCAGGCGATTTCCGAGTGCGGCGTCCGCGGAGAGGAAGGCATTAAAGAATTTTCTGTTCCGTACAAGGGAATGGAAATTAAGGTATGCGTGGCAAGCGGCCTTGCAAATGCAAGGATAGTAATGGAAAGAGTGAAAAACGGTGAAGCAGAGTATCATCTCATTGAAGTCATGGCATGTCGCCGCGGATGCATTATGGGAGGCGGACAGCCTACAAGAGCCGGCTCCAGAACAAAGGCTGCAAGAGCGAAGGGACTTTATAATGCAGATAATACCATGATCATTAAAAAATCAGATGAAAATCCACTTGTGATTGAGTTGTATGAAGGACTTTTAAAGGGAAAGGAGCACGAGCTTCTTCATAATGATACATATTAAAAAATAAGACATAGAAAAAGGCTCCCCTGCATATATTGTAGCAATACATGGGATTGTGTGAATATAGGCAGGGGGGCTTTTAATATGGAAAATTTTCAGGTTTACCGGGATATTCAGGCACGCACCGGCGGCGATATATACATAGGGGTTGTAGGACCTGTCCGTACAGGAAAATCTACATTTATCAGACGGTTTATAGAAACTGCGGCTTTGCCGGGAATCCGTGAGGAAAAACAGGATGAATTAAGAGATGCGCTTCCGGTAAGCGGTTCCGGGAAAATGATCACCACAGTGGAGCCAAAGTTTATCCCAAAGGAAGCAGTCCCGGTTCTTCTTGGGGGAGAACAGAAGGTGCGGATAAAATTAATTGACTGTGTGGGATTTCTTGTAAAAGATGCAGCAGGTCATGTGGAGGACGGAAAAGAGCGTATGGTAAAAACGCCCTGGTCTGCAAAGGAGATTCCTTTTCATGAGGCTGCGCAGATTGGAACGGAGAAAGTAATTTCCCAGCACTCCACAATCGGCATTGTGATGACTACAGACGGAAGCTTCGGAGAAATTCCAAGAGAAAATTTTATTTCTGCAGAAGAGAGGACAATAGAAGCTCTGAAAAAACAGGAGAAGCCTTTTATTGTAGTTGTAAATTCCCAGATTCCCTATAAAGAAGAAACGCAGCAGCTTGTAAAAGAAATTCAGGAAAAATATAAAGTTTCCGCAATGGCGGTAAACTGCGAGCAGCTTCGAAAAGAAGACGTAAGCCGCATACTGGAAAAGGTTCTCTATGAGTTTCCCGTCAGCGAGATACGGTTTTTTATTCCAAAATGGGTGGAAATCCTTCCGGCAGACCACGAGATCAAAGCACAGATCCTTTCGCAGATACAGATAATATGTAAAAATATACGACGCATCTGTCATGTGACAAAGGAAGCCCTTCATCTGGAGGGACCGTATGTGCAGGAGGTTCTTCTTGAGGAGGCGAGTCTTGCAACGGGAATTGTTCGCGTACGGATTCAGATCAACGACGGGTATTATTATAAGATGCTGAGCGCTTTAAGCGGAGTTCCTATGGAAAGTGAATACGAACTGATCCGTACCATGAAGGAGCTGGCGGTCATGAAAGAAGAGTATGTAAAAGTGCAGGCGGCGCTTGAGGCAGTCCGTGGAACGGGATACGGCGTGGTAGTGCCGGAGCTTTCAGAAATTCAGCTTGATGAGCCGGCAGTGATCCGGCAGGGCAATAAATTTGGAGTAAAAATCCGTTCCAAGAGCCCGTCCATTCATATGATAAAGGCAAATATTGAGACGGAAATTGCGCCTATTGTGGGAACAGAACAGCAGGCAAAAGATCTGATCACGTATATTGGAGAGAGCGGGGAAAGAGGCGAGAGCGTCTGGGAGACAAATATTTTCGGGAAATCCATTGAACAGCTTGTGCAGGATGGAATCCGCACGAAGATTGCGGCAATCAGCGAGGAAAGCCAGCTAAAACTTCAGGATACCATGCAGAAAATCGTAAACGACAGCAAGGGCGGACTGGTATGTATTATCATATAAATGAAAGAGGACAGAGCTGTGAAATTCATGGCGCTGTCCTCGTTTTACGTCAGGCGTTTTCGCTTTGGCGCCTGTTCCAGTCAGCGAGAAATTTCATCTGTTCTTCATCAGAAAGTTTCTGGGAAACAGGATCGTTTCCTGCTGCGGCACAGCAGAACAGCACAAATCCCTGCAGGACAAAAAACAGTATGAGAAATAAAATCATAAATGCCTCCTCAATAAAAATACTTTTGAAATTATGATTTCAGTGTTTCCATATAACAGAAGTTTATACATTTTATGAAAATGCAGTAGAAATTTGCATAAAATTTTGATATACTTTTTATTTGATTATAACACAGGAAAAGGGGATACTATGAAGAACACAATGTTTAAGGTGCACAGCGTTTATTCAAAAGAAGACATTGTGCAGATGGAAAAAATGGCGACCAGAAAACTGCGTCACAGAAGTATGTTCGCAGCAGGGATTATCCTGCTCCTCTATGTAGGACTTCTTCTCTGGACGTCCGTACAGGAAACAGGACAGATTGTCCTTGCATTTCTCATTCCGGCAAGTGTGCTGGAGATGATCGTTGTGGTGACAGTAATCTGTACTTTTGTCATGATGCTGAGCATGCCGTATCACAAAGCCAACAGAACCATAAAGGAAGCGCCGGGGGGCGTGATAAAGGGAAATTACTATTTTTATGAAAAAACATTTCAGTATGGATGGGGAAATCATTTTGCGACGATCGCATACATGGACGTGCAGGAATTCTGGAATCTTCCCACAGCTTTTTATATCAAAGCGGAGGACCTTTCCTACTGGATCAAGAAAACGGATTTTGAAGTGGGAACACCAGAGGAGTTTGCTCAGTACATAAAGGGAAAAATCCACTGTAAAAAAGTAGTTGAAAAATAATTTCCTCTGTGACAGACAGATACAACACAGAGAGTATATCTGAATAGAATATACCAGAATCCTATAAGATTTTGGAGTATATTATGGATCAGAAAACATATACCGGAAAAGGCGTAGGTGTAGCAACGTTAGATACTGGCATTTGGAGCCATGTAGATTTCGAAGACCGCATCTGCGCTTTTTCTGATTTCCTGGCATACAGACAGAAGCCCTATGACGATAATGGACATGGAACCCATGTTGCCGGAATTCTGGGAGGAAGCGGAAAGGCTTCCAGGGGAAAGCACAGAGGTGTTGCGAGCCGGTGCAATATTATTGCATTGAAGGTTCTTGACAGTCTGGGAAATGGAAATAAAGAAGATGTCATTCATGCTTTTTCCTGGCTGATAAAAAATAAAGAAAAATACAATATTCGTGTAGTGAATATTTCAGTAGGAACGACTTATAAAACAAGAACAGACCATGATGTATTAATAGAAGGGGTGGAAAAGCTGTGGGATGATGGCTTTGTTGTTGTGACTGCAGCAGGAAATCAGGGACCTGCTCCGGGCAGTATAACCGCTCCGGGCTGCAGCAGAAAAGTCATCACGGTAGGTTCCAGTGATCTTCTTGAGGGAAAAGGGGCGGTGTCCGGGCGGGGACCGACCTTTCAGTGTGTCTGCAAGCCGGATCTTGTAGTTCCGGGAAACAGGATTGTTTCCTGTGCAGTGGGAAAACCGGACGGATACGGAATCAAAAGCGGCACGTCCATGTCCACTCCGGTGGTATCTGGGGCAGCTGCCTGTATGCTGGAAAAAGATCCGCTTCTTACAAATGTGGAAATCAAAATGATGCTGAGAGAAAGCTGTGATGATCTGGGACTTCCCAGAAATCAACAGGGATGGGGACAGTTTAATATGGAAACTTTCATGAGCCTGTAAAAAAGAAAAACAAAAAAATTTCTTATGGTAAAGCGAAAAAGCGTTGACGAATGGAAGATTTTTGAGTAAAATGGAAGCAGTCAGTGTCATAGGAGGAAGAAAAATGGAAAACAGGCGTGTAAAAATGAACAAACAGACAAATCTTCTTCAACTGGAAGAGCATATGTATCCTTTAGTCGATGTGGAAAAACCGAATGTATTTCGAAATCTTTTCCCGTATTCAGAGGTTCCGAAAATTGCATTTAACGACCGTATTGTGCCACATCATATGCCGGATGAAATCTGGATTACAGATACTACATTTCGGGACGGTCAGCAGTCGCGTACCCCTTATACGACAGAACAGATTGTAAGAATTTTTGATTATCTTCATAAGCTGGGAGGACCGGAAGGAAGAATCCGGGCATCTGAATTCTTTCTTTACAGCAAAAAAGACAGAGATGCCGTAGAAAAATGTATGGAGAGAGGGTACGAGTTTCCCGAGGTAACAAGCTGGATTCGTGCAAATAAGAAGGATTTTCAGCTTGTAAAAGACATGGGAATGCAGGAGACAGGAATCCTTGTAAGCTGTTCCGATTATCACATCTTTTACAAGATGAAAATGACACGAAAACAGGCGATGGAGCATTATTTGAGCATTGTAAAAGAATGTCTGGAAATAGGTGTTGCCGTACGCTGCCATCTTGAGGATATTACAAGAGCGGACATTTACGGATACGTGATTCCCTTCTGCCTGGAGCTTATGAAACTTCGTCAGCAGTACGGTATTCCGGTAAAGGTGCGCTGCTGTGATACGATGGGATACGGAGTCAATTATCCGGGAGCTGTGATTCCCCGTTCTGTGCCGGGAATTATTTATGGTATCATGGTACATGCAGGAGTTCCCTCAGAACTGATTGAGTGGCATGGACATAATGATTTTTATAAGGCGGTAAGCAATTCCACAACTGCCTGGCTCTACGGAGCCTGCGGTGTAAATACCTCTCTTTTCGGAATCGGAGAAAGAACGGGAAATACGCCGCTTGAGGCAATGGTATTTGAGTATGCCCAGTTAAAAGGAAACCTGGGAGGAATGGATACTACGGTGATCACAGAACTGGCAGAATATTATGAGAAAGAAATTGGATACAAAATTCCGCCGCGAACTCCTTTTGTGGGAAAAAATTTTAATGTAACAAGAGCAGGTATCCATGCAGATGGTCTTTTGAAAAATGAAGAGATTTACAATGTATTTGATACCGAGAAATTTTTGAACCGCCCTGTGGAGGTTGCTGTGTCAAACACATCAGGCTTAGCGGGAATTGCACATTGGATGAACAGTCATTATCACTTAAAAGGTGAAAAACAGATTGACAAAAATTCTGAGCTTGTTACAATGATAAAGGTATGGGTAGACCGGCAGTATGAAGAAGGCCGTGTCACAGTGCTCACAGACGAGGAACTTGAAAAAGTGATTGCAGAGTCATGCAGCCGCTTAAATATTTCCCTTTAAAAAGGAAGAAATGGAGGATAATGATGGATAAAATTCAGATGCATACACCACTTGTTGAGATGGACGGGGACGAGATGACAAGAATCCTGTGGCAGATTATTAAAGAAGAACTGCTTTTTCCATATATTGATTTAAAAACAGAGTATTATGACCTTGGTTTGGAACACAGAAACGAGACAGATGACCAGGTTACGATTGACGCGGCAGAAGCTACAAAGAAGTATGGTGTAGCTGTAAAATGTGCAACGATTACTCCAAATAAAGCGCGTATGAGCGAGTATGACCTGAAAAAAATGTACAAAAGTCCAAATGGAACAATTCGTGCAATTTTAGATGGAACGGTATTCCGTGCTCCGATTGTGGTGAAAGGAATTGAACCGTGCGTAAAAAACTGGAAAAAGCCGATTACTATCGCCCGTCACGCATATGGGGATGTTTATAAAAACACGGAATTTTATATTGACAAACCGGGAGATGCGTATCTTGTATTTCAGGGAGAGGACGGAGAAGAAAAGAAAGAACTGATTCATCATTTTGATGGAAGCGGCGTTCTTCAGGGTCTTCACAATGTGGATGCTTCCATTGAAAGCTTTGCAAGAAGCTGCTTCTCCTATGCCCTTGATACGCATCAGGATTTATGGTTTGGAAGCAAGGATACCATCTCCAAAACATACGATGGAAGATTTAAAGAAGTATTTAACCAGGTATATGAGACAGAATTTAAAGAAAAATTTGAGGCAGAAGGTCTGGAATATTTCTACAGCCTGATCGACGATATTGTAGCGCGTATTATGAAGGCAGAAGGCGGATTTATCTGGGCATGCAAAAACTATGACGGAGACGTTATGAGCGATATGGTATCTTCTGCATTTGGCTCTCTTGCCATGATGACCTCTGTTCTTGTATCTCCTCATGGGTATTATGAATATGAGGCGGCACACGGAACGGTACAGAGACATTATTATCGTCATCTGGAAGGAAAAGAAACCTCCACTAATTCCGTTGCAACAATTTTTGCATGGACAGGTGCTTTGAGAAAAAGAGGAGAGCTTGATGGTACAGAAGAACTTGTAAACTTTGCTGATAAACTGGAAAAAGCGACTCTTTCTGTAATCGAAAGCGGAAAGATGACAAAGGATCTTGCGCTGATTACTTCAATCGAGAATCCGGTTGTTTTAAACAGCAGAGACTTTATTCTTGCAATCAGAGAAGAGCTTGATGAGCTTCTTTAAAAAAAAATAAACATACGAAATAGCTCCGGAAACAGGAATTTTGTTTTCGGGGCTGTTTTCCGTGATAAAAAGTGTTTGGAGGAAATGGAAGAAAAATGCGTATTTCCATGATTGGAATTGACCACAATATGGCACCTGTGGATGTTCGTGCCCAGTTTGCCTTTACAAAGAAAAATGCAGGGGAGGCAATGGAAGCTTTAAAATCCTGTCCGGGGATCAGCGGCTGTATTATACTTTCGACCTGCAACCGTCTGGAGCTTTGGGTAAGTGCGGAGGAGGATACAGAACTTCCCTTGTACGACTGGCTCTGTGATTTTAAAGGGATTCACGATGCCTCTTTAAAAAAATACTTTACAGAGCGTGAGGGAAAAGAAGCAGCAGAACACCTTTTTTATCTCACAAGTGGGTTGAAATCGCAGATTCTGGGAGAAGACCAGATTCTTACCCAGGTCAAAGATGCGTTAAGTCTTGCGAGAGAATGTTTTGTTACAGACAGTGTAATGGAAGTGCTTTTCCGTATGGCAGTGACAGCAGGAAAAAAAATAAAGACAGAAGTTCCTTTTGCCCACGGAAATCCCTCTGTTATTCACCAGGCGGTAAAAATGCTGAAAAATCAGGGATATTCTGTTTGTGGAAAAACCTGTATGGTGATTGGAAACGGAGAAATGGGAAAGGTGGCAGCTCAGACGCTTAAAGAGGAAGGGGCAGATGTAACAGTAACGGTGCGCCAGTACAGAAGCGGTGTTGTCAATATTCCTGTGGGCTGTAAACGAATCAATTACGGGGAACGTATGGAGTATCTTCCGAAATGCGACCTTGTAGTAAGCGCTACGGCGAGCCCGAACTTTACATTAAGAGAGGAACAGTTTGAAAATCTGGAGCTGGAAAAAACTCTGATTTTAATTGATTTGGCAGTACCGAGAGATATAGAACCTGAGGTGGGACATGCAGAAGGGGTTACCCTGTATGATATGGATAGTTTTCACTTTAATGAAAACACAGAGGAACTGCAGGAACATCTGGAGGCAGCGGGAAAAATTGTCCGGGAGCAGATGGATGAATTTTATCAGTGGCTTGACGGACGCGATATTATTCCGCGCATTCAGGACATCAAAGAAGAGGCAGTGCATGATCTGAACCTTCGCATTGCAAAAATACTGAAGAAAACACCTATGGAGGAATCGGACAGAGAAAATCTGGAGAAAGCAGTAGACCAGGCAGCAGGAAAGGTGATAAATAAACTGATCTTCGGACTTCGGGACAGTTTAAATCAGGAAGCCTTTCTTGAATGTGTGGCAGGATTGGAGAAATTATATGAAGAATAAACGGTATTTTCCTATGTTTGTGGATTTGTCAGATAAGAGCATCGTGGTGGTGGGGGGAGGAAATATTGCCACAAGAAGAGTAAAGACACTTCTTTCTTTTACAAGAAATGTGACAGTGATCGCCCCCAGGATCACGGTGGAGCTTTCTGAGCTTGGAAAAGCAGGACAGATAGAGATTATAAACCGTCCGGTAAGGCGTTC
>URMH01000051.1 GCA_900549015.1 uncultured Blautia sp.
TCTCTGCAAGAGCTCCGTGTCCGATCTCACGGCGTCCCGGTCCTCTGGACGGTTTTGTCTCACCTACAGAGTAGGACGGGAAATTGTAGTGGTGCATATATCTCTTGGATGTCTCAAATTCATCAAGACCGTCAAGACGCTGTGCTTCTGCAAGAGGAGCCAGTGTTGTCATAGTACAGATCTGTGTCTGTCCACGTGTAAACATAGCAGAGCCATGCACTCTCGGAATAATATCAACCTCTGCTGCAAGCGGACGGATCTGTGTGATCTCACGTCCATCCGGACGTTTATGGTCTTTTAATATCATTTTGCGGACTGTCTTTTTCTGATACTGATAAACAGCTTCACCAAGAACAGAAAGCCACTCTTCTTTTTCTGCAAAAGCCTCAGCAAGCTTCTCTGTTACTTTGCGGATATTTTCTTCTCTTGTCTGCTTGTCGTCAGAGAATACTGCCTCTTCCATCTCTGCAGGAGGAACGATTTCTTTGATCGCCTCAAAAAGCTCTTCCGGAACTGCGCAGGATTCATAAGAATGTTTTTCTTTTCCGCAGTCTGCAACGATGGTATCGATAAATTTGATGATTTCCTGGTTTACTTCGTGCGCTTTGTAAATTGCCTCGATCATTTTATCTTCTGGAATCTCGTTTGCTCCGGCTTCGATCATGATTACTTTTTCTCTTGTGGAAGCAACTGTAAGCTGAAGGTCAGAAATGTCCTTCTGTGCCAGTGTCGGGTTGATCACATACTCTCCGTCGATCAGTCCCACCTGTGTTGTCGCACACGGACCGTCAAATGGAATATCGGAAATGCAGGTTGCGATCGCAGAACCGAGCATAGCCGGGATTTCCGGATTGCACTGCGGATCTACAGACATAACCATATTTACAAGTGTTACGTCATTTCTGTAATCCTTCGGGAAAAGAGGACGCATCGGTCTGTCAATTACGCGGGAAGTCAGGATTGCATGTTCGCTTGCCTTTCCTTCTCTTTTATTAAATCCTCCCGGGATTTTTCCAACTGCGTACATTTTTTCTTCATATTCAACGCTTAACGGAAAGAAATCAATTCCCTCTCTCGGCTCTTTTGATGCAGTTGCAGTAGATAACACAGTGGTATCGCCATAGTGCATAAGAGCAGCACCGTTTGCCTGTTTCGCAACACGGTCAATATCTACAGTAAGGGTTCTTCCGGCTAATTCCATGGAATAACTTTTGTACATATTCTTTCTCCTTTTCTTCTTAATAGCTTCTTTAATGTCTTCTTTATATATATAAATAACTTATAAAGCAAGCAAAATAACAGCAAACAGGGGCGGATGGAAATCCGCCCCTTCCGCATACTAATTATTTTCTTAAACCTAATTTTTCAATCAGTGTACGGTATCTTTCGATGTCTGTTTTCTTCAGGTATGCCAGAAGGCCACGGCGCTGACCTACCATTTTCAGAAGACCACGTCTGGAATGGTGATCTTTGTGGTGTGTCTTTAAGTGCTCTGTTAATTCCTGAATTCTTGCTGTAAGAACGGCAATCTGTACCTCTGGTGAACCTGTATCACCTTCACATCTTGCATATTCTTTCATGATAGCTGTTTTCTTTTCTTTTGAAATCATTTTGATTTCCTCCTTAAAATATTTTTTATTAAACCGCCGCATATTAAGAGATGGTCGGAGTGTCCTGTCTCTGAATAAGGGCTAAATTCACCTTCGTTAGTATAACACAAAGATTTTTTCCTGTAAACTCTTTTTTTATTATTTTGCTGTTGCGCGCATTTCTTTCTGTCTTTCTATCGGATCGTCCTCAAGAAGAGAAAAGGCAATGTTTGTCGCATGGTCTGATACACGCTCAAGACCGGAGACAATATCTGAGAACATCATTCCCGCGCTTGCCGTACATTCGCCCCTTGTAAGGCGCTGTACATGAGATTCCTGGAGATAACGCTCCGCATCGTCCACCTTGTCCTCAAGTTCCAGGATTTCCTCCATATGCTCCTGATTATTATGAGAAAACATATCAAGGGCATATGTAGTCACTTTAATTACCATCTCAAGCATCTGGGACAGCTCTTTCTTCGCCTGCTCACTGAAATCAATTCCCCGCTCCATCCTGGAAGCTGCGGCATCTGCAATGTTTTCCGCATGGTCGCCGATACGTTCAATGTCGTTTACTACATGGAACAGTCCGCCAATGCTCTTTGCATCGTCTGAAGGAAGTGTGGTCTGATTGATCTTCACAAGATAATCGGTAATCGCATGATTGAGATAATCAATGTTTTTTTCTGTCTCATACACTTCCCGGATCTCTTTTTCGTCCAGGGTAAGGAGGGCATTCATTGCTTTTTCCAGATTGGAAATCGCCATCTGTCCCATGCGCTCCATTTCTCTTGTCGCGTCAAATACAGCAGTTGTAGGAGAAAATACAGATTTTTCTCCGATAAACTGTAAGCCCAGCGCGTCCTGGTTTTTCTTTTCCTCTCCGCGCACAAGAAAACCTGTCAGTTTTACAATCTGCTTGATAAACGGAGCAAGAAGAAGAACCTCTGTAAGTTTTATCAGGGTATGGGCATTTGCCACCTCTCTTCCCGGATTGCCGCCGGAAATATAAGAAATAAACTGGGTGATCGGTTCAAGCGCCACACTTAATATAACGTAAATAATAAAGGTTCCGATAATATTAAACACCAGATGGATCATAGCAGCACGTTTTGCATCTCTCTTTCCGCTCAAGCCGGCGAGAAGGGCAGATACGCAGGAGCCAATGTTGCAGCCCATGATAATAAAGAAACAGATACGTATATCAAGAAGTCCCTGGTTTGCAAGAAGAAGCACAATACCAACTGTAGCAGAAGAGCTCTGAAGGACAGTTGTAACAGCAAGTCCCACAAGCACAGCCAGAAAATGGCTGGTAAGAGAACCCATAATCTCCACTACCTGAGGAGACTCCCTCAAAACGGACATAGAATCTGACATGGTGGTAAGACCCATGAACAGAATACCAAAGCCCAGAAGAACTTCTCCGATACGCTGCACCTTTACTTTTTTAAAGAACATCATCATGACCACGCCTGCCATAACAATTGCCGGTGCAAGGGCAGAAAGGTTAAATGATATTAACTGAGACGTTACGGTTGTTCCAATGTTGGCACCCATGATTACACCGGCTGCCTGATACAGGTTCATAAGTCCTGAATTTACAAAACTTACGACCATAACTGTAGATGCACTGGAGGACTGGATAATTGCAGTGAAAAATGTTCCCACAAGGATTCCTCTGATAGGCGTCTTTGTAAAAAACTCCAGAATGCTTCGCATCTTGGCGCCTGCAACTTTTTCAAGTCCATCGCTCATCTGTTTCATACCGAACAAAAAGAGGCCCAAACCTCCCATTAGTCCAAGAATAATCTCTGCCATTCCTAAATATTCTCCCTTGTATTTTCTCTGTTTCGTCTGTCAAAATATTTCCGCCCCAAAGCTGCATCTGCGAAAATCTGCCGCCTTAAGGCCTCCAGAAACTCAAATTTCTTTTCCGGGCGCTGGTAATGAAGAAATTCCACTTTACACTTCTGACCGTAAAGATCTTCTTCGCAGTCAAAAAGATGGGTTTCCACCCCTAAGAATTCTCCTCCAACTGTAGGCTTATACCCAATGTTCGTCACACCGGAAAAGCATCTGTTTCCAAAATAAGACATTGTGGCATACACTCCGCTGGGAGGCATAAGTTTGTCTTTGGAGGGAATGATGTTTGCAGTAGGAAGCAAAAACTTATGTCCCAGTCCTCTTCCGTGTTCTACTGTACCCTCTACAAAAAAATTCATTCCCATAAGTCTTTGGAATTTTTCCATGTTTCCTTTTTTTAACTCTTCCCTTATATAGGTACTGCTGATTTTTCTGTGTCCTTCCATTTCTTTTGAAATGACATCTGCATGAAAACCGTATTTTCTGCCCATCTCTTTTAAAAGAGACGGAGTTCCCTTTCTCTCATATCCGAAACGGTAATCCTCGCCTACTGCCACGTATTCCGCCTGCAGATCGCCAACCAGAATTTCTTTTACGAAATTTTCGGCTTTTATATGGCGAATGCGCTCGTTTAACGGACACTCCAGAAGAATATCCACGCCCATTTCTTCCACAAGGCGGCACCGTTCCTCCCTGGAAAGAATCATCTTTTCCGACACATCAAAAGCAAAAAGAACGGCGGGAAGCCCAAGCTCTTTTTTCTGTTGCAGGATGCTTTTTACAAGCTTCTGATGACCCTTGTGAATGCCGTCAAACTTTCCGAGCGTAACTGCACTTTTTGAGAGCCGCGGAAACTCTTCTGTTATTTTCAAGTATTCCATATGCCACTCCTATATTTACACGAACATTTTCACTGGAAAATACTGCTGCCTATTTTGCTTCCACTGATAAATTCCTATGAAAACTCCGCTGCTTGTGTACATGCGAACCCAGCCTTGCCTCACTTCGCCTTTTACAAGCCCTTCATGAAGAGGATTTCCATTTGCAAGAAGACGGTCTCCCTCTTCCTTTGCATATACAGCAGGATAAGAAGAAAGTACCTCTTCAATGGAAATGATCTTTTCTTCAATGGTTCCGGCTTTTACGGCTTCTTCCGTCTCCTGAAGGGTCATGCTCTGTTCCAGTGTGAAATCCCCGGATTTTGTCCGAAGGAGAGCTTCCATTGCTCCGCCGCAGCCAAGTTTTTCTCCCATATCATGACAAAGCGTTCTGATGTACGTTCCCTTGCTGCAGGAAACACGCATTTTTACAAAAGGAAGATGGATTTCCAGAATTTCAATCTGGTAAAAATGTACGGGGCGGGCTTTTCGCTCCACCTCTTTTCCCTCTCTTGCAAGCTCATACAGTTTTTTTCCATTCACTTTAAGGGCAGAATACATGGGAGGAACCTGAAGCTGATCCCCGATAAAAGAAGATGCAGCGTTTTTAATTTCCTCCTCTGTCACAGAAACTTCACTTTTCTTTAAGATGGCTCCCGTCATATCCTGGGTATCTGTGGAAACGCCGAGGCGCATTACCGCCTCGTATGTCTTTTCTTTTTCTGTGAGAAGCTCCACAAGGCGGGTTCCCTTTCCAAGAGCTACCGGCAGAACTCCCTCCGCCTCCGGATCAAGCGTTCCTGTATGTCCTATTTTTTTCATATGAAGGATTCCGCGGAGCTTTGCCACTACATCATGAGAGGTATAACCTTTTTCTTTCCTGATTACAATAATTCCATTCATATTCTGCCGTCAGTCGTCCTGTTCCTGAAACTGTTTTTCAATCTGCGCCGTAATGTTGTTTACCACATCATACATGGAACCCCGCAAATCGCAGCCTGCAGCTCTCGTATGACCGCCGCCTCCGAAAAATACGGCAATTCTGCTTACGTCAACTTTTCCGTTGGAGCGCATGGATACCTTAAATGTCTGGCTTTCCGTCTCGTAAAGGAAGAGAGCAACCTCTACGCCCTGTGTCAGACGGAGCTGACTTACAATTCCATCCAGATCCTTTCCGTCCACGCCGTAGAAATCCATATCCTTCTTTTTCATATATCCGACGATACATTTTCCATTCTGAAGCATGATGCTTTCTGCAAGCACACGTCCCATTACCTGATTCTGAATGTATGTCTTCTGATAAAAAGATTCGTCGATGATCCGGCTGAAATTAAAGCCGGTTTTCATAAGCTCGCCTGCAATGCGCATGGTCTCCGGTGTTGTGGAAGAATACTGAAACACGCCGGTATCGTGCGCCATTCCCGTATAAATGGAAGCCGCAACAGAACGGTTCACCTTCTCTTTATCCAGAAGTCCGTAAAGTACCTCGCTGGCAGAACTTATGTCTCCACGGATATAATTTATATCTGCAAACCCCGGATTGCTGATGTGATGGTCGATACATACTGTTTTTTTCGCACTTTCAAAATATTTCCCTGCAGGTGCGATCCGCTCTTTTGCGCTTACATCGCAGGTGACAAAAAGGTCGTATTCCCTTTCGCCCTCCGCTTCTGTTTTTATCTCGTCAATCCTGTCAATGTGACCGAATACCGGCTTTGGATTGTCAAGATATATATCGACCTGTATCTCCGGATACCACTCCTTTATATACAGATACAGAGCCATGCAGGAGCCCACACAGTCCCCGTCGGGACGTATGTGACCTGAAATAGCCATTGTCTTTACCTGCTCCAGTACCTCTGAAATATTATTCATACGCGCTCTACCTCGCTATTCTTCTGTCTCCCTGCCGGAAGCATCTTTCTTTGCCACATCGTCAATAAGTTTTGACATATTTACTCCGTATTCAATGGACTCGTCAAGAATAAAGCGGATTTCCGGAGTATTGCGGAGATTTAAGTTTCTGGCAAGCTGTCTTCTGATATACCCTTCTGCGCTGGAAAGCCCTTTAATGGTGTCTTCCTTTGCCTCTTTTGAGCCAAAAACACTGATGTATGCCTTACACGTCTTTAAATCAGGAGCAACCTCCACAGCCATCACAGATGTCATTGGATGAATACGCGGATCTTTGATCTCATTTCGGATGATCGTGCTTAACTCTTTCTGCACCTCTCCGTTGATCCTGGTATTCTTAATGCTGTTTTTTCTCATTTATGCCTCACTCCTATCTTGGCACTTCTACCATGATATATGCTTCTACCATATCATCTTCTTTTAAATCATTGAAGTTTTCAAATACAAGACCGCACTCGTATCCTGCTTTTACTTCTTTTACATCATCTTTAAATCTCTTGAGAGATGCAAGCTCTCCTTCGAAAATCTGCTCGCCTTCTCTGGAAATACGAACCTTGCAGTTTCTCTGGAAATAGCCGTCCAGAACATAGCTTCCTGCGATCGTACCGATACCGGAAGCCTTGAAGAGCTGGCGAACCTGTGCATGACCGATCACTTTCTCCTCAAATACAGGGTCAAGCATACCCTTCATGGCAGCTTCCACATCTTCGATCGCCTGGTAGATCACGCGGTACAGACGCATATCTACGCCTTCCTGCTCTGCAAGCTGTTTTGCAGTCGCATCCGGACGCACGTTAAATCCGATGATGATCGCATTTGAGGTTGCCGCAAGACTTACGTCAGATTCGTTGACAGCACCAACACCGCCATGAATTACTTTTACTACAACTTCCTCGTTGGAAAGCTTTGTAAGACTCTGTTTTACTGCTTCCACAGAACCCTGTACGTCTGCTTTGATAATAAGAGGAAGCTCTTTTAAATCGCTTGCCTGAATCTGATCAAAGAGATTATCAAGAGAGAGCTTGCCTTTTGTCTCTTCAAGAAGACGGTTCTTATTCTCAGATACAAACGCTCCTGCGAAGTTTTTCGCCTCTTTATCACTGTCGAAGGACATGAGGATCTCACCTGCATTCGGAACGTCTCCGAGACCGAGGATCTCAACCGGAGTAGACGGACCGGCTTCTTTTACTCTGCGTCCCTTATCATCCATCATGGCACGAACCTTACCGCTGCATGCGCCTGCCGCAATAAAGTCACCAACATGAAGGGTTCCCTTCTGCACAAGGATTGTTGCCACAGGACCTTTTCCTTTGTCAAGCTGCGCCTCGATCACAAGGCCACGCACGGAACGTTTCGGATTTGCCTTAAGCTCGCATACCTCTGCTGTCAGAAGGATCATCTCAAGAAGGGTTTCGATTCCCTCTCCCGTATGTGCAGATACCGGAACAAAGATCGTACTTCCGCCCCAGTCTTCCGGAATCAGTTCGTACTCGGAAAGTTCCTGTTTTACGCGCTCTACATTTGCGCTTGGCTTATCAATTTTATTGATGGCAACAATGATCTCAACGCCTGCTGCCTTTGCATGGCTGATCGCCTCCACTGTCTGCGGCATCACGCCGTCGTCTGCTGCAACAACAAGAACTGCAATATCTGTGGAATTTGCACCACGCATACGCATGGCAGTAAACGCCTCATGTCCCGGTGTATCCAGGAATGTGATCTTCTGGTCATTTACGTTTACAACGTAAGCACCGATATGCTGTGTGATTCCGCCTGCCTCGCCTCTTGTCACGCTTGTATTTCTGATTGCATCAAGAAGAGAGGTTTTACCGTGGTCAACGTGACCCATGACACATACAACAGGAGGTCTTGGAACCATCTTGGATTCGTCTTCCTCTTCTTCTTTCAGAAGCTCCTCGATCACGTCCACTTTTTCTTCCTGTTCTGCAATAATATCGTATTCCAGAGCGATTTCCTGCGCTTTTTCAAAATCGATCTCATGGTTTACCGTTACCATGATTCCCTGCATAAACAGTTTTTTCACAATGACAGACGGCTGCATTTTCATTGCCTCTGCAAGCTCGCGGATCGTCATTTTCTCCGGAAGCGTAATCTCCTTAACCTCCGGTTTTTTCTCTTCCTGTTTTGGCTGTGGGGTTGGTTTCTGAAGAGCTTTCGGAAGTCTCTGATTCTGGCGTCCGCCTCCCTGGTTCGGTCTTCTTCCGCCGCCCTGATTCTTCTCGAAATCTTTCTTCTTGTTCTTATTTTCTCTGTCGCGCTCTCTCTTGCTGTCCTTGGAAGTCTTGGTAAGCTCCGGTGCAAACGCCATATCTCCGGAACTGCCGCTCTTTCTTCCGCCCTGACGTCCGCCGCCGCGGTTCTGTCCGTTTCCGAAACGATTGTCACGGCTGCCGCCGTCTCTTCCGTCTCTTCCGTCTCTTCCTTCGCTTCTTCCCTGTCCTCCCTGGGGTCTTCCCTGAGAAAATCTTCCTCTGTTCTCACGGTTTTCTCTGTTTTCGCCAGGTCTTGCGCTGCGTCCTGCATTCTCTCCGCCTCTTACCGGACGGCTGTCTCTTCCCTCGCCATTTCTTGGAGAACGGTTCTGGAAACGGGAATTATCTCTTCTCTCGCCTCTCTCTCCTGCGCGGCTGTCTCTTGGTGCGCCTGTTCGGTTCTGTGCGCCGTTGTTTCTCTCTCCGCCTCTTGCCGGACGGCTTCCTGCACTTTCACTCTGTCTCTGAGAAGCATTTCCCTGAGGCGCTGCCTTTGCCTCCTGTGCCTTTCCATTCTGCTGACGTTTTTCATTATTTCCCTGCGGGCGCGCCGGCTTTTTGTCACCTGCCGGTTTCTTTCTGTTTTTTCCTCCGTCGCTTGCATTCTGTGCGTGGAATACACGGATAATGTTTTTCTTTTTCTTCGGTGTCTCCGCCTCTGCGTTCACCGCTGTTACCTTTTCTTCTGTCTTGGGAGTATCCAACTTTGTCATTTGCTCCTTTCCCATATTTCTAAATTTTTGTTTTACCATAGCAGCCTGTGCTTCGTCCACATTGCTCATGTGGCTTTTGACATCTACGCCGCCGGATTTTAAACATTCGATCACTTCTTTGTTCTGCCTGCCAAGTTCTTTGGCAAGCTCATGTACTCTGATTTTCGACATTTACATACCTCCTTCAGTAGCACGATGTCCTTTCGAACTATTTTTCCAGTTCCTTCATAATTGCTTTCGCAAAATTTTCATCCTGTACGGCAAGACAGGCACGGTATTCTTTTCCCATTGCCCTGCCCAGGCTTTCCTTATCTCCATGAAAATAAATCGGAACCTGGTAAAAACTGCACATATTCCGAAATTTCTTTTTCGTGTTTTCAGAGGCATCTTCTGCTGCCACAACAAGAAATCCATTTCCTGTTTTCACGGATTTTTCAGTGGAAAATTCTCCGCTTACTGTTTTTCCCGCTTTTGTGGCAAGTCCTATCAAAGATAAAATTTTACTGTTTGTCAATCTGTGCAAACTCCTTTTTCAGCTCTTCATAAACAGCTTCCGGGATCTGCGTCTTCAAAGACCTTTCCAGACCGCGATTTTTCACGGCCTTTTCCAGACACTCTGAAGAACGGCATATATAAGCGCCGCGTCCGTTCTTTCTGCCTGTGGCGTCAAGAAAGATTTCGCCTTCCGCTGTTTTTAAGACTCTGATCATTTCTTTTTTATTTTTCATTTCCCTGCAGCCGGTACACTGGCGCATGGGAATTTTTCCCTTTGTGCTCATACTTCTTCTGCCGCTTCTTCCGGCTCCTCTTCCAAAGTATCGTCAGAAGCTGCTTCCTCTGCCGGTTCTTCCTCATAGTCATAGAAATCGCCGGATTCTCTTGCCTGTGTCTCGCTCTTAATATCAATCTTAAATCCTGTCAGTCTTGCTGCAAGACGGGCATTCTGTCCCTCCTTGCCGATTGCAAGAGAAAGCTGATAATCCGGAACTACAACAAGCGCAGTTTTTTCATCCGGATCTGCCATAACTGCGATTACTTTTGCAGGACTTAAAGCATTTTCAATTAAGATCGCCGGATTCTCGTCCCAGTTGATAATATCGATCTTTTCTCCGCGAAGCTCATTGACAATGGCTCCTACACGGGCACCGTTCATACCGACACATGCGCCTACCGGATCTACATCCGGGTCGTTGCTCCACACTGCAATCTTAGTACGGGAGCCAGCCTCACGTGCAATGCTCTTAATTTCCACTGTTCCGTCTTTTACCTCTGCAACCTCAGACTCAAACAGCCTCTTTACAAGTCCCGGGTGCGTTCTGGAAACAAGAATGCGTGGTCCTTTCGGTGTATCCTTTACCTCCAGAATGTATACTTTAATATGTTCTGTCGGTTTAAATACTTCTCCCTTTACCTGCTCGTTCTCGCTTAATACAGCATCTGCCTTTCCAAGGTTAATGCTTACATTCTTGCCCATTACACGCTGTACAATACCGGTTACTACTTCTTTTTCAATTCCGTAATACTGATCGTAAAGAACTTTTCTTTCCTCTTCACGGATTTTCTGAAGAATTACGTTCTTTGCATTCTGTGTTGCAATACGTCCGAATTCTTTTGACTGGATCTGTACTTTTACAACGTCTCCCACTTCTGCATTTACGTTTATTTTCTGCGCTTCCGCCAGAGAAATCTCAAGTGCCGGATCTTCCACAAACTCGGCTACTGTTCTGTCTGCATACACACTGAAGTCACAGGTTTCCGGATTAATGGATACATGTACGTTATCAGCCTTTCCAAAGTGATTTTTACATGCCTGGATCAAAGACTGCTCAATCGCCTCCAGAAGGGTATCCTTGCTGATATTTTTTTCCTTTTCCAGAACATCCAGCGCTTCCATTAACTCTCTGTTCATTTTTTTCTTTTCCTCCTAATTTTGTTAAAAGCTGAGTTTTAAAATTCAATCGCCAGCCTGATGAGTGCAATGTCTTTTCTGTCAAAGGTTCTTGTCTCCTCATCTTCCTGGATTGTCACTGTACTGCTGTCATATGCGGTTAAAACACCACAGAATTCTTTTTGTTTTTCGATTGGCCGGTAGGTCCGCACCTCCACCAGCTTGCCCATGCTTCTTGCAAAATCCTTTTCCTTTTTCAGTGGCCTGTCAAGTCCCGGGGAACTGATTTCCATAATGTAACTGTCCTCAATAAAGTCCTTCTCGTCCAGCTTATCGCTGAAAATACGACTTACTGCCTCACAGTCGTTTACGGTAATACCGCCCGGTTTATCAATATATCCCCGGAGATACCAGTTTCCCGCCTCTTTTACGTATTCCACATCTACAAGCTCAAATCCGCAGCCTTCTACAATAGGAGTAAGAAGTGTTCCTGCATACTTCTCGTATTCCTCCCGCCTGCTCATGTTTCCCACCTGCCTTTCTTATTTCAGCAAATAGGAGTGGGCAAATGCCCACTCCTATGCCGGTAACCTCTAAGTTTCTTTCTCTATTCTAACACCAATATCCGGGAAATGCAAGCTTTTTCCTGACTTTTTCAGATTCTTGGCTTAATTCCTTTTGTATCGCGCTTTCCAAGACGTACTTTATGGAGAGGATATTCTTTATTCCCATAAGAAATCGAGTATTCCTTATGTCCTTCCAGAAGATATGCGTGTTCCAGTTTGTCCCCTTCTGCAAGCTTCATTCCTCTCACGCCAACTGCCGTCTTTTTCATGGAAGCCACTTCCTGCTTCAAAAACCTTAAAAAGCTTCCTCCGGCACTCTGCAGCACCACATGCTCCATCTCATCTGCAGGCGCCACAAAAATAAGCTTATCCCCCTCCGCAAGCTTCGTGGAGGCAATGGTTCTTTTTGATACATTAAATTCTGCACCGTCTACCAGCTTACACATGGACATTTCCGTAACAAAAAGAAGTCTGCTCTGTCCGATCCTGGAAACAGGCGCAACATACAGCATCTGTTCTGCCCCGCTGTCGTAATTGCTCAGATTATCTGCGGGAACGCCCTTATCTCGGAAGCGTCCCATAGGAATATCTGCCGCCTTTATGGTGTGCATTTTCCCCGCGTCTGTGAAAATACAGATTTTATCTGTATTCATACAGGTAAACACAAATTTATTTTCTCCGTGGGCAGCCTCTTTATTTCTCTCATAAGCTGCCCTGTCAATGAGTTTCATATATCCGAAGCGGTCCATTAAGAAGCAGACTTCCATCTCTTCCATCTTTTTCTCCTCGTAAACAGCCTCTTCCCCGTTTTCGATTGCTGTCTTTCTCGGAGTTCCGTACTCTTTTTTAATAGAATCCAGCTCTTTTGTGATCACACCTGCCATAGAATCGTAATTTTCCAGAATATCCTGATAGCGCTCTATGTTTTTCATGGTTTTTTCGTATTCTGCTTCCAGAGCCTCCATCTCCAGACCAATCAGACGATAAAGGCGCATATCCAGAATCGCAGTCGCCTGGTTTTCTGTAAAGCGAAGCTTTGACGCCGCCTTCTCCCCTGTCTTTGTCCGGAAACGGATTCCCTCTGTCACGCCGCTTACAAGACACTTCTTCACCTGCTCTCTGTTCTTGCTGCCGCGAAGGATCTCAATGATCAGGTCAATGACGTCACATGCCTTGATAAGACCTTCCTGGATTTCTTTCTTCTCCAGTTCTCTTGAAAGAAGAGTATTGTACTTTCTTGTTGTGATCTCAAAGAGAAATTCCACATGATACTCGATGACTTTTTTAAGACTTAATGTCTCCGGTCTTCCGTTTGCCACAGCAAGCATATTTACGCCGAAGGTATCCTCAAGCCTTGTTTTTTTGTAAAGCATATTTGTAAGATTTTCCACATCTGCATCGCGTTTCAGTTCCAGAACAATGCGTATCCCCTCTTTTGAGGACTGATTGGAAATATCTACTATATCCGTAGTTTTTTTCGTCTCCACAAGGGATGCTACATCATTTAAAAACTTTCCGATATTTGCTCCCAGCATGGTATACGGAATTTCTGTGATCACAAGCTGGCGTCTGCCGCCTTTTAATTTTTCAACCTCTACTTTTCCTCGGAGACGGATTTTTCCGGTTCCCGTCTCGTATATTTTCAGAAGTTCGTCTTTATTAATGACGATTCCCCCCGTTGGAAAATCCGGGCCTTTTAAATAGCGCATCAGCCCTTTTACACTGATGTCATTGTTTTTCATATAGGCTTTTACCGCATCTGCCACTTCACCCAGATTGTGCGATGGAATACTGGTTGCCATACCGACTGCAATTCCCTCCGCTCCATTTACGAGAAGATTGGGAATCCGCACGGGAAGAACCTCCGGTTCTTTCTCTGTCTCATCAAAGTTCGGGAGAAAATCCACCACATTTTTATCAAGGTCCTCAAGGAACACCTCCTGGGTCAGCTTTTCCAGACGTGCTTCTGTGTATCGCATGGCAGCCGCGCCGTCTCCTTCTATGGAACCGAAGTTTCCGTGACCGTCTACAAGAGTTTTCCCTTTTTTAAACTCCTGCGCCATAACAACAAGCGCCTCATAAATAGAGCTGTCTCCGTGAGGGTGATATTTACCCATTGTGTCACCCACAATACGGGCACATTTTCTGTATGGTCTGTCGTAACGGATCCCAAGTTCATACATATCATAGAGGGTTCTTCTCTGTACCGGCTTTAAACCGTCCCGCACATCCGGAAGAGCCCTCGATACAATTACGCTCATGGCATAGTCAATATAAGACTTCTGCATGATCTCCGAATAATCTGTGCGGATAATATTGTCCTGTTTTGTTTCCATAATCCATCTATCTCCTAAATATCAAGCTCTGCATCCTGTGCATGTTCGTAAATAAATGCCTTTCTCGGGGGAACTTCGCTTCCCATAAGGATTTCTGTCACACTGGAAGCAAGACGGGCATCTTCAATTTCTACTCGCTTCATCATTCTCGTTTCCGGGTTTAAAGTGGTATCCCAAAGCTGCTGGGCGTCCATCTCTCCAAGACCTTTATATCTCTGAAGAGTAAAGCTTCCTGATTTATGGGTTTTCCGGTAGCGCTCCAGTGCCTTGTCATCATAGAGATACTCCTCCGGGCCTTTTTTCGGCATTACCTTATATAAAGGCGGCATGGCAATATACACGTGTCCCTCATAAATCAGCTCCGGCATAAACCGGTAAAATAAGGTAAGAAGAAGGGTGGAAATATGCGCGCCGTCCACATCCGCATCTGCCATGATCACAATTTTATCGTAGCGGAGCTTTGTAATATCAAAATCATTTCCGTATCCCTCGGAAAATCCGCAGCCAAAGGCATTGATCATGGTTTTAATTTCCGCATTTGCCAGCACCTTGTCAATGGTTGCTTTTTCCACATTCAGGATTTTTCCTCTGATTGGAAGGATCGCCTGATAATTACGGTCTCTTGCTGTTTTCGCGGAGCCGCCCGCAGAATCTCCCTCCACAATAAAAATCTCGCAGAGGGACGGGTCTTTTTTCTCACAGTTTGCAAGCTTTCCGTTGGAATCAAAGGAATACTTCTGCTTTGTGAGAAGATTCGTCTTCGCCCGCTCCTCTGTCTTTCGTATTTTTGCAGCTTTTTCCGCGCAGGAAAGCACAGATTTTAAAACCTCAAGATTCCTGTCAAAGTAAAGAACAAGCTGCTCGCCCATTACTTTTCCCGTTGCTCTTGCCGCATCCTGGTTGTCAAGCTTTGTCTTTGTCTGTCCCTCAAACCTCGGCGCCGGGTGCTTGATAGAAACAACGGCTGTCATTCCGTTTCGAATATCCGCGCCTGTAAAATTCGCATCTTTTTCTTTAAGAACGCCGATCTCACGGGCATATGTATTCATAACAGTGGTAAAGGTCGTTTTAAATCCGGTAAGATGTGTTCCGCCCTCCGCATTATAAATGTTGTTGCAGAATCCGAGGACGTTTTCCCGAAACTCATTTGTAAACTGAAACGCAGCCTCCACCTGGATCCCCTCTGCCTCTCCTTTTATATAAACAGGCTCGTGGAGAGTTTCTACATTATGGTTCAGATCGCGGATAAAACCGATGATCCCCTCCGGTTCATGAAACTCGATTTTTTCCGGTTCCTCTTTTCTTTTATCCTCAAAACAGATGGTAAGCTCGGGATTTAAGTATGCTGTCTCATGAAGGCGGCTTTTTACCTCTGTTGCGGAAAATCTTGTCTTTTCAAAAATTTCCGGGTCAGGAAGAAAATTAATGCAGGTTCCTGTCTGTTTCGTTTTTCCAAGCTTTGGAAGAAGTCCTTCTTCCAGTTCAAGTGTGGGAATCCCTCTCTCATAGTGATCATGGTGAACGTATCCGTCTCTGCTGATTTTTATATCAAGATATGTGGACAGGGCATTTACGACAGAGGAGCCTACGCCATGAAGACCACCGCTTGTCTTGTATGCAGAATTATCAAATTTTCCTCCTGCATGTAAGGTCGTAAAAACAAGACGTTCTGCGGAAACGCCCTTTTCGTGCATATCTACAGGAATTCCTCTTCCGTTGTCTTCCACTGTACAGGATCCGTCTTTTTCCAGCACTACATGAATTTCGCTGCAGTATCCTGCAAGATGTTCGTCCACTGCATTATCTACAATTTCATATATCAGATGGTTCAGTCCTTTTCTGGAAACACTTCCTATATACATACCAGGACGCTTTCTTACTGCCTCCAGTCCTTCCAGAACAGAAATACTGGCTGCATCATAGGTGTTCTTTTTTGGCATTCTTCCATTCCTTTCTAAACTTGCGCATTTAAAACCGGCACTTGCAAAAAGTGCCGGTCCGTTTCTTTCCATATTGTATACCAGAAAACATGTTTGGTCAACACTAAATTCTCTTTGTTTTTGATGCTTTTTCTCTTTTTAAAAAAAATTAAAATTTTTGTTGACAAATGAAGTTTGAAAGATTATCTTATTACTTAATTCAACAGTCAAATGCAGAGAACAGGAAATGACTTTTTCAAATCACCGCTCACAGAGAGCCGTAAGATGATGAGAAGCGGCAGCAAGGAATGAAAAAGCCCTCACCTGCGAGCAGTTCCGGTGAAAGGCAGTGTGATTGCATACAGCCTAGTAATTGGAACCGGTACCCATCGTTAACAGGGCATGCCATAGAGTCGGTATCCTATTGATTCTGACAGCAGTGGCAGTAGAGAGGCCGGGATATCCGGCAAGCAAAGTGGTAACGCGGAAGTAATGTTAAATCAGCCTTCGTCTTTGCACCAAATCATTTAGATTTGTGTGGAGACGAAGGCTTTTTTTGATACTATGGACAATGCGTACAGAGTGTTTGACTGATGAAATATATCATAATAGGAGAGTGACATCTATGAACACTTTAGTAATTGTTTTAATTGCAGCTGTTATTTTATTCGGCGCATATGTTGTCTATGGCCGTTGGTTAGCCAACAAATGGGGAATTGACCCTAAGGCAGAAACACCGGCAGTAAAGTACAATGATGGTAAAGATTTTGTCCCGACAAACGGATGGACAGTATTTAGTCATCAGTTTTCATCTATCGCAGGTGCAGGTCCTGTAACCGGTGCAATTCAGGCAGCGGCATTTGGCTGGTTACCTGTATTACTCTGGATTCTCATCGGTGGTGTGTTCTTCGGTGCCGTTACAGATTTCGGTGCTTTATATGCTTCCGTTAAGAACGAAGGAAAGTCCATGGGTATGATTATTGAAAAGTACATCGGTAAATTCGGACGTAAGATTTTCTTACTGTTCTGCTGGTTATTTACATTAATTGTTATTGCAGCATTTGCCGATATGGTAGCCGGAACATTTAATGCGTATACAGTTGTTGACGGACAGTCACAGTTATCTGCAGCTGCTTCAACAAACGGTTCTGCCGGTATGGTATCTATCATGTTTATGGTATTTGCCGTTGTATTTGGTCTGATTCAGAAGAAATGGAATCTTTCAGGCTGGAAAGAAGCAGTTGTTGGTATCGTATTTATCATTGCTTCATTTGTAATTGGTAACTACTTCCCAATTGAATTAGGCAAGAACGCATGGAGCTATATCACATTTGTATATATCTTTTTTGCAGCAGTTCTTCCAATGTGGCTGATGAAGCAGCCTCGTGACTACATGACAACATTTATGTTCATTGCCATGATTGTCGGTGCAGCACTTGGTCTGGTTGTAGCTCATCCGTCTATGAACCTTCCGGTTTATACAGGATTTAACAATGCAAAGCTTGGAACAATGTTCCCAATCCTTTTCGTAACGGTTGCCTGCGGTGCTGTTTCAGGCTTCCACAGCCTTGTATCTTCTGGTACATCTTCTAAGACTGTAGCAAATGAAAAGGATATGCTTAAAGTTGGTTACGGCGCTATGA
>URMH01000052.1 GCA_900549015.1 uncultured Blautia sp.
CGTCATCGGTAAATTCCCATCCGTTCTGCCGGAACAGTCCCAACATTTTTTCCGTATCCACCAGGTTTTTGTCACATCCCAGCGAAATACACAGTAGTTTCATATAACGGAACGCACCTCGTTTTCTTTTTATTTTATGCGGAAAATGGAGCGACAGACTTTCTGAAGTTTTCCATGAATAAAAGTCTTCCCGCTCCATTTTTCTCAAAGTTCCCGCCAGAATTACTGATTTTCTTCTTCCGGAACTTCATCTTCTCCAAGAATTTTAACCTTGGTCTTATATAATTCTTCAATGGCAACAGAGAGAGGTTTCTTGCCTGCGCTTGGAACCAGCGGCTCTGCTCCGTCAATAATCTGTCTTGCACGCTTTGCGGATGCAATGACGATGGAATAGCGGCTCTGTACCACCGGCTGTTCTCCCTGCTCTACCTCACTGTTTACTGCATTAATTAAATCCGAATAAGATGGATGTAACATATCAAAATCTCCTCTCTGTTTTAATCTTTATTCATCTGGTGCAGCTCTGCACGCATCTGTTTAATAAAATCTGTCTGGTTGCAGGTACGGCTGTGATGATCCTGAATCAGCTGGTGCATACGCTTTACACAGTCTTCTACCTGGTCATTTACCAGTATGTAATCGTAATGTTCAATGCCCTCAGACTCTTCAGCAGCCCGCTTTAACCGGCTTTCAATGACTTTTGGCGTCTCGGTTCCCCTGCCGATGAGACGTTCTTTTAACTGGGCGGCGCTGGGCGGCATCACAAACAGCAGAAGGGCGTTTGGAAACTGCTGTTTTACCTTTAATGCCCCCTGGATTTCAATTTCCAGAATCACATCCTTTCCAGCTTCCATCTGCTGTTCTACGTACGCTTTTGGGGTTCCATAATAGTTTTCCACGTAGCGCGCGTATTCAATCAGTTCATCTGAGCGGATCATTTCTTCAAACCGATCTTTTGTTACAAAAAAATATTCTTTTCCGTCTGTCTCGCCAGGCCTTGGGCTTCTGGTGGTGGCAGAAATAGAAAGGGCATAGTTGTCATATTTCTCAAGCAGGGCCTTCATAAGCGTTCCCTTGCCTGCTCCGGAAAATCCGGACACAACTGCCAATACTCCTTTTTCCTTCATATCCAGTCTCCTGTTATCAAACTATCCTGCTTATTCAATATTCTGAATCTGTTCCCGGACCTTTTCTACTTCGGTCTTTAACGCAATCGCTCTCTGGGAAATCTCCAGATCGTTGGCCTTGGAAAGAATGGTATTGGCTTCCCGATTCATCTCCTGGGCAATAAAATCCAGCTTTCGTCCGATGCTTCCGCCTTCGGTCAGCTCTTTCCTGGTATTGCTGATATGGCTACGCAGACGGACGGTTTCTTCATCTACACAAATCTTGTCTGCAAAAATGGTTACTTCTGTGGCAATTCGGTTTTCATCAATTGCCGCGCTGGCTAAAAGCTCTCGGATCTTGTCCTCCAGCTTGAGCCGGTATTCGGAAATCACCTGGGGAGAACGCTCTTCCACTTCTGATACCAGGCGTTCCATATAGTCCAGTTTGCCCAGCAAATCATTCTTTAAATTTTCCCCTTCCAGGGTACGGGTATTGACAAAGCGCTCTGCAGCCTCCCTGACAGCATGGGAAAGAACCTTCCACATCTCCTCTTCATCATCCGGAGCCTGTTCCATGGTAAATACCTCCGGACATCTGGCCAGATCATTGACGGTTACCGTATTGGGAAGGCCAAACTGCTCTGCCATCATCCGGTACGCCTCCATGTACTCTGCAGCCAGTCCGCTGTTGTACTTTAAGCACAGACGTCCCTCTGTATAATCCTCATAACTGATAAAAACATCCACCTTTCCCCTCTGGATATAATCCTTTAACAGGGTACGGATGCCTGCTTCAAAGTAGTTAAACTTCTTAGGCATCTTGATGCTTAAATCCAGATACCGGTGGTTGACGGCCTTCATCTCTACAGATATTTTGTAATCGTCTGTTATCTCTTCAAATCTGCCGAAACCAGTCATGCTTTTTATCATAACATCAGCCTCTCTTTCACTATGGTCCTTCTTGCCATAGATAGCTCCATTATAAGGCAAAGACTTTTCCAAGTCAATAAAACATTTCAATCCACAGGAAGTTGTGGTATACTATACCATGCAAATAAATGAATGACCCCATCCAGAAAGGAGTTTCATCATGGCTTTTGACGGAATTACCATCGCCGCAATGGTCCGGGAATTAAATAATAATCTCGCCGGAGGGCGTATCAATAAAATCGCACAGCCGGAAGGGGACGAGCTTATGATCACAGCCAGAGGAACGGAAGGACAGAAACGCCTTCTTCTCTCTGCAAGCGCCTCTCTTCCTCTTATATATTTTACAGAAAAAAACAAAGTCAGTCCTCTTACTGCCCCAAACTTCTGTATGCTTTTAAGAAAACATATCGGAAGTGCAAGGATTGCCGGGATCCGGCAGCCGGGACTGGAGCGTGTCGTAGAATTTGACCTGGAGCACTTAAACGAGCTGGGCGACCCATGCAAAAAAGTGCTGATCCTTGAGCTTATGGGAAAACACAGCAACCTTATTTTCTGTGATGACAAAAACATGATCCTCGACAGCATCAAGCACGTTTCCTCCCACATGAGTTCTGTAAGAGAGGTTCTTCCCGGAAGAGAATATTTTATTACAAAAACACAGGATAAGTGGAATCCACTTACTATTACTCAGGAAGAGTTTCTGGAACATGTATGCAAAAAGCCGGTTTCTGCAGCAAAGGCGCTTTATTCCTCCCTTACCGGATTAAGCCCTGTTATCGCAGAAGAGCTTTGCTACCGGGCGTCCATAGACGGAAACGACGCCATGCTCTCCCTTAACGAAGTCTCCTGCATTCATCTTTATCACACCCTTCAGCGAATGATGGAAGATGTAAAAGAAGGAATTTTCACCCCAAACATTATTTACAGAGGAGAAGAACCGGTAGAGTACGGCGTATTTCCCTTCCAGCAGTATGGTCCGGAATACCACTCAGTAACCTTTGACAGCGTTTCCTCCATGCTGGAAACGTATTACGCGTCAAAAAACATTCTGACCCGTATCCGCCAGAAATCTGCTGATCTTCGAAAAATCGTGCAGACTGCCCTGGAGCGCAACCGCAAAAAACTGATCCTTCAGCAGAAACAGATGAAAGATACTTCAAAAAAAGATAAATACAAAGTTTACGGAGAACTGATCAACACCTACGGATACAACCTTCCAGAGGGAAGCAGATCTCTTCAGGCATTAAATTATTATACAAATGAAGAAATCACCATTCCTCTTGACGAAACGCTCACCCCTGCCCAAAATTCAAAAAAATATTTTGACAGGTACACGAAGCTGAAGCGTACCGAGGAGGCGCTTACCACACAGATTGCAGATACGGAAAGCGAGATCGAGCATCTGGAGTCCATCTCCAATGCCCTTGACATTGCCCGCTCTGAAAGCGATCTCTCCCAGATTAAAGAAGAGCTTACCCAGTACGGCTACATCAAGCGCCATTACTCCGGTAAAAAAGGCGCAAAAATGCAGGCAAAATCAAAGCCCTTCCATTACATATCAAGCGACGGCTTTGACATTTATGTAGGAAAAAATAATTTCCAGAACGATGAGCTCACCTTTAAATTTGCAACAGGAAACGACTGGTGGTTCCACGCAAAAAAAATGGCGGGCTCCCATGTGGTTGTAAAAACAAAGGACGGAGAACTTCCTGACCGCACCTTTGAGGAAGCGGGACGCCTTGCCGCCTACTATTCCAAGGGACGCACTGCCCCCAAAGTAGAAATTGACTATATTCAGAAAAAACACGTAAAAAAACCGGGCGGAGCCAAGCCGGGATTTGTGGTATACTACACGAATTATTCCCTGATGGCAGAGCCGGATATTTCCCAATTAAAAGAAGCATCGGAGGATTAAAACACTTATGAGTATCTTAAATGTAGAACACCTGACACACGGATTTGGAGACCGCGCCATTTTTAACGATGTCTCCTTCCGTCTTTTAAAAGGAGAGCATATTGGCCTTGTAGGCGCAAACGGCGAGGGAAAATCTACCTTCTTTAATATTGTAACGAACCATCTCATGCCCGACGAGGGAAAAATCGAATGGGCAAAAAACGTGCGCGTAGGATACCTGGATCAGCACACTGTCCTCACAAAAGGAATGACTATTCGCGACGTATTAAAATCTGCCTTTTCCTGGCTTTTTGAACAGGAAGCAAGAATGAACGAAATCTGCGACGCTCTGGGAGACGCTTCCCCGGAAGAAATGGACAAAATGATGGAGGAGCTCGGAACCATTCAGGACAATCTGACCCTTCACGATTTTTATGTAATTGACGCAAAGGTGGAGGAGGTTGCCCGTGCCCTCGGACTTCTCGACATTGGTCTTGAGCGCGATGTTACAGATTTGAGCGGCGGTCAGAGAACAAAGGTACTTCTGGGAAAACTGCTTCTGGAAAAACCGGACATTCTCCTTCTTGATGAGCCTACAAACTATCTTGATGAAGAACACATTGCATGGCTGAAGCGTTATCTTCTTGACTACGAAAATGCCTTTATTCTTATCTCCCACGACATTCCGTTCTTAAACGAGGTCATCAATCTTGTTTACCATATGGAAAATCAGGAGCTGAACCGGTACGTAGGAAATTATGACCATTTCCAGGAAGTCTACGCTGTAAAAAAAGCCCAGCTTGAGGCAGCTTACCGCCGTCAGCAGCAGGAAATCAGCGAATTAAAGGACTTCGTTGCAAGAAACAAAGCCCGCGTTTCCACAAGAAATATGGCAATGTCACGACAGAAAAAGCTGGACAAAATGGACGTGATCGAACTGGCAGCAGAAAAACCGAAGCCGGAATTTCACTTTAAGACAGGCCGCACTCCCGGCAAGTATATTTTTGAGACAAAAGACCTTGTGATCGGCTATCAGGAACCTCTCTCCAAACCAATTTCCATCGCTATGGAACGAGGACATAAAATCGCTCTTGTAGGAGCAAACGGAATCGGAAAAACAACGCTTTTAAAAAGTATTCTTGGACTGATTCCATCTCTGAAAGGTACTTGTGAGTTGGGAGAAAATCTCCAGATTGGATATTTTGAGCAGGAAGTAAAGGGCGACAACAAGACAACCTGTATTGATGAAATCTGGGCAGAATTTCCTTCCTACACCCAGTATGAGGTGCGCTCTGCACTTGCAAAATGCGGGCTTACTACAAAGCACATTGAAAGCCAGGTTCGTGTATTAAGCGGAGGAGAGCAGGCAAAAGTACGTCTCTGTAAGCTTGTAAATAAAGAGACAAATATCCTTCTTCTCGACGAGCCCACAAACCATCTTGACGCAGATGCAAAGGACGCTCTGAAACAGGCTTTAAAAGAATATAAGGGCAGTATCCTTCTCATCTGCCATGAGCCGGAATTCTACAGAGATGTAGTATCCGAGGTGTGGGACTGCAGCAAGTGGACAACGAAAATTTTATAATCATTCTTCTCTCATAACATGAAAAAAGAATCCTGCTCGCAGGATTCTTTTTTCTATAATAATTTCTGCCTTCTCAACGATAAATCCCCTGCTGAATTTCATCTGCCCAGGACTGCAGATTATAAGTACTTCCTCCAAATAGCTTCAAAATTACGCCGCTTGGGTCTGTCTCATTTGCAAAAGCATTGGCTTCATCTGTATCTACATGCATAGCAAGGCGAAAAGAAGGGCTTACACGCACCACAACATCTGAAAAAATCAGCGAACGTTCATAACTGTTAGTAATAACAAACACACTTTCATTATCTGACACACGACAGCGAATGGCATCGCTAGGCGTCATATGAATATGTCTCTTTGCAACGATAACGCCTTCCTTCAATTCTATCTGACCGCATGGTCCTGTAAGAATACACCCTGGAGTTCCTGCTATATCCCCGGATTGTCTTATCACACCGGGAACTCCCAGCTTTCGGGCATCTGTCACAGAGATTTCTACCTGAGTAGCCGAACGGCAAGGTCCTAAAACGATAACACGCTCAAAGCTCCCCTTTGGTCCTGTTACCGTCAGTCTCTCCTCACAGGCATACTGCCCCGGCTGACTTAATTCCTTTGTATAGTGCATCTCTGCATCTGTACCAAATAATTTTTTAAAATCTTCCTGAGACAGATGAATATGTCTGGCAGACGTCTCGATTGGAATTTTAAGGCTCATATTCTCACCTCTTCATTTTAATCTGCTAAAAGTTTACCATACAAAAGAGATTTTTTCAAGAGATATACCTTTCTCTTTTTTATTTTATCCAAAAATCACAGAAGAGAAATTCGAATTCCCCCTAAAAGCAAAAGATGCGCCGGATAAAAAATATAGAAAAACCATTTGGAAAAATTTTTTCCCTTTTCCATTCTCTTTCCATTATAAAGTACAGTGACACAAAAGCCTGCCGCCCCTACTGCCGTCATTGACAAAACTGCATACAAAAGATTCTGCCATACGGGAAAGGTTCCGATTCCCCCCAGGAAATTAATGGCTCCAAAGAAAGCTGCCGCCTTTACAAACGCCCTCTTCATTGCTGATTCATTTATCCTTCCATGAATAAAAAACAACGTAAACGCAGGGGCTATGATCGCCCAGTCGCAAAACATACTTGCTGCAAAGATCATCACGATCAGCAGATTACGCATTGCCATATGCGTCATTTCCCGCTCTATATAAATAAGCAGGAAACAAAGGCATAAGGTAAACAGCATATTGAATCCATAAAATTCAAGAACTCCTTCCTGCGTAAGCGCCAGACAAAACGGCAGTTCAGAAATAACTGCAAATAAAAACAATCTGCCAAGATACCTTTTTCTGGAACGGGTATATTCATATCCTTCCAAAAGAAAATAAATCATAACAGGAGCTGTAAAATATCCTGCGTAAATAAAAATAGTTCCTGCTGCAGACTCCGGATCCATAAAAACAGTTGCAATGTGGTTTAAAAGCATGGTAAACATTGCAATATATTTAATGGCGTCTTTATTCAGACATCTGTATTTTTCTTCTGTACTCATTCTCTCTCCTTTTCTATTAAAATGTGTTTTGTGCCGATCTCTTCCCGGAAGGCTTTATCATGCTCCACCAAAACCATTGTCGGCTTATATTCTCTTATCAGAGCTTCTATCTGCATTCTGGAATACAGATCCACAAAATTTAAGGGCTCGTCCCATACATACAAATGCGCCTTTTCACAGAGGCTTTTTGCGAGAAGAACCTTTTTCTTCTGTCCGCTGGAAAATTCGCTCATGTCTTTCTCAAACTGTACTCTGTCAAAGTCCAGCTTCCGTAAAAGTGCTTTAAAAAGACTTTCCTCAATTCTATTTTCTCTTGCAAAATCACTGAGATTTCCCTGAAGCCATGATGTATCCTGAGGGACGTAGGAAATAATGAGATTTCTCCCCTTCTCCACGATTCCCGTATACGTCTTTTCCTCTCCTGCCAGAAGCTTTAAAAGACTGCTTTTTCCGCTTCCGTTTTTACCGTCAAGAACAATTCTGTCACCCTTTTGAATGCAAAAAGACACCGGGCGACACACCGGTTTTCCATCATAATATATCACAGCCTCCGAAAACGAAGCAAGCGTATCCTGTGTATATTCCAGGGGAAAGAGCTTCAGATTCTCCGTGCTTTCCCTGTTTTGAAGGAGCTTTGATTTTTCTTCTAACGCCCGCCGCGTCCTTGTTTCGATAATCTTGGAACGCTTCATCATTTTTGCCGCCTTATGCCCCACATATCCTCTGTCCACCGGTCCATTTCCATATTTGGAAGCCTCCGTTTTATCTGACCAGCCGGATGTGCGCTCTGACGCCTTTTCCAGACGGCGAATATCTTTTTGAAGACGCACGTTTTCTGCCTCTTCAAATTTCTGCCTGTTCTCGAAATTTTCCAGCCAGGAAGAAAAATTTCCGCTTTGCACCTCAATATCCGTCTTATTTAAAGATAAAATATGATTTGTACAACCATCAAGAAACGCCCTGTCATGAGACACAAGAATAAATCCTCTTTTTCGTTTTAAATAAGCGGAAACCAGCTCCCTTGCTCCCATATCCAGATGATTGGTCGGCTCGTCAATTAAAAGAAAATGCCCTTCATTAAGAAAAAGAGCCGCAAGCAGTGCCTTTGTCTGCTCTCCCTGGGAAAGAAGACCAAACGGCTTTTCCAAAACTTCCGCTTCCATGGAAAGATACGAAAGTTCCCGCATAAATTCCCAGGTTTCTGCCACAGGACAGACCTCTCTTAAAACTTCTTCGGTTCTTACATTTTTATCTTTTACCTCATATGGAAAATAATCAAATTGTACAGAACTTAAAATCCGTCCCTGATATTCATACTTTCCAAGAAGCAACTTTAAAAAAGTGGTTTTTCCCCTGCCATTTCTGCCTGTAAATCCAAGTTTCCAGTTCGTATCAATTTGGAAACTTACGTTATCAAATATCTTATCACAGCTTGTATCATACGAAAATGTAAGGTTTTCTACTTTGATCACTGACATATAAAATTCCCCTTTCCTGCTAAAAGAGAATCCTGCTCGCAGGATTTTCCGTCTGCGGCGGGGCACTTAGCGACCTACTTCTTTTCCGCCGCAGTGCGATTCTACGGAAGCGTTTTTATGTTGTGGAACATTACAAAGGAATTTCCCATAACATAAAAACAGAGCTGCAGAAAAGTTCACTTCTACAGCTCATTCTTTCAGGTTTATCCTCCTATTAAACAGGGGAATTATATCAAAGAAAGCGTTTAACTTTTCTGCAACAGACATAATAATACCATCAACTGATATTATTATATATTCTAATATTATCTGCAGAAAAAATTAAACATCTTTTCACCTCTTTCACTCAAATTGGTATGAGTATAACATATCAGGACGAAACAGGCAACGGTTTCTTAAAATCTTTCATTTTTTTCAAATACATCGCACAAAATCTTTATATGCGCTATCTGCTTCATTTTCTAAATCATATAATTCAAGTTCTGAATCTGGCACTGGAATCATATGGCTGATTCTTAATGTTCCTTTTAATTCTTTTTCACCCGATATATTTTTTACTACAATTCGGATAATCGGTATAATACTCTTTTTTATTACTTTATTCGCTCCGGCTATTTGATAATCAGAATCTTTTGGCGAAGACATCGGTATGTAATAATTATATTTTCCTATATGTAATACTACTCCCAAATATTTTCTTGTATGTGTTCTGGAACTAATTTTATTAGAATACACATTTGGAAAGTCTTTACGAAGCCACTCCACATATTCATCTGAAACACTATATAATTTGAATTGTTCCATTCATTTCTCCTCTTGACCTTTAACTAAAAAAAGGGAGCAAATGCTCCCCTGAGTTTAAAATTCTCCACTTATATGGCAGGAGCTCTCCCGAGTTTAAAATCTTCCACTTATATGGCAGGAACTCTCCCGAAGATAGTTTCCTATCTATAATAATATTATATACATTCTCTTAAAATCCACGTAATAACACAGTGAAAACCATTTTCTTTATTTCTCTCTCTTTCAAATTTTCCTCTTATTTCATCGCTCAGATTACGTTCTTCTTCTCCTATATCTTTTGGAAAATCTCCATAATTTCGGATATATCCGCTCATTGTATAGAAAAATTTATTTCCCAGAAACTGCAGATCTTTGTCAAAAAAGAGAGCCGCTGTAAATTTTTTCGATTTACTTCTGTCTTCGTATGTATCCTCAAGATTATACTTCTTTTTCAGAATGTCAATCACTTCATCAAAATCAAAAATCCCCAGAAACAACACAATCCCTGACTTCTGAAATGCCTTATCTGAAAGTTTTTCCTTTTCTTTATTCTGCTGTAAAAACTCTCTGAAATGTTCTTCCCAGTTTTCTGTTTCTCTGTCCAGAGTCATCATTCCCTGCTCTCCCGGCTCAACAGAACCCTCCGACAGATTTTCCACTAGAATCCACGCGTCCAAAATATTTTCTTTTGTATTCATAAATACGCCTTTCCAGATAAAAAATTTCCGTGCTCTGTTCGCTTTTTTCTTATTTCATTTTACCATTCCCCGCTCTTAACCTCAACAAAAAAGTCACTGTTTTCTCCGCTTGACAGGCGCTCTTCCAGATAGTATCATTTACTTATGTATATAGAAAGAAAGGGTTTAAAAAATGTCAAATAACCACGAAGAACAAATCAGAATTGTGCAGGAAACAGTAGCCGGGAAAGAAATTACCTTTGCCCACGTTATGGGAAGTCCGGCTCCTATTGTATATCAGAAGCTTGGATTAAACCCACAGCTTGATTATCGCTCTTCTGCCATTGGAATTATGAATATGACGCCGCCGGAATCTGCTGTCATCGCTTCTGATATTGCAGTAAAAAGCGGAAATGTATATCTTGGATTTGCAGACCGTTTTACAGGTACGCTTATCATTACCGGAGAAATTTCAGATGTTATGTCAGCTCTGACAGAAATCGTAACCTTTTTCAGAGATTCTCTCGGATATGTAGTCTGTGACATCACAAAGAGATAGGAAGTGTAAAACATGACCCGTATAACAAAGGAAGAACTGCTGGAAAAGCTGTTCCATGATGACTATGAGCATCTGAAAGGGAAACGCCTCCGCATGACCCGTGTTCGCGTTCCCGGAAAAGAAGTCTGCCTTGCCCATATTATCAGCACTTCCCAGACTTCTGTTTACCAGAATCTGGGGCTTCACATCGGAGTTCACGAAGGAGAAAACCATACGGGAGAATCTCTTGGTCTTATCCGTTTCACTCCCTGGGAGGCTGTTGTGGTCGCTGCTGACGTAGCACTCAAAAGCGCCTCTGTGGACATTGGATTTATGGATCGTTTCTGCGGTTCTCTTATTATCACCGGAAACCTTTCTCAGGTGCAGACTGCAGTGGAAGAAGTTGTCCGCTATTTCCATGACGACCTGGGTTTTCAGACCTGTGACATACACAGAAGTTAAAACAATCGGAGCAATATAATTATGAAGAAATTATTTTTAATGGGACGAAGCGAAGCCGGCAAAACTTCTTTAACACAGGCGCTAAAAGGAGAAGAGCTGCATTACGAAAAAACGCAGTACACCATTACAGACGATGATACCATCGACTCTCCCGGAGAATATGCAGAATCTAAACGCTTCAGCGTAGGACTCGCCTGTTTTTCTTTTGAGGCCGATGTAGTGGGAATTGTCCAGGCAGCAGATGAGCCGTATAATCTTTTCAGTCCATGTCTGGGCGCTTTTATCCTGCGTCCTATTATTGGAATTATCACAAAAACAGATTCTCCTTACGCCAACATTCCTATGGTAAAACAATGGCTGATAAATTCGGGCTGCCAGCGTATTTTTCTTGTAAATAATGTAACAAGGGAAGGTATTGATGAGCTGATCGAATATCTCGCCGACGATCCGGTAACTCTTACGCTGGAACAGGCAAAATTCAAACAGAGTCTTGGATTAAATGAATGGGATCCGCTGCCTGAGGGCGTCCATTATCCAAACGAAATATAAACAGGGGAGGTTTTCCTCCCCTGTTTTTATCTGCTTTCTGAAAGCTCTTTTATAATTTTGCAGCCGTGCGCATACAAGGAGATGTGGATTCCTTTTCCCACATCAAGAAAACGCGCCGTTCCTGTAGATGTATCCACTCCTACCGGCACAATCGTAGCGGAAGTCTCAGCCGGCATAACCGATTCGTCTACCAGGTAAGAAATTCCGGTCTGTTTAATCGTTTCCCATACATCTTCATCCGCGTCTTTTAAATAAAGAAAAAGTATCAGGCATAAATTTCTTCCCTTCCGTTCCCGGGAATTAAAATACTCAATTTCTCTTTCTATCGTCTCTTCCACATCTGTGCAGGTTACGCATCGCACATAATAATGTATAAAATCTTTCGAAAAATAAAATTTTTTCTTCCAATAATACTCTCCCTCTGTTTTTGTAAATTTCCTGCTCTCAAAGCGTTTTTCAATCTCGCCTCTGCTCATGCCGGACATCTGGAAAAGCGTTCTTTTTTCATTTTTTTCCCATTCTTTTACCGCCTCGTACCCTATCAGATCAGGCGCCGACTTATATATCAGCCAAATTGCGCAAATGCTGCAAAGCAGCATGAAAATTATGCCGCCCCATTGAACCCATTCCGGCGATTCCTTTGCCGAACAGGCTGCTATCAAAACGACAAAGCCCAATACACCCACAACTATGGCAAGGAGAAACATTTTCTTTGATTTTTTTATATTCTGCTTCTCCTCTTCTGTCAGGTTTTCATTATGATCTGCATTCATGATTCTTCTGTCTCCTTTCTCTTTTCTCTTTTCTCTTCCCCATCTCAGATAATTAATTCATTATACCATTTATTTTGTGTAAAATCATCTGTTTTGTGTAAATATTAACCAAAAATATACCCCAGCAATTCTTTGCCAGGGCAATTATCACGAAATTCTTCCGTTTTCCATTTCATATACTACGTCAGCGAGATTCATCGTTGATTCTCTGTGAGAGACAAGAACGATTGTCTTATCTTTTCGGGATTCCTTTAACGCTTTCAGAATCATTCCTTCATTTAAAGAATCCAGATTGCTTGTGGGCTCATCTAAAAGAAGGAACGGCGCATCATGAAGAAAAGCTCTTGCGATTCCAATCCTCTGCTTCTCCCCTCCCGACAAAGTATCTCCAAGCTCTCCTGCTTCTGTTTCATAACCTTTTGGAAGACTCATAATAAAGTCATGAACAGCCGCTTTCTTTGCCGCTTCCTGAATTTCCTCCAAAGATGCTCCCGGTTTTCCCACCGCAATATTATTCGCAAGAGAATCGTGGAAAAGATACGTTTCCTGTGTTACATAAGATTCCATATTTCTTAAATCCTGTGTGTTTACTTCTTTTATATTCTTTCCCGAAATGGAAACGGTTCCCCGTTCTGCGTCCCAGAAACGCATAAGAAGCCTTAAAAGTGTGGACTTTCCAGAACCACTCGCTCCGTGAATGCCCACAACCTTGCCTTTTGGGAAAGAAATGGTATAATCCTTTAAGATTTCTTCTTCCTCATAAGAAAAGCTCACACCTTCCGCTTTTGCCCCTTTAAACACAGTCGCTTCTTTTCCCTCTGTTTCTTTTACCTGAGGCGTTTCCTCCAAAAGAGAAAGAACTCTTTCTCCACTGGCAAGCGTCTGATTCAGATTATTAGACAGATTGGAAAGAGCCACTACCGGTCCAAAAGATCCCATCATGCCCATGACAGAAAGAATCATTTCCTGATACGTTACATTTCCATTTTCATAATTCCAGAGCATAAAAAACAGCATCACAAAAGAAAACAATAAAATAAAGAAATTGGTCAGGGAGCTTTGGAATGCTTCATGACGATTCAGTTTTTTCTGCATTTCTCCTAACTGATACGATTTCTTTTTCATTTTTTCTGTCCGCTCTTTTCCCTGGTGGAACTGAATGGTTTCATCTAAACCGCGAAGAGAATCCAGAATAAAACTGTTTAATTCTCCAAAAGAATCCCGAAACTCCATACCGTCATCTGCTCCGGCTTTCCCATTAAAAAGAGGAAGTACTGCACCAATTATTACATATGCCGCAAACGCTATAATGCCTGCCGGCAGATATTGTTTTCCTATAAACGCAACCATAATGCCCGATGTAAAAATCGCTATCGCGATCGGAGAAATGGTGTGTGCATAAAACACCTCCAAAAGCTCAATATCTGTGGTGATCACAGATATTAAATTTCCTCTTTCCCGCCCTTCCAGTTTTGCAGGACAAAGCTTTCGAAGAGCTGCAAACACTTTGTGACGGATAACAGCCAGAAGCTTAAACGCAATAAAATGATTACAGTACTGTTCTCCATAATGAAGAATCCCGCGCAAAACAGCCAAAAGCAATAAGATAACAGCCAGTTTTCCAACAGAATAAACATTTTCCTCAAAAATATGCCCCAGAAGACCATACCCGGCAACTACTGTGAGAAAAATAGCGCACAAATATCCAAGGACTCCCAGAAAAACAGCGGCACACATGATCGGTATCAGCGGCTTTACAAGCCCTGTAAGCTGCCTCATAATCGCAATCCCTTTTCTTCGTTTCTTCTCTTCTCTCATTCTGCCACCGCCTTTCTCTTTTTCATACTGTAGGCTTCCAGCTCTTTCTGACTGCAGAAAAGCTTCTTATATGCCCCTTCCTGTTCTATCAGTTTCTCGTGTGTTCCAAACTGCACGATTTTCCCTTTTTCCATCATATAAATCCTGTCGCTTTCCATTACATTTGCCAGTCTGTGAGAAATCAGAAGCACTGTTTTTGTTTTGGAAAGCATACGGATAACTTCCATGATCATTTCTTCGCTTTCCATATCAATATTCGAAGTAGCCTCATCAAAAATATACACCGGCGTATCATGTAAAAGAGCCCTTGCCATCGCAAGCCTCTGTCTCTGTCCTCCGGAAAAATTGCTGCCGCGTTCCAGCACAGGCGTATCCAGTCCTTTTTGCGACTTTATAAATCCATAAAGATTTACCTGTTTTAATACTTCTTCCATCTCTTTTTCCGAAGCGTCTTTTTTCCCCATTCTTAAATTGTCGCGAACCGTTCCTTTAAAAAGATAGCTGTTGTGACCTACAAACGTAATATGTTCCATCAGACTTTTTTCTGAAATATCACAAAGTTCCTGTCCCTGAATTTTAACACTGCCTTTGTAATTTTTATTTCTTCCCATCAAAATTCCCGCAATGGTACTCTTTCCACAGCCGGATACGCCCACAACAGAAAGAAAACTTCCCGCAGGCAGATCCATAGATACATTTTTGAGGATTTCCCTTTTCTTCTCGTAGGAAAACTGTACATTTGTGAGAGAAATTGAAATTTCTCCCTCTGCCAGGGACTTCTTTTCCCCTTCTTCCTCCGGCAAATCCAGAAGAGCAAAAATTTTATCACTTGCCGCCATTCCATTCATTGCAATATGGAAAAACGATCCCAGAAGGCGAAGAGGAATAAAAAACTCTGATGCCAGCAGAATGATCATAAACGTTCCTACGAAAGCTACGTTTCCTTTTGCAAACTCGGAAATCGCCGCAATCATACCTGCCGCAGCCCCTCCGTACGCGATCATGTCCATCACGCTTGTAGAATTTAACTGCATGGTGAGAACCTTCATGGTAATCTGACGGAAACGCTGGGATTCCCGATCCATTTCCTCTGCCTTCTGCTCATCTGCCTGATAAATTTTCAGCGTGGTAAGACCCTGAAGATTTTCCAGAAATGAATCTCCCAGCTCTGTATAAATCCCCCAGTATTTATTCAAAAGTTTTTTTGCCAGTTTCTGCACGGCAATAATAGAAGCAGGAATCAGCGGCACACAGATCAGGAGGATCAGGCTTGCCTTTATATTGATAAAAGAAAGAACAAAAAATAACGTGACAGGAGCCAGTAAACTGTAAAAAAACTGAGATAAATACTTTCCAAAGTAAATCTCAAGCTGCTCCACACCTTCTGCTGCCATCTGCACCACCTCAGAAGTTGCCGCATTTTCTCTGTAGGACGCACCCATTCTTAACAGCTTTTCATAAATCTTTTCTCTTAAAATCCCTTTTACATCTGCGCTTGCTCTGTAAGAAGAAAAAGCAGCCTGTCTGTCCGAAAAGAACCGAAGCAGCATAGCCGCCGCAACAAAAGCCCCGCCCAGGAGTATATATTGTTCTGACAGTTCTTTATTTAAGGTTTTTTCCAGAAGAAAAGAGACCGTCCCCACCATAATAATCTGACAAAGAAGGGACAGCCACTTCCACATTACCTGGAAAACAATATGCCGTTTCGCATGAGCCAATAATTGAATCAATCTTTTCTTAATCATGATACCGTTCCTTTCGCTGTTTTTATTCGCACAAAAAAGTACCAGAAATGCCACACCCATACTGCCGTAAGACAAATTCTTCCTGCCGGAGCATTTTTCATAAAAAGAAATCCGATCATCATTAACGCAGTAACCGTTCCGAAAATGCAGATTTTTGCCCCTGCTGACAGGGAGCGCTCCTCCACAAAACTTTCCAGGTGTTTTTTATAAAGCGCTGTCTTTTTAAACCAGGCATATAGTTTTTCTGAGCTTTTTGCAAAACAGAATGCCGTTCCCATATAAAAAGGAACGGTGGGCAAAACAGGAAGCACAACGCCCAGAGTACCGGTTCCAAAACAAACAAAGCCAAGAATCATCCAGAAAATTTTCATCATCCTTTTATGTCGCATCGCTTCTTCTCCTTTTAGTTAGTTTCATCTAATTAGTTTTGGCTAACTCAGTATGTAAAAATATTTTCCCGTTGTCAATCAGATTTTTCAGAGTTGTTAAATTTTAAACGATTTTGAAAAAACAGAATTTTTTTTGTTGATTTCTTGTAGCAAATATGTATAATATAGATTAGAAGTGCTACTTTCACTTCTTTCAGAACGGATAGAAGCACCTGCTTTTTCCAGGTGTGCTTATCTTAATTAAAAAGAAAAGAGGTACATGTAAGATGGCAGAAATGAATTTAACCAAGTATGGCATCACAGGAACAACTGAAATCGTTCACAACCCTTCTTATGAATTGTTATTCGCTGAGGAAACAAAACCTGAGCTTGAAGGCTTCGAAAAAGGTCAGGAAAGTGAACTGGGCGCTGTTAACGTTAAGACTGGCGTTTACACAGGCCGTTCTCCTAAAGACAAATTTATCGTTATGGACGAAAATTCCAAAGATACTGTATGGTGGACTTCTGACGAATACAAAAACGACAATCACCCAGCATCCCAGGAAGCATGGGATACTGTAAAAGACCTTGCATTAAAAGAGCTCTCCAATAAAAAACTCTACGTTGTAGACGCATTCTGCGGTGCCAACAAAGATACACGTATGGCAATCCGTTTTATTGTGGAAGTAGCTTGGCAGGCTCATTTTGTTACAAATATGTTCATTCAGCCAACAGCAGAAGAGCTTGAGAACTTTGAGCCTGACTTCATCGTATACAATGCTTCTAAAGCAAAAGTTGAAAACTTCAAAGAGTTAGGATTAAACTCTGAGACAGCAGTTATGTTCAACATCACAAGCCGCGAGCAGGTTATTGTAAACACATGGTACGGCGGAGAAATGAAGAAAGGTATGTTCTCCATGATGAACTACTACCTTCCATTAAAAGGAATCGCTTCCATGCACTGCTCTGCAAACACAGACTTAAACGGCGAAAACACAGCAATCTTCTTCGGTCTTTCCGGAACAGGAAAAACTACACTTTCCACAGACCCGAAACGTCTTCTTATCGGTGATGACGAGCACGGCTGGGATGACAATGGTGTATTCAACTTCGAAGGCGGATGCTATGCAAAAGTTATCGACCTTGACAAAGAGTCTGAGCCAGACATCTACAATGCA
>URMH01000053.1 GCA_900549015.1 uncultured Blautia sp.
TCCGTCCAGCCGTAAATACCCGTACATTGATTTCCGTCCAAACCGCGAAATCGGAAACGAGGTTCTTATGGTTGAGAATCTTTCCAAAACCATTGACGGCGTAAAAGTTCTTGACAATATTTCCTTCACTCTGGGGCACGACGACAAGGTTGCTTTTGTAGGTGCAAATGAGCTTGCCACTACGACCTTCTTCAAAATCCTTATGGGTGAAATGGAACCGGACGAAGGAAATTACAAATGGGGTGTAACTACTTCACAGGCTTACTTCCCGAAAGACAACACTCTGGAATTTGACAACGACCTTACGATCACAGACTGGCTGACACAGTATTCCGAGATCAAAGACGCAACTTATGTCCGCGGTTTCCTGGGTCGTATGCTCTTCCCTGGAGAAGACGGCGTAAAACGTGTCCGCGTACTTTCCGGTGGAGAAAAAGTTCGCTGCCTTCTTTCCAAGATGATGATCTCCGGTGCAAATATCCTGATTCTTGACGAGCCGACCAACCATCTGGATATGGAATCTATCACAGCTTTAAATAACGGACTGATCAAATTCCCGGGAGTCATTCTTTTCACCTCCCACGACCATCAGTTTGTGCAGACAACCGCAAACCGTATTATGGAAATCCTGCCAAACGGAACCTTAATTGACAAGATCACAACTTACGACGAATATCTTGCAAGCGATGAAATGGCAAAGAAACGCCACGTATTCGAAGTAAACGAAGAAGACGCAGAGGACAATTAAATCTCCTCTTTGCACAGAAAAAGGTTTGAGCTGTTTTTGCAGTCCAAACCTTTTTTCTTTACTATATCTATCATGCAGTAATATCTGAAAGCTTTCCTCCTGTCACTTCCAAAAGAGCATCTACCGGCACTTTAAGAGTGAGCCCAATCCTTCCTCCACTTACATAAATTTCCGAAAATTTTCCTGCAGAGGCGTCAAATACCGTAGGAAATTGTTTTTTCATGCCAAGCGGACTGCAGCCGCCTCTCACATACCCTGTAATACTTAATATATCTTTTACATGAATCATGTCTACCGATTTTTCTCCAACGGATTTTGCAGCCGCTTTTCTGTCCACTTCTTTTTCAATGGGAACGACAAACACATAGTAACCGCCGCTTTTTCCTTCCATCACAAGGGTCTTAAAAGACTGCTCATAAGGCGCACCTGTAAGGTCTGCGCTGTGCATTCCGTCCACAAACTCGCTGCACTCATAAGTCAGTGTTTCGTACGGTATCTTTTTTCTGTCCAGCATCCGCATTGCATTTGTCTTTGCTTCTTTTGCCATTTTCTCATCTCCTACATCCACATAAAATTGATTCTCTTATTCATTCCTGCTGGATCCTGCGCATACAGAACTGTCTCCTCTGCCGTAATGATTCGGCTGATATAAAGTTCGTACAGCGCATCATCCATTGTCTGCATTCCGAGCTTTCGCCCTGCCTGCATAACTGACGGAAGCTGATAGGTTTTGTCATCTCTGATCAGACCGCGAACCACCTGATTCACAGTGAGGATCTCCATCGCCGCCACTCTTCCTTCCCCGTCTGCCCGCTTGATGAGCTGTTGGGAAATAATACATTCCAGAACAGAAGCAAGCTGTATCCGGATCTGCTGCTGTTTTGCAGGAGGAAATACATCTATGATTCTCTCTATTGTATTCTCTGCCCCTGTCGTATGGAGACTCGCAAGAACGAGATGTCCGTTCTCTGCAGCATTTAAAACCATAGAAATCGTATCCATATCGTTCATTTCTCCTACCATGATCACATCCGGATCCTGACGCACAGCAGCCCAGAGAGCCTGAGGATAGTCCGCTGCATCTGTTCCTATTTCTCTCTGATTTACAATAGATTTATCATGCCTGTGAAGATATTCTATTGGATTTTCCAGCGTAATAATGTGATGGGCATGTTTCTTATTGATATTTTGAATCAGAGATGCCAGAGTTGTAGATTTTCCGCAGCCTGCAGGGCCTGTTACCAAAATCAATCCCCTTCTTTTTGCAGTAAACTCTGTGATCTCTTCCGGAAGCCCGATCTCCTCCGGTCCCGGAATCACATAAGGAAGATTTCTGATCACGGCAGCCAGAGTACCTCTCTGACGAAACACATTTACACGGAAGCGTCCCATGCCTGAGACTGCATACGCAAAATCCGTCTGTCCCGTCTGTCTCAGATCCTCTCTGCGTCTTCCGTCCAGTATCGGCATCAGAAGAACTTCCATCATCTGCGGAGTCAGCCTTTCCCCTTTTAGCGGGATCAGACAACCGTCGATTCGATAACTTGGCGCCCTTCCCACCGTAAGATGAATGTCGGAAGCCTCCGCCTCCACAGATTTCAGCAATATCTCATTTAAATCATACATCTCTCTCATTTTCTCCTTCGTACATTTTAAAGCTTTCTTCCTGCATTCTGCCTTCTTTCCCGTTTGGCTGATTTTCTTTTCGGCTGATATACCTGTGTTTTTTCCAGAAAATCCTCTTCTTCCATTTCTTCCTCTTCATACAGATCATCGTCATAGGGGTCATAATCATCTGCATAGGGATCGTAAAATTCCTCGGACATATGTCTTCCCTGTTTTCTTTTCTTTCCCATTTCCAGCTTTTCCCCGTCCTCTTCGTCTTCCTCATACTCCGGCTTATTGATTACAAATTGGAGAAGCATTCCAAGAGTCACAAATCCCACGCTCATGGCAAGACCATAAGGAACATTTGCAAGTCCGCCAAGCTTTCCGAGAGAAAATCCTGCCATAACGCCTCCAAGAAGGCTCGTTCCCACAATGATCACTTCTCTTGCATACCGCATAGCAAGGCATCCAAGCCCTACACCAATGAGAATGCAGAGAAAAAACATAGCTGATGTGGTGGGATGAAGTATGTAAACCCCAAGGCTCATTCCGATTCCGGCGCCCAGAATAAAAATACCGGCTCTGTATATCAGAAAGGAGATGGCCGCAAGAACCACACCTAAGATCAGCATAGCCGCAAGATAGGCGCTTTTTCCCTCAACTCCTGACAAAAAGGCTGCCACAAGCCCCAGACCCGCTCCCATTCCAAAACCGAAAAGCATCATCCAGAAACGAAGGATCCGGTATCCCAAAATACAGTTTAAAAGTCCGAAAACAAAAATCACACCGAAGACAACTGTGGCAGCACCGGAAAGTTCGCTCATATCGCTCACCCTCTGCAATACGCCCATCACTCTTGTCAAAATCTCTGTCATGCCCTTCCTCCTCTCAAAACATAAAATAAATAGTTTTCAAATTTTCCAGAACACCATAGTGGTATTCTATCTGTTCTCTTCCGTAAAGCGACATATAATACTGCGCCACCTTTTCTGCTGAATTTCCCTCTATCCAGTCTTTGTACGCCTTATCAAACTCCTGCTGAGTACGGAATTTAAACCGCACAACAGCAGCTCCGTTATCAAGGCGCATACAACAGTATTCATAAATCTCCTGCCAGTCATACGTATCAAAACAGGCATCATTTAATACATAAAAATTTTTATCTTCCATACTGCAGGAGGGAACTGTAAATTCCCCTGACGGCGTATAAATAGCTTCATACTCCTTTGGAAACGGGCAAAAATAATCGTACATCGTTGTTTTATGCTCCTTCAGAACTGCTGCATCCCCTTCCAGAAATTCCGGCTGATCCCCGTTCGTCACGTCCATATAATAATTCTGCCCATCAATTTCCACTATGTTCCAGGCATGACTCAGATCGCTGTCTGCCGCATCTCCTTCCACATAAATGCAGGGAACATTCAGACGTTCCAGAAGATACTGAGCCGCCCCTGCATACCCTGCACATACGGCAGATTTTTTCCAGAAGATTCCTGCAATACTCTGGTCATGCTCAGATACTTCATAAGATGCCAGATCGATCAGATACGTATATACCGTTTTTGCCTTTTCGTAAGCTCCCGCTTCTGCCGGAAGCAGAGATAAAACCTCCTGAAAAGCTGTTTCCATTGCCTCTGAAATCTCTTTTATTTCCTCCTCCGTATAAGAATAGCCGGGAGAAAAGAGGCAGTAATCCCTGCCTTTAAACGTGGTTTTATATATCGTTTCTCTGTTATGCACCCAAAAAAGCTCCTGATGATCCTTCAGCACAGCGTGGTATACTTTATCCACTTTATCATCTGCAGAAAGAGTTACATAAAACTCCTCTTCTCTCTTTCTCACGCCTTCCAGAATCTCCCGGTAAGCTCTTTTCTCATCTTTGTCAAGCTGTTTAAAGTAATACTCCTGATGTCCCTCATCTGCTTCCGGAACCTCTGCCTTTCGAAGCCGTGTCACTTCAGACGGTTCACGGCTTAAAAACACACCTCCCGTCCCAGCCGCTATCAAAAGCATCAGTAGAAAAACAAAAAATCTTAAAAAGGATTTCTTTTTTCTCATTTTTCTTTTCCTTTCAACCGTTCACAGAGAAAACAGCTTCCTCCGCAAAAGAGGAAGCTGTTTTTATCTTTTCCTTTATTCCGCAAACACAAAAGGTTCTACGACAGAATTATCAATGAGGGTTTTTGGCTCCTCTGCATCAAATAACACATCGTCCGAAACAACGGCATTATACAGCTCAGAAGATAAGGTCATATCTTCCCCTGCACCTAATGCGTCTCTGCTTTCCTCCATTGCTACCAGTTCTTCCTCCGTCGGATAGAAAGAAGGCTGTCGGATATAACGGAAACTTGCGCTGTATGCTTCTCCTACCGTCACACCGTTTTTGCCGGAGGAACAATGTACCGCAATCCAGTCTCCCGCATCTGTCTGTCCGCAGAGAATACCCACATGATTATCACTTCCTGCTTCCGGTCCTCTCTGGAACACAAGATCTCCTGGCTGTGCGTCCGCCTCACTCACCACATTTGCTTTTGTCCACTGGTCGGAAGTTCCGTCTCCTACTACTGCCTGCATTCCCTGATTCTGGTATCCGTTGATCACAGACCAGGTAACGAATCCACTGCAGTCAAGACCATATGCCCTCACAGTACCGCTGCTTCTGCTTCCCTCCGCAGTCACGGCTGCCGCCTGTCCCCAGTTAGGATCCATTCCAAGAGTGGTTGATTTCCCGCCCCAGAAATATCCTACTTCACCTACAAGAGAATATGCTGCTGAAATAACATTTACACGTTCCTCGGATACGTCGTCTCCCACGCTCTGTCGCACAAATCCCTTTGCTCCTGTGACAACCGCACAAAGAAGCTTGCAATCTGTCTCCATATATTTTTTAAGAACAGCTCTGTCTTCTTTTGGAATTTTATTTTTCTTAATATAATTATTGATGTGATAATCGCCGTAAGATACCTTTGTAATATCTTTCTTGTCGCGGACGACCGGATTCATCTCGCCAAAAATCCTGGCAAGCTCTTCCTTGCAGGAAGCGTCCAGCACATATGTATCCGCGCCCTTTTTACTCTGCTCATAAATATAAACAGACAGAATATCCTGCCAGTTTCTCACAAGGAGTCTGTCCTCGGAGGTGGTAGTTTTCAGATTTCTCATCTCGCTTACATCTGCCAGTTTATTCTTTTCTTTATATTCTCTTTCAATTTCTTCCATTACACCTGCGAAATCTTCTGAAAAAGAAAGATTATAATTTTCTTTCAGACTGTCCAGATAAAATTCCTTTCCTGCATGAAGGTTTGAAACCATATTTGTATAATATACCGGCTGTCCCACCTGCACGGAAGGCTTATCTGTAAGGCTGTCTCCCTTACCGTCTGTCAGATCATCTTTTCCTGTCCCGTCACCGACAATATCTCCAACCAAAAGAGCAGAAATCGTTTTTTCCATTTCTACCAGATCATTATAATTGCTGACCGCCAGTTTTTCCACTTCAGACAATTCATCGTATACCTTTCGAATAGAACGAACTTTCTCTTCATCCTTCAAAGTCAGTTTCACACCTGACATTTTCTCAATCATTGTAATTACTTTCTGCGCTTTTTCTGTTAAAACAGGTGTCAGTTCTTCCGGTGTTGGTGTTGGACTTACCTCCGGTGTCGGCTCACCCGGTGTCGGTATCGGACTGACCTCCGGTGTTGGCTCACCCGGTGTCGGCGTCGGACTGACTTCCGGCGTCGGCTCACCTGGTGTCGGTGTCGGACTGACCTCAGGTGCCGGTTCGCCAGGTGTTGGCGCCGGAGTAATCTCCGGTGTCGGTTCACCAGGTGTTGGCGTTGGATCTTCCGGCATTGGACTGACTTCCGGGACCTCTGTTTCCGGGGTTTCAAGCTGCGGTGATTCAGAAGGCTTAACCGGCTGGCTGGACAGATCCTCACTGGCCGAAACATTCTCTGACGCAAGAATATCCGAAGCCATAACAGCCGCCGGACTTCCATTCAGTATCATAGCAGACATCAATGTTATACATAAACACTTTGTGACATATTTGTTTTTCATATTTTAAAGATGCTCCCTTCTTTCCTTGAACATCCCTTTACTCCCCTATATAAAGGTCTGCTGAAATCTTAATCCTGAATTATAACCTGTTATATTGTAACATAACTGGAATTTGAAATCAATATTTCAAAACCTTCATGTATTGTTTTCATTCAAATTTTATTTTTTATTTATTTTTCTTTTTATTTATTTTTCTTTTTATTTCCTTAAAATCTCTGCAAAAAAAGAACCAGGCTAAACGTACCCGGTTCTCTGATATTTCTTCTATTTCTTCATGCAGTCAGGCAGGGCTGATATGCCGCACCGGTACAGAGTACAAAAATCCCCTGAATTACCTGGAAGCACACATTCAGAATAAATTCTATATCTTCTGCCACATTTCTTGTTTTTCTCAAATACTGTTCATGGCTCTCACTGATATATGTAAACAGCTCAGAAAGACAGCCAAAAGAAATCGCTTCTTTTACATGACGCTCTGCTTCTCCGCTTTTAATGCAGGATTTTAAATCGTTCTTTAACGCCTTCTCATACTGTCCATGTTCAATCAATGTTCCTGTATATGTTTTGTTATGCGGAAAAGTAAAATAATCTGCCATATAATGAATGACCTCGCCAAACTGTCTCCAGTAAACTCTCTCATTTCTGTCTTCAGGCGCTACCGCAACAAGGCGTGTGATCTTACTTTCAATTTCATCTATTGTTCCAAAAAACTCGTGCTTCTTTGTGAGAAAAGACGGACGAATATCCGGCAAAATGCTGCCCAGGCAAAATGCCTTTCTGTGAGACTGAAGGCTTTCTGATACCTCCATCTGATCTGCCAGATACCTAGCTAACAATATATGAGATTTTTTACGCATTATTTCCCTCTACTTTCTTAAAATATATAGCTTTCAATTACCCCAACTGAGCTCTACTATAGCAGAAAGTTTCTTATTTTGCAAACCCAGTTTTTCTCAATAATCTGTGAACTTTTTCGAGCTTTTTTGTGCATTTTTTATAAAATTCTATTTATTGAGAAACGGGGTTCCTTCCAGGTCATACGGCGTACTCTGATAAACGTAATAGTTCAGCCAATTCGTATAAAGATTATTGGCATGAGCTCTCCATGTAAGGAGAGGGCGGTTGCTGGAATCGTCATTCTGATAATAGTTTTTCGGAATTTCAATAGGAAGATTTTTGCTTAAATCTCTTTTATATTCCCCGTCAAGAGTTACTCTGTCATACTCCGGATGTCCCATAACAAAAATTTTCCTGCCTCCGTCTGCCATAGCAAGAAAAATCCCTGCCTCCTCAGACTCCGCAAGGACAGTAAGCTCCTTACAGGCGTGAATATCTTCTATGGGAACCTCCGTATGTCTGGAATGCGGAGCAAGAAACACATCGTCAAAGCCTCTTACAAGAGGAATTTTCCGATTCATCACCTTATGCCAGAAAAGCCCGAACATCTTCTGTTCCAGCATACGTTTCTTTAATCCATAATGATAATAAAGCCCTGCCTGGGCAGCCCAGCAGAGATAAATCGTAGAAGTTACGTGGCTCTCTGACCAGTCTATGATTTCCGTCAGCTCCTGCCAATAATCTACTTCCTCAAATTCCATCTGCTCCACAGGCGCACCTGTAATGATCATCCCGTCAAACCGCTTTTCCCTCACTTCAGGGAAAATCTTATAAAACTGATTCAGATGACTCATGGACGTATTTTTTGATTCGTGGCTTTCCACTGCCATAAAGGTCACGTCCACCTGCAGCGGCGTATTGGAAAGAGAGCGGAGAAGCTGAAGCTCCGTCTCCTCCTTCAAAGGCATAAGATTCAGGATTAAAATCTGAATGGGGCGTATATCCTGATGGATCGCCCGGTTTTCATCCATTACAAATATATTTTCTTTTTCCAGGATCTCCCTGACCGGAAGATCTTTCTGTATTTTAATCGGCATGTTTTAGTCCTCCTGTTCCTGTCCTGCCAGTTGTAAAAAATCCTCTTCTGATAAAATGGGAATTCCCAGCTCTTTTGCTTTTTTATTTTTTGAGGAATTGGACGCTTTGTCATTGTTGATCAGATAGTTTGTTTTTCCTGTCACTGAGCCGGTCACTTTTCCTCCCAGAGATTCAATCAGTTCCTTTACTTCACCTCTGTTCGCAAAATGCTCCACACTTCCTGTAATTACAAAATTTAAACCTGCGAGGATCTGCGCCCCTGCTGTTTCCTCCTGCCTGATGCGCAGACAGGACAGAAGCCTTGAAAGTTTTCTGTTGTTTTCCTCATTTTTAAAATAGGCGCTCAAATTTCCCGCGATCACCGGTCCGATACTGTCGATGGCGCTGATTTCCTCCACATCTGCACAACGTATTTTTTCTATGTCGTTATCAAAATGGCGGCAGATCACTTTCGCATTTGCAAGACCGATATTTGCAATCCCAAGGCTGTAAATCACTTTCGGCAAGGTGGTATCTTTCGCTTTTTCAATGCTTTCCAGGAGATTTTGAAAAGATTTCTCTCCAAATCCTTCCATTGTCACAATCTCATCCCTGTATTTTTCAATTTCAAAAACATCTGCAAATTCATGAATAAAGCCTTTTGCAATAAATTTTTCCAGCGTTGCCTCGGAAAGTCCGTCAATATTCATGGCGTCTCTGCTCGTAAAAAGAGTAAACGCCTTTATTTTTTTTGCCGGGCACTCCGGATTTGTACAGTAAAGCGCTTCCACCTCATTTTCACAGCGGATCTTCGCCTCCTCACCGCAGGCAGGGCAGTGATCCGGAATCACAAGAGAGCCGCTTCTTGTGATATTTTCTTCAATCTGTGGAATGATCATATTTGCCTTATAAACACGGATGGTATCGCCAATCCCAAGAGCCAGCTCTTTTACGATGCTTATATTGTGAACACTGGCTCGGCTCACCGTCGTTCCTTCCAGCTCCACAGGTTCAAAAATGGCAACCGGATTAATGAGCCCCGTTCTGGACGGACTCCACTCCATTTCCACAAGCGTTGTCTCCTTTATCTCATCTGCCCATTTAAAAGCAAAGGCATTTCTCGGAAATTTTGCAGTTCTTCCAAGAGAATCCCCGTATGCAATGTCATCGTAAAGAGCAACAAGCCCATCTGAGGGAAAATCATTCATCTCTACTGCTTTTTCAAAATATTCCATTGCCCCGTCCAGAGTTTTTCCTGTCACAGCCCGGTATTCCACTGTGTCAAAGCCCTGGTTTTTCAGCCACATAAACTGTTCTTCTCTGGAATTATGAAAATCCACGTCCTGTGCGCTTACAAGGGAAAAAGCAAAAAATTTCACATGACGTCCCGCTGTAATTTCACTGTTTAACTGGCGCACAGAGCCGCTGCAGAGATTTCTCGGATTCTTATATCTCGCATCCACATCCTCTATCGCCGCATTGATCTTTTCAAAATCAGAGTATGTGATGATCGCCTCCCCCCGGAGAACAAGTCTTCCCTTATAGGAAATTTTCAGAGGAATGTTCTCAAATACACGGGCATTATTTGTGATCACCTCTCCCACAACACCGTTTCCTCTTGTAACTGCTTTTACAAGCTCTCCCTCTTCATAAGTAAGAACGATCGTAAGTCCGTCCAGCTTCCAGGACAGCAGCGTTTTATGCTCTCCCATAAATTCCCGGAGGACTTCTCTGTCCTTTGTCTTATCAAGAGACAGCATGGGGCTTTCGTGTTCTTCTTTTGGAAGCTGTTCCAGCACCTCATACCCTACGTTTACCGTTGGACTGTTTGCCAGAACGGTTCCCGTTTCTTTTTCCAGATTTTCCAGCTGATCGTAAAGACGGTCGTACTCCAGGTTGCTCATGATTTCCCTGTCTTCCTGATAATACGCCTTTCCTGCCCTGTTTAGCAGTTCCACAAGCTCTTTCATTTGCTGTATCTTTTTTTCCATAATTTCCTCCTGGCACTGTCTGATTTACAGAACCGGTCAACATCTGTTCCAGCTCTTTCCACTCTTTTTCTGTAATTTCTCTGTATTGTCCCTTTCCAAGCCCGGAAAGTGTGAGGTTCATAATACGCACTCTTTTTAAGGATACCACCTGATACCCGAAATATTCACACATTCGTCTTATCTGTCTGTTCAATCCCTGTGTGAGAATAATACGAAAACAGTCCCTTCCCAGACGCTCAACAAAACACGGTCTTGTTATCGTCCCGAGAATAGGTACTCCCGCTCCCATTTTCTTAACAAAGTCATCTGGAAATGGTTTGTTTGTCTTTACAATATATTCCTTTTCATGGAAGTTTCCTGCCTTCATGATTTTATTTACAAGATCCCCCTGGTTCGTGAGAAGAAGAAGTCCCTCTGACTCTTTGTCAAGTCTCCCCACCGGATAGATCCGAAGCGGATAATGAAGATACTGGGTAACTGTCATCTCATCTCGCTGCTGCTTCGTACTGCACACAATCCCTTTTGGTTTATAAAAAAGAAGCAGAACCTTCCGTTCCTCTTTTTTTACAGGCTTTCCGTCTATGAGAACACAGTCCGCACCGTCTGTTTTTTCTCCCGGCACGGCTGTTTTTCCATTTACTGTAACCCTTCCTTCCTCTATCAGACGGTCTGCCTCGCGTCTGGAACAGACACCTGCATCACTTAAAAATTTATTAATTCTGATTTTTTCGCTCATTGTTTTATTATATATTTTTTCTCTTTGATTGGCAACGTATTTTTCATGTGCACTTGTTTTTTACTGTCGATTATTGTATCATAGGAATGTATTTCAAAATGAACAGGAGGAACGATTATGCCAGGCCGTAAACCACGAACCAGCCGGGTGTTGATTCTGATCGCCGTTCTTATGTGCCTCGCCTTTGGATTGGCTGTTCCGCAGTCCTCTTCCACACCGTCACCCATTGAGGGACAGCATATGCCCGATATGTTCGTTGCCAGAGACAGCGATTCGGATACCGATTCCGACACTATATCCAAGCCTCAGGCGGATAGCGATTCAAAAGAAGAACCGTCTGATGCAAAACCGGAGGATACGGATTCCACCAGCGAAACCATTCCCCCTCACCAGGTTTCTCCCGAAGCAGAAAAAGGAACCTGGACTTCCATTGACGGAATCTGGTATTTTCTTGTAGACGGCACGCCTTATCGCGGCTGGTTATATGATGCAGACGGAAACACCTATTATTTTAACAATAAGGACGGCAGCATGAAAACAGGCTGGCTGAAAAAAGACGGAAAACGGTACTATTTTGATCTGGACGGCATCATGCAGACAGGCGATATTACCGTTGACGGAGAAAGCTACCACCTGCTTCCGGACGGTTCTCAGGAAGGATACGTTCCGGAAGAAACGCCAGCCCCCGAAAAAGCTGACAAGAAAAAAACAGAGAGCAAAAAAGAAAAGCCAAAAGAAGAATCAAAAGAAGAATCAAAAGAAAAAAAGACCATCGCCCTTACCTTTGACGATGGTCCCAGTTCTTTTACCGGGCGTCTTTTAGACTGTCTGGAAAAAAACAATGCAAAAGCCACCTTTTTTATGGTTGGAAAAGAAATCGAAAGCTTTCCGGAGGAAGTAAAGCGCATGGAAGAACTCGGCTGCGAACTGGGTAACCATACATACAGCCACACAGATCTTACCACTCTTTCCGCTGAAGAGATTTCCAACGAAATCGGAACGGTAGATAAGCTTCTTTATGACCTCACAGGACACGGCGCAACCGTTGTGCGCCCTCCTTACGGATCTATAAATGATAACGTGCGCTCCACTGTAGGAACTCCCATGATGCTCTGGTCTGTAGATACACTGGACTGGGAGACAGAAGATGTACAGAAAATTGTCGACACGGTCATGTCTTCCGCAGAAGACGGCGCTGTCATTCTTATGCACGATATTTTCAAAACTTCTGTGGATGCAGCGGAGATCATTATTCCAAAACTGATCAAAGAAGGTTATGAGCTTGTGACTGTACATGAACTCGCAGAAAAATACGGAATTACTATGGAATCCGGCATTGCGTATGGAGCTATGAAAAAAGAATCCTGATTTCCATTATGCACTGCAAAACAGGCAGGAGTTTTTACTCCTGCCTGTTTCTTATCCCTTATTATTTTTATTCTAACAGGCTGTTGTGAATATATCCAGTCTCTCCCTCATAGTCAATCTGGATCCACTCACCTTCTTCACCTGTCTTTGTAACTTCTGTGCCAGCGGAATAGCCTCCGATAATTTCGGCTTCTCCGTCTGCCGCAGCACGAACATTACAATCTTCCGTCACAGTGAGAGTTGTTCCCTCTCCTGCCTGTGTGGACGCATTTGTCTCTTCGCCCAGACCTGCAAGAAACGCTGCAAGAGCAGGGTCATTTGCCTGCGCATCGTCATTTGCTTTCTGAACCTTGGCTGTAAGCTCTTTTACATCGTCATCGGATTTCAGCTTATCTGTGTATGCGGAAATTTCCGTATCTTCTACCGCTCCTCCATCAATTTTGAGATTGCCTTCGCTGTCTGTGATCACATAGCACTGGCTCAATGCAGGCACTGGCGTATCAATATCTTTACAGATATAATTGAAACAAACATATACCACATAGGTTCCGTCTTCCATTCCCTTCTTGGTATAGACATCTCCTACTTCATATCCTTCGATATAGTCTTTCGCATTTGTAACCTTTGCCTCGTCAGCCGGAGGCAAATCTACCTCTATTGCCTTCAGTGCCGCAATATCCTTATCCCCTAAAGCCTTGTAATAGCTTTTCATCAGTGCAGTTACTTCTGCACTTGCTTTCTCCATGGGATTGGCGCCTTTCTTCCCGTCGTCAGTCTCCCCATCTTTTGTCGAGGAAGAAGGAACATTTCCCTGGTCGTTCTGGGCTTCTACGTTCTTATCTGCATCGGTTTTACCCTTCTTATTTCCGACACAGGCACGAATGCCAAAGAACAATACAGCCACGATTATCAGAATTGCGCCGCCTAACATGAAGTAGCGAAGGTTATCTGACAACCATTCTCTGAAATCATCCAAGTTCTTGTCCTCCTTATTAATACAACACGCTGGAACATCCGATGTTCCAGTCAGCACACCTGAAGGGAATCGAACCCCCGCACATGGCACCGGAAACCACTGCTCTATCCACTGAGCTACAGGTGCGTATTATATTCGAGAACTGTTTTTCCAATCTCGACAAGATTTATAGTAACATATTTACCTCTACTTGTAAAGTTATTTTTCTTGCAGAAGTCTGCGGAGCGCCTTCGCACTCCGCATTTTCTTTATGCCCCTTCCAGATCAGAGAATACGTTTTTAATAATAAACAGTACAATCATCATAAGCAGAAAAGCAACCGGAAGCGCAATCCATGCAGACTGTACAAAGCCGGCTATAATGTAGGAGACAAAAGATACTGCCGCAGCTACCAGCGCATAAGGAAGCTGTGTGGACACATGATTTACATGGTCGCACTGGGCTCCCGCAGAAGCCATGATCGTAGTATCCGAGATCGGAGAACAGTGGTCTCCGCATACGGCGCCTGCCATACATGCAGAAATGGAAATGATCATAAGATCTTCGTTTGTGCCAGAAAATACCGCAACAACAATCGGAATCAGAATGCCAAAAGTTCCCCATGAAGTTCCGGTTGCAAAGGCAAGACCGCAGCCAACAAGGAAAATCACTGCAGGCAGGAAATTCATAAATCCTCCCGCTACAGACTGCATGGCATTCGCAACAAAGTCAGCAGCTCCCAGACTGTCTGTCATTGATTTCAGAGTCCATGCAAACGTAAGGATTAAAATTGCAGGAACCATAGATTTAAATCCATCAGGGATGCAGCTCATACAATCCCGGAATGTCATAACACGTCTTACCATGTAAAGAAGAATGGTGATCAAAAGGCCGAAAAAACTTCCCATTGCAAGCCCTACAGAAGCATCGCTCTGAGAAAAGGCTGTCACAAAATCTGTTCCCTCAAAAAATCCTCCTGTATAAATCATGCCGATCACGCAGCACACCACAAGAGAAAGAATCGGGATTAAAAGGTCGATCACCTTTCCTCTCGGATTTCCTTCCCCATTATCCTCATCATTTGCATAAGGTCTTGACGCAGTCGTATAAATATCGCCTTTTAAGGCATTTGACTCATGAATGCCCATAGATCCGAACTCTGTTTTCATAAGAATCATTCCAACCATCATCACAATCGTGAGAAGGGCATAAAAGTTATACGGAATGGCGCGGACAAAAATAGAAAGTCCATCCTCTCCTTCCACAAAACCGCTTACTGCCGCCGCCCAGGACGAAATCGGCGCAATGATACACACCGGCGCTGCTGTGGCGTCAATAAGATACGCAAGCTTTGCACGAGATACATTGTGTTTATCTGTCACAGGACGCATTACACTTCCCACCGTCAGGCAGTTAAAGTAATCGTCAATAAAGATCAGCACACCTAAAAGCACAGTGGCAAGCTCCGCTCCCACTCTCGTTTTAATGTGCTTTCCCGCCCAGCGTCCGAATGCTGCAGAGCCGCCTGCCCGGTTCATGAGACATACCATTGCTCCGAGAATTACAAGGAATACAAGGATTCCCACATTGTAAGAATCCGAAAGAACCCCGATAATCCCACCCTCAAAAATGTGAGTCATGGTTTTCTCAAAATTCCCTCCGGAATAAAACAGCGCTCCCACAAGAATCCCCACAAAAAGAGAACTGTATACCTCTTTTGTGATCAGTGCGAGCACAATCGCCACCACTGGCGGAACAAGCGCCCAGAAAGTAGCGTAAACAGCCGGCTTCGGCGCCTCCGCCAGGACCACAGTAGGGCAGGCGATAAACACTGCCGTCACTGCAAAAAGCAAAACACTCCACTTGCTTTTCATACGTTTCATTTTATTTTCCTCCTTGCTTTTTCCGTAATGAATGAAATGCTCCGGAGATTTTCTCATAAAAAATGCCACGGTACGAATCTGGAAACACGTACTCATGGCATTGAAAACTCAATCTCTGATAGCGCTCCACACATGTGACAGTACACTGCATATTCTGCAGTATCCCAGGATTTTTCCTTCTGGCGTTCCAAATCCTTCGGCGGTATCCCCTTTCCCAATGACGGCTGCCCTGCCATTATGTCATGGTACTCTTGAAGCCCGCGCCTCTATCATACATTACGTTATTTACTTCCTTTTTAATTTAACAGCTTTTCCTGAAATTATCAAGAGCTTTTTAATCTGTTTTTTTATTTATTCCCCAGACTGTATAGCTTCCGCTGTCTCCAACCTTATAAAGCCCGGCTTCCCGAAGATATTCATTCAGCGCACTGTCTTTCACAGCTGAAACATAATCAATCTTTTCTGTCTGAAGAGCCTGAAAAAACATCTCTTTTGGAACATTATAGTCCCCGTAATAATGCACCTGAAAAATCGCCTTGATTTCGTCTGATGCTTTTCCCTTCAAAAACGTTTCCTCGTCATGCTCCAGCATATATTCAAATCTTGTTCTTGTAAGCTCCGATATCACACCTGGATCGTAGCTTCTGTAATTTAAAAGCTGCCAGCCATCATAAAGCACATGGGGCTGTTTTAAACCTTCGCTGTGATACAGATTGCTCAAAGCAAGAATTTCCTCACTTGTAAATTGTGGATTGGACGCCTTTTCATAGGGCGGAATTTCTCCTCCCTTAAAAACCGGCGTTCCCAGATATACAATCAATGCCGCCGCCGCAAGAAATCCCACTATCTGCATCCACACATTTTTAAACCTGGAAATCAGATGCACGCCCGCATAGGCAATAACTCCATAAAACAGAAGCATCCAGAAAAATCGGAGGTACCTGTTCCCAAATCCAAATTTCCTAATCAAAACCCCAAGGAAAACCGGGTTGAAAATCGTAAGGCACTCTGCGATCAGCGGATAAATAAAGATTTTCCGTCCCTCTTTTTTCCCTGCAAAAAGAATATATAAAAGGGAAAAAAAATACAAATACCATATGGGGTTTTTCTCTGTATAGGTGAGAAAACTCTCCCACAAAAACTGCAAATTTTCCATCATTCCAATCACCTTTTCTCCCTTATAAAATTAAATGAAGACAGAGCCAGAAACCGGAAACTGCCATCACTCCCACATACGGCAGAAACGCCTTCCATTTCCGTTCCAGCAAAATCCAGGGTACGATAAGCACTGAAATCATAACCGGAATGACAAAAATCGCCGTATTGCAGAAAGCAACGCCGCCGAGGGCTGCAAAAAGCAGACCTGCCCAGCCCCATTTTTCTTCTTTTTCCCTGAAAATCCCAAGAAAAAACACAAAAATCCCGGTAGTATAGAGATAAGAGGTAATTGCCTTCCCCTCGTAGGTCCTGTATGCAAAATAATGAGAAACTCCCGCAAGACTATAGGAGAATAAAAGTGTCAACACAGAAAGCGTTAGAAACATAAGAGCCTTCCGCCTATTTTCCTGAAACAGAAGCTTTCCTCCCTTATATAAAAACAGACAGAATACAACTGAAAGGGCTACCGTCATGGAAAATTTTTCTTCCACAAGAGGGTGAAGATTCAAAGCCTGAAAAATCACTGCGCTGTGCACTGTATTTGTATTCAGGATATAAAAACTGTCCGGACTTGAAAGCATCTGTCCACTGTACGGGTCCATAAGCTCAATTGTGTTGGAATACACCGAGGATACCGGAAGTCCGATATAATATCCCGCGTCAAAATCCGAGATATGATTCACATTCATTCCAAGAATCAGCGCCAACACTCCTGCCGCTATAAGAAACACGCAGCCTGCCGCTATTTTTTTACTATCCGAAAAACAATTCTTAAAAGCCCGGGACAATATCTTTCTTCTCCCTATTATATCAAAAAGAAATACAACCCCAAGAATCCCCACCCAGGTCAGAGTAAGATATTTCAGAGGAAGCCGCCCGATTTTCATAGGCAGCGCCACAATCTGAAACACACCGAAATATACCACAAATCCCAGAAGA
>URMH01000054.1 GCA_900549015.1 uncultured Blautia sp.
GATGAATTGCGATTAACACGGCGTTTTCTTGACTTTAGAATCTTGCTGTATTACAATGTATTTGCAAATCAGTCGTATCTAACGGAAAGGATATAAACATAATGCAATTGGATACAAATAATCATTCGGTATTCATGTTACACTATCATTTGATTATGTGTATAAAATATCGTAACAAAGTAATAGACGATATTATCTCTAATCGTTTGAAAGAGATATTTGAAAAGATTGCTCCTGCCTATAACATTACATTAGAGGAATGGAATCACGATACAGATCATGTTCATATTCTATTCAAAGGGCAGCCGAATACAGAAATCAGCAAGTTTATCAATGCATATAAATCCGTAAGTAGCAGACTCATAAAGAAAGAGTTTCCTCAGATACGTAAGTTTCTATGGAAAGAGATGTTTTGGTCACAGAGTTTTTGTCTGCTGACCACAGGTGGAGCTACCGTAGATATTATCAAACAGTACATAATGTCACAGGGGAAGAAAAATGGCAAACAAAGCAATTAAGTATCGCATATATCCTACAACTGAACAAAGTATTATGTTTTCTAAGACCTTTGGCTGTTGTCGTAAGGTCTATAATCTTATGCTTTCTGATAAGATTGAGGGTTATAAAGCAACTGGGAAATTCCCTATTGTAACACCTGCTAAATACAAGAAAGACTATCCTTATCTTAAAGAAGTAGACAGTCTTGCACTTGCTAATAAACAGATGGATTTGCAGGCAGCATTTCGTAGTACATTTAGTAAATCTCGCAAAAAGAAAAACGGATTTCCCAGGTTCAAATCTGCAAAGCATAGTCGTAAGTCTTACACTACAAACAATCAAAAAGGTACAGTAGCTATTATGGATAAAAGATATATCAAGCTCCCTAAAGTGGGTAAGGTGAAGGCTGTTATTCATTGTATTCCCGATGATAATTGGATTATCAAATCTGCTACTATATCACAGGAATCAGATGGTAAGTATTATATTTCTGTGCTTTTTGAGTTTGAAAAAGTAGAAAATACTTATATAGCGGATAAAACGAACGCCATTGGATTAGATTATGCTTCTGATGGCTTATATGTGGACAGTAATGGCAATGTGGGTACTAATCATAAGTATTACCGTGAAAGTCATGATAAGCTTGCCAAAGCACAACGCAAACTGTCTCGTATGCAAGGCTCTAAAAAACAAGAAGATAAATCTAATAACTATATTAAACAACTCCGTAAAGTAAACAAAATTCATAGACATATTGCTAATCAGCGTTTGGATAACCTACATAAAATATCTACTGAGATAGCCAATCAGTATGATGTTGTTTGTGTGGAATCCTTAAATATGCGTTCTATGTCTAATAAAGGTTTTGGTAACGGCAAAGCGACACTGGATAACGGATATGGAATGTTCCTATCTATGCTTGAGTATAAGCTGTCTGATAGAAATAAATATCTCGTAAAAGTAGATAAGTGGTTTCCGTCATCACAAATATGCCATTGTTGCGGTGTTTTGCATCCCGAGATGAAGGATTTAGCTAACCGCAAAATGGTATGTGATTGTGGTCTTACAATAAACCGTGACCAAAACGCTGCTATCAATATCCTAAACGAAGGATTACGCCTACTTAGTGAAGTAGCATAAACAAAATATATAGTAGGGATGGAATTAGCCCAAACTTATACGCCTGTGGACATTGTGTAAGACATTGAGTTGCGTAACATCGTAGCCAACGCAGTAGTGGTTGAAGCAGGAAGCTCCGACTTCTATAAGTCGGAGTAGTTCACCGAGCAAACCAGCGATAATCGTTGGTTAATGGAAATCCAGAATATGACAAAACTTTTGCTTGCAGAAGACAGAAATATATTGAAAGAGAGACTTTCTGTAATGGAAGATGTTATGGAAGTTCTGGAAAATGCAAGAAAGGCAGCAGGTATTTTCTTCCCTGGGGATTGAGCAGGGAAAAACTGAAATATTAATAAAAAGATAAAAGGGGACGGTCGGTTAATGCCGATTTTGGGGCTTTAAATTTTAAGTACGAATCTCCTATAGAAATCAGTATTTTTTATACTTGATTTTCTGTGGGAAATTCGTATTTTTTTATGCGATAGGAAACACAAAAGATTCCCCTTGCTATCTTCCCTGAAAAACTTTACAATACAATAATAAAAGAAACTACAGGAAAACGAAAGCCCCACAGGGCAGTTAAGGATAAAACAAGAGGAGAATTACATGATTGAATTAGGAACAAAGCAGAAATTGCTTGTAGTAAAAAAAGTAGAGTTTGGAGTATATCTTGCAGAGGATAAAAATGCAGATGCAAAGGACAGAGTTCTTCTTCCGGGAAGACAGGTTCCGGAAGGAACAAAAGAAGGAGATGAACTGGAAGTTTTCCTTTATAAAGATTCTTCAGACCGTCCGATTGCCACAACAAAAGAGCCGCTTATCATGCTGGGCCAGACAGCCGTTCTCAAAGTAAAGCAGGTGACAAAAATCGGCGCGTTTCTTGACTGGGGACTGGAAAAAGATCTGCTTCTTCCATACCATGAGCAGACTCTTCGCGTAAGAGAAGGAGAGGATTGTCTTGTAGCGCTTTATCTTGATAAGAGCAGCCGCCTCTGCGCGACCATGAAGGTGTATCATTACCTTTCCAAAAGAACTCCTTATGTGGCAGGAGACCAGGTAAAGGGAAGAGTTTATGAAATCAGCCAGAAATTCGGCGTATTTGTTGCGGTAGACGATAAGTATTCTGCACTGATTCCTGCAAGGGAGGCAGCAGGAAAATATCGTCCGGGAACGATTCTGGATCTTCGTGTCACAGAAGTAAAAGAAGACGGAAAAATGAATGTAAGCGACAGGCAGAAGGCATATCTTCAGATAAACGAAGATGCAGAAATGGTAATGAGCGTTATCGATGAGTTTGCAGGAATCCTTCCGTTTGATGATAAGGCTTCTCCGGAAGTGATAAAGAGAGAATTTGGACTGAGTAAAAATGCTTTTAAACGCGCAATCGGACATCTTCTGAAAGAAAAGAAAATTGAAATCAGAGAGCGCCGTATTTACAGGCTGTAAGAGATAATGGAGGAAAATTAAGTGAATTTTACACACTTACATGTGCATACAGAGTACAGCCTTTTGGACGGCTCTAATAAGATAAAAGAGTACGTGGCGAGAGTGAAGGAACTGGGTATGGACAGCGCTGCCATTACAGATCACGGAGTAATGTACGGCGTCATTGATTTTTACCGCGCGGCAAGGGAAGCGGGGATTAATCCCATTCTCGGCTGCGAGGTATATGTGGCTCCGGGCTCCCGGTTTGATAAAGATACAGGAACAGGGGAAGACCGTTATTATCATCTTGTTCTTCTTGCGGAAAACAACAAAGGTTACAGCAACCTTATGAAAATCGTGTCAAAAGGTTTTGTAGAAGGCTTTTATTACAAACCGCGAGTAGACATGGAGCTTCTCCGGGAATACCATGAGGGAATCATTGCATTAAGCGCCTGCCTTGCAGGAGAAGTATCACGTTATCTGACAAGAGGAATGTATGAAGATGCAAAGGCGGCGGCATTAAGGTATCAGGATATTTTCGGAAAGGGAAATTTTTTCCTTGAACTTCAGGATCATGGGATTTCAGAGCAGCAGGAGGTAAACCGCCAGCTTCTCCGTATGCACCAGGAAACAGGAATTGATCTTGTGGCAACAAACGACGTTCATTATACAACGGCAGAGGACGCAGATCCCCACGATATTCTTCTCTGCCTCCAGACAGGGAAAAAGCTGGCGGACGAGGATAGAATGCGCTATGAGGGCGGTCAGTATTATGTAAAATCGCCGGAAGAGATGGCGCAGCTTTTCCCATATGCGCTGGAAGCATTGGAAAATACGCATAAAATTGCAGAGAGATGTCATGTGGAAATCGAATTTGGTGTGACAAAGCTTCCGAAATACGATGTGCCGGACGGATATACGTCATGGGAATATCTGAATAAACTCTGTTTTGACGGACTTTCCGAGAGGTATGCTCCTGTTACGGACGAGCTTCGTGAACGTCTGGAATATGAGCTTTCCACCATCAAAAATATGGGATATGTGGATTACTTCCTTATTGTATGGGATTTTATCAAATATGCAAGGGACCATGATATTATGGTGGGACCGGGACGAGGTTCTGCTGCGGGAAGTCTTGTTGCGTATACCCTTGGAATTACCCAGCTTGACCCTATTCGCTATGATCTGCTTTTCGAGCGTTTCCTGAATCCGGAACGAGTTTCTATGCCTGATATTGATGTGGACTTTTGCTTTGAACGTCGTCAGGAGGTCATCGATTATGTGGTGCGAAAATACGGAAAAGACCGTGTAGTACAGATTGTAACATTCGGAACCCTTGCTGCCCGCGGTGTTATTCGCGATGTGGGGCGTGTCCTTGATATGCCGTACGCACAGGTGGACGTGATTGCCAAAATGATTCCTCAGGAGCTGAATATTACAATAGATAAGGCTCTCGACATGAATCCGGAGCTAAAAAAAGCGTATGACGAGCAGGAGGAAATTCATTACTTAATCGATATGGCAAAACGCCTTGAGGGGCTTCCGCGCCATACCTCCATGCATGCTGCCGGCGTTGTTATCAGCCAGAAGGACGTAGATGAATATGTGCCGCTTTCAAAGGCACAGGACGGTTCTATTACGACCCAGTTTACCATGACAACACTGGAGGAGCTGGGACTTCTTAAAATGGATTTCCTTGGTCTTCGCACCCTGACCGTAATTCAGGACGCAGTAAGACTTGTGGAAAAAGATACAGGCGTAAGCCTTGATATGCAGAAGATTGATTATAATGACAAGAAAGTTCTCGATTCTCTTGGCACCGGTCATTCGGAAGGTGTGTTCCAGCTGGAAAGCGGCGGAATGAAAAACTTCATGAAGGAGTTAAAGCCGCAGAGCCTTGAGGATGTAATTGCGGGAATTTCTCTTTACCGTCCGGGTCCTATGGATTTTATTCCTCAGTATATCAGGGGAAAGAACAGGCCGGATACCATAAAGTATGACTGTCCGCAGCTTGAGCCTATTTTGAAGCCTACCTACGGCTGTATCGTATATCAAGAGCAGGTTATGCAGATTGTGCGGAATCTTGCCGGATATACTCTGGGAAGAAGCGATCTTGTGCGCCGTGCCATGTCAAAGAAAAAGGCATCTGTCATGGAAAAAGAGCGTCAGAACTTTGTTTACGGAAATGAGGAGGAAGGTGTTCCTGGCTGTATTGCAAACGGAATTCCGGAAAAAACAGCAAATAAGATTTATGATGATATGATTGATTTTGCGAAATATGCCTTTAATAAGTCTCATGCGGCAGCATATGCGGTTGTTTCTTATCAGACTGCGTACTTGAAATATTATTATCCGGTAGAATTTATGGCTGCTCTTATGACTTCCGTGATTGAAATGCCTGCGAAGGTGGCAGAATATATCTATGTGTGCCGTCAGATGGGAATTACAATCCTGCCGCCTGATATTAATCGTGGAATGTATGGATTTTCAGTTGATAACGGCGCTATCCGATACGGTCTTTCCGCAATTAAAAGCGTAGGGCGTCCTGTAATCGAGAGTATTGTAAAAGAGCGGGAAGAAAACGGGGATTATACAAATCTTCAGAATTTTATAGAGAGAAACCTGGAGCAGGTAAATAAGCGTGCAATTGAAAACTTTATAAAAGCAGGAGCCCTTGACTGTCTGGAGGGAAACCGCCGCCAGAAAATGGTGATATTTGCCCGGATCGTAGACGGGATCAACCAGGATAAGAAAAACACAATGGCAGGGCAGTTAAGCTTTTTTGATATTGTAAGCGAGGAGGAGAAAAAGGAATTTGAGATCCGTATGCCGGATCTGGACGAATTTAATAAAGAAACCATACTTGCTTTCGAAAAAGAAGTTCTCGGCATTTATTTAAGCGGACATCCTCTTGAGGGATACCGTGATATTATGGAGAAAATGTCAACTGCCAGGACAGCGGATTTTCAGCAGGATGAAGATACGGGGCTGCCAAAGGTGGTGGACGGTCAGAAGGTTGTTCTGGGAGGAATGATCACAGATAAAACCATTAAGTACACAAAAAACAATAAAGTAATGGCATTTTTTACGCTGGAAGACCTTGTGGGAACTGTGGAGGTTGTCGTTTTCCCGAGAGATTATGAGAAGTGCCAGGCTCTTTTAAATGACGAAGAAAAAGTCTTTATACAGGGGCGGGTTTCTGCGGAAGATGACAGACCAAGCAAGCTGATCCTGGAAAAAATCCGTTCTTTTGAGGATATTCCGAGGGAATTATGGATACAATTTCCAGACAGAGAGGCTTACGGGGAAAAAGAGCAGGAACTTCTTGCAGATCTTAAGCAGTCTCCGGGAAAAGACAGCGTTGTGATTTTTCTTAGGGATGTAAAAGCGATGAAAAAGCTTTCTGCTGCATATCACGTAGAGATAACAGATTTATGGCTGGAATCCATGCGCAAAAAATATGGAGATTCCAATGTTAAAGTTGTGCAAAGAGTATTGAAAAACTTGTAAAAATGCTATACACTATAACCGAATATGTGTAGAACCTGACAGCGTCGATGTCCTTCTTATACCGGCGCTGGGCTCAGAAGATGGAGGAAAATAAAATGGCAGAGAAGAAGATTAAAACGATTGGTGTTCTGACCAGTGGGGGAGATGCTCCCGGAATGAATGCAGCAATTCGCGCAGTAGTTCGAAGAGGATTGAGCAGTGGCTTAAATGTAAAAGGTATTTATAAAGGATATAACGGACTCTTAAACGAAGAAATCGTGGATATGAGCGCAAAGGACGTATCTGATACGATTGAAAGGGGCGGTACTGTTCTTTATACTGCAAGATGTGCAGAGTTCCGTACAGAGGAAGGTCAGAGAAGAGGAGCAGAGGTTTGTAAAAAACACGGCATTGACGGTCTTGTTGTAATCGGTGGTGACGGTTCTTTCGCAGGAGCGCAGAAGCTGGCAAATCTGGGAATCAATACAATCGGTGTTCCGGGAACGATCGACCTTGATATTGCATGTACAGAATATACAATCGGTTTTGATACAGCTGTAAATACAGCAATGGAAGCTATCGACAAGGTTCGCGATACTTCTACATCTCATGAGCGATGCAGCATTATTGAGGTTATGGGAAGAAATGCAGGATACCTTGCTCTGTGGTGTGGAATTGCAAACGGTGCAGAGGACGTTCTCATTCCTGAAAAATATGATTATGATGAGCAGAGACTCATTAACAATATTATTGAGAGCCGTAAAAAAGGTAAAAAACATCATATCATTGTTAATGCAGAAGGTATCGGACATTCCGAAGCTATGGCACAGCGTATTGAGGCAGCTACAGGAATTGAGACACGAGCTACCATTCTTGGACATATGCAGCGTGGCGGAAGCCCTACATGTAAAGACCGTGTGTATGCATCTATGATGGGCGCAATGGCAGTAGATCTTCTTTTACAGGGTAAAACATGCCGTGTCGTAGGATATCGTCATGGAGAATTTGTTGATTTTGACATTAACGAAGCTCTGGCAATGAAGAAAAATGTTTCCGAATATCAGTGGGAGATCTGCAATTCACTTTCACATAATTACGACAAAAATACTGTAAAATAATATATATAATTATGGACATTCATAGTTTAATTAAAAAGTTTTACAAATTAAATACATCACAAATAATTACCCTTGGCTTTGCGGGGGTAATTTTTGTAGGCGGACTAATTCTCTGGCTGCCGTTCTGTACTGTGCCCGGAGAGACGACTTCCTTTACAGATGCCATGTTTACTTCTACTACCTGTATTTGTGTGACAGGGCTCGTAACGGTTGTAACGGCAACCCACTGGACGATAATCGGTAAGGTTGTGATACTGATATTGATCCAGATAGGGGGAATCGGAGTGATCGCTCTTACAAATCTGATTTTTTTGAGCCTTCACAAGAAGATTTCCATGCGCAACAGGCGTATGATTCAGGAATCTTATAATCTTGACCAGATGTCGGGACTTGTAAAGGTAGTAAGAAGGGTGGTATTCTGTGTTTTCGGCGCAGAGGCGGTGGGAGCCATTTGCTATTCCTTCTGTTTCGTTCCTCAGTTCGGGCTTGCAGAGGGAATCGCCCAGTCTGTTTTTACGGCAGTTTCCGCATTCTGTAATGCAGGTGTGGATATTCTGGGAGAAACAAGCCTTGCGCCTTATGTAGATAATCCTCTCGTAAACTTTACAACAATGGGGCTGATTATATCTGCCGGTCTTGGTTTTACTGTATGGTGGGACATCTGGGATAAGATAAAAAAAGTAGTGAAAAAAGAAATTTCCTATAAAAGAATGTTTAAAACATTGAGACTTCACAGTAAACTTGCGATTACGATGACCCTTGTTCTGATACTGGGAGGAACTTTTTTAATTTATCTTTTTGAATATAAAAATTCGGCAACTCTTCGTGGAAAATCCATAGGAGAAGGATTGATGGCAGCGGCATTCCAGTCTGTCACAACGCGTACGGCAGGATTTTTCACCATTGACCAGACTGCGTTTGGCAATGCGTCTATTGTACTGTGCCTTGTGCTTATGTTTATCGGCGGTTCGCCTATGGGAACTGCCGGCGGTGTAAAAACAACAAGTATTGCAGTCATGTTTATGACCCTCGTTTCCAATTTAAGAGGGAAAAAAGACGTGGAGGCATATGGGAGAAAGGTGCGGGAAAATTACATACGCTCTGCAGTCGTGGTAGTTGGCATCGGTTTTTCAACCCTGATTGTTATGACGCTGCTGCTGGCTGCATCGGAGCACGGCGTACCTCTTGAGGATATTGTGTATGAAGTAATGTCTGCGCTTGGTACAGTCGGGCTGAGCAGAAATCTTACACCGAAGCTGTCTACAATGGGACGGTGGATTATTATTCTTACTATGTTTCTGGGAAGGATCGGACCGCTTACTCTTGGTTCTGCGGTAATTTCGCATTCTCAGAAAAGGCCGGAGAACACACATCTGGCAGAAGAAGATATTATGATTGGTTAAAAGCGGTATATACAGCTTTTGGAGGAATATAAAAGAATATGAGAGATAAATCTTTTGCAGTCATTGGTCTTGGACAGTTTGGAATCACGCTTGCAGAAACGCTTGCAGAGTCTAACAGTGATGTTCTTGCAGTAGATGTAAATGATGAAAAAATACAGGAAGTTGCGGATAAGGTAACATATGCTGTAAGGGCAGATGTGCGTGAACCGGGAGTTTTGAAATCTCTGGGCGTGCAGAACGTAGATGTTGTTGTGGTTGCTATTTCAGATGATATTGAGGCGAGCATTGTGGCGACTATGCAGGCGAAGGAGCTTGGGGTTCCTTTTGTCATGGCAAAGGCAACGAACGCTCTGCATGGACGTATCCTCGATAAGATCGGGGCAGATAAAGTGATTTATCCGGAACAGTCGATGGGATTCCGTATCGCAAAAAATCTGATGACAAACGGATATGTGGACGTATTTGAGCTTTCTTCAGAATTCAGTATTGCAGAATTTAAAATCCCGGACGACTGGGTGGGAAAATCTCTTATGGAGCTGAAGATCCGTGAAAAATATCGCATCAATGTGATCGGAATTAAACAAAATGAGCAGGTTGATGTAAATATCAGACCGGAAGAAGTTTTACAGGAAGGCTGTTCTATTATTGCAATCGGAAAAAACCAGGACTTAAATGCAGATCCTGCATTTATGCGGTAAAAATGGAGAAGCTTATGATTACAAGTGCAAACAACAGTCAGGTAAAAAATGTAATACAGTTAAACCAGAAGGCGAAGGCGAGACGACAGCAGGGACTTTTTACGGCAGAAGGCAGAAAAATGTTCCGGGAAGCTCCGGCAGACTGGATTTCCAGAGTTTATGTGGCGGAGTCTCTTTCCGAAGATGAAGAAATCCTGGGAAAAATAAAAGAGGAGTCTCTTGATCATGAAATTGTGGCGGATCCTGTGTTCCGTCAGATGAGCGATACGCAGACGCCCCAGGGGGTGCTTACTGTATTAAAAAAACCTGTCTATACTGAAGAAGTTTTTTTTCGGGGTGAAAAGCCTTTTCTCATGGTTCTGGAGGATTTACAGGATCCGGGAAATGTGGGGACCATTTTCAGGACAGGGGAGGGCGCCGGCATTACAGGCGTTCTTCTCACAAAAACCTGTGTAGATGTAACAAATCCAAAAGTGATCCGTTCCACTATGGGTTCTATATACAGAATGCCTTTTCTGTATATAGAAGATGTGGTATCATGGAAGGAGAAGCTTAAAGAAAAATCTGTCCGTACATTTGCAGCTCATTTAAAAGGGAAAAATTCCTATGACAGGGAATCTTATCTTGGGGGAACTGCATTTTTTATAGGAAACGAAGGAAAGGGACTTACGGATCCGGCGGCAGAAAGCGCAGACTGTCTGATTCGGATTCCCATGTGCGGAGAGGTGGAATCTCTGAATGCTGCTATGGCAGCAGGTATCCTGATGTATGAGGTTTCCAGGCAGCGCCGGGGCTGACAGAAGCTGTACAGAGGAAATATAGAGAAAGGGGGATTTTTATGGAACCTATGATATGGCTTGGAATTCTTGCCGTTCTTCTTCTCATTGAGGCAATTACGGCGGGACTTACAACGATCTGGTTTGCAGGCGGCGCGCTTGTGGCTGCCGTTGCCGCATACTGCGGGGCAGGTGTTTTTCTGCAGTTTGTTTTGTTTTTTGCAGTATCACTTGTACTTCTTGTTTTTACAAGACCTGTAGCAGTGCGGTATATGAATCGTAATGTTGAGAAGACAAATGCGGAAAGTCTCTTAGGCAAAAAAGCAGTTGTCATCGAAAAAATTGACAATCTTGCCCAGACAGGGCATGTGAGGATTCGCGACATAGAGTGGACGGCGCGAACCTCGGACGACTCCGTAAAAATCCCGGAAAATGCGGTAGTTGAGATTGAAGAGATACAGGGTGTGAAACTGATCGTAAAAGAGGTTAAGGAGGGATAACTTATGGGTACTGTACTTTTTTGGGTGATTTTTATTCTTTTGTTATTGTGTGTTCTGGCATCTTGCATTCGTATTGTACCGCAGGCATATGCCATTGTTCTGGAGCGTCTCGGCGCTTACCGTGCAACATGGGGAACAGGCGTCCATTTGAAAGTGCCGTTTATTGAGCGTGTGGCAAGAAAAGTAAATTTAAAAGAGCAGGTTGTGGATTTTCCGCCGCAGCCGGTTATCACAAAAGATAACGTAACGATCCAGATTGATACGGTTGTATTTTTCCAGATCACAGATCCAAAGCTTTACGCATACGGAGTAGACAATCCGATCATGGCGATCGAGAATCTTTCCGCAACAACGCTTCGTAACATCATCGGTGATATGGAGCTTGACGAAACCCTTACTTCCCGTGAGGTGATCAACACAAAAATGAGAGCTTCTCTTGATGAGGCAACAGACCAGTGGGGCATCAAGGTAAACCGTGTGGAACTGAAAAATATCATGCCTCCGGCTGCCATTCAGGACGCAATGGAAAAACAGATGAAGGCAGAGCGTGAACGCCGTGAAGCAATTCTGATCGCAGAAGGCGAGAAGCGTTCTACGATTCTTGTTGCAGAAGGTAAAAAACAGTCGGCAATTCTTGACGCAGAAGCGGAAAAGCAGGCAGCGATCCTTCGTGCAGAGGCACAGAAAGAGCGCATGATTAAAGAGGCGGAAGGCCAGGCAGAAGCTGTGCTTAAAGTACAGAGCGCCACAGCGGAAGGTCTCCGCATGATCAAAGAAGCAGGTGTAGATAATGCAGTTCTTACGTTGAAGAGCCTTGAGGCGTTCGGAAAAGCGGCGGACGGCAGAGCTACAAAAATCATTATTCCGTCTGACATTCAGGGAATTGCAGGGCTTGCCGCTTCTTTAAAAGAAATTGTAGTAGACAAAGATGTAAAAGCAGAAAAAGCTCTGGAAAAAATCACAGAGACAGATAATACAAAATAACGACTTGCAGGGAGGATAAGGATATGAACTTAAAAGGCAGAAATTTTCTTACTTTAAAAGATTTTACACCGGAAGAAATCATGTATCTGCTTGATTTAGCAGCAGAATTAAAGGCAAAGAAAAAAGCGGGGGAGCTTCACGAATATTATAAAGGCAAAAATATTGCCCTGATTTTCGAGAAGACGAGCACAAGAACCCGATGTGCCTTTGAGGTGGCTGCCCATGATCTTGGAATGGGCAGTACATATCTTGATCCGAAAGGTTCTCAGATTGGTAAAAAAGAGAGCATTGCAGATACGGCGCGCGTGCTGGGACGTATGTATGACGGAATCGAATACAGAGGCTTTGGACAGGAGATTGTGGAGGAGCTTGCAGCTCACGCGGGAGTTCCTGTATGGAATGGTCTTACAAATGAGTATCACCCTACACAGATGCTGGCAGATATGCTTACGATCAGAGAGCATTTCGGCGGCTTAAAGGGAATCCGCCTCGTGTACATGGGAGACGCCCGCTACAATATGGGAAATTCTCTTATGATTGCCTGCTCCAAGCTTGGCATGCACTTTACTGCCTGCACAAACAAAAAATATTTCCCAAATGAGGAACTGGTAGAACAGTGCCGCCAGTATGCAGAAGCTTCCGGAGGAACCATCACTCTCACGGAAGATGTGGAAGCAGGAAGCAAAGACGCAGACGTTATTTATACAGACGTGTGGGTTTCTATGGGAGAGCCGGACGAAGTATGGGAGGAAAGAATCCATGACCTTACACCGTATAAGGTGACAAAACAGGTGATGAGAAACGCAGGTCCTAAGGCAATCTTTCTTCACTGTCTCCCTGCATTCCATGATTTAAAGACAAAAATCGGAAAAGAAATGGGAGAGCGTTTTAATCTCACAGATATGGAAGTGACAGATGAGGTATTTGAATCTCCCCAGTCAAAAGTATTTGACGAGGCGGAAAACCGTATGCACACCATCAAGGCAGTGATGGCGGCAACTCTGGGAGTACCGGAGAAATGATGGATATTTTATACACAAAAGATACAATTTCAAAAGCAATACATACAAAATGGGCGGGCAAAACCGTCCATTTTGCAAAGGAAACAGATTCTACGAATGTATGGATAAAAAAACTGGAAAAAGACGGGGCAGAACATGGAACCCTTGCTGTGGCAGAGTTTCAGAGCGCCGGAAGGGGACGGTTTACACGAGCCTGGAAAGCGGAGGAGGGAACGTCCGTTATGATGACGATTCTTCTCCGTCCTTCTTTTGCTCCGGAATACGCGCCCATGCTGACGCTTGTCATGGGACTTTCCGTGGCGCAGGCGGTGAGAAAGCTTGGATTTTCCCCGGAGATCAAGTGGCCCAATGATGTGGTGCTTTCCAAAAAGAAAATCTGCGGGATTCTCACTGAAATGGGACTTAACGGTTCAAAAATCCGATATGTGGGAATTGGAACCGGAATTAATGTAAACATACCGGAATTTTCCCCGGAGCTTTCAGATAAGGCGACCTCTTTTTTTCTGGAATCCGGAAAAAAGACAGATAGGAATCAGGTGATCGCCCTTGTCATGGAAGCATTCGAGAAAAATTATGAGATATTCGAGAAAACACACGACCTTTCTCTTCTGAAAAATGAGTATGAAGAGATGCTGGCAAACTACGGGCAGCCTGTACGGATCCTTGATAAAAGCAATCCTTATGAGGGCGTGTGCAAAGGAATCAATAACAAAGGAGAACTTCTTGTAAGCCTTTCGGACGGAACAGAAACGGCGGTGAGCGCCGGGGAGGTATCCGTTCGGGGGCTATATAGTTACGTATAGAAAGGGGTACTTTATGTATCAGGAAAATATCGTATTATGCGGCGCAAGCGCATACGAACAGAAATATTATTTTAATCAGGATTTTAATTCTCTGCCGGATCATGTGAAGCAGGAGCTTCAGATCATGTGCGTTCTTTTTACAGAAGATGTGGGCGGCGTCCTAACTCTGGAATTTGACGAGGACGGAAGACTTCAGTTTAAGACAGAAGCGCTGGAGGCAGACGCCTGCTTTGATGAGATTGGAAGCGCATTAAAAATCAAACAGATCCAGACAGAGAAGAGAGATCTTCTGGAATCTCTGGAAATGTATTATAAAGTATTTTTCCTCGGAGATATTCCGGAGGAAGAATTAAAAAAGAAAGCGGACGGCGAAGAATGAAGATGAAGTGGAAAATCGGAGACGTTCAGATTGATAATCCCTTTGTTCTTGCGCCTATGGCAGGCGTTACAGACCTTCCTTTTCGAAAACTCTGCAAGGAGCAGGGAGCCGGTCTTATATGTATGGAAATGGTCAGCGCAAAAGCGATTTCCTTCCATAATAAAAATACAGAGGCTCTGATGGAAATTGATAAATGTGAGAACCCGGTATCGATGCAGCTTTTCGGAAGTGAACCGGAGCTTATGGCAAGGGTGGCTGCTGAGATTGAGGAGAGACCTTTTGATATTCTGGATATTAACATGGGCTGTCCTGTTCCAAAGGTGGTAAATAACGGAGAGGGTTCTGCTCTTTTAAAAAATCCGGAGTTGATTGTAAAAATTGTAAAAAGCGTTTCTTCTGCAATTAAAAAGCCGCTTACTGTGAAGGTCCGCATTGGATTTGAAAATGAGCCGGTGGATATTGTAGATATTGCAAAGCGTGTGGAGGATGCAGGAGCGGCGGCGATTGCGGTTCACGGCAGAACGCGGCAGCAGTATTATTCCGGGACGGCAGACTGGGATGCCATCCGCAGAGTAAAAGAAGCGGTATCTATTCCTGTAATCGGAAACGGAGATGTGGATTCTCCGGAAAAAGCAGAGGCGCTTATAAAAGAAACAGGATGCGACGGTGTGATGATAGGAAGAGCGGTAAGAGGAAATCCGTGGCTTTTCCGGGAACTGAACCATTACTTTGAGACAGGGGAAAAACTTTCTCGTCCGTCTGTGGAAGAAGTACGGGAAATGATCCTTCGCCATGCCAGAATGCAGATTGACTTAAAAGGCGAATTTACAGGCATTCGGGAGATGCGCAAGCATGTGGCATGGTATACGGCAGGAATGCGCCACAGCGCAGCGCTTCGGCGGGAAACGAATCTTGTGAGCAGTTATGAAGAGCTGGAGAAGCTCCTCGGGAGAATGGAGTAAAAACCTTGACAATAGCTGAGGTTTTGGGTATAATACTGAAATTGTGAATATCCTAGAGTATCTCTAACCTTTTTTAGAAAAAGAGTGGAAAAGGAGTAAGGAAAATGGAAGAAAAGAAGAACTTACTTACCTATGCAGGACTGAAAAAATTAGAAGAAGAACTGCATGATTTAAAAGTAGTAAAAAGAAAAGAAGTAGCAGAGAAAATTAAAGAAGCCAGAGAACAGGGCGACTTATCCGAGAACGCAGAGTATGATGCAGCAAAAGATGAACAGAGAGATATAGAAGCACGTATCGAGGAAATTGAAAAGATTCTGAAAAACGCAGAGGTTGTTGTAGAGGATGAAGTAGACCTTGACAAAATCAGCGTAGGATGTAAAGTAAAAGTTCATGATTTTGAGTTTGAAGAAGATATCGAGCTGAAAATCGTAGGCTCTACAGAGGCAAACAGCCTGGAAGGAAAAATTTCCAACGAATCTCCAGTAGGAAAAGCGCTGATCGGCGCACATAAAGGGGACATTGTAGAAGTGGAAATGCCGGCAGGCGTGATGCAGTACAAGGTACTGGAAATCCAGCGAAACGTGTAGCGAGGAAGGAATGTGAGCACGAGCGAAGCGAGTATTCACATTCACCCGAGCGTACAACGACGAAATGAGAAGCCCGAAAGGGCGTCTCTGCGGAGCAGAGATTTCGGAGTTGAGAGGAAGAATAAAACAGGAGGAACCAAAATGGCAGAGCAGAAGAAGCAGGAACAGGACTTAAATCAGCTCCTTAAAGTGCGTCGTGAAAAACTGGCGGACTTACAGGCAAATGAGAAAGATCCGTTTAAAATCGTAAAATTTGATGTAACACACCACAGCCAGGAAGTAAAAGACAGTTTTGAGGAACTGGAAGGAAAAACTGTAGTTGTTGCAGGACGTATGATGTCCAAACGTGTCATGGGAAAGGCATCTTTTTGCCATGTACAGGATTTACAGGGAACCATTCAGTCTTATGTTGCAAGAGACAGTATAGGAGAAGAATCCTACAAAGATTTCAAAAAACTTGACGTAGGCGATATTATCGGTATTAAGGGTGAAGTTTTCAAAACAAAAACAGGAGAAACTTCCATTCATGCTTCTGAGGTAACTCTGTTATCAAAGAGCCTTCAGGTTCTTCCGGAGAAATTCCACGGTCTTACAAATACAGACCTTCGTTACCGTCAGAGATATGTAGACCTTATCATGAACCCGGAAGTAAAGGATACCTTTATTAAGCGCTCCAAAATTTTAAGCGCGATCCGAAGATACCTGGATACCCAGGGATTTATGGAAGTGGAGACACCGATCCTTGTTGCAAATGCAGGCGGCGCTGCAGCAAGACCGTTTGAGACGCACTTCAATGCTCTTGACGAGGACTTCAAGCTTCGTATTTCCCTTGAGCTTTACTTAAAGAGACT
>URMH01000055.1 GCA_900549015.1 uncultured Blautia sp.
TTCCATGCGTACAGGCAGGCGCAGTATACGAACACAAATACCTTCTCGGAACTTCTATGGCACGTCCGGGAATCGCAAAAAAACTTGTAGAGATTGCACGGAAAGAAGGCGCTACTGCTATCTGTCACGGAGCAACAGGAAAAGGAAACGACCAGATCCGTTTTGAGCTTGGAATCAAAGCCCTTGCTCCTGACTTAAAAATCATCGCACCGTGGCGTATGACAGACGTATGGACTATGCAGTCCCGTGAAGATGAGATCGCATACTGTAAAGAACACGGCATCGATCTTCCATTCGACGCAAGCCACAGTTACAGCCGTGACCGTAACTTATGGCACATCAGCCATGAAGGTCTGGAACTGGAAGATCCGGCACAGGAACCAAACTACGACGATCTTCTCGTTCTCGGCGTGACTCCTCAGAAAGCGCCTGACAAAGAAACAGAAGTATCCATTACCTTCGAAGCCGGCGTTCCGAAAACATTAAACGGCAAAGCTATGAAGGTTTCTGAAATCATTACAGAATTAAACAAACTCGGCGGTGAAAACGGAATCGGCATTATCGACATTGTGGAAAACCGTGTAGTAGGTATGAAATCCCGCGGTGTATACGAGACACCTGGCGGAACCATTCTTATGGAAGCTCACGACCAGTTAGAGGAATTGATCCTTGACCGTGACACAATGGAAATGAAGAAAAAACTGGGCAGCCAGTTTGCTCAGATCGTATATGAAGGAAAATGGTTTACACCGCTTCGCGAAGCGATCCAGGCATTTGTGGAATCCACTCAGCAGTACGTAACCGGAGAAGTAAAATTCAAGCTGTACAAAGGCAACATCATCAAAGCAGGCACAACATCTCCATACAGCCTTTACAGCGAATCCCTCGCTTCCTTCACAACAGGCGACCTTTACGACCACCACGATGCAGACGGCTTCATCACTCTCTTCGGACTTCCTCTGAAAGTTCGCGCAATGAAAATGGCAGAAGCCTTAAAAGAAAACAAATAAGTAATACAAAACGGGACAGCCAGAAACGCTGTCCCGTTTTTATACCATTCTTAAATTACCTGAATCCTCTTTTTTCTGAGCCGTTTATATACCCACTCACGGAACAGAGCATATGCTACAGAAGTAAGAGGAATAAATATGAGCATTCCCACAATTCCCATAAGACTTCCACCTATGGTAACTGCCATCAGTACCCAGATAGAAGGAAGACCTACGGAATTTCCCACTACATGAGGATAAATAAGATTTCCTTCTATCTGCTGAAGAATCAGGAAAATACCAAGGAATACAAGTGCCTGCAGAGGATTCACCATAAAAATCAGGAAGAATCCAACCCAGCAGCCAATAAAACCTCCAAAAACAGGAATCAGTGCAGTGAAAGAGATCAATACGCCCACAAGCATTGCATATGGGAACTTGAAAACAGTCATAACTACGAAGAACATACTTCCAAGGATCACTGCCTCTATACACTGTCCTGCAATAAAACTTGCAAAAATCCGGTTAGCCAGAGTGCAGACATGAAGCACATAATTTACTGTTTTCTGTGAAAACAGAGCATATAAGGCCTTTTTCATCTGCAGCATAAGATGTTCTTTCTGAAGCAGGATATAACAGGCGAAAATAAAACCGATACCTACATTTACCGCTGTGCTTACGATTCCCGTTGTCACGGTAATGGCAGAAGTTAAAATATTATTCACGCCACTTTGCAGCACATCAATCAGAGAATCCAACATCTTTTCCGGCTGGAAATCTATAGAATTTGCCCACACCACGATCGGCGAATCCTGCCTGAGCGTATGATCCAGCCAGTCCTGAAGCATCGGAATGCTTTTCTCTATCTGTTTTGCCACGCTTACAAAAGTAGCTCCCAGCTCCGGAATCACCACAAGAGCTACAACAAGAACAATCGCAACTACAAACAGAATCGATAACAGAAGGCTGATGGGACGCCCCAGCTTGATTGCCGCCTTATTTCCTTTTCTCCGCGCTTTTTCAAACAGATGCTTCTCCATAAATTTCATAGGAACATTCAGTACAAACGCGATGGCACAGCCCAGTATGAAAGGAAACAGAAGACTCCATAAAAGTCCCAGATACTGCAGAACTACGTCCATATTGCGAACCCCCACATAGAGCAGAACTGCAAACCCGATCAGACACGCCGCCTTTTTCATTGTATCTTTACTTATTTTTATTTCCACAGATTTCCTCCATCTACCAACTGATCAGAGAACCTCTCAGTCCTCTATTTTTTTAATGTCCATATCTTTTGGAAGTACAAGACTTAAAACAATGGATACTACAAATACAACAGCCACGCAGTTTGCAGAAAATACGTCTTTTACTACCTGTGGGAAAATTCTCCATATATCCATCTCACTTGCGCTTGTAAAACCGATTCCCACTGCCAGAGAAAGAGCGACTATTGTAATATTTCTCTGAGAGAATCCGGCCTTTGCCACCATCTGGATACCGCTTACAAGAATTGTACCGAACATCATGATAGTACAGCCGCCTAAAACAGCGTCCGGAAGACTTGCAAAAAAGTTTCCGATCGGCGGAAGAAGACCGGCAAGGATCATGCACACAGCTCCCGTCATAATTGTAAAACGATTTACAACCTTCGTCATGTTGATAAGACCTACGTTCTGACTAAAGGAAGTAACCGGGGGACAGCCGAAAAGCGAGGAAATCGTACTTGCATATCCGTCGCAGGCAAGAGAGCCTGAAATCTCTTTTGTTGTGATTTCACGATTCAGACCGCCAGATACCATTGCTGTTGTATCCCCGATCGTTTCTGCTGCTGAAACCAGGAAGATGATTACAACAGAAGCAATCGCTCCGATGTTAAATTCCGGTTTAAAGGGCAGGAAATGAGGCAGGGAAACAATGCCGCCTGACATAATTCCCGAAAAATCCACCATGCCCATAAAGATTGCAACTATGTATCCGACGATGAGACCTACAAGTACAGATAACTGTTTCCAGTAGCCTTTCGCCAGAATATTAAATAAAATACAGGTCACAAGAGTGATCGTTCCAAGAATCAGGTTCTGAGCAGAACCGAAATCCTCAGTATATCCGCCTCCAAAAGACCTTGCTCCCACTGTAAATAAAGAATAACCGATTGCAGTTACCACGGAAGCCGCGACAACCGGTGTAATGATCTTCTTCCAGTACTTTGCAAGAAGTCCCAGTGTTCCTTCCACAAGACCGCCCACAAGAACAGCGCCTATCATGGTCTCGTACCCGTAAGTCGTTCCCACATAACTTAAAATCGTTACAAAGGTGAAACTGACTCCCATTACAATAGGAAGCCTGGAACCAATTTTCCACACCGGATAAAGCTGGATCAGCGTGGCAATTCCCGCTACAAACATGGCATTTTGAAGCAGTACGGCAATCTGCCCGTTATCAAGCCCCGCCGCTGCTCCGATGATGGTAATCGGTGTAAGATTAGAGACAAACATCGCCAGAACGTGCTGCAGCCCAAAAGGAACTGCTCTTCCAACCGGAACTCTTCCGTCAAGACGATAAATGTTGCTCATACTTACATTTCCATTTTGTTTCATAAAAACACCTCCCGTTTCTATATATAAGTATAGTAAAGTATATAATAGATTTCTGTTTTTATCAAACTATTTTTATCTTTTTCTTTCATTGCACATTTTCAATAATTTTGCCATTGTTTTTTTGACGTTTTCGATATTTTGTTTTTTCCACAAAATAATTGACAGAAAAATCATTATCTTTTATAATATTTTATGTAAAAGATATATCGCAGAATGCAGCAACTTATATAAGTCCATAATCGGTTGGACGTCTCTACCAACTACCGTAATAGTTGCCTATAAATCTTTTTCGTGGACGGCGAAAAAAACAGGCGACATATGCCCGGTAGTTTTTTTGACGGTCCGCCATGAAAGAACTGCTGCAGACACGAGAAAGAAGGTGACGTATATGACACAGAAAACTTTCGCATTAAAAGGTACCATTATCTGGAGTGAAAGTCCCACACAGCTTTCCATCCATGAAAATTCCTACCTTGTCTGCGAAAACGGTGTATGTGCCGGTGTTTTTCCAACACTTCCGGAAAAATTTGCAGGAATTTCCTGCCGGGACACAGGAGACAGCATTATCATTCCCGGTTTGACGGACTTACATCTTCATGCACCGCAGTACAGCTTCCGAAGCATCGGAATGGATCTTGAGCTTCTGGAATGGCTGAACACCCTGGCGTTTCCTGAAGAATCCAAATATGCAGATGCGGAATACGCTGACAAAGCCTATTCTATTTTTGCAGAGGATCTGCGAAAAAGCGCTACGACAAGAGCCTCCATTTTTGCAACCCTGCACGTTCCTGCAACAGAGCATCTCATGAAGCTCTTAAATGACACAGGGATCAAAGCTCTGGTTGGAAAGGTAAATATGGACAGAAGCGGAGCTCCCTCTCTTCAGGAAGAAAGCGCAAAAGCTTCTGCAGATGCTACCTGGAAATGGGTCGAGGAAACCTTAAACCTTTACCCCAACATCAAACCGATCCTGACGCCGCGTTTTACTCCTTCCTGTTCTGATGAGCTTATGAAAGAGCTGGGAGAAATACAGCGCAGATTCCACCTTCCGGTACAGTCTCACCTGTCCGAAAACCTGGGTGAGATCGCATGGGTAAAAGAGCTGTGCCCGGACACAGACTTCTACGGAGAAGCCTACGACAAATTCGGACTTTTCGGAGGAGACGGCTGTCCCACAATTATGGCGCACTGTGTACACTGCCCGGACGATGAAATCGCCCTTATGAAAGAACGCGGCGTTTACATTGCCCACTGTTCCCAGTCCAATTCCAACTTATCCTCAGGAATTGCTCCTGTACGGCGTTATCTGGAAGAAGGACTTCACATTGGACTTGGAAGTGATATTGCAGGGGGAACTTCACTCTCTATTTTCCGTGCCATGTCTGATGCCATTCAGACATCAAAGCTTCGCTGGAGACTTGTAGATGATTCTCTGAAAGCACTTACTGTGGAAGAAGTCTTCTATATGGCAACAAAAGGCGGCGGCTCCTTCTTTGGAAAAGTGGGAAGCTTTGCTCCGGGATACGAGTTTGATGCAGTCATTATGGACGACTCTGCACTGCTGCATCCACAGCCTCTCTCACCAAATCAGCGCCTTGAGCGGCTTATTTATCTTTCTGACGACCGGCATATTCAGGGAAAATATGTATCCGGCGTCGAATTATTTTAGCGTACCACATTCGCTATAAAGGGGGAAAGAAATATGAATCTTGACAAATTATTTCATCTGAAAGAGAACCACACTGACGTGAAAACAGAAGTCATGGCAGGTATTACCACCTTTATGACTATGGCTTACATTCTGGCAGTAAATCCTAACATTCTGGAAGCCTCTGGCATGGACCGCGGAGCTGTCTTTACAGCAACCGCCCTTGCTTCCTTTATTGCTACCTGCCTTATGGCGCTTTTATCAAACTACCCGTTTGTTCTTGCGCCCGGTATGGGATTAAACGCTTACTTTGCATACACGGTTGTCCTTGGCATGGGATATTCCTGGCAGCAGGCTCTGGCAGCCGTATTTGTAGAGGGTATCATTTTTATCCTGCTCTCTCTCACAAATGTACGTGAAGCGATTTTTAACTCCATTCCAATGAACTTAAAACATGCAGTTTCTGTAGGTATCGGTCTTTTCATTGCTTTTATCGGTCTTCAGAACGCAAAAATCGTAGTAAACAACGATTCCACTCTTGTAAGCGTATTTTCTTTCAAGGGCTCTATCGCAGACGGAACATTTAACTCAATGGGAATTACTGTGCTTCTGGCGCTTATCGGTGTTCTCATCACAGCCGTTCTTCTTGTAAAAAATGTAAAAGGCGGTATTCTCTGGGGAATCCTGATCACATGGGGTCTCGGAATCCTCTGCCAGTTTACAGGAATTTATGTACCAAATGCAGAAGCAGGATTTTTCAGTCTCCTGCCGGACTTCTCAAAAGGAATTTCCATTCCGAGCATGGCTCCTACATTTATGAAGATGGACTTTTCCCTTGTCTTCTCTCTTGACTTTGTAGTGATCATGTTTGCCTTCCTTTTTGTAGACATGTTCGATACTCTGGGAACACTCATTGGCGTTGCCTCCAAAGCAGATATGCTTGATAAAGACGGACGTCTCCCGAAAATCAAAGGCGCCCTTCTCTCTGACGCTGTTGGTACTTCTGTAGGTGCTGTATGCGGTACTTCCACCGTTACAACCTTTGTAGAAAGTGCTTCCGGTGTAGCAGAAGGCGGACGTACAGGTTTAACTTCTCTTGTGGCAGCCGTTCTTTTCGGACTGTCCCTGTTCCTGTCCCCGATCTTCCTGGCTATTCCGTCCTTTGCAACTGCCCCGGCTCTGATCATCGTAGGATTCTTAATGCTGACTTCTGTTACAAAAATCAACTTTGACGATATGACAGAAGCTATTCCGGCATTTATCGCAATTATTGCAATGCCGTTCTTGTACAGCATTTCCGAAGGTATCTCCCTGGGAGTTATCTCTTACGTAGTGATCAACCTGGTAACAGGAAAAGCAAAAGAAAAGAAAATCAGCATACTTATGTATGTGCTTGCAGTTCTGTTTGTGCTGAAGTATATATTGATCTAAATCAGCGTCACAGCACATTAATGAAATACAGCAACTAAAAACGGGGACTGTCCGGCAGATAAACCGGCAGTCCCCGTTAGTTTTTTATTCTGTTTCTTCTTTCATATTTTTAAAAAAATATTCCTTGATCTTCTCAAACGTTTCCTGGCTGATGTCATGCTCCATTTTACACGCATCTGTCAGCGCTGTCTCTTTGCTTACTCCGATACTTTCCAACATCTGTGACAATACTCTGTGACGCTCATATATATTATTTGCAATCTCCGCCCCCTTATCAAGAAGCGTAATCGTTCCGTATCGGTCCATTGCAATATATCCGTCCTCTCGAAGAAGCTTCATTGCATGACTGACACTTGGTTTGGAAACTCCCAGCATAGTCGCCACATCTATAGAGCGAACACCCTCGCCCTGTCTGGACAGCCTCAAAATCGCTTCCAGATAATCCTCAGCAGATTCACGAATCTCCATACAAATACCTCCCATCGTTGTATTTTCATGGTAACACAAAATCTGCTGTTTCGCAACTTTTCCCTTTTATAAGATTTCAAAGACCTCATGTCTTTTGGCATATTCATTTTATCACTGCTGACATTCATTTACTTGATTTGTCACTGATATTTTAAAGCATAGAAAAACCACCCTCATAACTTTGACCGGTTAAGGGTGGCATTTTCTATGTCGTCATTTCGAGGTCAAACCACCTTGTGGGCAGTTGTTCCTTCCCTTATATTATAGTTCAGCATTTAAAACTTTGCAATATATTTTTTATTCTACGCCAGATACCTTACCGGCTGCAGCACAACTCCCAGAACTCTCAGAATTACTTCTTTTATGAAAGGAATTTCCTGCACTGTCACGCCTTCGGGAACCTCATAACTTTTCTCATCGAGAACCTTTCTGCATTTCTCATGGAACACATTCATATGCCCTTCCAGTTCCTTACAAAATTCCTCTCCGTGAATTGCCAGCATAAGCTCTGTATCCATATAGGTGCTTCTCATATCAAGATTATACGAACCGATAATCGCCATATTATTATCTATAAGAACAGATTTTCCATGAGTGGAATCCCCTCCGTCAAACTCATACAGCTCTACACCAGTCTCTATAATGTCTTTTTTATGGATCCGGTAATCGCTGGACGCCACAATATTGTCTCCGTTTTCCACAGAATTAATTACCATTTTAAAATCATCCACATTTTCTGCAATATCCTTCATTCCTTCTTCCATTGGAGTATCCAGAACTGCATATGGTGTGTGAAGCACAACACGCTCTTTTGCATTCAGCATAAGATTTTTGAGCGTATCCCACACATAAGGTTTTTTTCCGTAAATATGTGTTTCGCCTGAGATCAGAGTAGCTTTTTTTATAGGAACGGTATGCTCCTCGTAGGAATACGGCTCATAAGCCTGCGGATATTTTTCCTGAACCTTATCCCACTTCTTTTCCATCTTCTCAACTGTCTCGCGTACCTTCTTTTTCTCGTAAATGCTTTCTTTGTCATGGAAAACCTTCATATATGGACCGTCCCATATACTGCGAAAATACGCTTCCACCTGCGAAATCACACTTTTTTCGGCTCCTTTTTTATAATCTGTATTATAAATCAAAACCTCTCTGTCGTAGCTTCTTGATTTTGTATCATACCCGCCAAGAAAATACCGGAACGTATTTCTTCCTCCCAGAAGCAGCGTCTTATCATCGCTTATCACATATTTATCGTGCATACGCCCGTGGAATGTCCACGGTTTCAGAGGATTGGGGGAATTGTAAATTCGGATTTCTATATTCGGGTGTCCGGAAAGCGCATAGAAAAACGGATTTCCCTCCATACGGATCAGACCGCTGACACCGTCTACCATAATCTGAATCTGGATTCCTCTTTCCGCTGCCTCATAAAGAGCTGCCGCCAGATCCCAGGTACTCTTATCCTCACGGAAATCAAAAGTTGATAAAATCACCCTCTCTTCCGCCTCTTTTATCATTCGGAGTCTTAAATCCAGAGCCTCTGCATTTTCCTCCACAACGTGCGCTCTGTCCACACATTTTTCATTTCCGGACGCATAAAAATCTTCCTTATGGAAAAGATTCTCTTCCGGTCCAATCTTTTTCTGGACTGCAAAAGGTGCCAGCATTCCTATAATTAAATAAAGAAGGATTGCCAGTACAATACAAAGCTTCCAGTGTCTTTTCAAAAAAATCCGGACTGCATTCATGCTGTTCCTCCTGTTCCCGTCATTTGATTATTAGGGTACTATACCCTTTCTGCATAAGAATGTCAACAACTTTCCGTTGCTGTCGAAAAAAGAATTGACATATAAATTTCTCTGCCGTATAATTGCTTCGCAACCTAACAGTTTGTTTCCTAACAATATAAAAAGGAGGAGCCATGCCCCCTAGAACACGCATTGGATATGAAATCCACACACTGGACCATACTATCGGCAAACTGATTTTTGCATTAAAGGCAAATCTCGGAAAAGATTCCGATCTTACCCAGATGCAGGGCTGGATCATCGGTTATCTGTATGAACATACAGGAGAAGATATTTTCCAGAAGGACATTGAAGCCCACTTCTGTATCGCCCGCTCCACCGCCACCGGAATTTTAAAGCTTATGGAGAAAAAAGGGTATCTGACACGGGAATCTTCCCCTGATGACAGGCGTCTGAAACGTCTCATTCTTACAGAAAAAGCCGCTGCTCTTCAAAAGGCTACTATGGTCCATATCGGAGAAATGGAAAAAATGCTGATCGCCGGCATTTCTCCCGATGATTTAGAATGCTTCTGCCGCGTTCTCGCACAAATACGGAACAACGCAGAATCCGGCACAGCCGCTTTTGTAAAAAGCGAACCTTAACAGAAACTGAAAACAGAAAGGAGAATTTTATGCTTAAAACACTTCTTGCCCAGGTCAGAGAATTTAAAAAAGCATCTTTCCTGACCCCTTTCTTTATGATCCTCGAGGTTCTTTTCGAGACACTCATTCCTCTTGTCATGGCTTCCATTATTGACAAGGGTGTAGAAACAGGGGACATTGGGCACATTTACCGCATGGGAGCACTCATGGGCGTACTTGCACTGATGGGACTTTACACCGGAGTCATGGGCGGAAAATACGGCGCAAAAGCCTCCACAGGTTTTGCCCGCAACTTGCGAAAAGCCATGTACACCAATATTCAGACCTACTCTTTTTCCAATATTGACAAGTACAGCACTGCCGGTCTGATCACCCGTCTTACAACAGACGTTACAAACCTTCAAAATGCCTACCAGATGATTCTGCGTATGTGCACCCGCGCTCCGGCAAGCCTTATCTGTGCCATGACTATGGCATTTTTAATCAACGCAAAGCTTGCCAGCATTTATCTTGTTGCCATTATTTTCCTTGGATTTTTCCTTTTTATGATTCTTCGAAAAGCAAGCAAATGCTTCCAGGAAGTATTCCAGAAATACGATGACTTAAACGCCGGAATCCAGGAAAATATAAGCGCTGTCCGCGTTGTAAAAGCCTATGTAAGAGAGGATTATGAAACCTCCAAATTCCAAAAAGCCTGCAACCGGGTTTACGAGCTTTTTGTAAAAGCGGAAAAACTCGTTGTTATGAACATGCCTCTTATGCAGTTTACTGTATATTCCTGTATCCTTGGCATAAGCTGGCTTGGCGCCAAAATGATCGTAGGCGGAAACCTTACGACAGGAGAGCTTATGAGTCTTCTTACATATTGTATGAATATTCTTATGAGCCTTATGATGCTGTCTATGGTTTTCGTTATGGTAACTATGAGTATTGCAAGTGCAAGACGTGTGGCTGAGGTCATCAATGAAAAGCCGGACCTTGCAGATCCTGAAAATCCTGTTACGGAAGTTCCTGACGGAAGCATTGTCTTTGACCATGTAGATTTCAGCTACAAAAAAGACAGCGCAGAGCCTGTATTAAAAGACATTAACCTTACGATTTCTTCCGGCGAGACGGTCGGTATCATCGGCGGAACAGGAAGCGCGAAATCAAGCCTTGTCAATCTTATCAGCCGACTTTACGACGTAACAGAAGGCTCTGTTAAGGTAGGCGGAATCGATGTGCGCGATTACCATATGGAATCTCTTCGAAACCAGGTAGCTGTGGTTCTTCAGAAAAACGTACTTTTTTCCGGAACCATTCTTGAAAATCTCCGCTGGGGAAATAAAAACGCCACGGAAGAAGAATGCCGTCATGCCTGCGAGCTTGCCTGCGCAGACGACTTTATCCAGCGTATGCCTCGCAAATATGAAACCTATATCGAGCAGGGTGGAACAAACGTATCCGGCGGTCAGAAGCAGCGTCTCTGTATTGCCCGCGCGCTTCTGAAAAAGCCAAAAATCCTTATTCTCGACGACTCCACAAGCGCGGTAGATACTGCTACAGACGGAAGGATCCGAAAAGCATTTGCAGAAGAAATCCCAAATACAACGAAGCTGATTATCGCACAGCGAATTTCCAGTATCCAGAATGCAGACCGTATTATTGTGATGGATAACGGAAAAATAAACGGTTTCGGCACACATGAAGAGCTTCTCCGGACAAACGCCATTTATCAGGACGTTTATTATTCCCAGACAAAAGGCGGCGGAGATTTTGATGAAAACAAAGGAGGTGCGGACGCATGAGCAGAAAACAGCATATACATGGACCAAAAGTAGAAAATCCCGGCGAAATGCTTGGCCGCCTTCTTGGCTATATTATGAAGAAATATAAATTTCATATTGCAGCAGTTGTGATTTTTATTTTTGTGAGCGTTCTCGCCAATGTGCAGGGAACTATGTTTACAAAAACCCTCATCGACCAGTATATTCTTCCCCTTTTACAGGCGGAAACACCGGATTTTACTCCACTGGCGCTGGCCATTGGAAAGGTTGCCTGCTTTTATGCCATCGGCGTAGGATCCACTTATGCCTATAACCGCATTATGATTTATGTAAGTCAGGGAACCCTTCGCAATCTTCGAAACGATATGTTTGCCCGTATGGAAACACTTCCTGTTAAATACTTTGACACGCACCCTCACGGCGATATTATGTCCATCTACACAAACGACATCGATACCCTCCGCCAGATGATCAGTCAGAGTATGCCACAGATGCTTTCCAGCGTCATCACCATTATAAGCGTACTTATCAGTATGATCATTCTGAATATCCCGCTGACTGTACTCACACTTGTAATGGTATTTGTCATGCTTTCCGTAAGCCGCCGTCTCGCTGCACAAAGTGGAAAATACTTCCTGGAGCAGCAGCAGAATCTCGGAAAAGTCAACGGCTATATCGAAGAGATGATGGAAGGACAGAAGGTTGTAAAAGTATTCTGCCATGAAGAAGACAGCCTGGAAAAATTTAACGAGTTAAACGACGCGCTCTTTGAAAGCGCAGATAATGCCAATAAATTTGCAAATATCCTGATGCCGACCGTAGCCCAGCTTGGAAATGTAAGCTATGTATTATGCGCGATTTTCGGCGGCATTCTCGCCATCAACGGCTTCGGCGGATTTACTCTTGGCGGACTTGCAAGCTTCCTCACTTTCAACAAAAGCTTCAATATGCCGATCAACCAGGTAAGCCAGCAGTTTAACAGCATTGTCATGGCACTTGCAGGCGCGAAACGAATCTTTGACCTTCTGGACGAAAAACCGGAAGTAGACGAAGGCTATGTAACACTTGTAAATGTAAAAGAAGAAAACGGAACACTCAAAGAATCTGAAAAACGCACAGGCCGCTGGGCATGGAAGCATTACCATAAAGCAGACAATACAACCGATTACATTGAGTTGAAAGGCGATATGGTACTGGACGGCGTTGACTTTGGATACAATCCTGACAAAATTGTTCTCCACGATGTAAAAATGTACGCAACACCAGGACAGAAAATTGCCTTTGTCGGCTCCACAGGGGCAGGAAAAACAACGATCACCAACCTTCTGAACCGTTTTTATGACATTCAGGACGGAAAAATCCGCTATGACGGCATCAATGTAAATAAAATTAAAAAAGCGGATCTGCGCCGCTCTATGGGAATCGTTCTTCAGGATACCAACCTCTTCACAGCTACTGTTATGGAAAATATCCGCTACGGAAAGCTGGACGCAACAGATGAAGAAGTCATTGCAGCAGCAAAGCTTGCAAATGCAGACGGCTTTATCCGCCGCCTTCCGGACGGCTACAACACCATGCTTCACGGAAACGGCTCCAATTTAAGCCAGGGACAGCGCCAGCTCCTCTCCATTGCAAGAGCCGCTGTTGCAGACCCGCCTGTTCTGATCCTCGACGAGGCAACCAGCTCCATCGACACGCGAACAGAAAAACTGGTGCAGGACGGTATGGACAAATTGATGGAAGGAAGAACTACCTTTGTCATCGCCCACCGCCTCTCTACCGTGCGAAACAGCGACTGTATCATGGTTCTGGAGCAGGGACGCATTATCGAGCGCGGCTCTCATGATGAACTTATTGCCCAGAAGGGTAAATATTATCAGCTTTATAATGGGTAACCTCTCACTATTAAAAAATCAGGCAGATGCGGCTGCATCTGCCTGGTTTCAAATTATAGGCAAAATATCATCTTACAAAACGGTGTCTTTCTGAATACTTTCCCAGTCTATTTTTCTGTTTTTAAAATAATATTCTCTGTCTCTTTCTCCTATTTCACGGAGCACCCTGCATGGATTTCCGACTGCGACTACATTTTCCGGAATATCCTTTGTCACAACGCTTCCTGCGCCGATTACCGTATTATCTCCTATAGTGATCCCCGGCAAAATAACAGAGCCAGCTCCTATCCAGCAGTTTTTTCCAATGTGTACCGGCATATTGTACTGGTATCCTTTCTCCCGAAGCTCCGGTAAAATTGGATGCCCGGCGCTTGCAATCGTCACATTTGGTCCGATCATTGTGTAATCTCCCACATAAATATGGGTGTCGTCTACCATTGTCAGATTAAAATTAGCATATACATATTTTCCGAAATGTACGTGACCGCCGCCGAAATTAGAGTGAAGCGGCGGCTCAATATAGCAGCCCTCCCCAATCTCCGCAAACATTTCTTTCAGCATCTCTTCTCTTTTGTCCAGCTCTGTAGGACGTGTGGCATTAAAATCGTAAAGTCTGTCGATTTTTTTAAGCTGATCCTTCATAATAGAATCGTCCATTGGAAGATAAAGTTCCCCTGTGTGAAGTTTATCTCTCATACTCATATCGCTTTTCCTCTCTTTATAAAATCTAATCTCTATTCACTCAATCCTTATCATCGCCTGTAAGGCGCAGTACATCACGGATTTCTTCTGCGTCCATATCAAGAATTACCGCCAGCTCATCTATGCTGAATTTCAGGCTTCCGTCTTCCTCATCTTCTGTAAGCTCTTTCACTGCAGATTCCAGTTTTTCCACCTTTGATACAAGATAGTCATCGCGGAACTTCTGCTGTGTCTGTTCTTCCACTGCCTGACGGATACTGAAACGGATTCTTCCAAGAAGCCATGCTTCGTCTTTATGCACCGGTTCCTCTTCTTCAAGAGCCGTTAAAAGCCCCACATTCGCCTCCTGGATTAAATCTGCGAGAAAAATGTCCCTGCTGTTCATTTTAGCCGCCATACGCGCCGCATACGGCAGATAATACTGGGCGAGCTGCATCTGTGCCAGTGCGTCTCCCTCTTCCAGTTTCCTGAAAAGCTCCGAGGGCTGCGGCATATCTTTCTCCGCCTGTGTCAGTCCTTCCAGATAATCTTTAAGATATTCCTCTTCCTCTTTTGTAAGAGGCTCATATTTTTCTTCCTCTTCTTCCGGTACAGTGTCTTCTGCTTTTTCCGGAATCCCTTCTATGGAAATTCCTTTTACTTTTAAATACTGCAATATTTTAAGGAGCTGCTCTTTTTCCAGTTCGGAAGCTTCAAAATATTCTCTCACCTGCTCTGTTGTAAGTCTTTTATTGTTCTTCTCTGCAAGAGCGCAAATTCCTTCTAATTTTTTTTGAAATTCTAATACGTCCATTAAAAATTCTCCCTTTTTCTACTGTCTGATATGCCCGTATTATAGCATAAATACTGGGTTTTTCGCTACCTGAAAACCTCCGAAAAATTTTTTTAAAAAAAATCGAAAAAAAGTGTTGACATTTGTAGAACCCTATAATATAATATGTCTTGCGTCAGGCGGGAAAGCCAAGACGAAAAACAAAACAAACAACTTAATACATCACATCAAATGACTTCAGCGGGGTGTGGCTCAGCTTGGCTAGAGCGCCTGGTTTGGGACCAGGAGGCCGCAGGTTCGAATCCTGTCACCCCGACTGCTGTAACATTTACCGTTTCAGCGAAATGCGGGTGTAGTTCAATGGTAGAACACTAGCCTTCCAAGCTAGATACGTGGGTTCGATTCCCATCACCTGCTTTTTTTGTGCCTAAAAACAGCTTGACTAAATGCCCTGACGGGAGTATACTGACATCAGATACATTCTTCGGGGCAGGGTGAGATTCCCTACCGGCGGTAGAGTCCGCGACCCGCATATGCGGTTGATCCGGTGTGATTCCGGAACCGACAGTTACAGTCTGGATGAGAGAAGATGGGCAGAGCAGACCTGGATGCAGATTTGCTGTATAAAATGCGTATTTTATCCCGGAGGATCCAAGATCAGCCGGGATTTTTTTGTCAGTGGGAGAGAAAGCGGAGATGTTTTGGTTAAGCCTGCTGCTGGCATTCTTTACCCCGGCAGATTACATCAAAACAGGAGGATCTGACAATGAAGATGAAAACAAAGCAGGTAGTATTGATGGGAATGTTTGGAGCTCTGGCGGCAGTTCTGATGCTGTTTGAGGTGCCTCTTCCTTTTATAGCTCCCAGTTTTTACGGCCTTGACATTTCTGAAGTTCCGGTACTTGTGGGAACTTTTGCTATGGGACCTGTAGCAGGTGCTGTGATGGAGGGAGTGAAGATCCTGGTAAAGCTCCTTCTCAAACCGACTTCTACCGGTTTTGTGGGAGAGTTTGCTAATATTGTGATCGGCTGTTCTATGGTCGTGCCTGCAGGAATGATCTACCGTCTCCGTAAGACGAAAAAAGGAGCAATTGAGGCAATGGCAGTGGGGACTATTTTAATGGCTACAGTGGGGGCGATGATCAATGCCCTTGTAATGATTCCGTTTTATTCCCGGTTCATGCCTCTGGATAATATCCTGGAAGCGGGGGCTGCAATTAATCCGGCGGTAAGCAGTGTGTGGGGATTGGCGATTTTCTGTGTAGCTCCGTTTAATTTATTAAAAGGAGTGATCGTTTCTCTTCTGACTGCCCTGGTATATAAGAGGATCAGCTGTATGATCCATAGCGCAGACCGGGAAATATGTGGAGACATGTAAGTGAAATCCCGGTTAAAAGCGGGATAAAATTTCAGAATAAAAAAACTAAAAAAATATAAAAAAAGTGCTTGCATTTCTTGATAAAGTATGATAAAGTATAACACGTTGATGCGGCAAGCATCACGGATGAGTCTGTAGCTCAGCTGGATAGAGCAACGGCCTTCTAAGCCGTGGGTCGGGGGTTCGAA
>URMH01000056.1 GCA_900549015.1 uncultured Blautia sp.
CCCTCGACACTACGGGTATGAACCGTATGCTCTAGCCAACTGAGCTATCTCGCCACGAGTTTGTGTTTTGCATATCGCGCACACTCAACTTACTTTTCATAGTATATACGCAAACCCGTTTTTTGTCAATACCTTTTTTTATTTTTTTGAATAATTTATTTTTTTCAAACAAAACACACTATTTCATATCTTATTCGACATCTGTTAATGTTGAAAACGGGGAAGCCGCAGACACGGCTTTCCCCATATTTTAACATTTTATTTAAAGTACTCTACGCCGGATTCGAAAATCTGAATATCCTGCTCTCCGTAAATGTTAATGGCAACTCCGTTGTCACGTCGTTCGCTGTGCGCCATTTTTCCGAGAACACGTCCGTCCGGACTTGTAATACCTTCAATATTAAAGTAAGAACCGTTTACGTTCCACTCTTCATTTCTTAAAAGTTCCCCGTCTGCACTTACATACTGTGTTGCAACCTGTCCGTTTGCAAAGAGCTTCTGGATCCACTCTTCATTTGCAACGAAGCGTCCCTCTCCATGAGAAGCCGGGTTACAGTATACACCGCCAAGCTGTGCTTTCTGAAGCCACGGAGACTTGTTGCTCACCACTTTTGTATAAACCATCTTGGACACATGGCGTCCGATCGTGTTATAAGTCAGTGTAGGAGAATCTGCTTTCTGTCCGCAGATTTCGCCGTAAGGTGCAAGACCGAGCTTAATAAGAGCCTGGAAGCCGTTACAGATACCAAGAGCAAGACCGTCTCGCTCATTGAGAAGCTTCATAACTGCTTCTTTGATCTTTGCATTCTGGAATGCAGTTGCAAAGAATTTTGCAGAGCCGTCCGGTTCATCTCCCGCTGAGAATCCGCCCGGGAACATGATCATCTGCGCCTGATTAATGGATTTTTCAAAAATCTCCACAGAATCACGAATATCCTCTGCCGTCAGGTTTTTAAATACCTTTACGTCTACCTCTGCTCCTGCGCGCTCAAATGCACGTGTGCTGTCGTACTCGCAGTTTGTTCCCGGGAATACAGGAATAAATACTCTCGGTTTTGCAGTCTTGTTTTTGCATACGTAAATCTCTTTTGCATCGTAAAGCTTTGTTTCCAGAGAATCTTCTTCTGTCGCTTCTCCTGACTCTGTTTTAAATACTTTTTCCAGAGTATTTTTCCAGGTGTGAAGTGCTTCTTCCATTGTAATCTCTGTATTTCCATAAGAGAATTTACTGTCTTCTGTCACTTCACCGATCACTGTGTAAGTAATGGAAAGCTCTCCTGCTTTTCCGTCCGGAACTTCACAGATAATATCGCCAAATCCAGGTGCAAAGAAGTCTCTTGCATCAAGATTATGCTCGATCTTTACGCCCATTCCGTTGCCAAATGCCATCTTGCTTACAGCAGCCGCAATACCATGACGGTCAAGGGCATAAGCGGAAATCACTTTTCCTTCTAAGATGTCATTGTGAAGCTTCTCATACTGTTCCATAAGAGCCGGATAATCCGGAAGGTCATATTCATCTCTCGGAGCTCTCAGCCATACAAGCTTGCTGCCTGCTTTCTTAAACTCCGGTGTGATCACGTCCTGAAGCTTTGCAACATCTACTGCAAAGGAAACGAGTGTAGGCGGTACGTCGATTTCGTTAAATGTACCGGACATACTGTCTTTTCCTCCGATAGACGGAAGTCCGAAACCAAGCTGTGCAGAGTATGCGCCGAGAAGGGCTGCGAAAGGCTGGCTCCATCTCTTCGGATCTTCTGTCATACGACGGAAATATTCCTGGAATGTAAAGCGGATCTTCTTGTAATCGCCGCCTGATGCCACGATTCTTGCAACAGATTCTGTCACTGCATAGGCTGCTCCGTGATATGGGCTCCAGGAAGAAAGATACGGGTCAAAGCCGTAGCTCATCATAGTAACGGTATTTGTCTTTCCGTTTAATACCGGAACTTTTGCCACCATTGTCTGTGTCTCTGTAAGCTGATATTTGCCACCGTGAGGCATAAATACGCTGCCTGCTCCGATGGAGCCGTCAAACATTTCCACAAGACCTTTCTGAGAGCATACGTTTAAGTCTCCAAGTGTCTCCAGCCATTTTGCCTTTACGTCAGAAACCTCCGGACGCTCATGGAGCATATTTCCTTCTTTATTCGGGATTTCAACCTCTACTGCTGTTTCCTGGTGCGCGCCGTTTGTATCAAGGAACGCACGGGAAATATTCACGATTTCTTTTCCTCTCCAGGAAAGAACAAGGCGCGGGTCTTCTGTTACAACAGCAACAGGAATTGCCTCCAGGTTCTCCTCATTTGCGTATCCGAGGAATGTATCTACATCTTTCGGGTCTACCACAACTGCCATACGTTCCTGAGACTCGGAAATCGCAATTTCCGTACCGTCAAGACCTGCATATTTTTTCGGAACTTTGTCAAGATCTACTTTCAGTCCTGCCGCAAGCTCGCCGATGGCAACAGACACGCCGCCTGCTCCAAAGTCATTACATTTTTTGATCATGTGGCTGACTTCTTCTCTTCTGAACATACGCTGGATCTTACGCTCTGTAGGTGCATTTCCCTTCTGTACCTCCGCGCCGCACACTTCGATGGAAGCTTCTGTATGTACTTTGGAAGAACCTGTTGCGCCGCCGATTCCATCGCGTCCTGTACGTCCGCCGAGAAGAATGATAATATCTCCCGGATCGGAGTTTTCACGGACAACGGCTCTTCTTGGAGCTGCTCCGAGAACTGCACCGATCTCCATACGTTTTGCAACGTAATCCGGGTGATAGATTTCTTTTACATAGCCTGTTGCAAGTCCAATCTGGTTTCCATAGGAGCTGTAGCCGTGGGCTGCGCCTCTTACCAGTTTTTTCTGCGGAAGCTTGCCTTTTAATGTCTCTTTTACAGAAACAGTCGGATCAGCCGCACCTGTCACACGCATAGCCTGATATACGTAAGTACGTCCGGAAAGCGGATCACGGATCGCGCCGCCAAGACAGGTTGCCGCACCGCCGAACGGTTCGATCTCTGTCGGGTGGTTATGTGTCTCATTCTTAAAGTTAATGAGCCACTCCTCTTCTTTTCCGTCCACATCAACCGGAACTACGATACTGCAGGCATTGATCTCATCGGATTCTTCCTGATCTGCAAGCTTTCCTTCTGCTTTTAATTTCTTCATTGCCATGAGGGCAAGATCCATAAGGCAGACAAATTTATCGTCGCGTCCTTTATAAAGGACTTCTCTGTCTGCCAGATATTCTTTGTATGTATTTTCAATCGGAGCTTTGTAATCTCCCTCTCCGAATTTTACATCTGTAAGCTCTGTGGAGAAAGTTGTGTGACGGCAGTGATCAGACCAGTATGTATCCAGAACACGGATTTCTGTCACAGAAGGATCTCTTTTTTCTTCTCCCTTAAAATACTTCTGGATATGAAGAAAATCCTTAAATGTCATTGCGAGGTTTAAGGAGCTGTAAAGAGCGTGAAGCTCCTCCTCCGGCATATCCTGGAAGCCCTCGAAAATCTTTACATCTTCCGGCTCATCAAATACAGTCACAAGTGTCTCCGGCTTTTCTGCTCCTGTCTCACGGGAATCTACCGGGTTGATGCAGTGGTTTTTAATTGCAGCAAGCTCCTCCTCTGTAATGTCTCCTTCAATTACATAAGTCGTTGCGGAACGAATGATCGGCTTTGCATTTTCATTTAAAAACTGTACGCACTGCACTGCGGAATCTGCTCTCTGGTCAAACTGTCCCGGCAGATATTCTACAGAAAAAACGTGTGCGTTTTCTGCTGTCTCGAATTTCTCCAGATATAAATCATCTACAGGCGGCTCTGCAAATACAGTTCTGCACGCCTTCTCAAATACTTCGTCCTCAATATTTTCCACATCATAGCGAATCAGCTCGCGAACTGCTGTCACATTCTGAATGCCAAGATAACTGCTGATTTCGTGTTTTAATTCTTTTGCCTGTACTGCAAAGGCAGGTTTCTTCTCTACATAAACTCGTCTTACGCTGCTCATGAAAAGCTCCTTTCTTAAAACCAGTATATACTGTGGCTTGCGCCGTTTCTGGTTTTATAGTATCATAAGTAATATCATTAGTAAAATTAATATATCTTATATTTTTTATTAGTATTACTTATCTAAGAAAGGAACCTTTATGGACATTAATCTTGAACTGTACAAAGTTTTTTACTATGTTGCCACAACCTTAAGTTTTTCGGAAGCCTCACGCCAGCTTTTCATCTCTCAGTCTGCCGTAAGCCAGTCTGTGAAAACTCTGGAAAAAAAACTGAATCACTCCCTTTTCGTAAGAAGCACAAAAAAGGTACACCTCACTCCGGAAGGAGAGCTTCTCCTGCAGCACGTCTCCCCTGCCATTCAGATGTTAAACGAAGGGGAATCCATGCTCACAAGCGGCAATACGCTCACAGGGCAGCTCCGCATCGGAGCCAGCGACACCATCTGCCGTTACTGCCTCATTGACGCCCTTCAGAAATTTCACAAAAGCTATCCTGACGTGCGCATCAAAATCACAAACAGCACTTCCATTGGCTGTGTGGAGCTTCTTGACAAGGGACAGGTTGACCTGATCGTATGCAATTCACCAAATTCCCGATTAAACACGCACAGGCAGGTGCGCGTCATTCAGGAATTTGAAGATGTATTTGCAGCAAATCCGGAATATTTTCCTTTTACCGAAAAGGCGGTAGATTTAAAACAGCTTCTTGATTTTCCCATTCTCATGCTTTCTCAGAAAAGCACTACAAATGAATACCTCCATCAGATTTTTATGTCACAGGGGCTGCGTCTGATCCCGGAGGTGGAGCTAAACAGCAACGACCTCCTTCTCGATCTTGCCCGGATTGGACTTGGTATTGCCTGCGTACCGGACTATATGTTAAAAAATCAGACGTCCCTCATTCCGGTTCCCCTAAAAACGCCCCTGCCTCTCAGACAGATTGTTCTTGTACAGCACGATACGCTTCCCCTGTCTCCTGCTGCCAAACGTTTTATGAACACCTTTCTGGAAAATCAGGAAATAGCTCCCTGATCACCTGGGAAACCGTCTGTATTTCTGATATTTTCCAGGCGTCTGCCCCGCAGAAAAGAAGAGCATTCTCTGTATTTCCCTCTGCTGCCTGTATAAGCGCCTCTGTGATACAGTAAGGAATTTCTCCCGGATTGCAGCGGCGCAGGCATTTATGACATTTGCAGAGAGTTTTCTCCCCTCGTTCCACCTTTTCCAGAAACTGATTATGTATGGCGCGTCCCGGCATTCCCACAGGACTTTTTACAATGCAGATGTCCTCTTTTTTTGCCCTAATATATGCCTCTTTATATTCCGGAGCCGCATCGCACTCTTCTGTTGTCACAAACCTGGTTGCCACCTGGATTCCGTCTGCCCCAACAGAAAAAGCTTCTTCCACTTTTTCTCTGCTATCAATTCCTCCTGCTAGGATTACCGGGATTTTGTTTCCGTACTTTTCCTCATACGTTTTCACAAGCTTTAAAATCGCCTTCACTTCTTCTTTATATTTATCCTCTGTAAAAAAATCAAGCTGCTCTTTTGTAAAGCCAAGATGACCTCCCGCCTTCGGACCTTCCACCACAAGAAAATCCGGGATTTTTTTATACTTTTTATCCCAGTATTTTAAAATCACAGAAGCGGATTTTTCCGTAGATACGATCGGGGCTATGGCAGTATCGCTTCCTTCTGTATACGCCGGCAGATCCACCGGAAGCCCTGCGCCTGAGACAATAAAATCCACGCCTGCTTTTACAGCTTCTCTTACATAGCTTTCGTAACCGTTCATCGCCGTCATAATATTCATTCCTATGGCACCGCCTTTTGAAAGAGTTCTCGCCTTCCCCACCTCTTTATGAATGGCGCGTAAGTTGGATTTCAGAGGATCTTCATCAAAATCCGGCTCCCGAAACCCGATCTGCGCGGCGGAAATGACGCCTGCGCCTCCCTCTGCCGCCACTGCGCCTGCAAGACCGCCAAGACTGATACCAATTCCCATGCCTCCCTGTATAATAGGAAGCTTTGTATATTTTTTTCCTATTTTCAAACCCTGATACTGTTTCATAATTCCTCTCCGTATATTTTGATATTCAAATTATTTTATATCAAAAGTATATCATTGAAAATAGTTTTGTCAAGTATTAATTATTATATAAAGTAGTTTTTATTACTATATGTGAGTTTTCTGTATCTTCTAAGTTCATGATGCAGAAACAGGCAGCTTCGGTTTCCCAAAGCTGCCTGCCTTTTTATTTTGGCATCACTGCATCTGCCGCTTCAATATATACGTTTTCGATTTCATGGAAAGCGCCGGAATCTGCTTTGGAAGCATAATCCATATCGATTGGCATTTTTCCAAGAACAGGGGCATTCAATTCCTGCGCAATGGCGTCAATGTTGCTCTCTCCGAAAATCTTAATCTCTTTTCCGCAATCCGGACATTTTACAAAGCTGTAGTTCTCTACAATTCCAAGTACAGGAACTTTCATCATCTCTGCCATGTTAAACGCTTTTTTCACGATCATTTTTACAAGATCCTGAGGAGAAGTTACCACAACCACACCTTCAATAGGAAGAGACTGGAATACCGTAAGCGGAACGTCGCCTGTTCCCGGAGGCATATCCACAAATAAATAATCAAGATCGCCCCACACAACATCTGTCCAGAACTGTTTTACCATATTTGCAAGAATCGGTCCTCTCCAGATAACAGGTGTATCTTCTGTAGGAAGCAGAAGGTTGATAGACATGATCTTAATGCCATTCTTTGTTTCCATTGGATAAATTCCGTTATCGTCCGCCTGGGCAGCTCCTGTCACCCCATACATTTTCGGAATGGAAGGACCTGTAATATCTGCGTCCATAATTCCCACTTTATAACCTTTTGCTGCCATTCTGTTGGCAAGGGAACCTGTCACAAATGACTTTCCTACGCCGCCCTTTCCGCTTACCACGCCAATCACGTGTTTTATGCTTGAATAAACATTCATTGTCTCCTGAAGGCTCTTAGGTTCTTTGTGAGAACAGCCCTCACAGCTTGTTTTGTCGCAGGTTGTACTGCTGCATTCTTTTGCCATTTCTGTATCTCCTTTTCTTTTTATTTCATAAATCTGTCTATCGCTTTTTCAAGCTCCTTAATTGCTTCTTTGTCCCCATTTTCCACCGCATCTACAATGCAGTGTTCAATGTGATCCTGCAGAATGATTTTGCCTGTATTGTTGATAGCTGATTTCACTGCGGAAAGCTGTATCAGCACCTCGCTGCAGTCTCTCCCATCTTCCACCATTCTCCGGATTGATTCCATATGTCCGATTGCTCTGGAAAGCCGGTTTAATACAGCTTTTGTATGGGCATGGCTGTGCGTGTGCCCGTGCGGTCCGTGACTATGTCCCTCGTGACTGTGATTTTCATGATCGTGCTCACCATGACAATGTTCCACAACTGTCCCATCTGCAAGAACATGGACATGTTTTTCATTTTCCTGACTCATTTTGTCCTCCGCCCTGCTTTTAGCAGGCTTCTCTGCATACTTCTGCATACTTGCTTATTATAGCAAACCTTTATATTTCTGTAAAGGAGCAGCGCTGTTTTATCTGGGAAGTCTGAATATCAAATACAATCGTTCCATCTGCAAGAACAGTTTTTTCAAAAGATACATCGTCCCCCTGAAATTTGCTGCGAATGTATGCTTCCGGTTCTTCAATTTCCACTTCCTCCACAAATACGTCCCTCATCTGGTTTCGTGGACATTTATTAAAAATTTCCCAAATTACTTCGTATTCTTTCATATTTCCAATCCTTTCCTGTGCCTTCTTATCCATTATAATTATTTTGCTGTTTTTTGTCAAAAATAATTGCATAATAACGAATTTTAGCGTATTATAGATATAATCTAAAAAATTAAATGATAAAAATAAAAGGAGAGACATTATGCAGCTTTTAAAAGACAGAATCCTGAAAGACGGTGTAGTAAAACCGGGAAATGTTTTAAAAGTGGATAGTTTTCTGAACCATCAGATGGATATTGCTCTCATCAATGAAATTGGCAAAGAATTCAAATCCCGTTTCGCAGACTGTCCTATTACTAAAATTCTTACAATAGAAGCTTCCGGAATCGGTATTGCCTGCATTGTAGCGCAGTATTTCAATGTTCCTGTTGTATTTGCAAAAAAAGCCCAGAGCATCAATCTGGACGGAGAAATGTACACCACAAAGGTGGAATCCTTTACTCATAAAAAGGTTTACGATGTGATCCTTGCAAAGAAATTCCTCGGTCCTGAGGACCATGTACTTCTTATCGACGATTTTCTTGCAAACGGCTGCGCCCTTCTCGGATTGATCGATATTGTGAAAAAATCCGGTGCAACGCTGGAAGGCGCGGGAATTGTAATTGAAAAAGGTTTCCAGACCGGCGGAAAACAGATCCGCAACATGGGAATCCGCCTGGAATCTCTTGCGATCATCGATTCCATGACAGATACTTCCCTTACATTCCGGGATTAAATTTTATTTTTATAATGTATGTTAAAAAGGAACTCGCAATGAGTTCCTTTTTTATACGTTTCTTTATTTTGCTTTCTTTAAAAGTGTGGGCTTCTTTGTCGGCTCCGGCATTTCTGTCACTTCCGGCTCTTCTGCCTGTTTGGGCGTCACAGTTGGCTCCGGTGTCTCTGAAGGAGCCGGAGTGGCAGTCGGTTCCGGCTCTTCTGTCGGCTCCGGCTGTATCTCGTCTTCTTCATAATACCCGTTATCTATGAGTATCTCATAATTATCTTTATCAATAACTTCACCTTTACAGGTATACGTACCGATAATCTTTCTTCCATTATCGTACTGCTCATAATCTGTTACCTCCGGTTTTTCTCCGCCGAGATATGTAAGAACCATTTTGGAGCAATCTTCTGCAAGTGTCCGTCTGTCAAGAAATACAGTAAATCCGATTTCCTCAGATGCCACTTTTTTTATAACCTCCGCCTGGCTTCCAAGTCCCGTAATATACGGCATCTCTTCACTTCCCGGCAAAATCTCTCTTCCTTCCAGAACGCCCAGAGCTCCGTATGCAAACTCATCGCTTGCCGTACATAAAATATCAAGTTTTTCTCCATTCTGATAGAAGCCATCAAGAATTTCCCCAAGCTTTGTCTCTGCTGTTCCCGCACTCCAGCGCATAACAGCCGTATCCTCAAAGGAAGTTTTCTGTGACTGGCTCACAAGCGTTCCGTCATCAAAATAACTCTGGAGAACTTCCATAATTCCATTATAGAGGAAAAGGGCGTGGCTTTCGTCAGGAGAGCCCATCAGGAACTCAATATTATATGATTCATGATTTTCTCTTGCCTCATCCAGTTCTTTTGCCTTTACAATATTTTCTCCGATCATCTGTCCGATTTTTCTGAGGTCAAAGGTTACATAGTATTTTACCGCATCTGTATTCATGATCAGCGTATCATAAGCAAAAACAGGAATGGTCTTTTCTTTTGCCTCGCTTAATACATCTTCCAGTCCGTAAGGATCAGACGGTGCTACAATGAGAGCAGACACTTCCTCTGCCAGAAATTCCTGGATCTGAGATACCTGAAGGGAAGTATCTCCCCCCGCATAACAGATTTCCACATCATACCCATCCCCGTTTAATTCTCCTTCGAGAATTTCTGCATCTGCTGTCCACTTTTCATCTGTCTCGTCAGATGGCAGAAGAATGCCAACCTTTCCTTTTGGTTCTTCTTCCGGCTCTTCTTTTTCTTCTTCCTCTTCTGTATTTTTGAGTTCTATCGGTGGTGTCTCACCGGTTCCCTCTTTTTCTGTTGCCTCGCTCTCATTTGCCGCTTCTGTCGCTTCTTTGCTCTTACCGCAGCCAGCAAAAAGAGAAAGAGATAAAGCCGCCCCCAATAAAAGCATCGCTGTCCTTTTTTTCATAATCCTGTCCTTTCTGATGTTTTAGAACTTTAGATTTTTATTTTATCATATAAAACAATAAGGTGTCAAAAGCGTATCGCTTTCGGCACCTTATCAACCAGCCGATTATTCTGCCGGTACGAATTCCTCTTTACCAAGTCCGCAGATTGGGCATACCCAATCTTCCGGAAGATCCTCAAATGCTGTTCCCGGCTCGATTCCGCTGTCCGGATCGCCTACCTCCGGGTCATATTCGTATCCGCATGGTTCACATACATATTTCTGCATAATGTGTACTCCTTTCATTTATGTCTATTATCTTTAAAATCTTCTGATCACAGAGTTCATTTCCTCTGCTAATGGTAATTATACAATCGAAGTCCACTATTTGCAAGTCCTTTTTTAATTTTCTTTTTTCACAAATCTGTTATAGATATAATCGTTTGCAGCCCTTTCCTGACTGTCATCAAGAGGAGAAAGTGTTACGTCCTCTCCATATTTCTTTTTAAGCGCCCGAAGGATCAGCTCATCTGCAAGCTGCGGATTTTTTGGGAGAAGCGGACCATGAAGGTAAGTGCCGATCACATTTTTATATACAACACCTTCGTATCCTGATTTCCCATCGTTTCCGGAACCGTAAAGCACCTTTCCAAGAGGCTTGTTTTTCCCGATAAACGTTCTTCCGCCGTGATTTTCAAATCCTACTATCGGCATATCAAAAAGCTCGCTCTGCAGTACAATATTATCAATGAGACGGTCTTCTCCCTGCTCCGTATACATATCTACAAGAGAAAGTCCCTCGATCGTTCCCATATCCGTCTTATAGTAATTGCCGAGAAGCTGATAACCGCCGCAGATTGCGATCACAACGCCGCCCTGCTCTACATATTCTTTAAAATCCTTTTGAATTTCCTTTAATTTCTCGCACACAAGCATCTGCTCTCTGTCAGAACCGCCTCCCAGAAGTACAATATCCAAATTGGAAAAATCAATTTTATCATCCAACTCAAAGGCTATTGTTTCTGCCTCAATTCCTCTCCAGAGACATCTCTTCATAAGGCACTGAATATTCCCTCTGTCGCCGTAAAGGTTTAAAAGATCCGGGTATAAATGTCCGATTGTAAGTTTCATTTCTTTTCCCCCTCCAGCTTTTTCAGTATATTTCTTGTACTGAAAAGCGCAGTATAATTTACAAGCACATAGAGATTTCCTGTTCCCTTTTGCACACAGCTCTTTACAGCGCTCTCCACATCAGGCTCAAGCTCTGAAGGAATATCCACGTATTTCAGTCGGAGGCGCATATCCTGACAGCGAATCCCGCTTACTGTAATAGAACGGATACTCTCTTCTTTTAAAAGGTCAAAATCCACATCCCAGAGCCAGGAAATATCCCTTCCGTCCTGCGCATTATCATTAATAACAATCATAATATCTTTCGGGCTTTTATCCTGCATAACAGCAGAAATATTCTGATTGAATCCGGCCGGATTTTTGGCAAGATTCAGCATGACACCTGTTCCCTCTATACGAAACTGCTCCATACGTCCATTTTCCGGATTAAAGCTTTTCAGCATTTCATAAAAACTATTTCCGGAAAATCCTGCTGTGCGAAGTGCCGCATATGCTGCAAGGATATTGTACACATTATAAAATCCCTTATAATTAGCCGATAAAAGCTTATCCTCCACCCGGAAAGAAAGCTGCTCTCCTACCTTTACATCAAAGGCATCATACTGAAGCTCCGGTCTTTGAAATCCACATTTTGGACATTTATAATCCCCCAGCTGGCTGTAATGATAAAAACTGTACTGCAGTCTTTCTCCGCATTTTTTACAGAAACGTCCCTCTCTGATTTCATTTGCGGCAGACTGCACTACAGGTCTGCTGATTCCATACGTCACATAAGGATTTCCGCTGTCCATCGCAAGATACGCTGAAAGCGCATCGTCTCCATTTACAATCACCTTCATATCTGGAACTTTACGCATCATCTCTTCCAGAATATTCATGGTAATATCAATTTCCCCGTAACGGTCAAGCTGGTCGCGGAAAAGATTTGTCATGACCATATAATCCGGACGGATAGCAGGGAATATATATTTTGTAGATGCCTCGTCCACCTCAATGCAGGCATAATCTGCATCCAGCGTTCCATTCCATTTTGCCCCAAGAACAAAAGCTGCCACAACACCGTTTAGCATATTAGAACCTGTATGATTACAGATTACTTTTTTTCCCTCTTTTTCAAGAGCTGCGCAGAGCATATTATTTGTTGTTGTTTTTCCGTTTGTTCCACAGACTACATATATTTTTTCTCTTACCTGAGCAGAAAGCTGTTCCAGAATATCAGGACAGATCTTCAAGGCAATTTTTCCAGCCCAGGTCACACCCTGTCGTCCCATTTTCTTACATATATATCCAGTAAATCTTGCTGCAGTAACAGCAGCCATTCTTCTTATTTTCATTTTCGTATAAATCCTTTGTTTTCTTCTTAAAATCATTGTTTCCCTTCTTCAACGATTTTACGATACTTTCCTCAAATAATCAAGGATAAAAAAAGATGCCCGCCATATGACAGACATCTTTTTTTGCTGAATATTAAACTAACTCGATTAATACTTCCATTGCAGCATCGCCCTTACGCGGTCCGATTTTGATGATTCTTGTGTAACCACCGTTACGGTCAACGTATTTTGGAGCGATTTCAGTAAACATTTTGTTTACCATATCTACTTCTTTTGTATTTTTCTTTCTTCCAGCGCCTTTTGCAGGTACTTCTTTTACCGGATAGAATACTTTCATCATCTGACGACGAGCGTGAAGCCTGGACGGAGCATCTTTTGTGATCTCTTTCTGAACTTCATCGTATACAGTTTTCTTCTTTCCATCTACAACTTCTTTTACTCTCTTGCCTTCAGCATCTTTGCGGGCAACTTTAGCTGTTACAGTAACTGTCTCGAAGTTGTCTTTCTCACGTACAGCCATAGCGATAAGGCCTTCAGCGATTTTACGGATTTCTTTTGCTTTTGCTTCTGTAGTAACAATTTTGCCATTGTATAACAGATTTGTTACCTGGTTTCTCAGTAATGCTTTTCTCTGAGCAGAAGTTCTGCTTAATTTTCTATATTTTGCCATTTTATTTTCCTCCATCTGTGGGACAGCGAAACATGCTTGTTCGGTCTTACTGCTCCGCTGCTTAGGCATTCCCACCAAGTATATTTAAACTGCGTCTGCACCTGAACTTACAGAATGCTTTATTCCTCTGTAGGCTGAAGCTGCAATCCAAGTTCTTTCAGTTTTGCAAGAACTTCTTCCAGCGATTTACGACCAAGGTTACGAACCTTCATCATATCATCGGAAGTCTTATTGCACAGCTCTTCTACTGTATTGATTCCGGCTCTCTTTAAGCAGTTGTAGGAACGAACGGAAAGCTCCAGCTCGTCAATGCTCATCTCAAGAACCTTCTCTTTTTCATTGTCTTCTTTCTCAATCATAACCTCAGCGGTCTTTGCATTTTCAGAAAGGTCAATGAAAAGGCTTAAATGTTCACTTAATACCTTTGCAGCAAGGCTTACTGCCTCGTCCGGATCAAGTGTTCCATTTGTATATACATCCAGTGTAAGCTTGTCATAATCTGTAACCTGACCTACACGTGTGTTTTCCACAATCATGTTTACTCTGTCTACTGGAGTATAAATTGCATCTACTGCAAGAACTCCGATCGGCATATCGTCAGATTTTCCTTTATCTGCACTTACATAACCGCGTCCTTTTGTGATAGTAAGTTCCATTGCAAGTCTGCAGTCCTTACCACCGTTTAAGGTTGCGATCACCTGGTCAGGATTCATGATCTCAATATCCTGATCAGCCTGAATATCTGCTGCTGTCACAACACCTTTTCCCTCACACTCAATGTATGCGGTCTTTGGCTCATTATCACTGCTGTTATTCTTGATTGCAAGACTCTTCAGATTCATAATGATCTCGGATACGTCTTCCTTCACTCCCGGAATGGAACTGAATTCATGAAGAACTCCGTCAATCTTAACCTGGCTTACTGCTGCTCCCGGCAGGGAGGACAGCATAATTCTGCGAAGAGAATTGCCAAGTGTAGTACCGTAACCTCTCTCAAGAGGCTCTACTACGAATCTTCCAAATTTCTTATCTTCAGATAATTCTGTAATTTCGATTTTTGGTTTATTGAAATCAAACACTATAAAGTCCCTCCTTCTGGGTATTCAACGTTTGAGGGGTAAAATTATACTTTATTATTTAGAATACAGCTCGACGATAAGCATTTCGTTTACAGGAACGTCGATTGCTTCTCTTCTTGGAAGTTCTTTTACTGTTCCTCTTAAGTTGTCCTGATCTGCTTCCAGCCATTCCGGTACAAGTCTTCCGCCTGTTACTTCAAGAATGCCTTTGTATCTCTCAGAACCTTTTGCTTTTTCTTTAATTTCGATCACATCACCAGCTTTTACAAGGTAAGATGGGATATTTACGCATTTGCCGTTTACAAGAATGTGCTTGTGGTCAACGATCTGACGAGCTTCTCTTCTTGTTCTTGCAAATCCAAGACGGAATACTACGTTGTCCAGTCTTGTCTCAAGCATGATCATCATGTTTTCACCAGTCTGGCCCGGCATTCTGTCTGCTTTCTTGTAGTAGTTACGGAAAGGTTTCTCAAGAACTCCGTAGATGAATTTTGCTTTCTGTTTTTCTCTTAACTGTAAACCGTATTCAGAGATTTTGCGGTTTGCACGTTTTAACTGTCTTGTGGATTTTTTATCAATTCCTAAGTAAATTGGATCCAGACCAAGGGATCTGCATCTTTTCAGAACAGGCACTCTATTTACAGCCATTTCAAACTACCTCCTAATTAGACTCTTCTGCGTTTTGGTGGACGGCATCCGTTGTGCGGAACCGGTGTTACGTCACGAATACTTGTTACTTCTAATCCGCAGGCCTGAAGAGCACGGATTGCAGCTTCACGTCCTGAACCAGGACCTTTTACCATAACGTCAACTGTTTTTAAACCATGTACTAACGCAGCTTTTGTTGCTGTTTCAGCAGCCATCTGTGCTGCATAAGGAGTAGATTTCCTTGAACCTCTAAATCCCAGACCGCCTGCACTTGCCCATGAAA
>URMH01000057.1 GCA_900549015.1 uncultured Blautia sp.
AACGCGCGACCTTGCCAAGGTCGAGACCGCGGGTTCGAGCCCCGTCTATCGCTCTTAGGGACTCTGAGATATCAGAGTCTTTTTTGATTCACAAAATACCCTTATACAGAAATTTAACTGTGCTGTATAAGGGTATTTCTGTTTATTCCTTTTCTTTTAACTGATAGGCAACAAGTGCGATATTCCAGTAGCCCTGTTTATTAAGCTCGCGCTCACATTCGCTGATTTTCCGGCAGCAAATTTCAGAAATCTCTGCAATGGAAGCGTCTTCAAAAGAAATGGTTTTATTTGGTTTCTCTGTATGTTCCATCAGACTTCCTGCCTTTCGTCATTAACAAGACCGTAGAAGGTTAGAAGATAAATACCGCATAATCCCACAAGACCGTAAATAATTCTGGAAAGCCAGCTCATGCTGCCGAAGATCATGGCTACAAGATTGAAATTAAAAAATCCGATAAGCCCCCAGTTGACAGCTCCGATGACTGCTACGGTAAGGGCAAAATACTGAAAAAATTTATTTCCCATAAATCATTCTCCTTTCTGAGAAATAGTATTTCCTGAAAGAAGGAAAATATGTATAACAGCCTCCGTTTTTTTGACGGAGGCTGTAAAAAAAACTATTTGATTTTGAGAATCTGAGAAGCTGTTTTTCCATCGTTGAATGTGAAGGTTTCGTTTGCTTTTAAGGTAACATCGCTCTCATCGGAAAGGCTGAATACCTGGCATACATTCACTGTTTTTCCAGGTTCGATTTCCTTTATGAAATTGTCGACTGCGGAATCGTTTGCCTCGGGAATGGAGGCGTCGCAGACTTTCCCATTCTGATAAGCCTGGATATTTACGTCCACCATTGCACTGGAAGAATCGGAACCGTTGTTTGTATAATCATAATATACAAGAAGACACGGTTTTCCGGCAAAATCTTTTCCAACACGGTGCTGCGTATAATGGATGGTAAACTTATCGGTTTCCATGTCAATGGTGTCTGTATCAGACGGTGCGGGAACAGCGTCTACAGTATTTTCCTGTATGTTTCCGGAAAGAGAGTTTTCCAGCTCTTTCGCTACGCTCTGGAAATTGGCGGACATTACTTTTACAGTCTGGTCATCAAGAGAGGCGATTTTCCATTCGTTTCCTGCTTTGATCACCGGGTAAGTAATATCTGTTTCTGCAAATTTGTATTTTGTGCCGGCTGCTTTTTCCTTCATAATAGAAGCAAGTTTTTCATGTGCCTGGTCGGAAGACATGGATTCCTCAGAAAAGGCAGAGGATACCATCTGGCGGAGAAATTCGCTGATCGCCGCCTGATAAATTTCTGAGCCGTCTACATATTTAATGTGGGCAGTTACTTTTGCCGTCTGTCCGGAAAGATTAAATTTGTTCTCGGAAATCTCAAAGCTCATCTGCTGGTTCAGCTCCTGGAAAAAATCCATGTATACGGTATTGCGAAGGTCCACTGCGTCAAGTGCGGAAAGATCCTGGCTCTGCAGGTGTTTTTCCATAAGAGAAAAGTCCATTTTCTGAACGCCGGCAAGGAACTGTTCTACTGATTTCTCTGCGTGAGAGCGCTCTGAAAAATAGTAGTATGCGAAGCCGCCTCCGGCTCCGAGAATAAGAATGAGAAGAAGGAGCAGAAGGCGAAGCTTCGTTTTCTTCTTTTTCCCTGTATTTTTTGTATTTTCTGTGCTCATATAGCCTCCTTAAAGAATGGTCAGTGCTGTTGCTTGTAACTCTATCAGTATATCAGAAGTCTATCTCATTGACAATGGGAATAACTGCCCCTATAATAGATTCAAATAAAAAGACAGGAAGTGAAGATATGAATCGAAAATACGAAGGAAGTTTTGCTTCGGAACATGACGGACTTTTGATTTCTGTTCTTGGAGTTCTTCCCAGGGAAAAGCCATACAGAGGGGTGGTGCAGCTTGTGCATGGAATGGCGGAGCATAAGGAACGGTACCTGCCTTTTATGGAATATCTGGCAGACCACGGATATGCGGTGGTGATTCACGATCACAGAGGTCACGGGAAAAGTGTGAAAAGAAGGCATGACCTGGGCTATATGTACGGGGGCGGCGCAGAGGCGCTTCTTCAGGATATAGAAACAGTGAACCGGAAATTAAGGGAGGATTTTCCGGGACTTCCACTTATCCTTTTTGGACACAGCATGGGTTCGCTTGCAGTGCGTGCATTTGCTTCAGAGCATGACAATTACATGGATATGCTGATTGTGTGCGGTTCCCCGAGTAAAAATCCGGCGAGACCTTTGGGAGAATTTATCGCCCGTTTTGAGAAAATACTGTTTGGTTCAAAACATAAGAGTCGTGTTCTGGAAATGCTTTCTTTTGGAAGTTTTGCGGCACGCTTTGCAAAGGATAAAAAATGTAAGGCATGGGTCTGTGCAAATCCTGAGGCCGCAAAAGCATATGAGGAATCAGAACTTTGTGGATTTACCTTCACAGATGACGGATACCTTGCGCTGTTTCAGTTGATGAAAAAAGCGTACGATGTGAAGAGCTGGCATTGTACGTCTCCGGAAATGCCGATTTTATTTGTAAGTGGTTCGGATGATCCCTGCATGGGAAATGTGAGAAAGTTTTCAAATGCGGTGTGGGATATGAGGCGTGCCGGATATAGGGATGTAAAAGGAAAGCTTTATCCGGGAATGCGCCACGAGATTTTAAATGAAAAGGACAGGCAGAAGGTTTACCGGGACTTAACGGGATATATGCGAAAAAAAGGATTCTGAGTTTAAAAAGACTCTTTTCCGGATATATATATAGTAAATGATAGTTATCTTTTGATTACCGCAACATTTATGATAAAATCAGGAAAGGAGCAGCAGGTATGCAGAAAAAAGGCTGGATTCTTTTTCTTATTCTTCTTTGTGTGGCATTTCTTGTAAGTTGTAAAGGAAAAGAAGATACAGAGACAGATAGAGGAGAACTGGTAAGAGTGGAAGCCCTTCAGGAAGATACGGGGCTTCCATTTCATGAAACATATGAGTTTAGGAGACAGAAAGATTTATGAAAAGATTGTTAAAATATCTGAAAGGATATGAAAAAGAGACGATTCTCGCACCACTTTTTAAAATGCTTGAGGCAACGTTTGAGCTGATCGTGCCTCTTGTAGTAGCGGGGATCGTAGATGTGGGAATTAAAAACAGAGATACGGAGTACATATGGAGAGCCTGTATTTTAATGGTTGCATTAGGTCTTATCGGGCTTGTGTGTTCTCTCACTGCTCAGTATTTTTCCGCGAGAGCAGCAATGGGATTCAGTACAGGACTTCGAAAAGATATGTTTTCTCATATAGGAAGGCTTTCTTATAAAGAGCTTGACAGGCTGGGAACGCCGACTCTGATCACCAGGATCACAAGCGATATTAATCAGGCGCAGGCGGGAGTGAATCTTGTGCTCAGGCTGTTTCTGCGCTCCCCCTTTATTGTGGCAGGGGCGGTTGTGATGGCCTTTACTATTAATGTAAAGGTTGCTGTGATTTTTGTAGTGGCAGTTCCTCTGATTTCTGTTGTGCTTTATGCCATTATGAAATGGACAGTGCCGATTTATAAGAAGGTACAGGCATCTCTCGATAAGATTTCTCTTCTTACAAGAGAAAACCACGTAGGTGTCCGCGTTGTCCGGGCTTTCGGAAGACAGAAAGAAGAGATGGCGGCTTTTTCGGAGACAAACAACGAGTACACAAAAACGCAGATTACAGCGGGAAAAATTTCCGCTCTTTTAAATCCGGCGACCTGTGTGATCATGAACTTTGCAGTTATGGGAATTTTGTGGCTGGGAGGAAAAGAAGTCAACAGCGGAAATCTGACACAGGGAGATGTGGTGGCGCTTGTAAATTATATGTCCCAGATTCTCATTGCCCTTGTTGCCCTTGCAAATCTCATTGTGGCAGTGACAAAGGCGCTGGCTTCCGCAGGAAGGATCAACGAAGTATTCGATACATTGCCGGGACTTACAGATGAGGGCGCAAAAGAGCAGGCAGTAAGAGCAGGCGCGCCGGCTGTGGAGTTTTCAGATGTGACGTTCACTTATGAAGATGCAAAAGCGCCGTCTCTTTCCCATATCAGTTTTCAGGTAATGCCGGGAGAGACAGTTGGCATTATAGGAGGAACCGGCTGCGGAAAGTCTACTCTTGTAAATCTCATCGGGCGCTTTTACGATGTGCAGGAGGGAGAGGTGCGCGTAAATGGAAATCCGGTAAAGAATTATCCATTTTCGCAGCTTCGAAGAAAAGTGGGAATGGTTCCCCAGCAGGCAGTCTTGTTTAAAGGAACCATCAGAGAAAATATGAGATGGGGAAAGGAAGACGCCTCGGAAAAAGAAATTTTCCATGCGCTTTCTGTTGCCCAGGCAGAGGAATTTGTAAGGAAAAAACCGGAAGGCTTAAACACTATGATAAGCCAGGGCGGAACAAATCTTTCCGGAGGACAGAGACAGCGCCTTACCATTGCGAGAGCCCTTGTGGGAGAACCGGAAATCCTGATCCTTGACGACAGCGCGTCTGCCCTTGATTTTGCAACAGATGCGGCTCTTCGAAGGGCAATCAGAAAAGAAACCGGGAAGATGACGGTTTTCCTTGTTTCGCAGAGAGCGTCCTCTGTCCGCCAGGCAGATAAGATTCTTGTTCTGGACGATGGAGAACTTGCAGGCGTGGGAACCCATCAGCAGCTTTTTGAAAGCTGCCAGGTATACAGAGAAATCTGTCTTTCTCAGTTATCAGAAGAGGAGGTGGAAGGAAGATGAAGCACAGAAAAACCATAAAGCGTGTTTTGGAATATATTCGTCCCTATGGATTTAAAATTACAGAAATGCTAATCCTGGCAGTGATCACCGTCGCTTTTACCTTATATACTCCCATTTTGATCGGACGGGGAGTTGATTATATCGTAGGTCCGGGAGAAGTATGGAGCGAAAAACTTTTAAAAATCCTTCTGCAGCTCGGTGTGGTCATTCTGGGAACTGCCGTTTCTCAGTGGCTTATGAATCTTATCACAAATCAGGTCACATACCGCGTTGTGCAGGATATAAGAAGCCGTGCGTTTTCGCATCTGCAGGAAGTTCCGGTATCCTATATGGACGCCAGTCAGCCTGGAGATATTTTAAGTCGGATCGTAGCGGACGTCAGCCAGTTTTCCGACGGACTTTTAATGGGATTTACCCAGTTGTTTACAGGTGTGGTAACAATTCTTGGAACAATCGGCTTTATGCTTTCCATCAGCGTGAAAATTTCGTTTCTTGTAATTGTACTGACGCCGGTTTCTCTTTTTGTGGCAAGCTTTATTGCAGGAAGAACCTTCCGTATGTTTAAAGAGCAGTCGGAAAAGAGAGCGGAAATGACGTCTCTTGTGGAGGAGCTTGTAGGAAATCAGAAGCTTGTACAGGCGTTTCATTACGAGGAGAGAGCAGAGGAACGGTTTGGAAAAGTAAACGAGGAGCTTCGTGTATGCGGGATTAAGGCTTTATTCTTTTCTTCTATCACAAATCCTTCCACGCGTTTTGTAAACGGACTTGTGTACACAGGCGTTGGCATCATGGGAGCCTTTACGGTTCTTTCCGGAAGAATGACAGTGGGACAGCTTACCAGCTTTTTAAATTACGCAAATCAGTATACAAAGCCGTTTAATGAAATTTCAGGAGTTGTGGCAGAACTTGAAAATGCCCTTGCCTGTGCAAATCGTATTTTTGAGTTTATTGATACTCCGGCAGAGAAGCCGGACGGTAAAGATGCCGTTACAATGGAACAGGCAGAAGGAGAGGTAAAGCTTACTGATCTTTCCTTTTCCTATCAGCCGGAAGTTTCCCTTCTTCAGGACATTAACATTCAGGTGAAACCAGGTCAGAGAATTGCCATTGTAGGACCTACAGGATGCGGAAAAACAACAATCATCAATCTGCTGATGCGTTTTTATGATCCGCAGAAGGGACAGATTACAGTAGATGGAACGCCTGCATTAAAGATTACAAGAGACAGCCTTCGCAAAAATTTCGGCATGGTTCTTCAGGATACCTGGCTGAAGGCGGGGACGATAAGAGAAAATATCGCATACGGAAAACCGGACGCCTCTCTTGAGGAGGTCATGGAGGCTGCAAAAAAAGCACACGCACACAGCTTTATAAGACGTATGCCAAAGGGATACGATACTGTAATTTCAGAGGGCGGGGGAAATATTTCCCAGGGACAGAAGCAGCTTCTCTGTATCGCAAGGGTTATGCTGATGCGCCCGTCCGTTTTAATTCTTGATGAGGCGACTTCCTCTATTGATACCCGTACAGAAGTGAAGGTACAGAAAGCTTTTGAGGAGCTTATGGAGGGAAGGACAAGCTTTATTGTGGCGCACCGTCTTTCAACTATTCAGGAAGCGGATTTGATTCTTGTCATGAAAGATGGTAATATAATAGAACAGGGCAGACACCGGGAACTACTTGAGAAGAAGGGCTTTTACGCACATCTTTATGAAAGCCAGTTTGCAGTGTCCTGAATAAAGAAAGACAGGAGAAAAAATGGAAGAAAATAAGAAAGAAGAAACAAAGGAGACACAGAAAAAGAAAAAACTGTGGGAAATGATTCCTGTTCGAAGCTGTATGTTTATGAGCCTTGGCGGACTTTATATTCTGTATATGGGATACCGCCTCTGTAAAAACGTTATAAACGGAGTAGACGGCGGAGGCATTGGATTTTTTATTGTGGGCGCTGTATTTCTTATTGTGGGAGCAGGAATGCTTTATGTAGGGATCCGAGGAGTCCTGGCAGACGATAAGAAACAGAAGGCGGAAGCGGCGGCTCTGAAAGAGGCGGAAAAGGCTGAGAAAACAGAAGAACTTTCTGAAAAAGAAGAGCCGGAGAAGGAAATGGCAAACGCAGAGGAAGGGAAGAAAACAACAGGGAAAATGTCCATAAAGGACAGAGCAAATCTGGCAGGAAGACTTGCGGAAGAAGAGTCGGAAGAGGAAGTCTGATATATGAAACTTGTGATTACATTGTTAAAGCCTTTGTCTTTTCTGCCGGCAATCCTTATGATGCTTTTAATATATGAATTTTCTGCACAGACAGGAGAAGTGTCAGGTGAGCTTTCCTACAAAATCAGCTATCAGATCGTAGAGACAAAAAACGAGATACTGGGCACAAATAAAAGCTACGATGAGCTGGCGGCAGAGGCGGATTCCATTCATTATTATGTGCGTAAGGCAGCGCACATGACGGAATACTGTGTTCTGGCGATCGCCATTTCCTTTCCTTTGTATGTATATAAAGTAAGAGGAATCTGGCTTGTGCTTCTGGCAGGAATGGTATGTGTGGGGTTTGCGGGACTTGACGAGTATCATCAGTCTTTTGTAGGCGGAAGAGGACCCTCTGTAAAAGATGTGGGCATCGACAGCATAGGCGCACTGATCGGAATTATTCTTGTACAGGCGTTCTGCTGGTCAACCTTACATAATCCAGTAGGAAAAAAGAGAAAAAAGAAGAAACACAGAAAATAGGGGGAGTCATGGACTCCCCTTTTGGTTTATGTCTTTCGGATATTCGCTCCACCGTACTGACTCATAATAAACTGTGCCAGTTTTGCATTTGGCTGGGTAATATTTACAGGATACTGTAATCTTTTTTCATAATTCCACATAGATTATCTGCAACCTCCTTCCTGTTCCCACGGAAACGGCTGTATTGTCCAGTTCCACATATCCTCCCGGTTGCAGGAGGCGGTGTCGATGGTGAGAGGACCGAAGGAAGAAGCGTATTCTTTCAGAAGACGGTTTCTCTCCTCACTTACTTCCCGGAAAAAAGCAAGCGCCTTTTCATCGCAGGGGTGGGTGTCAAGAAAGAGGTGAATATCGTTGACTGCGAAGCTGACTTCATTGAGACGTTTCAGAAGTCCGGCTTTTGTCATAGAGGGATTACAGTTACTCATCGGCACATACCTCTCTTTCCGCAGAATGGTTTGCACAGTACGGGAAAGATGGTTCCCGCAGAGAGCGCGCGATCAAGAGGAAACGTGTCGCCGAAGGTCTGGCAGGGCACATACGCCATAGCCGGCTCCAGATGTGCAAGATGAGAATACATTTCCGCATCATAAGAAGGGGCACCGGGCATCTTGCAGTTACATTGCGGCACGTTCCTGCATGGACAGGAAGCAGGTGCCGGTTCCCGCATCTGGGGAAAATCCTGCCGCATCATACCGCAGGTGCGGTTATATGGACGGCAGCAGGAAGTGTTCATTTTATATCGTTCCATGAACAAACCCTTTCTTTTTTGACTTACATTATATTGTATGACCGGTCTTTGAAATGGTGTTGCCGGGGGCTTCGGAAAAGCTCTCCAGAATGCGGTCAATGGATTTGTGGAGATAGGGCTTGTATTCTTCCAGAGAAACCGGCTGCTGATAAAGAATGCAGCTATAGCAGGTTGCGCCTACCAGTTCAATAATGGTAAAAAGCATAAGTTCAGGATTTTTGTAGGTTACGCTGCTTTTTGAGAGAAGCTGGAGATAAGAATCGTAAAAATGATAATCTTCATCCGGCATTTGTTCGTCAAAAGCGCCTTTAAATACGCCCCATGCCAGATTTTTGGCAATAAAAAGAAGGAGCGAACGATTTTTTGATAAAACATCCAATATATAATCAATAATAAAATGGAGCTGTTCCTCGAAAGAGTGCAGCTCTGTTTTTTTCAGCTCTTCATGTGCCTGAAAGAAAAGTTCGCAGGTTTTGTGGGAGATCAGATTGTTCCGAATGTCGTATTTGTCCCGGAAATATAAATAAAAAGTTCCCTTTGCAACGCCTGCTTTTGCCACAATGTCCGATATGGTAGTCTTTGCAAGACCTTTCGTTGTAAAAAGCTCAAAAGCGGTATTATAAAGAGCTTCTTTTTTTCTTTTCTTATTTGCTTCTAATTTTCCCATATGAAAACCTCCCTTACCTTTCATATTGTAAACAAAAGTGACTGAAAGTCAATATGCCATATGACAAAAAAATAACTGTTTTAAAAATGACCATAGGTCAATTTGTGGAAAATGTGTGAAATTTGAAAAACAATATTGACTGTTGGTCATTTTTGAAGTATAACATTCCATGAAAAGAATACACTTATAAAAAGACGGACAGGAAAGAAGGAATAGGAAATGATAAAAGCAGGTAAGTGGATTGCCAAACACAAGAAACTGATTTTATTTATTGGACTTGTGCTTTTGGTACCTTCTGTTTTCGGGTATGTGTCCACACGGGTAAATTACGATGTGTTAAGTTACCTTCCGGAGACACTGGAAACAGTAGAGGGACAGGACATCATGGTGGACGAATTTGGAATGGGCGCCTTTTCTATGGTCGTAGTGGAAGATATGGAATTGAAGGACGTAGCCGCCCTGAAAGAAAAAATCCAGAATGTAGCTCATGTAGAGGATGTTCTGTGGTATGACAGCGTGATGGATTTAAGCGTTCCTGTGGAGATGCTTCCGGAAGATCTGAGAGAAGCGCTTTTTAAAGGAAATGCTACAATGATGATCGCTCTTTTTGACAATACGACCTCCTCGGATGAGGCAATGGACGCGGTGACAGAAATGCGCAGCATTGTGTCAAAGAACTGTTTTATAAGCGGTATGACAGGCGTGGTAACAGACATCAAAGCGCTGGCTTTAAAAGAGATGCCGGTGTATGTTGTAATTGCAGGAGCGCTTTCTTTGCTGGTGCTTTTTCTTGCAATGGACTCCCTTGTTGTTCCCATACTTTTCCTTTTGAGCATCGGGATTGCCATTATCTACAACATGGGAACGAATGTGTTTTTCGGAGAGATTTCTTATATTACGCAGGCGCTTACGGCAGTGCTTCAGCTCGGTGTGACGATGGACTATTCTATCTTCCTTCTGAACTGCTATGAGGATAATAAAAAGCGTTTTCCGGGAGATAAGGACAGGGCGATGGCACATGCCATTTCCAATACATTTAAGTCTGTTGTGGGAAGCTCTGTGACTACGATAGCAGGTTTTGTTGCTCTCTGTTTTATGACATTTGCACTTGGAAGAGATATGGGAATTGTTATGGCAAAGGGTGTGGTGATCGGTGTGATCTGTTGTGTGACGCTGCTTCCTTCCATGATCCTTCTCTGTGATAAGGCAATCGAAAAAACAAAACACAAGACGCTGCTTCCGAGCTTTGATAAGGTATCGGATTTTATTACAAAGCATCATCTTATCTGGATTGCAGTCTTCCTTGTTCTTCTGTATCCTGCAATTCACGGAAATAATAATGTGGAAGTTTATTATAATATTGACACTTCTCTTCCGGCAAGCCTTCCAAGTAATCAGGCAAACAAGGAACTGGAAGAAGTATTCAATATGAATACTGTGCATATGGTCCTTATGGAAAAAGGACTAGACGGAAAAGAAAAATCCGAGATGTTAAAAGAAATAGAAGATGTAGACGGTGTACAGTGGGCGCTGGGGTTAAACTCCTTTGTAGGCCCGTCCTTCCCCGAGAGCATGATCCCAAAAGATGTGCGTTCTCTTCTGGAAAGCGATAATTACGAGCTTCAGTTTATCTGTTCAGAATATCGATCTGCAACAGATGAAGTAAACGGACAGATTTCTGCGATCCAGGATATTGTAAAAAAATACAGTCCGAAAGGCATGGTCATTGGAGAAGCTCCTCTGATGAAAGACCTGGCGGATGTAACAGACGTGGATTTGAAAAATGTAAACGTGATTTCCATAGCAGCAATTTTTGTGATCATTATGATCGTATTCAAATCCATTTCCCTGCCATTTATACTGGTGGCAGTCATTGAATTTGCGATTTTTGTAAACATGGCAGTCCCCTATTACCAGGGCATTACCTTACCTTTTGTTGCAGGCATTGTAATTGGTGCCATACAGCTTGGCGCCACTGTGGACTATGCGATTCTGATGACAAGCCGTTATCAGAGAGAGAGGCATCTGGGAAGAGGAAAGAAAGAGGCGATTTCCATCGCGCACAAAACTTCGATGAAGTCTATTATCATAAGCGGCTGCAGCTTTTTTGCGGCAACCTTCGGTGTAGGACTTTATTCACAGGTAGATATGATAAGCTCTATCTGTACTCTTCTTTCAAGGGGAGCTGTCATCAGCACCGTTGTAGTGCTTCTGGTTCTTCCTGCCATGTTTATGATTTTTGACCCGATCATCTGCCATACTTCTATCGGTTTTCTTCCGAAAAAGGAGAAGGAAAAACCGGCAGGTCGCAGCAATAAGAAATAAAGAATGATAAGAAAAGGAGTTGTTTCATATGAACAGAAATAAAAAAATTGTGACAGCAACGATGGCTGCGGGAATGGCAGCAGTATTAAGTGCAGGTACGATCGCGGCTGCGGGACAGAGTGCAGAGACTTCCGGAATTACAAAGGAAGAAACCGTATACGTAAATGCAGGGGCAGACGGTGCAGTGAAAGATGTTATTGTATCTGACTGGCTGAAAAATTCAGGAGGAGCGTCATCTGTCTCTGATGTATCCGGTTTGAAGGATATTAAAAATGTAAAGGGCAACGAGACGTTTCAGCAGAATGGAGAAAAACTCACCTGGAATACGGAAGATGCAGACATATATTATCAGGGAACAACGACAAAAGAGCTTCCTGTAGCTGTAGAAATTAAATATTATTTAAGCGGAAAACAGGTAACTCCCGATGAACTGGCAGGGAAAAGCGGACACCTTAAAATGGTAGTCACATACAAAAATAAAGAAAAAACAGTGAAGAAGATAGATGGAAAAAGCACAGATGTATATGCACCTTTTGCGATGGCAACAGGAATGTTTCTTCCCACAGATAAATTTAAAAATGTGACGATCGACAATGGAAAGGTTGTATCAGACGGAGACAGAAATATAGTGGTAGGCCTTGGACTTCCGGGACTTTCTGACAGTCTGGATCTTGATGAGGACGTCAAAAAAGAGATTGAGATTCCGGAAGGATTTACGCTCGAGGCAGATGTGACAGACTGTGAAATGGAAACTACATTTACCGTAGCTCTTACAGACCTTCTGGATGAGATAAACGTGGATGAGATCGACAGCATCGACGAGCTGAAAGATTCTTTAAAAGAGCTTTCAGATGCGTCTCTTGAGCTTGTGGACGGTACGAAAACGCTTTATGACGGAACAAGTGAACTGAATACAAAATATAAAGAATTTGCAGCAGGTGTATCAGAGCTTCAGAGTGGAGCAAGAGAGCTTCAGAGCGGTTCAAGAGAGCTTCAGAGCGGAGCCGGTGCATTAAAAACAGGTGTATCTTCTTACACAGAAGGTGCAGATACGCTTGCGGCAGGCGTGATGGAATATACGGGCGGTGTTGGCACGATTTCTGATAAATTAAAAGAATATACAGACGGTGTGAGCACTCTCACAGGAGGGATTAAGTCTTATGTAGAAGGCAGTGGAACACTGACAGACGGCGTGATCAAGTATACGGAAGGTGCAGCCGCTGTGGCAGATGGAATTACACAGTTTTCACAGCAGGCAAAACCTCTTGAGGAAGGACTGAAGACTTTCGCAGACGGAGGAAAGGATTTTGCAGACGGAGCGGCAGCGTACGGGGAAGGTGCAGAAAAGCTTTCAGAAGGATTGAAAACTCTGGAAGGCGGAGCAGAAACCCTTGCCCAGTCTGTAAAAGAATATACAACAGAGGGTGTTGGTGCATTAAAAGCGGGAGCACAGGCGCTTCCGGCAGGAATTGAAAAAATTCAGGCAGGTACAGAAGCGGCAGAAGGCGCGGCAGGTACTCTGGCAGAGAAGAGCGGCAGTCTGCAATCCAGTTTAAATGGTATTTCGCAGACTCTCCGTGATGCGGCAGAATCTGTTGGAGGAAATTCTTCTGTAGATACTTCTGCAATTACAAATGGAGCGGCATCAGCACAGAGCGGTGCAGATACTGTTTCAGCAGGACTTGATACAGCAAGTGCAGCCATTGATATATTAAGCGGCATTGATATGTCCCAGCTTGATGAGGGAACACAGGCTGCGATCAGCGAGGCGATCGGCTGTATTTCCGGAGGCGTGGGAACTGCTCAGAGCGGACTTGGAAGCGTGTACAGCGGAGCAGAGGCAGTACAAAACGGCGCAGAGCAGATTTCAGGAGGAGATACTTCTCAGATTGCGGACGTTTTAAATCAGGCGGCAGACGGAATTGATCAGACAGCAGCCGGAGCCGGGGCAATTTCTTCCGGACTGGAATCAATGGAGGGAAGTCTCGGCGCTTTAAGTGAGGGCGCATCGGAAGCGCTGGAAGGCGCAAATGGGCTTTCAGAAGGAACTGCCGCTTTATCTGCAAAGGGGGAAGAACTGACCCAGGGGGCAGAGCAGGCAGCAGCCGGAGCGAAAGCTCTTGTTGCCGGGGCAAAAGAACTGACAGACAGTACAGAAAAGCTTTCTGCCGGAGCAGAAGCTTTAAAAGAGGGATTTTATGGAGAAAATGGGCTTCAGGCAGGGCTTGAGACGGCGGAAAACGCCTCAGAGGCTCTTGTAAACGGAGCGGCTTCTTTAAAGAAATCAGGCGCGGAATTAAAAGCCGGAGCAGAAAAATTAAAGAGTAACGATTATACGCTGATTCTGGGAGCGGGAAAACTGGATTCTGCAACAACGCAGTTAAATGCGGGAATTTCCCAGATAGGAGGAGCGACAGAAGCGCTCAAAGAAGGCGCGTCCAAACTTTCTGCAAACAGTGGTTCCTTAAAGTCAGGAGCAGAAGAACTGGAACAGGGAACAGGTACTCTTGCGGGAGGAACGAACACCCTTGTATCAGGAACAAATGCACTTGCGTCAGGAAGCAGCCAGGTACAGAGTGGTATTAAAAAGCTGAATGACGGAGCGAAAGAACTGAAGGAAGGTCAGGATAAATTTAGCAAAGAGGGCGTTCAGAAGTTAAAAGATACGGTAGAGGACACACTGGATTCCGTTCTTGACCGTCTCGAAGCAATCCAGGCAGATGATGTGGCGTATACATCTTTTGCAGGAAAAGAGGATTCTATGGATGGAAATGTGAAATTCATTATTGAGACGGATCCGATTGAATTACCGGAAGAATAAAACGTAAATGAGAATGTGTGAGAAGCCTGCAATCAATTTCTTGCGTATGAAAGATGCTTCTGTTATAATAAATCAATGATACAGTAAATTTTTAGAAAGTGTCAGGTGGTACAATGGAAAGAACAGGGAAGTCTTCAAAAACCTCCTTGCAGAAAAACAGAGGCAGACGAAAAGCCGCAGCAGCAGATTATTATGATTTCAGTCTTGTGGCAGTGGTTGTGCTTCTCACATGTTTTGGATTGATCATGCTGTACAGTACAAGTGCTTACAGCGCACAGGCAGATTTTAACAATGACATGTTTTATTTTTCAAAACAGGCGTTTGTCGGAGTGGTGAGTTTCGGCGTGATGCTTCTGGTGTCGCGGATCGATTATCACTTTTACGGAGCATTTTCCTTTGAAATTTTTGTGTTTGCAATGATCATGATGGGATTGGTGCAGACGCCTTTGGGAGTGACGATCTATGGGGCGAGACGGTGGATCCAGCTTCCGTTTAACATGACACTGCAGCCGTCGGAGATCACAAAGATCGCGGTGATCCTGTTTATCTCCTATGAATTATGCCGTATGGGAAATAAAGTACAGACGAAAGACGGTACGATACGTATTTTTATGTTTGGCATCATGGCGGCGCTCGGTGTTTTTGTGCTGACAGATAATTTAAGTACGGCGGTGATCGTTATGGCGATCACCTGTGTGCTGTATTTTGTTGTTCATCCGAAGCTGAAACCTTTTTTGGCGATCATTGCGGCGGGAGCGGTTCTGGTTG
>URMH01000058.1 GCA_900549015.1 uncultured Blautia sp.
AAAATCCTGCGGGACTTATACTCCCGTACCGGTTCGATTCCGGTCTGCGGCATTACTAAGAAGGCTTCAACCCTTTATAGATTGAGGGGTTGAAGCTTTTCTTTTCCCAAGAAATTGTAATTTCCTTGTATTATATGAATAAATGAGGTTTGCCGTCACTATTGGTAGTAGTGGCGGCATTTTTTCTTTCCCCTATTCTTCCAAAATCCCTCTTACAATAATCGCTCCATGAGACGGCACTTCCAAATGAAGAACTCCTCCTTTACATTCGTGTATCTTCTTCACCAGACTATACCCAAAATCTCCTGTTACCATCAACTGTTTAAATTTCTGTATCTTTGTTCTGGAAATTCCCAGCTCCCACACAGAAATCTCCATATTTTTTGTTTCATTGCCATTATTAATCACAACCATGATTTTTTCTTTTTCCGTAAATCTTCCATAAACAAGCTGTTGATAATCATTGGCAATAAATTTCAAAGAACCTTTTATCAAAGACGGATTTTCTTTGTGAATTCTTATCATGTCCTTGTGGAACTGAATAAGCTCCTTATCTTCTCTGCCCCAAGGATAAGTACGTCTGTTATCCGGATCGGTAAAACCACAGACTCCTGCCTCATCTCCATAATAAATAGTAGGAGCGCCCGGCCATGTCATCTGCATAACGACTGCTTCCCTGAGAACTGCTTTATTCACATTTCGCTCTGCCGCCTCACTGCCTAATTCTCTTACACGCCCCACTACATGGTTGGTTCTTGTAAGAAAACGAGAATGGTCGTGATTGGAAAGCTCATTCATAGCCGTATATAAGGACGGCGCATAGAAACTGGCTCCGTGATAATTCATAGCGCCCATAAAGCTGTCGCTGTTTCCCAGCATCCCTTCCCGATATTCATCACTGTGCTTTTCCATTCCTGTCAAAAACCACGTGATAGGCTCCATGAAGGCATCATAATTCATAACCGTATCCCACTGGTCTCCTGTAAGCCACGGTTTTGCATCTCCGTAATGCTCTGCCAGAATAATCGCATTGGGATTTGCCTCTTTTACGTTTCTTCTGAAATCTCTCCAGAACTGATGATTGTATTCCTCGCTATGTCCCAAATCCGCTGCCACATCAAGACGCCATCCATCCACATTATAAGGGGGTGACACCCATTTTCTGGCTACGTGCATAATGTATTCGTAAAGCTTTGGCGACTCCTCATAATTTAGCTTTGGAAGAGTATTGTGTCCCCACCAGCCGTCATATTCGTTGCTTTGGGCATCATGAAAGCGGAAAAAGCTTCGATACGGACTGTCTGTTGCCACATAAGCCCCTTTTTCGTAGCCGCTTTGGTTTTCATATATCCGCTCTCTGTCCAGCCACTTATTAAAAGAACCGCAATGATTAAACACGCCGTCTAAAATAACACGCATGCCCCTTTTATGAATTTCTTCTACCAACCTTGCAAAGAAGGCATTGCTGGCTTCCAGATTTTCCTTTGCAGTAACACGCTGAATGTATTTCGATGCGTGGGCATTTTCTTTATCCCAATCCTGCAAAGGCTCTCCGCCGTCATTTACGATTTTTCCATAATGAGGGTCAATATAATCATAATCCTGAATGTCATATTTATGATTGGAAGGAGATACAAAAATAGGGTTAAAATAGATAACATCAACGCCTAAATCTTGAAGATAATCCAGTTTATCCATAACTCCCTGCAAATCTCCGCCATAGAAATCTCTCACATCCATAGCTCTTGGCGGACAGTTCCAGTCGTCTATCTTCTGTACTTTTTCATCAATATAACAGTATTCGTTGCTTACTACATCATTGGAAACATCTCCATTGCAAAAACGGTCCACAAAAATCTGGTACATTACCGCTCCCTTTGCCCATTCAGGGGTATGAAAGCCCGGCACTATTCCAAAGGAATAATGCTCGTCAATCTCTTTTGTAATACCCATTTTATTGTAATAGCATTGAATTTTTCCGGAAATAACTTCAAAAAAATAGCGGATGGACTGCGCTCCCAATTTAATATCTGCCCCGTAATAATCAAATCCATCCTTTGTACCTAATAATTTCATTCTCTGGCGAAGATTTCCCGCTACCAGATATACGAAATCCACATTATTGCTTTTTGTTCGAATTCTGATGTTTACTACATCTCCCGGTTCCGGTTCTGCCGGTGTTCTGTAATTTTCTGTCTCGTCACTAAAAACTGCACGTTTATTAAAAGCAGGCCGCATATTGGTCACATATTCCTGAATTCTTCTTGTATCTGCCAAGTTTTCGTAATCCATACTGCCATCCTCTCTCTATTTATAACGGCTTATATTTGCCGAATTATTGTCTACTATTATTCTATCTTACCCCATAGAGATATACAACTGTTTTTTCTCTATTTTTGTATAGTAAAAACGCCAATCTTTCGATTGGCGTTTTTGGAGAAGGTATTTCTTCTTATGGGGTGTAGCAAAAACTATATAATGTATTGGGGGGTTTTTACGATGTATATAATACCATGTGGCAACAGAAAAGTGTGCACAAACTTAAAAAAATCCGGCACACTTTTTTGTGAAGTTTCTATACTGTGTTTTTAAGCAATTTCCTGATTTGTTGTAAAAAGTGCTTCAAACTCATCACGATGCACTTTTTCCTGCTTCAGAAGAAGCTCCGCACAGGCATGAAGAACCTCTGCATTCTCCAGAATAATCTCTTTTGCACGCGCATGGCACTCATCAATAATGCTGTGTATTTCCCTGTCGATTTCTCTTGCAACATCTTCGCTGTAGCTTCTTGTATGCGCAAGGTCGCGTCCGATAAATACCTCATCGTCATCATCTCCATAGGAAATAAGACCTACTTTCTCAGACATTCCATATTTCATTACCATAGCTCTCGCTGTGCTGGTTGCACGTTTAATATCGTTGGACGCGCCTGTTGTAATGTCTCCAAAAATAATCTCCTCTGCCACACGGCCGCCAAGAAGGGTGGTGATTTCCTGAAGCATCTTTCCCTTTGTATCAAACATTTCATCATTTTCAGGAAGAGGCATGGTATAACCGGCTGCCCCGATTCCCGTAGGAATAATGGAGATTGTATAAACAGACTCCATATCCGGAAGCACATGGAAAAGAATCGCGTGACCCGCCTCATGATAAGCAGTAATCTTCTTTTCTTTATCAGAAATTACCCTGCTTTTCTTTTCCGCACCGATTCCTACTTTAATAAAGGAATTCTTTATATCCTGCTGCGTAATAAACGCTCTGTTTTCCTTTGCAGCTACAATAGCCGCCTCATTTAAAAGGTTTTCCAGATCTGCTCCTGTAAATCCCGCTGTTGTCTGCGCCACCTGGCGAAGATCCACATCTTCTCCGAGAGGTTTGTCCTTCGCATGAACGCCGAGAATTTCCTCTCTGCCCTTTACGTCCGGTCTTCCCACCGCAACCTTACGGTCAAAACGGCCTGGTCTTAAAATTGCAGGATCAAGAATATCCACACGGTTTGTCGCCGCCATCACGATAATTCCTTCATTTACTCCAAAACCGTCCATCTCTACAAGAAGCTGGTTCAGAGTCTGTTCTCTTTCATCGTGACCGCCGCCTACGCCGGTTCCTCTCTGTCGTGCAACCGCGTCGATCTCGTCAATAAAAATGATGCACGGCGCATGATCCTTGGCATTCTCAAATAAATCTCTCACGCGTGACGCACCCACGCCAACAAACATTTCCACAAAGTCAGAACCGGAAATGGAGAAGAAAGGAACCCCTGCCTCTCCTGCCACTGCCTTTGCAAGAAGAGTTTTACCTGTTCCCGGAGGTCCTACAAGCAGAACGCCTTTCGGGATTCTCGCCCCCACCTTTGTATATTTCTGGGGAGCTTTTAAAAAGTCAACTACTTCCTCAAGATCTTCTTTTTCTTCCTGAAGACCGGCTACATTCTGAAATGTGACCTTCATATCATCCGGTCTTGACATTTTGGCGCGGCTTCTTCCAAAATTCATCATTTTGGAATTCGCATTTCCGCCGCCTCCTCCGGCAGCCATCTGTCTTGTCATCATCACAAACAGGAAGAGAACAAGTCCGCAGGTAATCAGTGCAGGAAGCAGACTTGCAAGAAGGGTATTTTCCCTTGGCACATCTGACACAAGAGGCGAAATATCCTTTGCCCTCAAAAGCTCCTCCACCTCTTTTACATCTGTCACATAAAACCGTTTCTGTCCCTCTCCTGAAATATTCACTATCACAGCACCTGTAGGAACTTCCTTATTTGGCTGTATTCTGGCATCCAGCACCTTACCTTCCTCAAGTGCCTCTTCTAACTGTGTCATCGTGTAATTGCTCTGGGAATCCCTCTGACTGCTCAGAAAGAAATACGCGCATATCAGCAAAACAACCAGCATCACATAGGGTCCTATGTTTGGCTTTCTTTCCTCATAAAACACGGAATTAAATCTCCTTTCACTCTGCCCCCAGTTCTACCACTCCAATATATGGGAGATTTCTGTATTTCTGTGCATAATCAAGTCCGTATCCTACCACAAATTCGTCAGGAATTTCAAAGCAGCAGTAATCTACCTGTACCTCTGCCACTCTGCGGTCCGGCTTGTCCAGAAGTGTACACAGATGTACACTGTGGGGATTTCTGTTTTTAAGAATTTTCAGAAGATAGCTTAAAGTCCTTCCGGAATCAATAATATCCTCTACAACAAGTACCTCTTTTCCTTCCAGCGGCTGATCCAGGTCTTTTACAATCTTAACCACACCGCTTGATTTTGTGTCGTCCCCGTAACTGGATACAGACATAAAATCAAGAGATACCGGAACGGTAATTCTTTTTGCGAGCTCGCACATAAAGAATACGCCGCCCTTTAATACGCAGATCATATGGATTTCCTTACCTGCATAATCTTTGTTGATCTGGTCTGCTATCTCCTGGATCCTTGCATCTACTTCTTTTTCACTGATCAGTACGTTTACTTTTTCACTCATTTACAATTCCTCCTTTGTAATTTAATTCCAGTACCCGCTTTGTGGCGGAAGTGATTTTGTACCTTTCATTTATTCTTCCTCCTGTAATCCAGAGAATCTCTTCTCCGTCTGCAATAAGAGGAAGCAAATCCCGCTCCTCCCCCGGAATCTTATCGTCTATCATCACTCTTGCAAGCTTCTTCCTGCTTCCTTCTCTGTTGATAATGAGATAATCTCCCGGCTGCCTGGTGCGGATATACAGCTTGTTTTTTATTTTATCATAATCCAGCCATTTCGTATACTTCTTTTCTTCAATCTTCTGCCTATCATATGGAAAAATTTTTGTATCAAAGCTTCCGCAGGAACAGAACACCTCTCCCGGAATCGGAAGCTCTTTTATTTCCCTGTCCGCCTTCTCCTCTGATGTTTTTTTCAGAACGATTCCTCCATAAGTACGGACAGCAGAAAGACCGTATGGAAGAGAAATCTGTTTTCCCGTATCCATAGAAAAAAGCGAGAGCAGCATCTGCATATGAAACGCTGTAAAATCTTTACATTTTCCGGAAAGTACTTCCATTGCTTCCATGACCGCATATTTCTGAAACAGCACTTCTTTTTCTGAAAATGAGTCTTCAAAAAAAATACGGTCTTCCGTCCTTCTACAAAGCTCTAAAAGCTTATGCCCTTCTTTTCGAAAATATTCGTCCGCCTCTCCGAGAAATCCGGAGGCTGCCGCCATATGCGCCACTGCCTTCTCATTGATCTCCTGTTCTATAAGAGGAAGAATATGGTGCCGGATCCTGTTTCTTGTGTATTCATCAGAAAGATTGCTGCTGTCAAGAATGCTGGGGATTTTTTCCTCCTTCAGATAATTGACAATTTCTTTCTTTTCCAAACACAGAACAGGGCGGATAATCGTTCCGTCCACCGGACGCATAGCGGAAAGCCCGCGTATGCCCGTACCCCTTGCAAGATTGTGAAGCATTGTCTCTGCAAGGTCATTCTTATTGTGAGCAAGTGCAATTTTCATATTTCCATCGGAAATCCCAAGTCTCTTTTTTTCCTGAGCGAAGGCGTCACGCCGCACCATGCGTCCCGCCTCCTCAAGCCCCACCTTCCATTTCTTCGAAAGAGCAGGAACAGGATATGTATAAATCCTGCATGGTATCCCCCATTTTCTGCACATTTCCTCCACGAATACACAGTCTCTGTCTGCTTCGCCCTCCCGAATCTGGTGATGAATATGGACTGCCTGAAGGGTAAAATCCTTTTTTTCCCGAAAGCGCCTCAATATATCCAGCATTGCCATAGAGTCTCCCCCTCCGGACACGCCTGCAAGAACCGTATCTTCCGGCTGTATCATATGATTTTTTTCTATAAAATTTTCTACAAGCCTGTACATATGCCTCCTATTTTTTCCACATTCCCGCAACAAGAACAGTCATATCGTCCCTTGCCCGGTAATCGCTGTATCCCAGAACTCTCTCCAGAATCCCCCGGCTGATTTCCTTTGGAGAGTCCTCCTTTATATCCATAATAATTTCTTTCATGGTTTCTTCTTCCCTTTCCAGAGGAAGGGCATCCAGAACTCCGTCTGTCATCATAATAAGATAATCTCCGTGATAAAGCTTTCTGGAAGCAGTGTCAAAATCAACCTGCTGCACCAGCCCTGCCGCAAGGCTCTCAGAAGTGATCGATTCCACCCAGTGATCCCGTTTGATAAAAGTCGAAGATGCCCCTGCCTTTAAAAAACTGCAGATGCCTGTATAGAGATCGACTGCACAAATATCCACTGTAGAAAACATCCCGTCCTGACGCTTCAGAACAAGTGCTGAATTTACCATCTTTGCCGCAGTCTCCTGAGAAAATCCGCTGTCAAGAAACTGCTCCAGAAGCTCCACCACAATCTCGCTTTCCCGACAGGCTTCCATTCCGGAGCCCATGCCGTCAGAGAGGCACATGACAAACCTTCCTCCGTCCTCCTGCCTGCACACGTAATTATCCCCGGAGACCTTTTCTTTTTCCTTTGTGAGACGGGAAACGCCGTACATCATCTGATAGCTCACGTCCTCCACAAAATGAATGGTATGATACTCTCCGTTTACAATGCAGCGGCTCCCTGTCTCAGGTGTCATGGAACAGCCGCACACTCCGGATAAAATTTGCGCTGTCTCCCACATGGAAATACACTGCCCGCTTCTCGCCCGCATATTAAGAAACACCTGACGCCTGCCTTCCACCTTGTCCATCACCCACACCTGCTTTAACAGAATGTGCTTCTTTCTCAGTGCTTTTTTCAGCTCCTCTGTAAACTGGGGCGTTCCGCCTGAAATATCGTACAAATCCTCCGCTACCATTTCCATGATCCGTGAGATTTCCGAAAGCTGCTGCGCTACTGCAAGACGGTTGTCGATCATGCGGTTGTCCCATATAAGATTCTGCTTTTCTCTGTAAAAGCCCTCCTGAATTGCCTGGATATAAGGCAGCGGACGGCTGCATACACCGGACCATTCCCCCCGTATTCGGCGCAGTTCCTCCTCGTCCCCTTCTTCCATCGTGCGTATCAGAGCCTCTGTGCCTCTTAACATCTCAGAAGCATTCTCCCCCCAGCAAAGCTCTTTCTGGTAGCATTTCCCACATACCTGTTCCCCTGCGTCTTCCAGGATCTTCTGTATCTGCCCGCTGCTTAAATAATCCTTTCTGTAAGGCATTCCATAAAAAGTATCCGCCAGCTTCTGAAAAGAAGCAGCATAGCGCTGCACTTTTTCTTTCTGGGGATGGTTTTCCGTAAAAATCTGTGTTTCCTCTGTCATCATTTTTCTTCCTGAAAAAATAGTTTTTGCCATGTCCCGGACAATCAGCAGTATACTGATCACGAGCATGGCAACTATCCATTCCTGCATATACTCCCTCCCCCTTTATGTCTCACTAAATGGGTATTATAAGGGATATGTGTTAAAATATCTGTCAAAGGAAGACGAAAAAATCACAGAATCGTTCGTCAGATTCCGCTGTTTTTCTCCGGTTATTTTTCTTCTTCGAATACAATCTCATTCTCTTTTACAAGCCCAAGCTTCTCTCTTGCAATCTCTTCTGCATACTCGTCTGTCTGCATATGCTTTTTCAACTGGTCAATCTCTTCTGTTCTGTCCTTCTCCGCCTGAACCTGCTCCTCAAGAGACGCTGCTTTTGCATCATAAACAGCACGGCGCCCTTTTAATGTATTGCTCTGTATTACCAGTCCCACAAGCAGGACAAAAACAATAAGGGCAATAGCAACCATGCCAAGCTGATTATATCCGATTCTTCTTTTATTTCTTTTTTTCCTGCTTTTTTTCAACTTGCCTCAACCTCTTACTCAGGGTATTGTTTTCCAAAAAAATTTTACACCTTTTTACAGGAAATAGCAACCTTTTTACCGTCTTTTTCATAAGAAAAACCGGGAATTCCAGGATTTTCACAAGAATCGACACAAATAGAGGACTGATCGCGGCTCTGCAGAGACAAAATCCCAGAAAACTTCCCAGAAAAAGGAAATTTCTGAGTTTCCCTTCATTCCCCTTGTAAATCCCTGCAAACAGGACAAATCCTGCAAGGATCCAGAAAAGAATATCTTCTGCTGCCACCAGCCACTTACAGTGGGGAATCACCTTACGGAAAACAACCAGAATATCATAACAGAGAAGCAGCACCCCACCCACACAGGCCGCCTGAAAAAAAAGCATAACTTCTCTGTTCATATACGTACTCACGTTTACTGAAAGAGCCTTTTTAAAAGAGATTCGCCATGTACCTTTTCCCCTTTGGAAAGATACGTCAGGCTGTCTGTCCGCCCTTCCATTGTAAGGATTCCCTCCTGCAGATCAAGGGACTGGATATGAAGACCGGAGCCTTTGATGCGAAGCTTCCCTTCTTCCGTCTGAAGAAGGATCTCCTCCTCGGAAAAAGAATCCACTTCCTTTACACCCGTCACCCTTCCGGTCTGGCGCTTCTTAATTTCCACGGTGTGGGGAACCGCTGCTTTCTTTTCTTCCAATCTGCACCCTCGCTTTCCCGGCATTCCTATACGTTATTGTATGAGCAGCGCCGGGAAAATAGACCTCTCTCACAGGTAGCGGTAAAGACTCTCCACCTCTTCTTTTTTCACAGTCTCTTTCACATCCAGAACTTCCACCTTTACATTGCGGCTTCCAAACTGGATTTCAATGACATCTCCTGCTTTTACTGACACAGACGCTTTTGCAGGCTTGTCGTTTACAAGAACTCTTCCTGCATCACACGCCTCGTTTGCCACAGTACGCCTTTTAATCAGACGTGATACTTTTAAATACTTATCTAAACGCATAATCGTTTCTCCTTACTTATTTTTCAAAAAGAAAAGGGGGAACCTGCCGTTCCCCCTGTGGTCATTCTTATTTACCATTTACTAAATCTTTTAAAGCTTTTCCTGCTTTAAATTTCGGAGCCTTGGAAGCTTCAATTTTCATGGTAGCACCAGTCTGAGGATTTCTTCCCTCTCTAGCAGCTCTTTCGCTTACTTCGAAAGTACCGAAGCCGACTAACTGAATTTTTCCACCGTTTTTCAGCTCCTGGGATACAACATCAACAAAAGACTTTAATACATCTTCCACATCTTTTTTGGAAAGGTTTGTGTCTTTTGCCATAGCTGCTACTAATTCTGTTTTATTCATGGTGTTTCCTCCTATACATTAAGTTCTTTCTTGTTGTGCAGCGCCTGTCCCTGCGACAGCGCTATATCATTTATATATATACCTTTTGCCCTGTATTGTCAAGGTTTTTCTGTTTATTTCAGGCGTTTCTGTCCTGATTTGCCAGTTTTTCCCGTAAAATATGTTCTTCCCGTTTCAGCTCGTCCCAGCTCATGGCTGCTGCCTCTTTATCCTCCGGCCGGAAAATCTTCGGATGACGGAATTTCATCTTCCGGGAAATCCCGGAAATCACATCTTCCAATGTGAAAATCCCTTCCTCCTGCGCGATAACACTGTGAAGCACAATCTGCAAAAGAAGGTCTCCAAGCTCCTCACAGAGATTGTCTCCGTCTCCTGTTTCCTCAAGAATGGAAATCCCGTCCAGAACTTCACGTGACTCGTTCTCCAGGCAGGTACGAAGAGACGAATGTGTCTGTACGCTGTCCCAGGGACATTTTTTTCGAAGCTCCCGCACAATCTCCACAAAATCGTCAAAGGTATATTCTGTATTCTTTTCCATATCTTTACATCATGGAATCTACCAGGTCAAGAACGGCTTTTCCCATAAGAGAAGATTTCTCATCTGCATCTGTAAGAGAAGTTCCTTTTACACCATAATAGAATTTTACTTTCGGCTCTGTTCCGGAAGGTCTTACACATACCCAGGCATCGTCTGTCAGATCATAGTAAAGAACGTTGGAGTTCGGAAGTCCGGTAGGCTTCACTTCCCCTGTTGCCAGATCTTTGATCGTATTCTCTTTATAATCTCTTACAGAAGTTACTTTATGACCTGCAAACTCTGCCGGCGGATTCTGGCGGAGGGTATTCATGATCTGCTGGATCTTCTCAAGACCTTCCATGCCTTTTAAGGTCACAGACTGAATATCGTCTTTATAATAGCCAAATTCCTCATACATATCGATCATAGCGTCCCATAAAGTCTTGCCCTGTGTCTTATAGTAAGCGGCAGCCTCACAGAGTGCCATAGTTGCGACAATGGCGTCCTTATCTCTTGCGTATGTTCCGATCAGGCAGCCGTAGCTCTCCTCAAAGCCGAACAGGTAAGAACCTTTTTTGCTGTTTTCAAATCCGAGGATCTGCTGTCCGATAAACTTAAAGCCTGTCAGAACCTCGATCAGGTTTACGCCGTATCCTTTCGCAATAGCGTCTGCCAGATTGCTTGTAACGATGGTCTTAATAAGCGCGCCGTCCTCCGGAAGTCCTTTCAGCGCTTTTCTCTGCCCGATCTCATAATTTGCAAGGAGACAGCCTGACATATTTCCGGTAAGATCGTGATATTCTCCGTTTTTGTCTTTTACGCGCACTCCGAGACGGTCTGCATCCGGGTCCGTTGCAAGAACAAGATCTGCATCCACTTCTTTTGCAAGCTTTAATCCAAGCTCAAAGGCTTCTGCTGCCTCCGGATTCGGATAGCTTACAGTCGGGAAGTCTCCGTCCGGAAGCTCCTGCTCTTTTACTACGTACACATTTTCAAAGCCAAGCTCTTTTAAGATTCTTCTTGCAGGAATATTTCCTGTGCCGTGAAGAGGAGAATATACAATTTTCAGATTTTTTCCCTCTTTTTCAATGGCATCCATGTGAAGAACCTGTTTCTTAAGCTCTGCAATATAAGCGTCGTCCACCTCTGCGCCAATTACCTGGTAAAGGCCTTTTGCCTCTGCCTCTTCCTGTGAAGTTGTCTTTACAGTTTCCCAGTCGGAAATTGCTTTTACTTCTCCCATGATTCCTGTATCATGAGGCGGTGTGATCTGCGCGCCGTCCTCCCAGTATACCTTGTATCCGTTATATTCCGGCGGATTATGGCTGGCAGTAATATTAATACCTGCGATACATCCCAGTTCCCTGACTGCAAAAGACAGCTCCGGCGTCGGACGCAGAGACTCAAATTTATATGCCTTAATGCCGTTGGCTGCCAGGGTCATAGCTGCTTCCATAGCAAATTCCGGAGACATATGACGGGAATCATACGCAATGGCAACTCCTTTTTCTGCGCCGCCCTGCTTGATAATGTAGTTAGCCAATCCCTGTGTCGCACGACGGACTACATAAATATTCATCCGGTTAATTCCTGCGCCTATAATCCCTCTAAGGCCTGCCGTACCAAATTCCAGATCCATATAGAATCTTTCTTTAATCTCGTTTTCATCCCCTTCGATGGCTTTTAGCTCCGCTTTGGTTTCCTCATCAAAATACGGATTGGAAAGCCACTCATTGTAAATCTTCATGTAGTCCTTCATAAAACTTTTACTCCCTTCTCTGTCTCTGAAAGATGCTGAAAAAACGCCTGTCAGCCCTCTCTTTGTCTATGCAAATTATACTATATGCTATACAAAAAAGAAAGTGTTTTTCAGTATTTTATCTCGTGCAGAAACGCTCTTCTGGCTTCTTCCTGCTCCTGTAAAGCCTTTAATTTATCCGTATTTCTGGCAGGAATCCACGCTTTGTTCGCATTGTAATAGTAGTTCAGCTGCTTCCAGTATTTTTCCGGATACAAAAACAGATAATAGAGGCATTTCCGTTCTTTTTCTGACATCGGCAGAATCCGCTCATAAGCATCCAGCATCATCGCTCCCAGCCGCAGATTCCATCCGTGTTTCTCCATAACCTTACGCATAAACCGATATAAATCTGCCGCCTGAACTCCCAGATGCATCCGGTTATATTCTACAATCGCCACATAATTGCCGCCCATCAGCACATGATGGTGGTCTAAATCCCCATGACACAAAAACAGAGGCATTTTCTCTTCTTTCTCTATGGCTTCCAGCCCCCGCTCCGCTTCTATGGCCTGTTGGAAAAATTCAGGATAGCTGTCGATTACGCACAGTTCAAATTCACTCTTTCCCCGCTTTTGGCGGATAAAACTTCTGGCCCGCTTCATTTCCCGATTGTGACGTCCCATTTCCTCATACAGGGGCCTGGACAAAATTGATCCCATCTTCCACTCTTCCTGAAATTCCTCTCTCCGCAGAAATTGGTGCAGCATCCCGATTCTGGTAACCGCGCTTCGGATTTCCAGATATTCCTTTAAATTGCACTCCCGATCCATAAACCAGTCTTTCAATACAAAACAAGTCCCATCTCCAGCATTGGTAAACAGCCCGTCTTCTTTGCTTCTCACATACTGATCCACTTTTAATCCGCTGCTGTCCTGCAAGGCTTCCAGTACCTTTGCTTCAAACTCCAGCCTTCGGACAGTCCCCCTGTATTCTTTTAAGATGCGGCAGCCCTTATCTGTATCCAGGATCCACGCTCCGCGGCCTTTTTTTACCCCATAAACCTCCATATCATACTGTTCCAGCACTTCCGTATACCGCTCTGTCATATCTGCCCCTCCAATTTCTGCTTTTTGTATTTTCTTTTAAGCTATTTCTAGGGTATGAATGCCAAAGTGAAATTATGACCAGCAAAACGGCGCAAAAAAAGTCTGAACGAATTCAGACTTTTCCTAATGCAAATGAAATCAGTTTTTCTTTCTGGTTGTATTCCGGATGTTCCAGAACCAGGTCTAACAGAGCGTTTAACGTTTCTCCTACTTTCTTTCCAGGCCCGATCCCAGCCTCCATCAAATCCCGTCCGCTGACTGCCAGCTGTTTTAAATAGAGACAGTCCCCGTCCTGCCGGATTTCTTCTGTCAATCGGGCAATCTCACCTAAGGGATCGACGTTTCGAAGAAGCATCAAATCGTCGTATAATTCCGGCGTCATCTGGCTCATTATTTTCCGAAGCTTTGCCTTCTGGGGATTCAACGGCGTTTTGACAAACCTGAGAAGGGTCTTTACTTTATTGATCGTGTCATTGTCGGATTTTAACTGTCTCAAAATCCGGACTGCCTGTTCGTCTGTCTCGTTCTGTAAAAATGCGGCCCAGCGCAGGTGCTTTCTAGCTGGAAGCTGCGGGTCGATTGCCGGAAGCGGCCTTTTTACCTGGGCAAAATCCGGCGAAATAAACGGCGCCATCCCAGTCTCATAGACCACACTGATTCTGTCTGGATGATCAGAGACCAGAAGCTTTCCCAGTTCTGCCAGAATCCGCTCTTTGCTGACGTGTTCCAGGTTCGGCGCAATGACGCTCAGCGCCTGATAGGTTTCCGACTCAATAGCAAATCCCAGCTGGGCAGAAAAACGGACTGCCCGAAGAATGCGCAGCGCATCTTCCATAAACCGGTCAATGGGATTTCCTACGCAGCGGATCCATCCGGCTTTCAGATCTTCTATGCCGCCGAAGGCATCTACAATCCCATCCCGACTGCTGTAAGCCATTGCATTAATCGTAAAATCCCGACGTTTTAAATCTTCTATCAGATTAGAGGTAAACTGAACTTCCTTTGGATGGCGGCCGTCTTCGTATTCGCCGTCAATCCGGTAGGTAGTCACTTCGTATCCGACCTTACGAATCATAATCGTAACCGTACCATGTGCGATTCCCGTATCAATGGTGCGGGGAAAAATTTTCTTTACCTGTTCCGGACGGGCCGAAGTGGTAATATCCCAGTCCTCCGGCGTCCGTCCCAACAGGCTGTCACGGACGCAGCCGCCTACTGCGCTGGCTTCATATCCGTGTTCATTCAGCCTGGAGATAATTTCTTCTACTGCATCCGGCAGTTCTATCTGCATGGGGCTGCCTCCTTTCTGCTCTGTGTCTTGCTGTTTTTAATATGCTTTTCCCCAGTATACCATCTTCGTTGCCGGTTTTCCGCAGTATACGCAGGTATCGGACAATTTTTCCTGGGCAAACGGCATACAGCGGGAAGTTACTCCAGCCTCTTCTTTTAACTTTTCTTCACACTCCTGGCATCCGCACCACATAGCCTTA
>URMH01000059.1 GCA_900549015.1 uncultured Blautia sp.
CAAGATGCCGCATCTGCTGATTGCCGGCGCGACCGGATCCGGTAAGTCCGTGTGCATCAATACGATTATCATGAGTATCCTGTACAAGGCAAAACCGGACGAAGTCAAGCTGATCATGATCGATCCGAAAGTGGTGGAACTCAGTGTATATAATGGGATTCCTCATCTGTTCATTCCTGTTGTGACGGATCCGAAAAAAGCGGCGGGAGCTTTAAACTGGGCAGTATCGGAGATGAGCAGCCGCTATAATACCTTTGCGGAATACGGAGTACGAAATCTGGGAGAATACAACCGTAAAATTGAAAAAATGACAATTCCGGAAGGGGAAGAAAAACCGGAAAAAATGCCGCAGATCGTGATTATCGTGGACGAGCTTGCAGATCTTATGATGGTAGCGCCGGGAGAAGTGGAAGACGCAATCTGCCGTCTTGCGCAGCTTGCCAGAGCTGCCGGTATTCATCTGATCATTGCCACACAGCGTCCTTCTGTCAATGTTATCACAGGACTCATTAAAGCAAATATGCCGTCGCGTATCGCTTTTTCTGTATCTTCAGGAGTAGATTCCAGAACGATTCTTGATATGAACGGTGCAGAAAAACTGCTTGGAAAGGGGGATATGCTGTTCTATCCTCAGGGTTATCAGAAGCCTGCCCGTCTTCAGGGCGCATTTGTTTCTGATGAGGAAGTAAGCAGTGTAGTTGGTTTCCTTACAGACAAAAACCCAAAACCGGAATATGATGCCCAGATAGAAAAGCAGGTAAATACAGCCGGTATTTCCGCTATGGGAGCGCCCGGAGGAGATGACAGAGATATTTATTTTGAAGAAGCCGGAAAATTTATTATTGAAAAAGAAAAAGCTTCCATAGGAATGCTGCAGAGAATGTTTAAAATCGGATTTAACCGTGCGGCGAGAATTATGGATCAGCTTTTCGACGCCGGGGTCGTTGGTCCGGAAGAGGGAACAAAACCAAGAAAGGTGCTGATGTCTCTGGAGGAATTTCAGAGTTATCTGGAGGAATCATAAATGAAAATAACTTTGATAACCGTAGGAAAAATAAAAGAAAAGTATCTGCGCGACGCCATAGGGGAATACAGCAAGCGTTTAAGCCGTTACTGCAAGCTGGAAGTTGTGGAGGTAGCGGACGAGAAAACGCCGGACAATGCAAGCGAGACGGTAGAAAATCAGATCCGCCAAAAAGAAGCAGAACGTATTTTAAAACACATTAAGGATGATTCTTATGTGATCACTCTGGAGATCAACGGGAAAATGCTGGATTCTCCCGGGCTTGCAGAGAAAATAGAAAATCTTGGAACAAAGGGTGAGAGCCATCTCACCTTTGTAATCGGCGGCTCCATAGGGCTTGGAGAGGAAGTTTTGAAACGCTCGGATTTTGGTCTGAGCTTTTCCAAAATGACTTTTCCCCATCAGCTTATGCGGGTGATTCTTCTGGAACAGATATACAGAAGCTTTCGCATTATAAACGGAGAGCCATATCATAAATAAAAGAATAACGGGAGGGCAGACTATGACAGCAGTGATTATTATCGGCGCAGTTTTATCAGCAGCAGTATTGTGGGGAATCAGCTCCTATAACGGGTTTGTTGCACTACGCAATAAAACGGAGGAGGCATTTTCCGCTATGGACGTGTCTTTGAAAAAACGGTATGATTTGATTCCCAATTATGTGGAGACTGTAAAGGGATATGCAAAGCACGAATCAGAAACCCTGGAAAAGGTAGTCAACGCCAGGAATATGGCGATGACAGCACAAACACCAAAGGAGCGTATGCAAAATGATAATATTCTTACGGGAAGTCTGCGCTCCCTTTTTGCGATTGCGGAAAATTATCCGGACTTAAAAGCCAGCACAAATTTTACAGAACTTCAGGATCAGTTATCAAAAATAGAAGAAGAAATTGCAGGGGCAAGAAGATATTATAACGGTGTGGTGAACAAGTATAATACAAAGACGGAAATGTTCCCCGGAAATATCCTTGCCAAAATGTTCCATTTTGAAAGAAAACCTCTTTTTGAGGTGGAAGAGAGCGAAGAGAGGAAAAATGTAAAAGTATCATTTTAAAAGGAAGGGGAGCTGTCTGTGAAAAAGAAGATAAAAAACTATTTTTGGATTGCCGTATGGGTCGTTCTGTTTCTTGTGACCGGAAATTTCAGTATTTTGGGACAGATATTTCCTGAAAAATCAGAGGCGCAGGAAGTATCGGAAGACGTATTTATGGATACCACCTCCTATTCTACAGAAATTGAAGTACAGGATAATAATTCCTATCTGGTACGGGAAAATATCGACGTGTTCTTTTCTCTGAAAAGACATGGGATCTACCGGTATATTCCGCAGAAGGGAAAGATTTCTCAGCTTGAGGAAAACGGAGAAGTAAAAGAAATTCCCTACTATGCTTCTTTTGATGAGATAGAAGCGTCAGAAGAGCTTTATGTAACATCAGAAAATGGAAATAAGGTACTTCGTCTGGGTGATCCAGATGAGGGAGCTCAGGTGGAGGGGGCACAGGAGTACGATCTTCAGTATCATGTGACGCCAGTAACTTCAAAGGGATATACAGACGCGTACTACAATATTTTTCCAACGGGGTGGCAAAATGAGATTCCGGAGGGAAGCACCTTTCAGATCCGCTTTCCAAAGGAATTTGACAAAGCACGGTTTCAGATTTATTACGGACAGTACGGAGAGAGGCTGGATGGAACAGATATAGTGGATCTTACCTGGAATGGAAATACAGTATCCGGCATATTAAAAGAACCTCTTCCTGTTGGAACCGGCATGACGTTTTATGTTCCTATGGAAGAGGGATATTTTCAAAATACTGCTTCCGTCAGCGGAATAAATATCCTGCTTTTGAGCGTCAGCGGAATTTCTCTTCTGGTTCTGCTCCTTCTGTTCTGGTTTTTCGGGAAAGACAACATGATCATTCCTTCTGTGCAGTTTCAGCCGCCGGAAGGTTTTGACAGCGCTGCAGTGGGGTATATTATTGATGGAGACGTATCGGATAAGGACGTCATGTCTCTTCTTCTTTTCTGGGCAGACAAGGGGTATATGAAGCTTCAGGAGACAGAGGAGCTGGAGCTTTCTTTTATCAAGCTTTCTGATCTGCCTGATGACGCGCCAAAATATGAGAAAGAATTTTTTACCGGAATTTTCGGAAAACACGCGCCTGCAGGAAAAAAGGTGAAAATGAGCAACCTCAGGTACAGAATGGCAAAGACGTTCTCAAGAACAAAGGTGTGGATTGAGGAAAATTACAGAGAAAAGGTATATACAAAAGCTTCCAGAAGAGCAAGGATCGGAGCCGGATTTTTAAGCTGTATTTCTATATTTCTTTCCATTTTTATTCTTATGAAGATGACTATGACAAATCTCCTTATCCTGGTTTTGCCGGCGCTGTATCTCACCGGGCTTGTGATTTTCAGTCATACCGTAGACTGCTGGCATGCAACTTCCAGAAAATCCCGGATCCTTATGGGAAGCATTTCCGCAGCTATGAGCGTGACTTCTGTTGTCTCCCTTGTGTTGATTTATGGTATCGCAATGCTTAAAGGAGACATGCTGAATTTCTTCCCCGGACTTTTAACAGCCGTTGTTGCGGCATGTGCAGGTCTTGTTTTTACAGGATTTATGAAAAAGCGCACAAAGGAATGTTCGGAGTGGATCGGGCGGCTTTTGGGACTTCGTGATTTTATTGAGACAGCAGAGCTGGAGAGAATGCAGGTAATTGCAAAAAATTCGCCGCAGCTTTTTTATCATATTCTTCCTTTTGCCTATGTATTTGGTCTTACAGATATTTTACTTGACAAAATGAAGGATTTGACGCTTCCATCTCCGGACTGGTATGAGACACAGGTACCTTATACGCATTTTGATCATTATACGATGCGCAGAATGATGCACGCAGATATGGATTATGCGGCGACAACGATTTCCACACCAAAACCTTCCGAATCTTCCGGTGGAAGCGGCGGTTCTTCCAGTGGTTTCTCAGGCGGAGGCGGATTTTCCGGCGGAGGCTTCGGTGGAGGCGGAGGCGGAAGCTGGTAAGAAACGGAGGAATAACATGGCAAAAACATTTTATACAAACGGAACGATTCTCACAATGAATGAAAACAGCCTTTACGCAGAAGCCGTATGCGTAAAAGACGGGCGGATCCTTTCAGTGGGAACAGAAAAAGAGGTAATGGCAGACAAAGAAGCGGGAGATGAGGTAGTAGATTTACACGGAAAAACCATGATGCCCGGTTTTATTGACGCGCATTCTCATTTTGCAGGCGCAGCCAACGCCATGCTTCAGTGCGATTTATCTTTCTGCGAGAGCTTCTCAGATATAATAAGAGAAATGAAAAAGTTTGCAGAAGAAAGAAATCTTACAGAAGAAGAGTGGATCATTGGAAGAAATTACGACCAGAATTTTCTGAAAGAAAAAAGACACCCGGATAAATCTGTTCTGGACGAAATCAGCAGAGTAAATCCAGTATTAATTGTGCACGCATCCTCCCATATGGGTGTTGCAAACAGCAAAGCTTTGGAAATGCAGGGAATCAATGAAAAGACAGAGGACTGTCCCGGAGGGAAATACGGAAGACTGGAGAACAGCAGAATACCGGACGGTTATATGGAGGAAAAGGCGTTTTTGAATTTTCAGTCGAAGCTTCCTATGACTTCCGTGGAAAAGCTGATGGAGCTGATCGTGAAAGCCCAGACCATGTACGCCTCTTACGGAATTACCACCGTGCAGGACGGCATGGTAGGAAAGCCTTTGTTTCAATTACTGAAATGCGCTGCAGAAAAAGGGCTTTTCAAACTGGATATAGTTGGTTTTGCAGATATTACCACCATGCCTGATATTTTCGAAAAAGAGCCGGACTATGCAGAACAATACTGCAGACATTTTAAGATGGGCGGCTTTAAAATCTTTCTGGACGGTTCTCCTCAGGGAAAAACCGCCTGGACTTCAAAACCTTATGAAGGAGAAGGGGATTACTGCGGTTATCCCATTTATACAGACGAAAAACTGGAGGAATATATTGAGCTGGCGCTTCAGAAAAAGAAACAGCTTCTTGCCCACTGTAATGGCGATGCGGCGGCAGAGCAGTATATTACGCAGTTTGAAAAAGCGATAGGAAGACTGGGTGAAAAAGATAGCCACCGCGCAGTGATGGTACACGCCCAGCTTGTAAGAGAAGACCAGTTAAAGAGAATGGCAGAAATGCAGATGATGCCAAGCTTTTTTGTGGTGCATACGTATTACTGGGGAGATATTCATATCAGAAACTTCGGACAGGAGAGAGGAAGTCAGATTTCACCTGTAAAATCTGCTGTGAAAAACCATATGAAATATACCTTTCATCAGGATACGCCTGTTGTGCCTCCGGATATGATGCGCACTGTATGGAGCGCAGTCAACCGAGTTTGCAGATCCGGTCAGAGTATCGGGGAAAATCAGAGAGTTTCTGTGATGGAAGCATTAAAAGCCATCACCGTATACGCGGCGTATCAGTATTTTGAGGAAAAAGAAAAGGGAACCATTGAAAAAGGAAAGAAAGCAGACTTTGTAATATTAAGTAAGAATCCACTGGAAACAGAACCGGAGAAACTGGCGTCTGTTCGTGTTCTTACGACCATCAAAGAGAACGAAGTGATTTATAAAGCGGAAGATTTCAATAAAAATTGACAAACACACAGAGCAATGTTATAATGCTTCCTTGCTATCTGAAAACAGAAAAGAAAGGATTGATTTTATGACATTTTATCAGGAACTGCAGTTAAATCAGGCCGGCTCAAAGGCAATGGTAAAAAATGCCAAAAGCCCACGGGAGAAACTTCATCATACTTGTATCTATATGTTTAAAATTGGGATTACCCTGCTTTTCTGTATGGCATTTGTTATGGCGTTTGGCCGGATTTTCGGAGATGGAAACAGCACAGTAGGCGTTGTGGTACTTTTGTTTCTCATGGTATTTAAGAATGCAGATTTCGGGATCTGTATGCGCCATTCTCTTAAAGTGATGGCAGCTATTTTCGGGATTTTAATCATAGGTCCGAGACTTGCGAATATGGCTGGTTCGGTTTTGGGAATGGTACTGAATATTGCGTTTATTTTTCTTCTTGCATTTATCAGTTGCCATAATATTATTATGTCAAACCATTCCACTGTGATTCTGGGGTATCTTCTTCTTTACGGATATGATGTGGCAGGAAAAGATTACGGACTTCGAATTGCAGGGCTTGTACTGGGAGCGGTGCTCACAGGGATTGTATTTTACAGAGGACACCGCAATTATGAGTATAAAAGAGATTTAAAAAGCATCTTTGAAGAATTTGATATTCACTCCTCGCGAACAAGATGGCAGATTGCCATGACGCTCGGAGTTGCTTCTGCCATGTGCTTTGCAGAGCTTCTCCATTTTCCGCGTTCTATGTGGATTGGAATTGCTGTTATGTCAGTCATGGTTCCTTTTGAGCAGGATTTAAAGAAGCGAACAAAGGGAAGAATTCCCGGAAATCTTTTCGGCGGTATTTTATTTGTGGTTCTTTATGTCATACTGCCGCCTTCCTTCCTCTCTTATGCGGGAATTATAGGCGGGATCGGTGTGGGGCTTTCCGCAAGCTACGGCTGGCAGTCAGTATTTAACTCTCTTGGAGCAATGGCAGTTGCCACAGGGCTTCTGGGACTTCCGGCGGCTGTTTTCTTCCGTGTTTTCCATAATGTATGCGGAAGTATTTACGGACATCTTTTTTATAAATTTTTTAACCGGTCAGTAAACTGCATTCCGTCAGAATAAGGCAAAAAAAAGGCTTCCTTCAAAAATGAGGGAAGCTTTTTTCTTGCACATAATGGTAAACATTTCTTTTTTTCCGGAAATAGAAAAGAGATAAAAATACGGTGAAAAATTCTGCTGTCGGAACAGCAAGCCAGATGCCGGTTACTCCCAGAACAGCAGGGAGAAGCAGAATATTCAACACAAGAAGTACAAAGGTGCGGACAAAAGAAATGATCGCGGAGGTTTTTCCATCGGAAAACGCCGTAAACATGGAGGAAGCAAAAATATTGATCCCTGCGAATATGTAATTTATGGAAAACAGGAAAAATCCTTCTTTTGCAATGGCATACGTCTCTGTCTCCACTGGTGTAAAAATCTGCACAATAAACGGCGCGCTTAAAAGGGCGATAACCGTAATGACAACGGAGGACACCGAAATAAAGCCGATACATATTTTAAAAATTCTCCGAAGGAGCACGCGGTGATCTCTTCCGTAATTGTAGCTGATCACAGGAGCCACTCCCATAGAAAATCCCATGTACATGGCAGTGAAAAGGAACTGGCCGTAAAGTACGATCGTGATTGCCGCCACGCCTGTTTCTCCTAAGAACTTCAGCATAGTCATATTAAAAAGATAAGTGACAACAGCAGTGGAGAGATTTGTTACCATCTCTGATGAGCCATTTGTGCAGCTGTCCACCAGGACCCGGAAGCGGAATCTGGGACGGACAAAATGAAGAGAGCCGTGGAAACTGGAAAAATAAATAAGTCCTGCCACAGCGGGAATCAGCTGTCCGATCCCGGTCGCAAGAGCCGCCCCTTTGATCCCCATATTCATAGGTCCCATGAAAAGGTAATCGAGGATCATATTTGCAATGCCGCCGCTTATGGTAAGAACAAGTCCTGCGATCGGCTTTCCGGCAGTGACGAAAAAGGTCTGGAATAAAAGCTGCAACATACAGGCAGGAGCCAGGAAAAGACATACTCCAAGATAATCCATGCAGTAATCAACAAGTACGGGCGTTGCTCCAAGAGACTTTACAACGGGTTCGAGAAAAAGATTTCCAAGAACCATCATAAGAACTCCCAGGATAAATCCAAAGAGTACCAGGAAAGAGAAATCTTCCTTTGCTTCTTTTTCATTTCCTTCTCCCAATTTTTTTGCAATAACTGCGCTTCCGCCCGATGCAAGCATGACTCCCGCTGCAATCAGAAGGTTAATGACCGGATATACGATATTTACAGAGGAAAGAGCGTCTGCCCCTACCAGCCGGGAAACGAAAATTCCGTCTACAATGGTATAAAGAGACATAAAAACCATCATTACCATAGTAGGAAACGCAAAACGAAGAAGAGAAACAAGTTTAAAGTCTTTTGCGATAGAATTTGACATTTTATATCACACCTTTCTTGAAATTTTTGTCAGCAACTGTTATGATAAAGCATCGGGTAACACGATAGTCAAGAGTTTTGTGGAGAGAAAAAAATGAACAAAGAGAGTTTTCTCACAACAGGGGAATTTGCAAGGCTTGCAGGCGTGACAAAGCATACCCTGTTTTATTATGATGAAATCGGGCTGTTTTCTCCCGAAATAAAGACAGAAAACGGATACCGCTATTATTCTGTTCCTCAGCTTGATGTATTTGATGTGATTTATACCTTAAAAGAGCTGGGAGTGTCCCTTGATGAAATCCGGGAATATATGGAAAATCGTACCCCGGCTTCTCTTCTTGCACTTTTTCAGAAAGAAGAAAAAATGATAAGCCAGCAGATTTCCCATCTTAAAAATATAAGAAACTGGATCCGGAAAAAAGGAAACACCATTCGTTTTATAACAGAAGAAAACCTGGGAGAAATCCGTCTTATGCAGGAGCCGGAATCGTATCTGATCTGCGGCGAGGCAAAAGAAAATGATGACAAAACATGGGCGGTGGAAATCGGGAAGCTTCTTGAACTGTGCAGACAAAAGGGAATCAAGACAACTGGTTCGATCGGATATTTACAGAAAAAAGAAGAGATAGAACAGGAGATTTTCGATCACTATCGGGTATTTTACGAGCGGCTGGAGAAAAAACCTGCTGGAATCCCTTTTCAGATAAGACCTGCCGGAACTTATCTCACAGCATACCACAGAGGAAGATGGCAGGAAATGTCCGGAACTTACAGAAAAATCCTGGATCACATACAGAAAAACGATCTTTCTTTGGATTCCTGCTTTTATGAGGATATAATTCTGGACAGCCTTGCCTGTCAGAGCGAGGAGGATTATATTACAAAAATCACATGCAGGATCCTGTGATCACAGTGCATGAATATTCGGGTAATGAGAAACAGAGAAAAGGAGACATGACATGAAAGATTATATGGCACCGATGGAAGGCGTGACAAATTATATATACAGGAATGCTTACCATCAGTTTTACCACCCTATGGATAAATATTTCACTCCCTTTATTTCCGCAAAGCCAAATAAGCGCTTTTCCGATAAGGAAATCCGGGAGGTTTCCCCGGAAAATAATAAAGGAATGTACGTGGTTCCGCAGATCCTTACAAACAATGGAGACGATTTTCTGGAAACTGCCCGGATTTTAAAAGAGGATTTTGGATATAAAGAGGTAAACTTAAATCTCGGCTGTCCATCAGGAACGGTGACGGCAAAGGGAAAGGGAGCCGGATTCCTGGGAGAGCCGGAAAAGCTGAAAAAATTCTTTGACAGGATTTTTTCAGAATGCGAGATGGAGATTTCCGTAAAAACGAGAATCGGGACGGATTATGAGGAGGACTGGGAAGCGCTTCTTAATATTTATAAAAGCTTTCCCATAAAAGAACTGATTGTACACCCAAGGCTTTTAAAAGACTACTATGGAAATACACCGCGCCTTGAGGCTTTTATAAAAGCACAGAAAGAGCTGTCGATCCCTCTTTGCTATAACGGCGATTTATTTACAAAAGAGGATTACGAACGGATTTCCGGAGCGCTTCCCGGCACCGATACTTTTATGTTTGGAAGAGGCATCATTAAAAAGCCCTGGCTTCTTTCTCTGATCCGTGACGGGGAAAGGCCGGACAAAAAGAAGCTTCGGGCATTTCACGATGGGCTTTACAGAGAGTATCGGGAAATTTTAAGCGGGGAACGAAACGTGTTGTTCCGCATGAAGGAGCTGTGGAGCTATATGGCGCCTTCTTTTACAAATTACGAAAAATATGCGAAAAAAATAAAAAAATCACAGAATCTTTGCTCCTACAATGAGGCAGTAGAAATGCTGTTTTCCTCACAGGAGCTGGTCTGACAGGAGGATCCTATGGAATTAAGTCAGTTTGAATCATTTATTTCCCAGTTTCCCATATACGAATACCGGCTGATAGAGACGGCGGATATTTCCATAGAAGAGAGAGTCCGTATTATCTGTGAGCAGGAGTGCGAACGGTACGGAAGCACCTGGGCGTGTCCGCCTGGGGTGGGCTCTTTAGAAGAATGCGGCAAAAAAATCAAAAGCTACCCTCAGGGGATTTTCTTTTCCAGTGTGGCGGAGGTTTCCGATCTTATGAATATGGAGGAAATGCTCTCTACCCGAAAAGCCCATGAAGAGATTACAACAGAGGTAGGAAATTTTATAAAAGAAGCAGGCCATGAAATTTATATTCTTTCCACGGAATCCTGCGACCTCTGTTCCCCCTGCGCCTATACAGAGGGAAAACCGTGCCGTTATCCGGATAAAATGCACCCCTGTCTGGAAAGCCACGGCGTTGTGGCAAATGCCATTGTAGAAGCGCAGAATATGGAATATAATCTTGGCGGAAATACCATTCTCTGGTTTTCCCTGATCCTCTTTCGCTGATTCAGACATAGGGCGTCTTCCTCCGGCATAAATTAAAAGAGCCGGAGGATTTTTTAATGAAAAAATTAGGACATCTGAAAGAAAATCTTGTAACAGCCCTGGAAATTCCGGAGGATCTGGCGTACAGGGAAGTGCTCCTTACGGTTACGGGAAGAGAATCTGTTATAATCGAAAATTATAAAAGCATTTTGAAATATACCACGGAGGAAGTGGAGCTTCTTACTTTTCGGGGAAGACTCAGGCTTTGCGGCAAAAAACTGGAAATTCTTTCGTATACGCCTGAGGAGATGCAGATCAAAGGTCGGATCTGCGGAATCTTTTTTGAATAAGGGGGAAATATGAGAGGATTATTGCAGCTTTTTAAGGGCTGTCTTCGCATTTTGGCAGAGGGAGGACAAACAGAGCGTTTTTTGAACTTGTGCAGATGCCAGAAGATTTCTCTTTATGAAATAAAGAGGACAGGAGAACAGAAAATAATCGCCACTCTTTACCGGAAAGATTTTTTTAAGCTTCTTCCCATTCGGAGAAAAACGGGGGTAAAAATCCACATTTTGAATAAGAAAGGTCTTCCTTTCTGGATTCATAAAAACAGAAGGCGGAAAAGCTTTTTTGCAGGACTGCTTCTCTGCGGAACTCTGCTTTTCCTTCTTTCCGGACGCGTGTGGAATATACATATTGAGGGAAATATACAGTATGCAGATCCGGAAATACTGGGTTTTCTGGAAAAGAACGGTATTGTCCACGGAATGGCAAAAGGAAAAGTGGACTGCTCAGAAATCGCAGCGTCTCTTCGAAGAAATTATCCGGAAATCACCTGGGTTTCCGCAAGGCTTTCGGGAACAAGGCTGCTTCTCACTGTACAGGAGGGAAAAAAGCAGAAAGAAAAACAGACGGGGCTATCCCCCTGCGATCTGAAAGCGGAGACAGAGGGCGAGATTGTAAAAATGATCACAAGGGCGGGAATGCCTCTTGTAAAAACGGGAGATGTATGTAAGCCGGGAGATATTCTCGTATCCGGAAAAGTGCCCATTGTCAACGACAGCCAGGAGATAGTACGAGAGTCTTATGTCCATGCAGATGCAGATATTTATATCCGTCACGCTGTTTCTTATTATCACGAATTTCCACTTGCGTATGAAAAAGAGATACCGGAAGAAAAGATAAGAAAAACGTACGGTCTTCGTCTTGGAAACTGGTATGCCAGTCTTTATGGAGGTGCAGAAAAAGGATGGAAAACGGTAACAGAAGAGATTCCCCTTCGGATTACCGAAAATTTCTGTCTTCCTGTCTCTCTCTATTCTTTTACGTCAACACAGTACAGAAAAGTAAAAAGTGTGTATACAAAAGAGGAGGCAAAGCAGCTTGCAGAAAAAAAGTTACACTTATTTGAGAAAAAATTAATGGAAAAAGGGGTTCAAATATCAGAAAATAATGTTAAAATAGACGTAAATCATACTGTATGCACAAGCAGCGGAAAGCTTGTCGTAATAGAAAAAACAGGCATGGAAGCGCCGGTGCAGCAGGAGGAAGAAAAAGAAAGGACAGCAGTAGATGGGGAACAGCGTAATTGAATTACACACAGAAGTGCCCGTAAATCTTCAGGGAAATGTTTTCGGACAGTTTGACGAACACTTGAAATTAATAGAAAGAACATTAAACGTAACTCTGATTTTCAGAGAGGGCGTTTTGAAAATTCTGGGAGGAGAGGGAAATGCAGCTCAGGCGAAAAAGCTTATAGAAGAACTTGTCCGTATGGCAGAAAGAGGCAATACTATCACAAAACAGAATGTGACATATGCCCTTTCTCTTGCTATGGAGCAGGTGGGAGACGTTCTCGCCGAAATCGATAAAGACTTTATCTGCAACACCATACAGGGACGGCCGGTAAAGCCAAAAACACTGGGACAGAAGGAATATGTAGAACAGATCCGAAAGAAAATGATCGTTTTCGGTGTGGGACCTGCAGGTACCGGAAAGACGTATCTTGCAATGGCAATGGCAGTCACCGCCTTTCGAAATGAGGAGGTAAGCCGTATTATCCTTACAAGACCTGCCATTGAGGCGGGAGAAAAGCTCGGCTTTCTTCCGGGTGACTTACAGAGTAAAGTAGATCCGTATCTTCGGCCTCTTTACGACGCTCTGTATCAGATCATGGGAGCAGACAGCTTTGCGAAAAATATGGAGCGGGGACTGATCGAAGTGGCGCCGCTTGCATATATGAGAGGAAGAACTCTCGATAATGCCTTTATTATTTTGGATGGTGGTGTTATAATTAACAAAAAAGAGGCGCAAGCCGCATAAAATAAGGGTTTCTGGTTGAGCTTTATTAAGGTAGAGCTGGTGCTACAAAATACAAAAGAACTGTTCTTAAATACAAAAGAGACAGGATGCCTGCCTCTTTCAGTGATGATTCTGATCAAAATTAAATAATTTTTAGATTACCATTTTGCAATTCATATTGCGTGCCACAGATGCTAAAATAGATGTAGTTCCAATCGCTAGAAGCGTATAATGGAATTCGTTCTTTTTCTCCGATAATTCGCAATTCCTTGTCTCGGTTGATTTCATATACTTTTGCCTTTGTGAGAATATTGATTTTTTCGGGAGAAAATCCAAAGGTATATGCTATCACTTCAATAGCTTTTTCTTCTGATAATTTTTCAGTAAAATTGCATTCATAAAGTTCCCTGTAATCCTCATTAGAGAAATATTGAGGATTTTCATATGATGTCCAACATTGAAGACTTTCTATTTTTTTTCGTAGATAAGCATTTTCTTTGCTGAATTCCTTTAGCTGCTTTCGAAGAGCAACAATTTCCTGTTTACGCTCTTTTTCTTTTTTAAATTTCTCTTCATAGAAGCTCTGTTGAATTTTTATTGCGAGTCCATCCGTGTTTTTTTGATATGATTTGCAAAATAAATCTTTATCCATATCTGAATGAATATAAAATGATTCTACAATGCAATACAGCTCCATCGGAAGAAAAATATTTGTTCTTTCTTCAAATTCTTGTCTGGTCATAATTATAAATACTCCTTTCGTTTTATTTTCATACAATATGAATTTGTGCAGCAAAAATGGGCAATCAGGCATATTTTAGATGTAAAGATTATAAATCGAAATTAAGGAGCTTCCTGTATAATAAAAAATGTGGATGTTGAAAATTGAAAATACCTCA
>URMH01000060.1 GCA_900549015.1 uncultured Blautia sp.
AATACATTATATAGTTTTTGCTACACCCCATAAGAAGAAATACCTTCTCCAAAAAAGGCAGCCTACCCCGCTGCCTTTTTTACGTTATCAGGAAATTACTTTGTAATGTTCCCTAAAATCGGGACAGAATTGGTTGTAAAATCTTCAGAACTAAGATAAAATAAAAGAATGTACGTATATTAGAAATAAAGAGGTATAATATGGAGCGTAAAGATGTGGACATCGTAAAAAAGATGCAGTATATATTAAACATGAGATCTGTCCTAAATAAGAATGCGTTTTTCAGTGACGGGACAGAGTATTACAGAACGCCGGCAGAGCCCCGGGAAGGGGATACGGTTACAATCCGTTTCCGTACGCAGAGAAATAATGTGGACGCTGTATATCTTGTGTGCGACGGAAAGCATATTGAGATGGAAGTGACGGAGACAGAGAAAGGTTTTGATTATTATTCTGCGCAGATCACGATGGGAAGTAAAGTAAGCCGTTATCATTTTGAGATCATATACGGCTCTCTCACCTGCTATTACAATACCCAGGGCGTCAGAATGGAATACGAAGAGCGTATGGACTTCGAGATTTATCCGGGATATGAGACTCCGGACTGGGCAAAAGGCGCAGTTATGTATCAGATTTATATTGACCGTTTTTATAATGGGGATAAGAGCAACGATGTGGAGACGGGAGAATATTTCTACATTGGCGATGTGAGTACCAAAGTAGAAAACTGGGAAAAAACGCCTGCAGTCATGGGAGTACGTGAGTTTTACGGAGGAGATCTTCAGGGGATTCTTGACAAGCTGGATTATCTTCAGGAACTGGGGGTTGAGGTGCTGTACTTAAATCCTGCCTTTGTCTCTCCGAGTAATCATAAATATGACTGCCAGGATTACGATTATATCGATCCTCATTACGGAAAAATCGTGGAGGACTGCGACGGACTGTTGAATCCCGGAGACAGGGAGAATGCACATGCTTATAAATATATTCGCCGCGTGACAGATAAAAGAAATCTGGAGGCAAGCAATGAGCTGTTCGCAAAGCTTGTGGAGGAAGTCCATAAAAGAGGAATGCGAGTGATTCTTGACGGCGTGTTTAATCACTGCGGTTCCTTTAATAAGTGGATGGACAGAGAGCGGATTTATGAAAATCAGGAGGGTTATCCAAAAGGCGCTTATGTTTCCGCAGACAGTCCGTACCGGGATTTCTTTGATTTTAAAGATACAAACAGATGGCCTTATAATCCCACGTATGACGGCTGGTGGACGCATGATACACTTCCGAAATTAAATTATGAGGCGTCTACTACACTTTATGACTATATTTTGAAAGTTGGGAAAAAATGGGTGTCCCCGCCTTATAATGTAGATGGCTGGCGTCTTGATGTCGCGGCAGACCTGGGGCACAGCAACGAGTTTAACCATCAGTTCTGGAAGGATTTCCGCAGGGCGGTGAAAGAAGCAAATCCGGAAGCGATTATCCTTGCAGAGCACTACGGCAATCCGGAAGGCTGGCTTCTGGGAGACGAGTGGGATACAGTTATGAACTACGATGCCTTTATGGAACCGATCACCTGGTTTCTTACAGGAATGGAAAAGCACAGTGACGAGTACAGAGAAGATTTATATGGAAACAGTGAGGCGTTTATCGGCGCAATGCGTACCCATATGCGCTCCCTTCATATGTCTGCCCTCTATACGGCAATGAATGAACTTTCCAACCATGACCACTCCCGTTTCCTTACAAGGACAAACAGAAAGGTTGGCCGTGTTTCTTATGCAGGAGCGGCTGCCGCTTCTCAGGGAATCAATCCTGCGGTGATGCGGGAGGCGGTTGTGATCCAGATGACATGGCCGGGAGCGCCTACTGTTTATTACGGAGACGAGGCAGGCGTATGCGGATTTACAGATCCGGATAACAGAAGAACCTATCCCTGGGGAAAAGAAGATCAGCAGATGCTTGATTTTCACAGAAGCATGATAAAACTCCATAAAGATTATGAAGTGATTCGAAAAGGATCTCTTGATTTTCTCTGGAACGATTATCAGGGGCTTTCTTATGGACGTTTTTCTGACTGTGAGCAGATAATCGTTGTATTGAATAACCTTGCGGAAGACCGGGAGGTAGAGGTGGAAGTATGGCAGACAGGTATTTCCCGCCTGGAGGATACGGTTCTTGAACGTGTTATGCTTACCTACAGAGCCGGATATACAGAGGAAAAGACTACGTATGTGGCAAGGGGCGGAGTTGTACGTCTGACAGTTCCGGGATACGGAGCGGTTGTACTTTATCATAAAGACGAGGAAGAATGTGAGTAGACACATTTGGTAATAAAAAAAGAAGATAAGATGCAAATGTATCTTGTCTTCTTTTTTTATTGACAATAAACTTTTGATGTTTTATTCACAAACATGTTCCAGTCCCTGCTTCATAATCGTAGACACATGATCGTCTGCCAGGGAGTAGTAAACTGTTTTACCGTCTCTTCTGTATTTTACAAGAGCCATTTGCTTCAGAATGCGGAGCTGGTGAGAAATGGCACTCTGGGTCATGGAAAGCGTATCCGCAATATCCTGTACGCAAAGTTCCTGAGAAGATAAGGCATAAAGAATGCGAATGCGGGTAGGATCTCCGAAAACCTTAAAAAGTTCGGCAAGATTATAAAGCGTTTCTTCGCCGATGGGATATTCTTCTATAGAATTGTTGTGAGAATGTGTGTGTTCTCCGTTGATATGTTCATGTTTTTCCATAGCAGCACCTTTCTGAAATGCAGATGTAAGAAAACCCAGGAACATAATCCTGGGTTAAAAGTAAGTGGACGGAGAAGGATTCGAACCTTCGAAGGCGTTGCCAACAGATTTACAGTCTGCCCCCTTTGGCCACTCGGGAACCCGTCCTTGACCGTCCTTAATTATATCGAAATCAGGAGCAAAATGCAAGTACTTTTTTTAGTAAAATAGTAGACGAAACGGACAGAATCTGGTAAACTACAAAATATATGGAAAACCATCAGGTTTTTCAATAAAATGTTAGGAGGAATAAATCATGTTAGTAAGTGCAACAGAAATGCTGAAAAAAGCAAAAGCTGGTCATTATGCAGTTGGACAGTTTAACATCAACAACCTTGAGTGGACAAAAGCAATCCTTTTAACTGCACAGGAATTAAACTCCCCGGTTATCCTGGGTGTTTCTGAAGGTGCAGGTAAATACATGGCAGGTTACAAAACTGTTGTAGGAATGGTAAACGGAATGCTGGAAGAACTGAACATCACAGTTCCGGTAGCTCTTCACCTTGACCACGGCAGCTACGAAGGCTGTCTGAAATGTGTGGAAGCAGGATTTTCTTCCATCATGTTCGACGGTTCTCATTACCCGATCGAAGAAAACGTTGCAAAAACAAAAGAACTTGTTAAAATCTGTGCAGAGCACGGTATGTCTCTGGAAGCAGAGGTTGGTTCCATCGGCGGCGAGGAAGACGGCGTAGTTGGTGCCGGCGAGTGTGCAGATCCGAACGAGTGCAAGATGATCGCTGATCTGGGAATCGACTTCCTTGCAGCAGGTATCGGCAACATTCACGGAAAATATCCGGCAAACTGGGCTGGATTAAGCTTTGAGACACTGGACGCAATCCAGCAGCTCACAGGAGAGCTTCCGCTCGTTCTTCACGGCGGTACAGGAATCCCGGCTGATATGATCAAAAAAGCAATCGACCTTGGCGTTTCCAAAATCAACGTAAATACAGAGTGCCAGCTATCCTTCGCAGCAGCTACACGTAAATATGTAGAAGAAGGAAAAGACCAGCAGGGCAAAGGATACGATCCACGTAAACTTCTTGCTCCTGGCTTCGAGGCAATCAAGGCTACTGTTAAAGAAAAAATGGAACTTTTCGGTTCTGTTGGAAAAGCCTGAGAATAAAAAGTATACCCCGGTGAGGCTCGCTTCACCGGGATTTTTGCATTATGGAAAGATGTAACAAATGCGGCAGAATGTGTGAAAATTCAAAGAAAACTTATATATTTACAATTGCGAAGAATCGGCAGACAGATTTGAAGCGTGTCACAAAAACTGTCTGCCGATTCTTGTACTGTAATTATAATAATTTTCCTCTGAACAGAAACATGAAAAATTATCACGTTTCTTAATTTTTTACTATAGCAGAATTTCCTTTTTGAAATTACAATAAAGACATATCAAAAGAACGAAACAGAAATTTCAATGTAAAGGAGAAGACTTATTATGAAGATGAAAAAAGTTACCGCATTAAGTATGGCAGTTATGATGGCTGCATCTATGATCCCGTCAGTTCCTGTTATGGCAGAAGAGGCAGAGGGAAGCGTATACTATCTGAACTTCAAGCCTGAGCAGGCAGATCAGTGGGTAGAGCTTGGTGAAAAATATACAGAGGAGACAGGCGTTCCGGTAACCGTTGTAACAGCAGCGTCCGGCACATATGAGTCCACTCTGAAATCCGAGATGGCAAAAGACGAAGCGCCGACTCTTTTCCAGGTAAACGGTCCTGTAGGTCTTGCTTCATGGAAAGACTACTGCTATGACTTAAAAGATACTGAAATCTACAAACAGCTTACAAGTGAGGAATTTGCATTAACAAATGAAGATGGAAGTGTTCCTGGTATTGCATACGTAATCGAGACATACGGACTGATTTATAATAAGGCTCTGTTAAACGATTACTTTGAGACAGATGGCGCAGTTGTGAAATCCGTAGAAGAAATCAACAGCTTTGATACATTAAAAGCAGTTGCAGATGATATTCAGGCAAAGAAAGATGACCTTGGAATCGAAGGCGCTTTTGCTTCCGCAGGTTTCGATGCTTCCAGTGACTGGAGATTTAAGACACATCTTGCAAACCTTCCTATATATTATGAATATCAGGCAGATGGAATTGATTCCACAGATGCAATTAAGGGAACTTACCTTGAAAACTTCAAGAATATTTTTGATCTGTATATCACAGACTCCACATGTGAGCCGAGCGTACTTTCCAGCAAAACAGGGGAAGATGCAGCTTCCGAGTTTGCTTTAGGAGAAGCCGTATTCTATCAGAACGGAACATGGGCATATAATGACGTTAAGGATAACGAAGTTGCAGATGAAGATATGGGAATGCTTCCAATCTACATTGGTGTTGAAGGAGAAGAAAATCAGGGACTTTGCACAGGAAGTGAAAACTACTGGTGTGTAAACAGCAAAGCAAGCGAAGAAGATATTCAGGCAACACTTGATTTCTTAAACTGGGTTATCACAAGTGACGAAGGAAGAACCTCTTTAAGCCAGGAAATGGGATTTGTAACACCATTTAAGACTTTCGATGAAAACTTCGAATCTGAAAATCCGCTTGTAGTAGATGCAAATAAATACATTGCAGACGGAAAAACTTCTGTAGCATGGAACTTTACAACAATGCCTTCTGAAGAGTGGAAAAATCAGGTAGGAAGCGCAATGCTCGAGTATGCACAGGGAACCGGTGAATGGGACGCAGTAGAAAAAGCGTTTGTAGACGGCTGGGCAACCGAATATGCGGCTGCACATGCAGAATAAACAAAAGGCTTAAGGAATGGGGCGGGCGGATACTCGCCCCTTTCATATTTTATGGGAACAGGGAGAAACAATTATGAATAATAAAGCGATGAAAAAATATTTTCCGGTTTTTGTGCTGCCTACCTTGCTTGCCTTTACAATCGGATTTATTGTGCCCTTCTGTATGGGGGTATATCTTTCTTTCTGTAAGTTTACAACAGTAACAGATGCGAAATTTGTAGGCTTCAGCAATTACGCCAAGATTTTTACAGAGGACGGCACATTTGTACATGCGCTCTGGTATACGGCTGCTTTTACAGTAGTGTCCGTTATTTTGATCAATGTGATCGCCTTTGCAGTGGCAATGCTTCTCACAAAAAATATACGGGGAAGAAATACTTTCCGTACTGTATTTTTTATGCCGAACCTGATCGGCGGTATTATTCTGGGATATGTATGGCAGCTTCTTTTAAACGGTATTTTAATGCAGTTTGACAGAACGCTTACTTATTCTTCAAAATATGGATTCTGGGGACTTGTAATTCTCATGTGCTGGCAGCAGATCGGATATATGATGATCATTTATATTGCGGGTATTCAGAATATTCCGGGAGACTTAATTGAAGCGGCGCAGATTGACGGGGCAAATAAAAGACAGCTTTTAAAAGATGTCATTATCCCTATGGTAATGCCTTCTATTACAATCTGTACATTTTTGACGCTCACCAATTCCTTCAAGCTTTTCGACCAGAACCTTGCCCTTACAAACGGCGAGCCGTCCAATATGTCTGAGATGCTGGCTTTAAATATTTATAATACCTTCTACGGAAGAACAGGCTGGGAGGGCGTAGGACAGGCAAAAGCAGTAATCTTCTTTATTCTGGTTGGTATTATTGCCATTGTACAGAATCGTCTCACAAGAAGTAAGGAGGTACAGCAGTAATGAATAAAAATGTAAAACACAGCGGAGTGTGGACTGTATTTTTTACTCTTTTATCCGTAGCATATGTATTTCCTATAATTCTTGTTGTGATAAATTCCTTTAAAAAGAAGGCGTATATCAGCAGGAAACCATTTGCCATTCCAAGAGAAAAAATGTTTGTGGGAATGGAAAACTATGTAAAAGGAATTGAGAGAACAGGGTATTTTGAAGCCTTTGGATGGTCGTTATTTATCACTATATTTTCTGTGATTGCCATTATTCTTTGCACTTCTATGTGTGCGTGGTATATTAACAGAGTGATCAATACAGGTACAAAAACCATATATTATCTGTGTCTGTTTTCTATGATCGTGCCATTCCAGATGGTAATGTTTACGCTTTCAAAGATAGCAAATATGATGAAACTGAATACTCCGTGGGGCCTGATTATTATTTATCTGGGATACGGTGCAGGGCTTTCTGTATTTATGTTCAGCGGATTTGTAAAATCCATACCCATTGAAATCGAAGAAGCGGCTATGATTGATGGATGTACTCCTATTCAGACATTTTTCAGAGTTGTTTTTCCTGTTATGAAACCAACTTGTGTAACCGTAGCGATTCTTCAGACGATGTGGATATGGAACGACTATTTGCTTCCGTACCTTGTACTGGATATTAAAAAATATAAGACCATACCGATTGCCATTCAATATCTTCGCGGAGGATACGGTTCTATTGATATGGGAGCCATGATGGGAGTTCTTGTACTTTCCATTATTCCGATTATCATATTCTATATGTTCTGCCAGAAATATATTATAGAAGGTGTTGTGGCAGGTGCGGTAAAGGGCTGAGAACCCTTTTCAAAGAGCTTTACAGATGATAAAATAAAGACAGTTTCGGACAGCTTGAGAGCTTTCGGGCTGTCTTTATTATTTTAAAATTTCGGGGAATGGAGAGAAGAACATGTATCGTATTCTGGTGGTAGATGACGAAAGGATTGAGAGGGAGGGGATCAAGTTCCTTCTTGCGGACGATAAAGAAGAAAAGATCGTATTTGAGGCGGCGGACGGACGGCAGGCTTTAAATATTCTGGGTAAAGAGGATATAGATATTCTTCTTACGGATGTCAAAATGCCTCATATGGACGGACTGGAGCTTACAAGGCGGGCGAGAGAAAAATATCCGGAACTGAAAATTATTATTTTCAGTGGATACGGAGATTTTTCCTTTGCCCAGGAAGCAATCCATTACGGTGTGACTGATTATATTTTAAAACCGGTGAATCCGGAGCAGTTTGAAGAGACAATGAAAAAGGTGGAACGGGACATTGCCGGAAAGTGGAACCAGGAGAAACAGAAAAGCCGGGAAAAGGATTTTTTGAAACAGTATTTTCTCCAGAATTATCTCTATTCCGGTTCTGAGAAGATTCTGGAAAAAGCAGGGGAAGTGCTTGACTTAAATGAATGGAATAAATGGCACTGTGCAGTCATGATAGAGACAGGAACAGATTTTTTTGATTCTGCGAAAGATGTGCTGGAGGAGGAGATTTTTAAGGAACTCCGGAGAGAGTTTTTTTATCTGAACTTAAATGCAAGGCAGTCGGTTCTTCTGTTTTGTGATATGTACTGTGATTATACTCTTGTGGCAAACAGCATCTATCTCTATTTGAAAAGAGAATATGAGGTGAAATTTCATCTTGCAGTGAGCAGTAAGTTTGAGGGGTATCAGAAGCTTCCGTCTGTAATGGAGCAGCTGGAGCAGCTTATGGAAGAAAAGTTTTATCACCCGGATACCCATGTGTTTACGGTGGAGGAGGAAGCGGGAAAAGCAGAGCCGGGAGATGTGCAGGATTCCAGGCTGATGCAGAAGATTTCCGAGGACGTAAGCAGAAAGGATATGCAGCAGCTATGGAATCATTTTCACTGCCTTTCCAGAAAATATCAGGAGAGCGGACAGTTTTCCGCCATGTATATTAAATTTGTATTTTCAAATGTGATCCAGGAGCTTTTTTCGGAGAATCGGTTTGGAGGAGAGCATAAGCTGGAAAAAGAGATTGAGCGTCTTTATAACTGCAGCAATATTTCACAGATCCTGGAAGTGACAGAAGAGAATATAAAAGCGTACGAAGCTTTTCTGAACCGTTCCATGAGCGAGTCGAGAGACGAGGTTGCCACTGTAAAAAATTATATTTACGAGAACTACAGGGAAGATCTGAATCTGGAATCTCTGGCGGAAAAGGTGTATCTTTCTTCCGGATATTTAAGCTTCATTTTCAAGAAGGAAACGGGAATGAATTTAAACCGCTTTATCCGGGTAGTCCGTATGGAAAAAGCAAAGGAATTTCTCTGTACCACAAATATGAAGGTAGCGCAGGTGAGCGAGGAAGTGGGATTTGCAAACGTATCTTATTTCTGCCGGAGCTTTCGTGAATATTATGGAAGCAGTCCGGAATCCTACCGGAAAGGAATGGGAGAGGATGAAGAACATTCTGAAAAAATTTAAAAATATGAAGTACAGACATAAGCTTACCATACTGCTTGTCGTGGTAAGCCTTGTGCCTGTAACGGTAATTTCTCTTTATGGACATATGCGCATGAGCAGTCTTGTGCGGGAAAATGAAATGGAAGAGATGAATTCTATTCTGGAACAGACGAGAGAAAGTATAGACAGTCAGGTTCAGGTTTACACAAGTCTCATAAATTATCTTACGTATTCTCCTGATATTGAAGAGATCATCGCGGAAAAAAATATGGATAATTATCTGGCGTATGAGAGGTATACAGAGGTAGTAGATCCTCTTCTTACTGTGCCGAAATCATACCACGACGCGATTCTTCAGATACAGCTTTTTGCGGAAAGCATTAAGGTGCGCCACGGCTATACGCTGATTCCCATGAAAGAAATTGGAGAAGAATGGTGGGAACAGGAACTGAAAGACCAGGTGAGCGTTCAGTGGCTGATAGACAGGGAGAGAAGAGAGATTGCCGCGGTGAGAAAAATATATAAGGGGCAGAACGCAGAAGCGGCTCTTTGTATTACCCTTGATTATGATAAAGTGTTCCAGCCGTTTGAAAATATACTGACAGAAGATACAAGAGGCGTTATTGTGGACGAGGCAGACGGAGCCGTTTGTTTTGTGGACGATCCGGAAGAAGGGAAAAGCGAAGAAGAGGTTTTAAAAGAGATTCAGGAAAATTATGCGTATGTCAGTGTAAAAAGCGGTGAGACAGGGTGGAATTATTACTTATATAAATCGCATGAAGCCCTTTCTGCCGCTGTCTTTCACGTGCTGTTAAGTGAAATCCCGCTGATCCTTCTCTGTGTGGCAGGAACCGTCTTTCTGGGAATTTATTTTTCCAGGCTGTTTACAAGAAAAATTGAAGAATTGACGGAAAATATGAATCAGGTAAATAACGGAAGCAGGGAAGTTACGGTATTCAGCGATTCGGAAGATGAGGTGGGGCTTCTTGTACGAAGCTTCCGAAATATGATGGAGGAAATCAACCGTCTGATCCATGAGGTGTATGAAAATAAAATCTCCTTGAAGGAATTTGAATTAAAGGCTCTGACGGCACAGATCAATCCCCATTTTCTTTATAATACGCTTTCGATCATAAACTGGATGGCAATCAGGGCAGGACAGAGACAGATCAGCAAGGTTACGCTTGCGCTGTCCACGTTTTACAGGACTGCTCTCAGTAAAGGTGCGGATATGGTAACTGTGGAAAACTGCATTCAGAATATTAAAGCGTATCTGGAAATACAGCTTGTTATGCACGATGATAATTTTCTTGTGGAATGGCAGGTGGAACCGGAAATTAAAAATGAGATCGTGCCGAAGCTTGCTCTTCAGCCGGTTGTAGAAAATGCTCTGGAACACGGGCTTGATGTAAAAGAAGGGGAAGATAAACGGCTGAAGCTTTGTTTTGTAGAGGAAGGGGAAGATATTTTAATGGCTGTTGAGGACAATGGACCCGGAATGGAACAGGAGGAAGCAGAATTACTTGTTACTTATCAGACTTCAGGCTATGGTCTTAAAAATGTAAACGACAGAATCTGTCTTCTCTACGGGGAGGAGTACAAAATTCGGATTTACAGTAAACCGGGACAGGGAACAAGAGTAGAAATCAGGATTCCGAAAGGAGGAGCTGTTCATGAAAAAGAGCAGAAATAGAAAAATACAAATGGCATTTCTGGCGGTAGCAGTCCTTCTTTCTTTTGCAGGCTGCAAAGAGCCGGAGAAGCAGCCGGAAGAAAAAGATGCAAAAGCAGAAGAAAAGGAATGGGAGGAGGCGGAAAATACACCATATGGAAAATATCCGGAGCTTGTGACTTATACGCTGGGTCAGATGAGCGGAGCAAATAATTCCAATCTTCCTAAGGGAAATACATATGAAGATAACGCATATACAAGATACCTTCGAGAGATGCTTAACATCCAAAATGAAAGTGTCTATATGGAACGAGAGGAAAGATACGATGAATATGTAAATATTCTCGTAAAAGACCATACACTTCCGGATGTTCTTGTAGTTTCTGATAGAGAAACTCTTCGCGAGCTTGTGGAAAATGATTTGGTAGAAGATTTAACGGATGTATATGAAGCCTGTGCTTCGCCGCGAATTAAGGAAATGTACGACAGTTATGGAGGAGAGCTTCTGGAAGGAGGCATGTTTGACGGACGTCTTATGGCAATTCCAGAAACTGTAATAGACCATGGTCCCTGTCTTTTGTGGCTTCGGAAGGACTGGATGGAAGAGCTTGGCTTGGCTGAACCGAAATCCTTGGAAGAAGCCTTTGATATTATAGAAGAGTTCAGGAAAAATCGCATGGGAGCAGAGCCGGGAGAAGAACCTATAGGGCTTTTATGTGATACTTCTTTAGTGGGGACAACAAGCACAAATTATTCCGTAGAGCCGGTTTTTGACAGTTTTGGTGCTTTTCCCCAGAGGTGGATTATGGATGAACAGGGGGGAGTTGTGTATGGATCTGTTACAGGAGAAACAAAAGAGGCTCTTGGATATTTAAATCAGCTTTATAAAAGAGGAATTCTTGATACAGATTTTGCGCTTAGAGCTCAGAATAATTTAAGGGATATTGTTGTAGAAGGAAAATGTGGCGCATTTTTCGGACTTTGGTGGACGCCGAATAATCCGTTGATGGACACGCATGACCGGGATGGCACTGCAGAGTGGGAGCCCTATTATTTAACTGGAGATGCTCTGAATGGAAGTCAGCGTTTTACCACATTCAGAGATAACAAGTATGTGGTTGTGCGAAAGGCCTATGAACATCCTGAAATCGTGATGAAGATAATCAGTGTGTTATTTGATTATACCCGTTATGAGGCAAAAGACGCGGATGAGGTAAACAGCTATTTTGCACTGAATGTAGACCCCACTGCAAGACCGCTTGTGATTAATGTAGATTATTACGAGGCAACTTATAAGGTTACGGAGAATATCCGAAAGGCGCTTGCCGGGGAAATTTCCGTAAATTCTCTCAGCGCGATCGAGAAATCCTATTACGATGCCTGCAGCAATTATCTGGAAGGACGAAATGTGACAGCAGAGGACTGGGCTGCTTATAAATCCAGGATTTCCGCAGTTGGCTTATTGATTGATGGAAATTATAAGCCTCCGGTCAGAAAATATCTGGAGGATACAGCCGGAGAAATCCCGGAGGCTCTGAAAACGCTGGAAAAAAACACCTTCATTCAGATTATCATGGGCAAAAAGCCACTTAATTATTTTGATGAATTTGTGGAACTGTGGTATGAACAGGGAGGAGAAGAACTGACGGAGCAGGTAAGAGCGGATGTGGGGTGAGTGAACTTTGCGAAAGGCAAGTATAAGAGCGGATTTGAAAATATGTAAATAATCATATATGAATATGGCTGCCTGTGCAGTCGGTATCTGGCGCGCAAAGCGGAGAAAGCTTTTAAAGATTGAGAGATTTTGAAGAGGCTTGTCCGCTTTGTCGGGCATTTTGATGGGAAAGAAACAAAAGTCCGTATGGATACATAGGAAATAGAAAGGCTGAAAAAGCATTGAAAAAGTGCATGGATTGCACCCACTTCCAGCCTTCCTTGGATTCTGCGAGACGTATTTGTAAAAAAATGTAAAAAAGTTTTTAAGAGGGACAATTCCTGTCTATATGGTATGGTATTATATGCTTAACAAAAAATAAGTAATAGTAAGTAAATGGACAATATTTGTCTAGTTACCTTTATATAATTATAGTATAATGATTATAGAAATGGGGTGCTTACTATTGGAGATGAGGTGGAATATGGAATCAGAGTATGATTTAAAGGGATTTAGAATTTTAAAAATATATTCTGACCTATTGGAAGGTAAGGTAGTAAAGAAAAAAGAATATGCTGAATATTTTGGCGTTCACGAAAGAAGTATACAAAGAGATATAAAAAGTCTTAAAGATTTTTTTGGTGAAATGAAAGTAAAATATGGTTACATAAATGATATTGAATATAAACGTGCTTTAGGTGGTTATATTTTAAAATATCAGGGTAGGAGAACGCTTTCTAAAAACGAAATATTGGCAGTATGTAAAATTCTACTTGAAAGCAAGGCATTTATAAAAGAAGAAATGATGCCTATAATAGATACAATACTTGATTGTTGTGTAAATGCAGCAGAATCTCAACAGGTTCACAGTATCATTGCTAATGAAAAATTTCACTATATTGGACCAAAACATAATAAGCCGTTTATAAACAATTTATGGGATTTAGGTCAGGCCATAAGTGAACACAATAAAATAAAAATTAATTATAATAGAGTAGAAAACAGCAAAGAGATTTTAAGTAGTGTTGTTATAAACCCTCTGGGTTTAATATTTGCTGAATATTACTTCTATTTAATTTCCTATATTGATGGTGATAAGGAGATAGAAAAATTTCCAATAGCTTTTAGAATTGACAGAATTAAGAATTTTAAGATTTTAGACGAAAAATTCTTCGTAGCTTACAGCAATCATTTTGAAGATGGTGAGTACAGAAAATACATACAGTTTATGCAAGGAGGAAAACTCCAAACAATAGAATTTAAGTTTTGGGGAAAATCTGTAGAAGCTAT
>URMH01000061.1 GCA_900549015.1 uncultured Blautia sp.
CTCCGCCGGTGCTGTGGGCAGCTATTTCCCTGCCTGGTACGGAGGAACAAAAAAAGAAATTGAAGTAGGCGGCGCGATCATTTTTGCCGTAGACGTCTGCTATTACGAAAAAATATAACGGAAAGACGAAAAGGAGGCGAACGCCTCCTTTTATTTATAAACTACGAAATCTCCTCATCTTCTTCCCTCCCCTGTTTTCTGTACTGCACAGGCGTCATTCCCATCACCCGCCGGAAAATCCTGTAAAAATAAGCCTTGTCATACATTCCCACAGCTTCACTTATTTTCTCGCAGCTCAGTTCCGTTGTGCGCAAAAGATAACAGGCATATTCCATTCGTTTCATCGTAATGTATTTCACAGGAGAAACTCCCATACCATTTCGAAACAGCCTGTTTAAATATCCCTGACTGATATGAAGACTTTCCGCCAGTTTCTGTATACTGATGTTTTCCGTAAAATTTCTGTCTATGTATTCTGCTGCCTGCACAAACGCGTCAGAGGGACGCTTTTTTATATTTTCCGCCATTTCCAGAAGGCACATTAAAAAATCATAAATTTCTGCGGACTCCTCGTACCGGTTTCCCTTGTTTTCTTCTCTGTTTTTCCTGTTTAAAAGAAGACAAAGAAGCTTATCCCTGATTTTTTCTGTTCCCATATTCTGGAGGGCATAGCCTCCTACTGCAGAAAAACGGCTGAATATTTCCCTGCAGCTTCCTCCGCAAAGCTCCGCCCACAAAAGAACAGGCTTTGATTCCAGTCGGCTGCAGTACATATGCGCCTGTCCCGGTGTGATCAGAAATATATCGCCCTTTTTGAGGAAATATTCTCTCCCCGCAATCCGGAAAAATCCGTAGCCGTCCAGAATAATATGAACTGTATAATACGCATATTCTTTTTCCCGCTGCACATAAAAATCTTCATTGCAGCAGGTACAGCCTGCCCTCACAGCAGAAAACAGAAACTTTTCTGCATTCTCTTTTTCCTCCTCAAAATACCAGTTCAAAACCGGCTCCCATTTTTCTTTTCCCATTGTATCCCCTGCCTTTCCTCTCTTACTCTCCGATTATAGAATATGGGATATTTTTGTCAATTATATTTGATTAGAGGTTCTGTTTTATACAATAAAGTGGTTCAGTTTCTCAATTATTTCTTTTCTTTTTCTGTTGTATCATAAAGAAAAAACGGAGGATTCAAAGATGATGACATCAAAAGAACGGGTACGCGCAGCCATAAGCTTTCAGAAACCGGACCGGGTACCGGCAGCCTTTGAAGCGGTTGGCACTGTGCAGAAAAAATTAATGGACCACTACGGCTTTTCAAACTATGACCAGCTTCTTGAAAAATTCCAGATTGATATTGTATCAGTCGCTCCCAAATACATCGGCCCGCCCCTGAAAGAATACACAAACGAAAAAGGACAGCTTGTCCACCAGAGCTACTGGGGTTTTGAAGAAACCTTTCATAAAACAGACATAGACACCTACACCATGACTTCCTATTTTCCATTTCACGGAGCAGAAACAGTAGAAGACGTCCTGGCTCTTCCATTCCCTGACCCGGACTGGTTCGACTACGATTCTGTAAAAGAGCAATGTGAGCGCTACCCGGATAAGGCGATTATCACAGGACACGAAGGACCGTTCCAGATTGTCACCTTCCTTATGGATATGCCGGAATTTTTCATGCTTATGGTAGACGAACCGGAAGCTGCAAAATGTCTTCTGAACCGAATAGTAGATTTTGAGATGGAATATTACAGACGCCTTCTGGAAGCAGGGCAGGGAAAAATCGATATTATCCGCCCGCACGATGATTACGGCACACAGATTTCTCTTTTATTCAGTGTGGATATGTGGCGGGAATTTTTCCGCGAAAATACAAAGCAGCTTACAGAGCTTACGCATAAGTACAATGCCTTTTATCAGCAGCATTCCTGCGGTGCGGTGCGCCCAATTATCCCTGAGCTTATTAACTGCGGCGTAGACGTTTTGGAACCCCTTCAGAAAGTAGAAGGGCTGGAACCACAAAGTCTCTATCAGGAATTTGGCGGAAAAATCGCATTCCACGGAGGAATCGACACCCAGAATCTTCTGCCAAACGGCACGCCGGAGCAGGTTCGAAAAGAAGTGGCTCATTACATCAATTCCCTTCACCATGACGGCGGCTATATTCTTATGGCAAGCCAGAACTTTGAGGGAGACGTTCCCATTGAAAACATTGAAGCCGTATACAGCGCCGACCGGCGTCCTTCTGTTTAAGCACGAAACGTAAAAAGTACAGGCTCGCCTGAGCTCTGTACTTTTTACATTGATTCTTACAGTGTCTTCGCAACCTCTCTTAAAATCTCCTGGCTTGCAGACGGAATCCTTCCAAGACCGTCCGGCCCTACGTTTAATAAATAATTAATGCCCATTCCGTTTAATTTTTTCTTAATTTCCGCGATTTCCCCTGCACTCTTCCAGTTCTGATCCCACGCGCAGTATCCCCAGCTGTCATTCATGGTTGCTGCCGTCTCATAAAGTCCGTAAGGAGAAGGCTTAAAACCATCAATCTCATTCATCAAAGCCGGATCAAATTCTGTGTTTTCCGGCATTTCTTTTGGAATTTCATTATCCCCCAGAGATACATAATCGTAAGCTCCGTTTCCAAGTCTGGAATTAATGAGACAATTCGGCTGATATTTTTTTACCAGCTCAAAAATCTGGCGGCTGTGTTTTTCTTCCAGAGTCATGGGAACATCAAACCAGATGAGGCAAAGCTCCCCGTAATTTCTTAAAATCTCTTCCACCTGCGGATAAATTTTATTCCGGAAGCAGATGTCAAAATCCTTCTTCTCATTTTCCGGAAAATCCCAGTCATTGCACCAGGCTGTTCCCGAGCATGGAATATGTCCGGATAAATATCCGCCTCCGTGCGGCTCATGCCAGTCAAGATCCTGAGAATAATAAAGTCCCAGTTTCATTCCGTGTTTATAACACGCCTCTGCGATTTCTCCCACTACGTCCCTTTTGAAAGGCGTCGCGTCCACCACATTAAATTTATCCACTTTTGAGTGGTACATGGCAAAACCTTCGTGATGCTTGCTTGTCACTACGAAATATTTCATGCCGCAGTCCTTTGCAAATTTTACCCACTCCTCCGCGTCAAAATAAACGGGGTTAAAAGCAGACGCCAGTCTCTCATAATCCACCTTGGGGATCCGAAGGCAGGTCTGGATCCACTCGGCATAGCTGTTGCTTCTTTTGCCTCTCCACTCTCCTGCAAGAAGAGAATAAAGTCCCCAGTGCACCATCATTCCGTACCGTGCTTCCTTAAACCATTTACGCATATCCATATGCCATTCCCTCGCTTTCGTCTCTTGTTTTTTGATGATTTTATAGTATACTAATAAAGAAATAATGTACATGGCATTTTTGTACGGAAAGATGGACTTTTTTTATGCAGACTTTTCACGCTTACCCCTTTTTAAATACAGAATGGGACTCTGTATCCCTGCAGATCTGGGAAAATGCAGTATTTACAGGAGACAGCTCCTGGTATTATCCTCACATGACTTCCCCCTTCAACCGCCTTTATTTTATTATGGAAGGGGAAATTTATCTGGAAAATGAAAAGGGACGGAATCTTCTCCGCTCCGGGCATATGTACCTTGTGCCTGCCGGCTCCTGCTATACTTACGGCTGCACAGATAAGGTACGTAAGTTTTATGTACATTTTAATACAGAACTCCTTCCCGGCATTGACCTTTTCGGAGAGCTTGATACGATTCTTTCCATTCCTTTTGAGAAGCCCTTACTCAATAAAATCTTTATGGAAATGAAAAAGGAATCCTTATCCGGACTCCTTCATTTAAAAGCCATATTCTGGAAGATCATCTGTGATTTTTTTGAATCCGCCTCCCCGGATACCTGTCAGTATCTCCATAAATTCCGGGGGTACTACCGCCAGAGGGAAGCTATCACCTATATTTCGGAAAATCTTCAGGCAGGACTTCGCATACAGGAAATCGCGAACGCTCTCCACACGACTACACACCTTCTCTCCCGCACCTTCCGTCAGGATACCGGTCTTGGGTTAAAGGAATATATGGAACAGATGCTGATGCAAAAAGCCAGGCTTTTGCTTCTTTATACAAATCGTCACATAAATAAAATTTCAGAAGAGCTTGGCTTTTCCGACCCATTTTACTTCTCACGCTTTTTTAAGAAAAGAGAAAAGCTGTCCCCCAGAGAATATCGTCTCCAGAGAGTGGCAGGAAAGATGAAGCCTTAAAAAATAAGAAAAATCGTCAGCCTTTCCTCCCTGTACTCCGCCCGGATACTTCCGCCTATTTCTTCTGTCAGGGTTTTGGCAATAGAAAGACCAAGCCCTGTGGAAATACGGGCGTCTTGCACGGTAAAAAAGCGGTCAAACAGTTTTTCTACCTGCACAGTCTGAAGCTTTGGCGCTTTATTTGAAAAATGTATTTCTCCGTTTTCCAAAAGCTCCACTTTCATTTCTCCTTCGCTGTACTTTATCATATTACTTATGATATTACTGCTTCGCTTTTTTCCTCTTCTTCCAGAAGTTCAAGATACCCGATAATTGCTGTAAGCGGCGTTCGAAGGTCGTGGGAAATATTTGTGACCGCCTCTTTTAGTTCCCTGTCTCCCGAGGAAACCGTAATCTGCGCATTCGTATCCTCCAAAAGACACTCCCCGAATATTTTCCGGATTTCATCTGTGCCTTTCTGCATCATTCTGATTTTTATAAAAAGTCCGACTGCTGTTAAAAAAAATCCAGCACTTATAATCCAGGGAAGCATTCTTTCACCGCCTTTATTTTAGATTTCTTTTCTTAAATATGAAAACTCCCAGACTGCAAAATAAAGCCGTCAGAGCCGTATCATAAATTATCACTGCACCGGGACGAGAAAGTTTCAAAGCTGCAAGCTGCACTGCCTGTCCGGAGGGATTTATATCCAAAAGAAATTCCAATACTTTTCTTTTTGTTCCAAAAACATAATAAGGATTGGGAACCTTCATAAGTTCCGTATCTTCCGTTATGACAGAAATATCTCCGTCCTGCTCCGTCTTCGGAATATACATATATTCTTCCTGCGACAATTTGTCGTGAACAGCCATTCCTCCACAGAGAAGGGAAAAACCCAGAAGAAGTCCTGCCACAGAAGCTCCCGCCTTGGTACCCACACTCACAGTAAGAAAGGTAAAAAGCGCCGCATCTGTTATGCACATTCCAGCTCCCGCAACAATATATACAACTATTTTCATCGCAGATACGCCTTCTGCTCCCATAAGAAAAATACCAAGAATCCCGGAAACCAGGAGAGAAGAAAAATAAATAAGCAGACATGCAGCCGCATTTACAATAAACTGAGAAACATAAATCTGACCTCTTGTATAACCTCCAATTAACTTATTGCGAAGAGTTCCATCGCTGTATTCTGTTCCAAAAAACAGACTCACAAAAACAGCGATTACAAGAATCATAATCGTCTCTATGACAAAAAGCCCATCTTCAAAAGTATACGGAATTGTTTCAGCAAGAGAATTCAAATGTGCCTGAACTGTCAAAAACGCAGACCAGATATTTACTAGAACCATCCCAGCCCAAAACACCCTGCTTTTCTTTATTTTATAAAATCCTGCAGAAATCAGATTACACATGTCTTCCGCCTCCCACAAGATTCAAATAGTAATTTTCAAGCCCTTCTTCGAATTCCTGTATAGACAATGTTCTGCATCCTTCTTCTGCAAGCGCCATTACAAGCCCCGTTACTTCCAGTTCTCCGTAAACATCTGCCTCCTGTCTGGAATGAATCCGATATTCCAGCCCCATAGCATCACAAACTGTACATAGCTTTTTCGTATCTGTCACTTTCATTTTCCAATATTTGCCGCAAATACGAAAAAGCTCCTTTGCACTGATTTCCTGTACTATCATTCCATTGTCAATAAATCCATAATGGGTGGCAATTTTAGAAAGCTCATCTAAAATATGACTGGAAATCAAAATGGTAATCTGATACTCTCTGTTCAGCTTTAAAAGAAGCTCTCTGATTTCTATGATTCCCTGGGGATCCAGTCCGTTTACCGGTTCGTCAAGAACAAGGAAATCCGGATTACCGCAAAGCGCAACTGCGATTCCAAGGCGCTGCCGCATTCCCAGAGAAAATTTTCCGGTTTTTTTCTTTCCGGTATGAGAAAGCCCTACAAGAGAGAGAATCTTTGGAATCTCCTCATAAGAGGGAATCCCCCGCATACGGAACTGTTCCTTTAGATTCTCTTCTGCCGTCATATCCTGATAAATAGCAGGCGTTTCCACTACTGCTCCCATTCTCTTTCTCATTTTATAAATTTTTGCATTCGTGTGCTTTACTCCAAATAAACTATAGCTTCCCGCTGTGGGATTTTGCAATCCGCAAATTAAACGGATAAGTGTTGTTTTTCCTGCACCGTTTTTCCCCACAAATCCATAAATAGCCCCAGTCTATCGAAAAACAGCAAAGACAGCAGACAGGAAAAGGTAAAGATTTCGTCAAGATTTTTCATCCACAAGGCGAAACCCAATTCCCCACACAGACTCTATATATTCCTTTTTTCTTCCTCTCCCAGCTTCCTGCGAAGATTGCTGATATGCTGCTTCAGAGAGCTTTCCGTACAATCCAGAGTATCATCACTGATTCTGTCCAAAATAACCGTTTTTGCCATTGCCTGCCCGGGATTCTGCATAAGAAGCTTTAAAATGGCAAATTCTGTTTTTGTAAGTCGTACCTTTTTATTGGAAACAGATACTTCATGCGACAGATAATCTAAAACAAGATTTCCTACTCTTAATTCCTCCTTATTTCCAGGAGCTTTTGTTTTTCGAAGCTGCACCGCAATCCTTGCAAGAAGCTCCCGGATTTCAAACGGCTTCGTAAGATAATCACAGGCGCCGTCCATCAAAAGATTTACTTTATCCTCAAGCCCCGACTTTGCACTTACTACAATAACAGGAATTTCTCTTATTTTTGAAAGCACTTCTTCCCCGGAAAGTCCCGGAAGCATCAGGTCAAGAAGTACCAGATCCGGCGTTTCTTTTTCCAGAAGGAGAAGCGCTTCTGTCCCGGAATAGGCACGGAAAACCTCGTATCCCGCTTTTCGAAGAGCTTCCTCAAGCATATCTCCGATATAAACATCGTCGTCAATAACGAAAATTTTTTCCTTTAACTTGCTCATCAGGCATCACTTCTGGAAAATCCGTTTTTCATGAGACAGCTGGATGTATAGAGAACTTTATCAAGAAGCTCCGCTGTTTCTTCCTGTACAAAATCAGATATTTCCTGATTTGCAGCTTCAAAAAATGCTGTTTCGTCTTCCGGATTTTGCTCCAGAAACTCTCTGTCAAATTTTTTTATCATCTCAGCAGCCTTACTGCTCACCGCCCCCTGATACCGCTCAATGTGAGAAGCATTTTCTCCAAAATGAGGATCCGCAAGAGCAGCAATCATTCTGTTTGTCCAGTAAAAATTATCTGTTGTGGGCTTTGTATGTGCACCTGCTAAATATGCCGGTGTTTTATTGATTCTTGTATAAAACGGAACCATTTCATTAAACACATTACTTCCAAGAGCAATCCACTGAATTGCTTTTAAAGGCTCCGGCATATACGGACGAATCTGTACCAGTCCCAGCACATTATTACGGTTCACACCGATTGCTCTGTATTTTCCTGCCATCTGACTGTCAAAGCTTTTTCCGTATACATCATACGGTGTTCCCTGATAATGATTGGAAAGCGCCCACTTTACCTCATCAAGTGTGATTTTTCTTTCCGGCACAAATGCCCAGGGAAGATCATCGCTTTCCGGAGTAAAATCCGCATTTGGACCATCCCACACAAAGGAACGCGGATTAAAATACCGAAGCATTGCCCATGCACGAGGTGTATTATAAATATGATCTCCATCGTCATGAGAGCCAAAAGCATCTCTTGGATTAAAGATTTCTTCCGGATTCATGCGACGGTCAAGATGGTTTTCTTCCACAAGCGTTTTTAAAGTCAAAGAACACATATGCTCTGCCTGTTCTCCATAGGCATCCTCAAAATCAAAAAAGTCCATTCCTAACTGATTTGGCATAACAACATATGTATCATCCGGTACTTTTTTTGCAATCCAGTTGTGTCCTCCTATTGTCTCAAACCACCAGATTTCATCTTCATCCTGAAATGCAATGCCGTTCATTTCATAAGTTCCATATGTCTCCAGAAGCATACCAAGACGTTTTACCCCATCTCTTGCAGATGTAATATAAGGAAGGGTAATCGTCACTATATCTTCTTCGCCAATACCACCTGGTGTTTCTTCTGTATGTTCGTCTCCTTTTTTATAAACAACGAGAGGATCTGCTCCCTGTACCCTGGCGTTTGAAGAGATTGTTTCTGTAGCAGTCATAGATACATTTTTCTCATTTACGCCAAATGCACCCCAGATTCCTTCCGAAGGATCATTATTGGGCATATAAGTGTACTTCATCGGATTTTCCGGCAATGGAATTTCCACATGAGAAAGTACAGATTTATAAACTCTTGGCTGATCCTTGGGCAGCATAACCGCAAATCTCTTCGGGTCAAATTTTCCCGCACAGGAATCCTCATTTCTGGCTACAATAGTAGAGCCGTCATAGCTTGCTTTTTTTCCAATTAATATTGTTGTACACGCCATATTCATTTCCTCTTTTCTTCTGTATTATTTCTGAGTTATATTGGTTGTATTACTTTTGTGTAATTCCTCTTTCTTCCAGAATATCATCAATTAAATATCGAATAAACTCTCTGCAGCCTCCGCAGCCTGTACCGAACTTTAACTGTTCCTGCACTTCCTCATAAGTCGTTGCCCCGTTAAGAATGGCATCTTCTATTTTTCCGTAACTGATATTTTTACAATTACATGCAATTTTACTTCTGTTCATAGTCCATCCCTCTTTTCTGAAACTTTCTGGTCATGTTTTTTATATTGTACAAACATGGTCATCTTTTGTTCTTATAAGCATTTTACGATATTTTGCCTCTTTTGTATAGCCTCTTTCTCTCTGCAATCTAAAACATATATCTCGCACTTGTCATTATCCGGTTATCTTAGTATGATGATACTGGTAAAATTTGAGAAATTCTTGAGATTTACGTGGGATAATATGACTTTACGAAAGGAGTGCAGACATGAGTAAAAAAATAATGATTGTCGATGATGAGCCAGGTGTTGTAGCTGTCATACAAAGTTATTTTGAAACAATGGACTATCAAGTGATAACTGCGCATAATGGAAGTGATGCTATGAAAAAAATGGCACAAACGCCCGATATTATTTTGTTAGACATAAATCTGCCGGATATTGACGGACTGACAGTCTGCCAAAATATTCGAGAACATATCACCTGCCCTATTCTTTTTTTGACTGCCCGGATTGAAACTGCGGATAAAATCAAAGGTTTCTCTGTTGGTGCAGATGATTATATCCAAAAGCCCTTTGATCTCGATGAATTAGGTGCAAGGGTATCTGCCCATTTAAGGCGGGAAAACCGCAAGCAACAACAATCTTCTTTACGATTTTTTGGCGATATGGTAATTGACTATACGAAAAGGGAAATTACAATACATCAAAAACACATTATTTTGTCTAAAAAAGAATTTGACATTATAGAATTACTTTCTGCCAATACCGGTCAGATTTTTGACAGAGAACGGATCTATGAAAGAGTATGGGGATTAGAAGGTGTTGGTAACAGCGATACCATCATGGAGCATATCCGTAAAATCCGTAATAAATTTGCGGAACATACCTTGCACAATTACATAGAAACGGTTTGGGGGGTGGGATATAAATGGAACGGATAAAGCAGATGAAATTAAAGAAAGCATTATTTACAATCACACTTATTAATATTACGATTGCATTTATTCTGTCTCTTCTTATCATTTGGATATGTATAGAATTGCGTTCTCAGCTTGCTCCAATGGGAGGAATTTCTATTGATGTTGATTCTGCTCACGTCATTGTCCAGCCACAGGAATCAACATCGCAAGCCGTATTAATCGCAGCCATGATTTCTCTTGCGCAAATAGTATTGCCAATCCTGATTTATATAATCGCGCTGTTTGCCACTGCTTCTATGTTCTACCACCTGAAATTAAAAGATCCTCTGAGAATACTTACAGAAGGTGCTGCCTGCATCATAGAAAACAATCTTGATTTTACGATTGAAACAAAAACGCAAGATGAATTCGGGCAACTATGTACTGCTTTTGAAACCATGCGCAAAACACTGCTGGAAAACAATTATACATTATGGCGGCAATCAGAAGAAAGAAAACGATTAAATGCTGCATTTTCGCATAATTTACGAAATCCTGTTACTGTACTAAAAGGCTCTGTCAAATTAGCTCTCAAAAGTATTGAAAATGTTACGGTAACTCCAAATTCGTTTACTGATAATCTACTCCGAATTGAAAAATATACAAATAGAATAGAGCAATATGTAGAAACAATGAGCAGCATTCAAAAATTGGAGGATATAGCTATCCAACGAAAACTTGTAAAATGGGACAGTCTTATTTCTGAATTAAAAAATATGCTTTGCTTTCTTGGTGAAGAGAAGCAAAAGCAGATAGAATTTGCCGCGGTCAAATACGAAAAGAACATTCTGATTGATAAATCTGTTTTATTTCAAATTGTAGAAAATCTCGTGTCCAATGCACTGCGTTTTGCTGCAACCCGCATTGATATTCTTTGCTCTATATCAGACGGAAAATTACTGTTGTCCGTAACAGATGACGGCTGCGGCTTTCCAGACAGACTGATAAAAAATGGTATACAGCCTTTTCAAAAAGCAAATGACGATACGGGACATTTTGGAATGGGACTATATACCTGTGAGCTTTTTTGTAAAAAACATGGTGGTAATATTACCTTTAAGAACAATCAGGCAGGCGCAACTATTTCCGTAAAATTGACAATAGAATAGAATTTGAGAAATTCTTGATTTTTACCCTATATACTCTCCTTATCATAAAACGATAAGGAGAATTTTTTATGCAAATTAAAGTAAACGATATTTCAAAAATCTATGGTACAAACGAAAATAAGGTTACTGCTCTGAAGGCTGCGTCTATGACAATCTTCGAGGGTGACTTTATTTCCATAATGGGACCGTCCGGCAGCGGAAAGAGCACCTTGCTTCACATTATAAGCGGTCTAGATAATCCAACTTCCGGCACGGTACTTTATGACAACACCGATATTCATAATGGCAGTGATAAGACGTTATCGGCTTTTCGCCGCCAAAAAATCGGATTTATTTTTCAACAATTCAATCTGCTTCCAGTTTTAACTGCCCGCGAAAATATTATGATGCCCCTGCTTTTAGACAAAAAGAAACCCGACGAAATCTATTTACAAGAGCTCTCCTCTCTCTTAGGGTTGGAAAACCGTCTATCGCATTTACCCAATGAGCTTTCCGGCGGGCAACAGCAGCGAGCAGCTATTGCAAGAGCTTTGATCGCAAAGCCGGATATTATTTTCGCCGATGAGCCTACGGGAAATCTTGACAGTAAAAACGGGAATGAAGTAATGAAAATGCTTTGCAATATTCGAAAAAAAATGAACAAAACCCTTGTCGTAATTACTCACGATCCCCGTGTTGCAGAGATGGCAGACCGCCAATTTACGATCATTGATGGAGAACTTTCGGAGGTGGGCGTGTAATGAAATCGTATTTATCCCTCGCTTTCAAAGAGTTAAAAGCACAAAAAGTGATGGCAGCACTCATTCTGATCGCTGTAATACTCTCGAGTATTATGACAACTGCTGTCGAACAATCTCTTGGTATTTTACAATCTATGAGAATAGAGCAAGCTTCTTCGCTAAATGGCGATCGTTATGCCACATTTCATCAAATCAAAGAAAAAGAAAAACTGCAGTTAGAAAATGATAACCGGCTTTATGATGTGGGCAGTTTCATTAACGTCGGAATTACTGAACTCGGGAATAGCGGTCTTAACTTATTTACACGCGAATACTCAGGAAATGCCTTAGACGCATATCCTGCTATCCAAAAAATAAAAAAAGGCACATTGCCAGCTTTGCCATTTGAAATTGCACTGCCAGAAAACGCATTGCCATATTTAGGTAAAAAAATCCACATTGGAGATACCATAACCTTACAAGCGCGAATATCCCGCATGGACGGAACACTGCCCGAATATTCCTACTCTGCCACTTATACCGTTTGCGGCATATTAGAAAGTAATTATATCGGGTATTCTACAGGAACTTTAAATGCTGTCGCAGGTGTCGGAACGGCTGCTTCTGTTTTGCCGGATAATTATTTACTTTATTCGACAGATTTCAAGACAAAAGATACTTTACACTTCCAAGCTATCGTTGACGAATTGGCAAATAGTCTTGGTATTGATAATTCAAATATACAATATAACTGGATTTTGTTAGACGCACTTGGTATTTCTTACAGAGAAGCAGGAAAATCTGATACGGATACAGGTTTTTCTTTTATGACGCTTGCCAGTATCATGGTTGGCATACTTGTACTGCTTGCAGCGGGCCTGGTAATTTATAATATTTTGAAAATAGCTGTAGCCAAACGAATCAAAGAATACGGAACACTTAGAGCTATCGGAAGTGAACGCAGGCAAATTTACAGTTTGGTTTCTCTTCAACTTTTAATTTTATGCGGTATCGGTATTCCTATTGGTATTTTAATTGGCTCGTTATCTGCAAAAGGTATTTTAATCGCTGCCACAGGTGTTCTAAATTCCGATTGAGATTTCACCTGTTTTAAGAGATTTAATAACTGTTATATTTTGTTATT
>URMH01000062.1 GCA_900549015.1 uncultured Blautia sp.
CAAGTTTGATTCCGCCTTCGCCGCCTTTTGCCCATACTTCAGAAAGAGCAACGTTTACGCCGAGTTCTTTACATTTTGCTTCCACAAGGTCAAGCTCTGCCTTTGTATCTGTCGGGAATGCGTTGATAGCGACTACGCATGGCAGTTTGTATACGTTCTTGATGTTGTTTACGTGTTTCAGAAGGTTTGGAAGACCTTTTTCCAGTGCTTCCAGGTTTTCATTATTCAGGTCTGCTTTTGCAACACCGCCATTGTATTTCAGGGCACGTACTGTAGCAACGATTACAACTGCGCTTGGGTAAAGACCTGCCATACGGCATTTGATGTCGAGGAATTTCTCAGCACCAAGGTCAGCGCCGAAGCCTGCCTCTGTGATCGCATAATCAGCCAGTTTCATAGCCATCTTTGTAGCTGTTACAGAGTTACATCCGTGTGCGATGTTTGCGAATGGTCCGCCGTGTACGATAGCCGGAACGTGCTCCAGTGTCTGTACCAGGTTTGGTTTCAGAGCGTCTTTAAGAAGGGCTGTCATAGCGCCCTCTGCGTGAAGGTCACCTGCTGTAACCGGTTTCTGCTCTGACGGTTTTCCGTATGTATATCCGATGATGATTCTGGAAAGTCTTTCTTTCAGGTCTTTGATGTCACTTGCAAGACAGAGAACTGCCATGATCTCAGATGCAACTGTGATGTCGTATCCGTCTTCACGAGGCATACCGTTTGTTCTTCCGCCAAGTCCGTCAATTACATTACGAAGCTGACGGTCGTTCATGTCCACACATCTTCTCCATGTGATCTTTCTCGGGTCGATGTTCAGTGCGTTGCCCTGGAAAATATGGTTGTCGATCATGGCTGCAAGAAGGTTGTTTGCTGCGCCGATGGCATGGAAGTCACCTGTGAAATGAAGGTTGATGTCTTCCATCGGAACAACCTGTGCATATCCGCCTCCTGCTGCGCCGCCTTTTACGCCGAATACCGGTCCTAAAGATGGCTCACGGAGAGCTACCATAACATTTTTGCCAAGCTTCTGCATACCGTCTGCAAGGCCTACTGTTGTAGTTGTTTTTCCCTCGCCTGCTGGCGTCGGGTTGATGGCTGTTACAAGGATCAGCTTTCCGTCTTTTTTATCGCTTTCTTTTAAAAGATTGTAGTCGATTTTTGCTTTGTATTTTCCGTACTGCTCCAGATATTTGTCGTCGATTCCTGCTTTTGCTGCAACCTCCGTAATCGGAAGCGGAGTGTTTTCCTGTGCAATTTCAATGTCGCTTTTGAATCCCATAATTTTGTTCTCCTTTCACTTTGCAGCCGGTATAAAATCTGCAACCGGCTATAATAGCCTTCCTTTTAGCAAAAAAGGACAGTACCTGATAAGATATTCATCAAATACTGCCCAGACGGTCGGCTGAACCAGCTTCCTGAATCCCCTGTGGTTTTCTCCACTCTTTCCGTCAGTAATCAGGAAACTTTTTGTTGATGAAATGAGTTTAGCACCTTTAGCTGGGGTTGTCAAGGAGTTGATAAAAAATTATCAAATTTTTTTGTGTAAATGTGTGAAGTGTATGAGATTTATTTAAGATTTCTTGTAAAAGGTTTATAGAAATTTTATGATTTACACAGTTACCATATGATAAATAGTATGTTAAAATAAATAAGGATGAATGAACAGTGAAATTATGAAACAAGGAGATTGACGAATGTACAGAACAGAGTTTCTTGACATTTTAAAAACCCAGTTGTCAGGGCAGATGCACGAAGGGAAAATAGGAGCGCACCTTCGGTATTATGAGGATTACATTCAATCAAAGGTAAGAGCCGGAACCCCGGAGGACGAAGTGATCGCGCAGCTTGGAGATCCCAGACTGATCGCAAAAACGCTTCTTGATACAGATACAGGCGAAGAAGTTTACGAGGAGAGCAGAAGCTACTCGGAAAGCGATACAGGAGGCTATGGAAATCAGGAGGAAAAAAACTGGAAGAAGAAGCTGGATCTTTCCACCTGGTACGGAAAACTGATTGTGATCGCGGCAGCGGCAGTCGTTATTTTCCTGCTGATAAGCGTACTTGCGGCAGTGCTTCCGTTTTTGATCGTGCTTGCAGTTATTTTGTATCTCATATCAAGATGGAGAAAACGATAAAGGGCTTTGGAAATATTCCAGAGCTCTTTTTTTGTGTCAGGAATCTCCGGGTTTTGTTCAATATGCACAATAAAGAGCTTGAAATTTCGTGAAATATTCATGTGAAAAACAACTTGTTCGTATGTGCGTACAAGTGATACCATTTGAAGGGAAAGAAGGGGAGAGAGATGACGGAGACTGGAAAACCGAAGTATTACACTTTGATGGAACAACTGAAAAATGATATTTTATCCGGCAGAATCCAGCCGGGAGACAGACTGCCCTCTGAAAACGAACTGGTGCAGGCATATTCCTTAAGCCGCCACACGGTGCGCAAAGCGCTGGGACTTCTGGAACAGGAGGGGTATGTGGAGGCTTTTCACGGAAAAGGCACGTTCTGTTCGGAAAATATGCGTCATACAAAAAAATCGGGAAATATTGCGGTTGTGACTACATATATATCCGATTATATTTTTCCGAGGCTGATCCAGGGCATGGACAATGTGCTGTCTGAAAAGGGATACAGTATTATTCTGAAAAATACAGGAAACAGCCGGCAGAAGGAAGCCAGATGTCTGGAAGAGCTTCTTCAGAAGGATATAGACGGTCTCATTATCGAGCCGAGCAAAAGCCAGATGTCATGTCGTCATGTGAACTTGTATGAGACTCTTGACAAGTATGAAATCCCATACGTGTTTATCCAGGGGATTTACGGGGAAATGAAAGAAAAACCGCATATTCTTATGGACGATGCAATGGGAGGGTATCTTGTGACGAAGCACCTTCTTGAACTGGGACACAGAAAAATAGCCGGATTTTTTAAGGCCGACGATATTCAGGGGATTGCGAGACATAAGGGATATGTCCGGGCTTTGCAGGAGGCGGGGCTTTCTTACGATCCGGACAGAGTTGTATGGTTTCATACAGAAGACAGGAGGACAAAGCCTTCTATGGCAGCTTTGGAATTTTTTCGGGAAGGAAAGATGCCGGACGGAATTGTATGTTACAATGACCAGATTGCCGTACAGGTAACAGAGACTCTTATGCGGGAAGGAATCAAGATTCCGGGAGATGTTTCTGTGACTGGCTATGACAATTCTCTCTATGCGCAGAGAGGAGAAGGCATTACTACGATCGCCCACCCGCAGGAAAGACTGGGAGAGATGGCGGCAGAGCTTCTTCTGGAAAAAATCAACCACATTCCGGAGGAAGAAAGCAAAGTGGAACGCCTGATCCAGCCGGAGCTTATTGTGCGGGGGTCTACAAAAAAACGAATTATTAAAGAAAACAAATAACATTTATATATTTTTTTAAGGAGGATTTTCACATGAAAACAGGAAGAGATTACAAATTTTGGTTTTGTACCGGTTCACAGGATCTTTATGGAGACGAGTGCCTCAGAAAAGTGGCAGAGCATTCCAGAATCATTGTGGAGGAGCTGAATAAGTCAGGTATTCTTCCATTTGAACTTGTATGGAAGCCCACACTTATCACAAACGAGCTGATTCGAAAAACATTTAATGAGGCAAATGCAGACGAGGACTGCGCAGGCGTTATCACATGGATGCACACATTTTCTCCAGCAAAATCCTGGATTCTCGGTTTAAAAGAATACAGAAAGCCTCTTTGCCATCTTCATACACAGTTTAACGAAGAAATTCCATACGATACCATTGATATGGACTTTATGAATGAAAATCAGTCTGCACACGGCGGACGTGAGTACGGACATATTGTAACACGTATGGGAATTGAAAGAAAAATTATCGTGGGACACTGGGCAGACAGAAAGGTACAGGAACGACTTGCATCATGGATGCGCACAGCAGTTGGTATTATGGAGAGCAGCCATATTCGTGTGTGCCGTGTTGCCGACAATATGCGTAATGTTGCTGTTACAGAGGGAGATAAAGTAGAGGCGCAGATTAAATTTGGCTGGGAAGTAGACGCATATCCAGTAAATGAAGTGGCAGATTATGTAAAAGATGTGAAAAAAGGCGATATTGATGCTCTGGTAGAAGAGTATTACAGCAAATACAATATCCTTCTGGAAGGACGCGATCCGGAGGAGTTTAAACGCCATGTGGCAGTTCAGGCGGGAATTGAGATCGGTTTTGAAAAATTCCTGGAGGAGAAAAACTATCAGGCAGTTGTTACACATTTCGGCGACCTTGGTTCTTTACAGCAGCTTCCAGGACTTGCAATGCAGAGACTGATGGAAAAAGGCTACGGCTTCGGCGCAGAGGGAGACTGGAAAACAGCGGCTATGGTCCGCCTGATGAAGATTATGACAGCAGGAATAAAAGATGCAAAGGGAACTTCCTTTATGGAGGACTATACATACAATTTTGTTCCGGGAAAAGAAGGAATTCTCCAGTCGCATATGCTTGAGGTATGCCCGACTGTTGCAGAAGGACCGGTAAGTATTAAAGTCTGCCCGCTTTCTATGGGTGACAGAGAAGATCCGGCAAGACTTGTATTTACATCTAAGACAGGTCCTGCAATCGCAACTTCCCTTGTTGATCTTGGCGACCGTTTCCGCCTGATCATCAATGATGTAGATTGTAAGAAAGTAGAAAAACCGATGCCGAAGCTTCCGGTGGGAACCGCTTTCTGGACACCGCAGCCTGATCTTGCAACCGGTGCGGAAGCATGGATCCTTGCAGGCGGTGCACATCATACTGCATTTTCCTATGACCTTACTGCAGAGCAGATGGGCGACTGGGCAGCAGCTATGGGAATTGAAGCTGTATATATTGATAAAGATACAACAATCCGTAATTTCAAAAACGAACTGAGATGGAATGAAATTGCTTACAGAAAATAGGAGGATTTGCAATGAGCGCAAGAGAAGCCATTTTATCAAATAGAACAGCACTTGGTATTGAGTTTGGTTCTACCAGGATCAAGGCAGTCCTTGTAGATGAAAAAAATGAACCGATTGCGTCCGGAGGACATGAGTGGGAAAACCGTTACGAAAACGGCATCTGGACTTACAGTCTGGAGGACATCTGGGGCGGGATTCAGGACTGCTATCAGGAACTTGTAAAAGATGTGCAGGAAAAGTATGAGGTGGAGCTTACTTCCGTAGGCGCTATGGGCATCAGCGCCATGATGCACGGATATATGCCTTTTAATAAAGCGGGAGAGATTCTTGTTCCTTTCCGTACATGGAGAAACAATATTACAGAAGAGGCGAGCAATGCTCTTACAGAACTTTTTAATTACAACATTCCCCAGAGATGGAGTATTGCTCATCTTTACCAGGCGATTTTGAATAAAGAAGAGCATGTAAAAGATATTGATTACATTGCAACATTGGAAGCATATGTACACTGGAAACTTACAGGAGAAAAGGTTCTCGGAATCGGTGATGCGGCAGGAATGTTCCCGGTTGATATTGAGAAAAAAGATTACAACCAGTCTATGATAGATAAGTTTGACGGACTTGCTGCGCCTTACGGATTTTCCTGGAAGCTTCGCGACATTATGCCGAAAGCGCTTGTTGCAGGAGAAAAAGCAGGCTGCCTGACAGAAGAGGGAGCAAAGCTTCTTGACCCGAGCGGAAAGCTGAAACCGGGAATTCCCATGTGTCCGCCGGAGGGTGATGCAGGGACCGGCATGGTTGCCACAAACAGTGTAGCGAGACGTACCGGAAACGTTTCAGCCGGAACTTCTGTTTTTGCCATGATCGTTCTGGAAAAAGAGCTTTCAAAGCCCTATAAGGAAATCGATATGGTAACAACACCTGCAGGTGATCTTGTTGCTATGGCACATTCCAATAACTGCACTTCCGACTTAAATGCCTGGGTTGGAGTATTTAAGGAATTTGCAGAGGCAATGGGAATGGAAGTGGATATGAATAAGCTTTTCGGAACGCTTTATCATAAGGCAATGGAAGGCGACGCAGACTGCGGCGGTCTTCTTTCCTACTGTTATTTTTCCGGCGAGCATATGACAGGATTTGAGGAGGGACGTCCTTTATTTGTACGATCTCCTGAGAGCAGATTTACACTTGCGAACTTTATGAGAACAAATCTTTACACCTGCCTTGGCGCAATGCGTGTGGGATTAAATATTCTGTTTGAGAAAGAAGGCGTAAAGGTAGACCGTCTTCTTGGTCATGGAGGTCTTTTTAAGACAAAAGGAGTCGGTCAGCAGATTCTTGCAGACGCAGTAAATGCACCGGTTTCTGTTATGGAAACAGCAGGAGAAGGCGGAGCCTGGGGTATTGCCCTTCTTGCCTCTTATCTTGTGAATAAGGAAGAGGGAGAGACGCTTGACAGCTTCCTGGATAATAAAGTATTTGCAGGAAACGAAGGCACGTCTCTGGAACCGGATCCGGAAGGTGTGAAAGGTTTCCAGATATTCATGGACAGATATGTCAAAGGTCTTGGAATTGAAAGAGCGGCAGTTGATTCAAAAATCTGGTAAAAGACAGTATAAAATCGTTAAATGACAGGAATGTCAGTGAAATCCCTTCCGGGTGATGATTCGGAGGGGATTTTTCATTGCAATAAAAGGGAAGGGTGGGTATAATGGAACTAAGAGGGAAAAGGTATTTATGGGGGAGAATGAATGATAGAACAATTAGTAGCAGAAGCAACAGAATGTGATTTTAAAGTTGCACTGGAAATTAAAAAAACGAAAAGCTGGTTGAAAAGTGTAAGTGCTTTTGCCAATGGAATAGGAGGCACGCTGTTTTTTGGAATTAATGATGACAGAGCGGCGATAGGACTGCAGGAAATACAAAAAGACGCGGAGATAATCAGCAGGTTGATTAAAGAGAGAATAACTCCATTGCCACAGTTTGTTTTAACTCCATTCCGGGAGAAGGAAAAAGACATTTTGGCATTAAAAGTAGTAGCTGGAGCAACTACACCGTATTATTATAAAGCAGATGGAGTAATGGAAGCTTATGTGCGTGTGGGAAACGAGAGCGTAACTGCTCCGGATTATATAGTAAATGCACTGATTCATCGTGATTATATTGTCCTGGGAGGTGAAATACATATAGATATGTATGATGACAGAGTGGAAATTGTATCCCCAGGGGGAATGTTTGAGGGAGAACCGGTACAGGAGTGCGATATTAATACTATGAGATCGGTAAGACGAAATCCTGTTATTGCCGATTTATTTCATAGAATGAAGTATATGGAACGGCGCGGAAGCGGACTTAGAAAAATAGTGAGCGAGACAGAGAAATTGCCGGGATACAGAGAAGAGTTAAAACCGGAATTTTTTTCAACTTCGTGCGATTTTAAAGTTGTTCTGAAAAACATAAACTACCACCAAGATAACCACCAAGATAACCACCAAGATAACCACCAAGATAGAAATGTGACTTCCCAGAAAGTGACAGAGTTTTGTACAGAACCTAAATCTATAAAAGAAATCATAGAATTTTTTGGGTATAAAGATAGACGAAGCTTTAATTTACGGTATATAAAACCACTTTTGGACGAGGGAAAACTTAAAATGACAATTCCTGAAAAACCAAGAAGCCGCAATCAAAAATACATTACAGTAAAATAGACAGGAAGGAGCAGCAAAAGAAAAAATGAAAAAAACAGTAACGATTTGTTTTACAAATAATAAGGGCGGAAGCGGAAAATCTACGACCTGCTCAAATATAGGAGCTGCAATGGCACAGGCAGGAAAAAAGGTACTTCTTGTAGACGGAGATATGCAGTTAAATCTTTCTCTTTCCTTCTTTTCTGAGGAAGAAGTGCTGAAAATGGCAGCAGGGGAAAAGAATCTTTATCATGCAATTGGGAAACAGAGGGATTTGTCAGATTACATTGTGCATACTCCCTATGAAAATCTGGATTTAATTCCCTCATCTACGCAGATGAGCTCCATTGAATACGAACTTTTTACAAAGTGGCAGAGAGAATTTATTCTGAAAAAATGTCTTCAGAAAATAAAAGACTCCGGCGTATATGACTATATTTTAATTGACGCGCCGCCCACATTAGGCGGCTGGGTTATGAATATTCTCTGCGCCTCAGACCAGGTGCTCGTTCCTGTTGAGGCAAGTCCCTGGGGAATGTTCGGACTTGCAAATATGTTTGATTTTCTGGGTGAAGTAAAGGAAATTGCACCGGAATTAAAGGTTCTTGGCATAGTTATTACAAAGGCAGATACAAGGAAAAATTATTTTAAACAGACATTGGAAATTCTTCATGAGATGGAGGATATTACACTTCTGGATTCTTATATAAGGGTAGACAGCGCAGTAGAATGGGCGCAGGATAACAGCCAGCCGGTTGTGGAATTTAAAAAGAGCAGCAGAAGTGCAAAAGAATATACAGCATTGGCAGAGGAGGTTATGAATCGTGTCGTTAGGTAAAGCAAGTATTAAAAGAGCTGCAGGGGCAGAAAAGGCAGCTTCCAGAAAAATATCAGGGGAAAAGGTGGCAGCAGAGTCGGTCATCAGCCCCATGAATGCAGAGGAAATTCAGGTGAAATTTCTTTCTGGAAAAAATGCAGATAAGAAGCCGGGAGAACCTGTTCGCATAACAGAGGATATGCCGGATTATCTGCTGTAAGAATATCGCAAATTATAGTAAGCCCCGGGAATCGGATAATGAAAGTTTCGGTTCTTCCGGGGATTTTTTATGGATAGTGTGCCATTCTGGGAAGGACTAATATTGTGATCAAGGATAGAAAAAACAGAAGAGCAGAAGTGATCGAGGTGAAAACAGCAGGAGATGAAAACGAAATGGAAAGGGAATGTGCAAATGCTCTTTTACAGAAAAGAATGTCTTGTAAAAACCGGTTGATACAGCATATACAAAGAGAAATACCCGGTAGGGGAGCTACCGGGTATTTCGAGGGGAGTATAAATAATTAAATAAGGGGTTATGTAAAAAAAATTTTTGAAGGGTAAATTCTTTTTACAACAATAATTATAATATAAATTGGAAAAAAAAGCAATAATATTTTGCTGAATATTCTCCTGACTTTTTGACATAATAACCAGTGTAAGGAACAAAATTATTGTATCAGGAGGGCTATTAAAATGGCAAAAAATTATGAATCTGAAAACAAAAATTTAAGAACAGCAGCGAATTCCAATAAAAATGAAATGAACGAGCAGAATTCCAGAAATGCTAAAAATGAGCAGAACAGCCGCAACTGCAATTACGGAAAAAATGCACAGGATAAAACAGAAAATTCCAAAAACAGATACTAAAACAGAGAGGAGGACGGCGTAAAGCCGTCCTTTTTTTGACGAATCGTTTTGTACTTCGTGCTTCCACAATGTTACCCGCATCATATAATAGATAAAAAAGGAGTTTCTCATGTTTCAGGTAGAAACCATTTCTGCAAAAATGCTGGACTATTATGTGAACAGGGCAGATGCTCTTATTATAGATATGCGAAGAGAAGAGGAGTACCGTGTTTCCCATGTGAAGGGGGCAGAAAACGTTTCCTATCAGGAAATAGAAGATGGTTATGCTTTTCCAAAAGATAAAATCCTTGTTCTGTACTGCGAGAGAGGCGGTGCCAGCTTAAAAGCGGCAAAGCTTCTTGGGGCAAAAGGATATAGAACGCGGAGTGTAATTGGCGGATTTGCCGCATATAGAGGAAGAAATCTTGTAATTTCCCGTTAAGCATGATAATGTAGTAAGAGAGTAATTATTCAGAACAGGAGAGAAAAATAATATGAAATACATGTTTGCATCAGATGTACATGGTTCTGCATATTTCTGTCGGAAAATGCTGGAGGCGTACAGAGAAGAGGGGGCGGAGCGCCTTGTGCTTCTCGGAGATCTGCTTTATCACGGACCGAGAAATGATCTTCCAAAGGAGTATGCACCAAAAGAAGTTATCGCCATGTTAAATGACAAAAAAGATGAGATTTATACAGTGAGAGGAAACTGCGAGGCAGAGGTGGACCAGATGGTGCTGGAGTTTCCTGTGCTGGCTGATTATTGTGTGCTTGTAATTGAGGGGAAAACTTTTTTTGCGACTCACGGTCATGTGTATAACACAGATCATCTGCCTCCTCTGAAAAAAGGCGACATTCTGATCCACGGTCATACTCATGTTTTAAAAGCAGAAAATATGGGAGATTATATATGGCTGAATCCTGGTTCAGTTTCGATTCCGAAAGAAGGAAATCCGCCTACATATGCAGTTTTGGAAAACGGTCTGTTTGAGATCAAAGATTTTGACGGCAATGTTGTGAAGAGCATTCAGTTATAAGACAGGGAGGAAAAAGAGATGGAAAAATGGGAACTGATTGCGCCCTGTCATTTTGGACTGGAAGCAGTATTAAAAAGAGAAATCCTGGATCTGGGATATGAGATCAGTAAAGTAGAAGACGGAAAAGTTACATTTCTTGCAGATGCGCAGGGGATTGCAGATGCAAATATGTTTCTCCGTACAACGGAGAGGATTCTTCTTAAAGTAGGAGAGGTGAAGGCAACTACATTTGAGGAGCTGTTTGATAAGACGAAGGATCTTCCCTGGGAAAAATTTATTCCCTCAGACGGGAAATTCTGGGTGGCAAAGGCAAACTCTGTAAAGAGCAAGCTGTTCAGCCCCTCGGATATACAGTCTATTATGAAAAAGGCGATTGTGGAGCGTTTAAAAGGCGTATACGGAATTTCCTGGTTTCAGGAGGACGGAGCAAGCTTTCCTATTCGTGTGGCGTTTATGAAAGACGTTGCCACCATTGGAATTGATACCTCCGGCATTTCCCTTCATAAAAGAGGATACCGCCAGATGACGGTGAAAGCGCCGATCACAGAAACTCTGGCGTCTGCGCTTATTATGCTGACACCGTGGAATAAGGACAGAATCCTTGTAGATCCTTTCTGCGGGAGCGGAACTTTCCCCATAGAGGCGGCTATGATGGCTGCGGATATTGCGCCGGGCATGAACCGTTCTTTTCTTGCGGAGGACTGGAAACATCTTGTCCCGAGAAAATGCTGGTATGAGGCTCTTGAGGAGGCACAGGACAGGGTAAACTTAAATGTGGATACGGATATTCAGGGATTTGATATTGATCCGGAGGCTCTGCGGGCTGCAAGATCGAATGCGAAAATGGCAGGGGTGGACAAGCTGATCCATTTTCAGCAGAGACCTGTAAAAGAGCTTCGCCATTCCAAGCCTTATGGATTTATTATCACAAATCCACCGTATGGAGAGAGACTGGAAGAAAAAGAAGCGCTCCCGGCACTTTACAGGGAAATCGGGGAGAGCTATAATCGTCTTGACAAATGGTCCATGTACTTAATTACTTCTTATGATAAAGCGGAGCTTGATATTGGGAAAAAAGCGGATAAGAACAGAAAAATTTATAATGGTATGCTGAAAACATATTATTATCAGTTTCTCGGACCGCGTCCGCCGAAAAGAAACAAAGGAGAGTGAGAATGATATGAGGAAAATTATTTTTGCAACGGGAAATGCAGGAAAAATGAAGGAAATCCGTGAGATCTTAAAAGATCTTGATGCAGAAGTGCTTTCCATGAAGGAAGCAGGCGTGGAAGCTGACATTGTGGAGGACGGAAAAACATTTGAAGAAAATGCGGTTATTAAGGCGAAAACTGTATGTGAACTGACAGGAGAAATTGCTCTGGCAGACGATTCCGGTCTGGAGATTGATTATCTGAATAAAGAACCTGGAATTTATTCTGCGAGATATATGGGAGAAGACACTTCTTATCGCATTAAAAATGCAAATCTGATTGAGCGCCTGGAAGGCGTACCGGATGAAAAACGTACCGCGCGCTTCGTGTGCGCCATTGCAGCGGCTTTTCCGGACGGAACAGTAAAGACAGTAAGAGGGACGATGGAAGGCCGCATCGGCTATGAAGAAGCGGGAGAAAATGGTTTTGGCTATGACCCGATTTTCTATCTTCCGGAATATGGCTGCTCCTCCGCAGAGCTTTCTATGGAAGAAAAAAATAAAATCAGCCACAGAGGAAAAGCGCTTCGCGCAATAAAGGAAGAGCTCTTATGAAGATTTTGGTTGTAAGCGATACCCATGGAAGAGACAGAGAACTGGAAAAGACGGTGGAGAGAGAGGCGCCTTTTGACAGACTGATACATTGCGGAGATGTAGAGGGAAGAGAGATTTTTATAGAGGCTCTGGCTGACTGTCCCTGTTGTATTGTAGCGGGAAACAATGATTTTTTCTGTGATTTGCCAAGAGAGCAGGAGATTATGGTAGGCGGCAAAAAGGCTCTGGTGACACACGGGCATTACTATGGAGTATCTATAGATTTAAGTGGAATTGCAGATGAAGCAAGATCAAGAGGCTGCGAGATCGCGTTTTTTGGTCATACGCATAAGCCGGTTGTTGCAGAAAAAGATGGCGTTCTTGTGATAAATCCGGGAAGCCTGTCATATCCGCGTCAGGCAGGACGCAAGTCAAGTTATGCTGTTCTAAATACAGATGTACAGGGAAATATAGACGCAGAGATTAAATATCTTGATTAAAAAGAAAACTGCAATTTATAACTATAATAAAAGGCATCAAAAAAACACCGGGGATATAATCACGGTGTTTTTTTCTGATGCGGAAGATGGGACTTGAACCCACACGAGCGCATTGCTCACAAGATCCTTAGT
>URMH01000063.1 GCA_900549015.1 uncultured Blautia sp.
CCCACGTATCCAGCTTGGAAGGCTGGTGTTCTACCATTGAACTACACCCGCGTGTTTCTGTCGCTTCAACGTTGATTAGTATATAATATGTTTCCTGTTTTGTCAATACCTTTTTTTTATTTTTTTGATTTTTTTATTTTTTTCTACTTTTATCTACAATTCAGACAGCTCTCCCTTAAAATTCCAACACCGTTTCCCAGGTGTCCGCCTTCCATAAGAAACTGTTTTGCAGCTCTTTGGAGACTGGTCGTTTCCGGATACACGGAAACATTCTCCTGCACCATTTTAAATATCCGTTCTTCAGCCTCTCTTGTATCATAATCCCTAAGAACTACATGAAAAAAACTTCTGAATTTTCCTATATTGGAATTTTCACCCAGAATCTCAGACAATTCCGGACCAAGAAGCCAGGAATGACAAATATACGCCTTTTCTTTTCCGAACATAGAAAATGCCTCTTTAAAAGATTTTTCACATTCCGCTTTTGCAAGGGGTGCTCCCTGGGGAATATGTACATAGATAACATCTTCCCCTTTTTTGATGGCATACTCCCCATATGTCAGATTCCACTCTGACGGAAAAGCTTCAAACTGAAGACGTCCGAGACGGAAAAGTGTCATATCAATATGACGAAACAGCCATTCATATTGACGAAGTCCGTACTTTCCCGTCTCTTCTTTACAGTTCTGGCACCAGATTGTAAAATCAGAAAAAGTATCCCAGTATATTTTTTCTGAAATCCCTCTTTTTTTGTATTCTTCCCATACGTCACACGCCATCTGTGAATAATAATACAAAAAGCTGAGCCACGGATTTTCTCTTTTTAATATATTTTTGTAAAAAACTTCTCTGTTATTCTGAAAAAGCACTTTCATCTCTTTTTCATCTGTATCTTTTACTTTCTCCAGAAGTTCTATTGCTTCCTCCGGAAGAGAAATCCCTCTGTAAAATTCTGCTGTCTTCAAATTACATAGCTCCCTTATTTTTGCTGTTTTTTATACTCTTTAAAATCGATTGTCGTTCCGAGTTTTCTTGACTTTTCTGCTGCCAGTGCAATCAGGTGACTTTCTACCGATACACGGGCATCTGTGCGGTTTTCTTTTTCTCCTTCAAGCGCCACAAGCCTTACAAAATCCTTCATCATTCTCATGTCGCTTCCGCTGTGCCCTGTCTTTGGAGTATGGAGACGTATTTTTTCTTCATGGCCTTCCAGGAAATCTGTGATCGTAATTTCCCCGGCTTCCATATTCCCTGTAATTTCGCCTTTCGTTCCCATGATCCGTATTTCTCTTGCACACTGATTCGTAAAAGCACTCATTACAAAAGAAACATTCACCTGATTTTCAAACTCCAGATTCACCACTTGATGATCCACAACTGTATTATCGCAATGGAATACACATCTTCCATAAGTCCCTGTTCGCAGCGCCTCTAATACTGCTTCTCTTTTTATATCATCTGAAACAGCATAAATCAATCCGTCATCAACTGCTTTAGGATGTTCCAGATAAAACTTCGGCGCATAGAACGCACACTCATCCCTATGCGGGCAGCCATCCATACAGCGTTTTGCTGCACCGGACGGAGCATTTTCTTCCTTAAAATAAGTAAGTTCTCCGAAAGAGCTTATTTTTTTGCAGGAACTTCCCACCAGCCACTGAAGAATATCCATGTCATGACAGCATTTCTGCAAAATCATAGGACTTGATTCTTCTGCATTTCTCCAATTTCCTCTTACGAAGCTATGAGCATGATGCCAAAATCCCACCTGTTCTATATGCTGAATGCTCATAATTTTTCCGATCTTTCCGGAATCTGTAAGCTCTTTTAACTTTGAAAAGAACGGAGAGTACCGAAGCACATGGCAGATGGATAAAATCCGATTATATTTCTCTGCCATTTCTCCCATTTCAATAATTTCTGCCGCCTCTGTAGACATCGGTTTTTCACAAAGTACATGATACCCCTTTTTCAGTGCTTCAACAACCGGTTCATAGTGCATTTTGTCCTGTGTGCACACCATTGCGCAGTCTGCCAGCTTTTCTCTTTTTAAAAGCTCCTCATAGGAAGAAAACTGAAATTCTTCTTTTATATTATGCCTCTTGGCAAATTCTTCTCTTCTTGTTTTATCCGGCTCTGCTACCGCAACAACCTGAAACTCATCAGGATGCTCCAGGGCATAGGAAGAATACACGTATCCTCCCCTAAGACCTGCGCCAATTAAAACTGCTGTTACTTTTTTCATGAATTTTCCCCTTTTTTACATACAATTTTTAAAACCGTATCTTTTTCATCCGGAAGTGGATATGTAAATACAGGATTCTCTCCAAAAGACACAAATGCCGTATCTGTATAAAGTGCTGTATTCCATGCCTCTCCTCTGTTCATCTCACTTCCGTCTGCCGTATAATAAACTTTATCAAGTTTATCCGGTGCAATTCCGTAAAGAGGCAGTGCTCCCAGAGGTGCTTCATAAACATGCGCATAAATTGTATCACCTTTCTGAGTATAACGTCCCCACTCCGGTTTTGGAAGCTCAGAAATTCCACATCCGTAAATACTTTCTCCGTTTTTCTTCATCCATTCGCCAATCTCTTTCAAAATAGCGATACTTTCTTTCGGAATATTCCCCTTTGCATCCGGTCCCACATTAAGAATCATGTTTCCGCCTTTACTTGTACATTCCACAAGTTTACGGATCAGCATAGACGGCGTTTTATATAAATGATCATAATTACAGTAACCCCAGTGATTATTCATTGTAGCGCATAATTCCCACGGAATCGACTCTCCTTTTTCATCACACACTCCCATAGGAGGAATAATCTGCTCCGGACTTGCAAAATCACCACTGTAGATCAGCGGGTTTTCTGTGGTTATACTTCCATGATCCTCTCCTGATCCCTCCAGACGATTATCAATAATAACATCCGGCTGATAATGGCGCACCATCTGAATTAACTCCGTTGCCTTCCACTTTTCCCCGCACATATCGTCATAGGAAAAATCAAACCAGAGAAGATCCAGCTTTCCGTAATTTGTCACAAGTTCCTTTACCTGTCCGTGCATGTATGTAAGATACCTGTCAAAATCAATTTTTTCATCTTTATATTCTTCTCGGTTTCTCATAGGATGCTGTCTGTCTCCGTATTTCGGGAAATCCGGATGACTCCAGTCAATAATAGAAAAATAAAGTCCTACACGAATTCCTTCTTCTCTGCAGGCATCTACAAATTCTCTTACAAGATCTCTGCCCGCCTTTGTATTTGTGCATTTATAATCTGTAAGCGCCGAATCAAACAGGCAGAATCCATCATGATGTTTTGCTGTGAGTACTGCGTACTTCATGCCAGCCTCTTTCGCAAGACGCACCCACTCTCTTGGGTTATAATCAACAGGATCAAATAAATCAAAATATTGTTTGTATTCCTCTACTGTCATCTCTTTTTCAGACATCATCCATTCGCCGCAGGCAGGTATAGAATAAAGTCCCCAGTGAATAAACATTCCAAATCTTGCATCCATAAACCATTTTGTACGTTCTCTTATTTCCTGATTCATTCATCATTCTCCTTTATTATATGAATTCTATAATACTATTTTAACCTTTTACTGCTCCTCCGGAAAGAGCCTCTACAAAGAATTTACTAAAAATACAATAGAGAATAATCGGAGGAAGAATAATAATTACCATAGCGGAAAACAATCCGTTATAATTGGTTCGGAAAGAAGTCGTAAATGTAGACAAAAGCGCCGGAACCGTAAGTTTATTCCTGTCGATCATAACAAGAGAAGCCCAGTAATATTCATTCCAGTTATTTAAAAATGCAAGAACTGCTGCTGTCATAATTCCCGGACGTGCTATAGGGAAAATAACCTTTGCCCATGTCTGCATGTATCCACATCCATCAATTCTTGCAGCTTCCTCGAGCTCTTTCGGAATATTTGTATAATAGTTTTTAATCACGAAAAAGCTCACCGCAATTCCGCTGCATGAATAAATTAAAATCAGTGCGCTCCTTGTATCATAAAGCTTCATTCTGTTAATCATGTTATATACCGGATAAGTAAGAGCTGTCGCCGGAATAAACATGGTAGAATATAAAAGTACGTTTACAAGTCCTTTTCCCTTAAACTCCATACGAGCTACCACGTAGGCAGACATGGAAATCATCACGATACTGATCACAACAGAAACCCCTGAAATAAGAAGGCTGTTTCCAAAATAACGCATGACATGTAAATCCTTAAAAGTGGCTATATATCCATCCAGACAGATAGATTCCGGAAGCATAAACCCGGGTCTTGCCAGAGGATCTGACTTAAAACTCGAAAGAATCAGCCATACAAAGGGAACAAGCGCAACCAGAAGCGCCCATATAAGGCAGATGTATGTGAAAATCTTAGTACCTTTTGACATACTTTTTACAGCAGTATGCTTTCTTTTTTTATTCATTTCCATCCCTCCTTATGCTTTTCTCTTCTTTTTGAAAGAAATACTGTAAATAATATTTACTGCTACAATAATCAGCATACCTGCCAGAATCTGAATGACAGCAACTGCATTTGCTCTTCCAAACTGAGTTCGCGGGCTTGTAATAGCAAGCTCACGGATAACGTAACTGATACTGTACGTTCCTGCCGCACCCTTTGTCAGGAAGAACACCTCATTATACAGAAGGAAACCTGATGTTGCCGCAAGAATAGACACGGTCTTTAATGTTCCTTTTATCATCGGAATGGTAATATACCAGTCCTGTCTAATCCCGCTTACGCCGTCAAGCATCGCTGCTTCTCTTATTTCCTCAGGCACAGCCATTACATTTCCCAGAATCATTAATGTTGTAGTTCCTGTAAAGAAAATATACGCTCCTGTAATTGCCCAGAAAGCCGGTCCCTTCAGCAGCAGTATATTTTCACTGAATCCCTTATTAAAATTCTGTATCAGCGGATTGACTACCCCGTAAAGAGGGCTGTATAACTGAAGGAAAATCATTCCCATCGCCGCTGAGGAAATCATATTTGGAATAATATAAATATTTCGTATTGTCTTAATCCCTTTTACTTTTCTGGAAAATGCCAGGGCAATCAATGTGGAAACCGGTATTTGTACTACCACACCAAGAAGTGCCCATGCTGCCGAATTCCTGAGAGCCTCCCAGAAATATGGATAAATATTAAAAATGTAATCGTAATTATTCCACATTTCTTTCCATCCGAAAAATTCCGGGCTTGTAATATTGGTATAATCCCATTTGCAGAAAGATGTAAGAAAAACGGTAATAATCGGATAGAGATAAAAAATACAAAATGCAATTATTGTAGGAGACAGAAATGCGATAATGAATGCTTTTCTGTTTCGGCTTAACTTATTTTTCATTATTTTCTCCTCTCATTGTTTTCTTCGGGAAGAAACAGGGGAAGAGAAATTTCCTCTTCCCCCGCATCTCTTTTCTTTTTATTATGCAATTAATGCAATAAGCTCTTTCTGAAGCTGTTCAAATCTTGCATCAATATCTGTTCCTGAAACAGCACATTCCATTAATGCATTGATAATTGCGCTCTTTACATCTGCACCCCAGCTGTAATTCATATCTTTCACTACGATTTCTGCATCATTTACCATAGAGCATGCCTCTGCAAGTTTCATGGTAATCGCGTCTCCGCTTTCCTCAGCAAGCTTGTTAAGGTCAACATTTGTATTACATGGGTTTGCCTGTACACCTGTAAAAATCTTTGCCTGCACTTCTTCACTTGTCATATATTTAATAAATTCCAGTGCAAGCTCTGTTTTTTCTTCACTCATTCCGTTTGCAACTGTAAGACCTGCACCTGCGGAAGAAACTGCAATGTTTCCAGGGAACAGAGACGGCTGAATTGCTTCTGCAAGACTTGCATCAATACCGCTTGCATTCCATACTCCGTTAAAAAGTACTGCTGCTGAACCGTTTTTATTAAAGTCATCCATCAGATTTCCAACATCTTCTGTTGTATGCTCAGAACCATTTGCCTGATCAAGGGCAGCTGCTGTTTTAAATGCTTCTGCAAAAACTTCTGAATTTACCGCATCTTCTGTAAGAGGAGCCTCGATCATAGCTCTTCCTTCTTCTGAAGAGGCTAAAATTGCGTTAACGATAAATCCGGAACCCTGTCCTGCTGCATATCCGTATGTTCCATCATCAAGTCCGCGAACCTTTTCCATTGCCTCGCCAAACGCATCCCAATCTTTCAGATCTTCAATCTTGATCCCCGCTTTTTCAAAAACATCCGCATTATACCAGATTCCACGGCTTTCCATCTGATCATGCACAGAATAAATATGTCCGTCCACATCATTCTGTGTGTAATTTAATCCAACTGCATCCTGAAGATTGTTTTCATCAATATACGGTTTTAAATCATATACAAGCCCCTGAGAAACAGCTGCCTGCGGAACGGCTGTACCACAGTCTACAAGATCCGGGAAGGATCCTCCTGCCACCTGTGCACTTACAATTTCATCTCTGTTTTCTACTGCAATCGGTTTAAATGTTACCGGTCCGTCCGCATGAGTCTTTGCAAACTCATCATAAATATCACGCATTACCTTTGCTGCCGGCCATTCACTTTCTTCATGGTAATATCCGTGATAAAATTCCAGTTCATTGTCCGCTCCAAATACGGTTGCTCCGGAAAGCATACTCACTCCCATAGCCGCTGTCAGTACCAACCCTGTTACTCTTTTCTTCATTTTGTCCTCCTTCTCCCCCAACCTCGTCGGGTGATTTGTTTGTTTTTACTGATTTATCTGTATTTTATCTTATTTTCTGTGCATTTTGAATGAAGGTTATTGACAAGTGTCATGGAAATTGTTGACTATTTTTCTTTACACCTGAATTATATTGACATTTCATATGTAAAATATTTACCACCTGCATATATTTACACAAAAAGAAATGCCCATATCATAAAAATATGGACATTTTTCCTTATCATCTTAATAATTCCAGAAATTCATTTACCTCCAGATGTCCTGAAAGCAGCTCCAGAATATGCTCCTGAAACACTTTTTTCCGATTGCTTTCCCACAGATTATCCGGTGTTTCTATTTTTACATCCGCTCCTTTTACAAGCTGTGTTGCCTGAAAAAAGCGAGGCATTTCCTTATTATATTTTTCTATGGAAACTCCGGAATTTACAGGAACCTGCTCTGTCTCCTTTAATATCCGTTCCTGCACCTTATCGCTTACCATGTATTTTACGAAACGCACTCCCGCTTCCTCTCTTTTGGCATCACCTGTTTTTCCCACTACATATCCAGCCCCTGCTGATTCGCATGACATCGTATACGTGCCGTCTGTCGGAAGCAGAGCATATTCCGCGTCTATCTTTTCGTCAATCATAGGCGCGCCCCACACTCCATTAATGCAGATTGCAAGCTTTCCCTCATTAAACAGCTCCTTCTCATCTCTGTAGCTGTAATTTTTATTATCCGGGAAAGAATAGCGGTATATGGTTTTTAATGTATCCAAAATACTGTAAAAATCCTCTTCGCCGATATTTTCCCATTTTTTAATATCCGCTTCTTTTCTTCCTGCATCCAGAAACATATGATCAACAAGATACAGATACCCTTCAGCCGATACCTGAAGCGGCCTGATCTCTTTTCCGTTTTCCAGACTCCAGTCCTCAATCTGTCCGCATGCCAGCAAAAACTCACTCCAGCTTTCCGGAAGTTTTTCAACGCCTGCCTCACGGAAAATATCTCTGTTATACCAATATCCGCCGCTTAACAATAAAGTATCTGCAACCGTATAAAGATTTCCTTCTAACGTAGTCCACGCTTCCAGATTTGAAGGAGAAATGTTCTCAGAAAACTCCGAATCTTCTTTTATATACGGAACAAAGTCTACTGCCAGATGATTCTTCAACATATAATAATAAATAGAATTATTTCCTGTTCCTCCGAAAAAAATCACATCCGGCATTTCTCCCACAAGAAGAAGATCTCCTACTTTTCTAATTAAATCTTTGCTTGTCGGCATAGAAACAAGATGTATATCAATATCCGGATTTTCTTTTTCAAAATCCTCATAAATCCGGCGCATAGCAATATGATCCTTTTCATTGCTTCCCCATCCGTGGATTACCGTAATCTCGGTCTTCTCCTGCTTTTCTTCCCCACATCCTGCAAAAAACATCACGCTGCTTATAAAGAAAAGAAAGATTTGAAGCCTCCTACTGATCCGATGTTTCTTTTTTTTCATTTTTGTACTCCTTAGGCGACATACCCGTATATTTTTTAAACACTCTTGAAAAGTATCCGGTATCCTCAAACCCCACCGCCTGAGAAATCTCATATACCTTTTTATCCGAAGTTTCCATATACTCTTTCGCCTTTTCAATTCGAAGTCTCAAAATATCATCAAAAAGGTTCACTCCCTTTTTACTTTTATAAAGCCGGCTTAAGTAACTTCTGTTTGCATGAAGTTCCTCCGCAATTTCGTCAAGCGTAATTTTGCGGCAATAATTTGTGCTGATATATCTCTGCATTTTTTCATACAGATTTTCAATCTCGTTTCTGCCTTCTTCGCTTTTTTCGCCTTCTTCGATTTCCTCATAATACCGTTTCAGATTTAAGATGGCTTTTTCCACCGCCTGAGGAAGTTCTTCAAGAACAGACAGCTTTAAAACATACTCACAAGCATTATATCTAAGCGCTGCTCGCGCATACTCAAATTCTGAATGTGCACTTAAAATAATGACCTGTGTCTCCGGACTGTTCTCACTGATATATTTGCATACCTCAAGTCCGTCCACAAGCGGCATACGAATATCGGTGATTACAATATCCGGATGCTCCGTCTCCATTCTCTCCAGAAGTTCTTTCCCGTTTGAGGAAATGGAGTGAAGTACACACCCCATTTTTTCCCAGGAAATCAGATTTTTCAGCGCTTCCTGAATATATATTTCATCATCTGCCGCCATTACCTTCCACATTTTCCATTCCCCTCTCTATCGGAAGAACGATGCGTACCGTTGTTCCATTATCTTTTTCTCCCTGAATTTCAAGGATATAGTTCTCGCCATATAAAATATGAAGCAGACGTTTCGTATTTTCAAGAGCCGTATGTGTATGACCTGCTTTTTTCTTCATACCTTCCCTTTCATTTTCCTCTTTTGAAAAACCAACGCCGTCGTCTGCGACCATAATATTTAATTTTTCATCCTGCTCGAAAATCTCTACCACTATCTTTCCGTTTCCATTTTTCGGTTCCAGTCCGTGGGAAACAGCATTTTCTACAAGCGGCTCTATTAAAAGTCTTGGAATCAAATCCTGTTTCACCTCTTCGCTTCCATATCGGATTTCATACGAAATCTTATCCTGGTATCTTCCATTTTGAAGAAGAAGGTAAAAATCCACAATCTCCATCTCTGCCGATACCGGAATTTTAATTTCTTTTCCCCGGAAGATTTTCCCCTGCATCAGTTTCGAAAATGCCTGCAGATATTGATAAAGCTCCTCATTTCCCGCCATTTTCGCCCGAATGCTCAGCATTGCCAGAATATTATACTGAAAATGAGGGTTAATCTGCGCCTGGAGAAATTTTACCTGCGCCTGGGTTACAAGAAGCTGCTTTTCATACACCTGGGTAATAAGATATTCAATCCTGTCTGCCATTTCATTGAACACCACGCTCATATCATGAAATTCCTGAATTGGATAGTCCTCCATTCGCACTTTAAAATCTTCCTGTCCCAGTGCCCGAAGACTTTCTATTACTTTTTTCAATGGTTTTGTGAAGCGATAGCTGACTGCAAAAGACAAAGATGAAGTAATCACAAGTATCAAAAGAAATGCTGCAAGAAAAATCAGCATGGTAGGCTTTAAAAGTGTGTAAACATTATTAAAACCTGCCGCCGCAAGAACCCGGATTCCAAAGCCGCAGCTTTTGGAAACTGTAAGAAAGCGCGTGCCTTCTGCCCGAACGTCTGTTACCTCTTCCTTTGTTTCTTCTTTTAAAGCTTTTATTTCTTCCTTTTGTCCAAAAGAAGCCATTATATTTTTTTCTTCTCCCCACAAAACTGCCCAGGTTCCATTTCCATACTTTTCAATTTCTTCCATAAGCAGCTGAATTGCCTCCGGAGAAATTTCCACAATACAGCTTCCCATCTTCTGCATTTTGTCATCATAAATATGAAAACAGAGAAAAATCTCTTCTTTTCCGCTATAGCAGGCGTACTGTCTTTTCGTTTTGCGGAACTCCTCCTGTAAACGGCTTCTCTCTTCCTGCTTCTGCCCAGCTTCTGACACTGTCACAGGATAGTAGTGATCATAAATGCACTGATCAATATTATTAAACAGATAAACACTACTGACAAAAGGAATCTTCTGCTGCACCATATTTCTGTCTGAAAACAGCTCCATACTATAGGAAAGCTGCTCTCCCGCAGCTTCCTCATCGTAAAAATCCCCCCAGAAAAAATCTTCCAGCCATACATTATGGCGAATTGTTACTGCACCGTCCTCTATAAACTGTATACGATCCTGAAATTGCTGTCCTGTATTTTCCAGAACGTACTCCATATCATCTTTCGTGCTTCGAAAAAAAACAAAAAAGAATACAAGAAGCATTGCAATTCCCAAAAACAGCAGGGTACATACAGATGTAAGCATATTTAATACTGTAATTTCCGAACTTAAAGTTCTCCTTTTAGTAATCCCATACATTGGAAGCTTCCACCTGCGCTTTCGGCTTCTTGATCACAAGCTCCGGACTTTTTGCACTGACTTTTGTATTTGCAGGAATAGACTCTGTAATAAACGTATTTCCTCCAATGATCGTATTTTCTCCAATTACCGTTTCTCCTCCGAGAACACTGGAATTGGAATAAATCGTCACATTATCCTCAATCGTAGGGTGACGCTTTACATCTGCAAGCTGCTGCCCCATTCTTGTAGAAAGCGCACCGAGAGTGACTCCCTGATAAATTTTTACATTGTTTCCGATTTTTGTTGTCTCTCCGATTACCACGCCAGTTCCGTGGTCGATAAAAAAGTATTCTCCGATTGTTGCCCCCGGATTAATGTCAATTCCTGTTTTTCCATGTGCAAATTCCGACATGATTCGTGGAATAAACGGAACCTTCTCAAGATACAGCTCGTGCGCAATTCTGTATACGTAAATCGCATAAAATCCCGGATAGGAAAAAATAATCTCTTCCTTACTTTTTGCTGCCGGGTCTCCGTCAAATCCCGCCTGTACGTCTTTTAAAAGCATTTTCTGTATCTCCGGAAGACGTTTTACGAAACGCCCCGTGATTTCCTCCGCGCGAAGCTGCGCCTTTTCTTTTTCCTCTCCCTGATAGAGAATTGCGATTTCTATCTGCTCTTTTAAAGAATCATATAAATTATTTAAAAGAGAACCTGCATAATAATCCGGAAATGCACACGCTCCTGTGTCAATTCTGAAATATCCCGGAAAAAGCACGGCTCTTAATTCGCGGACAAGTTCTATAATAACAGAACGGCTTGGCAGACTGCATTTTCCCTGGGGAAGAAGCATTTCTTCTTTATTATAGTTCCTGGCAAGGCTTTTCACTGCTTCCAAGATTGCTGTTTTCTTTTCGCTCATCAAATTTTCCTCCTGTTTTTATTTCATATAAAATCACTCTGGTATCATCATATTATAGTATTCTTTTTTCGTCAAGATATTGACCTTTTCTTTTAATCACTATATAATAGAAGACGGTTCTTCCAAAACCCTCATTCTGGAGATATACCCAAGTGGCTGAAGGGTCCGCACTCGAAATGCGGTAGGTCGGGCAACCGGCGCGAGAGTTCAAATCTCTCTATCTCCGTTATGCAAAACCGGCAGTCTGTTTACGGCTGCCGGTTTTTTGAGTTTTCTGAAATTTTCTATGATTTTCCTCAATTTATGATTGACAATCCCTCTGTCTGCGTGTATACTTTTAGAAGTAACAGGACATAGGGGATTGGTCAAATGGTATGATAGGGG
>URMH01000064.1 GCA_900549015.1 uncultured Blautia sp.
GAAAAAAAATTATCGCTGGTAACTGGAAAATGAACATGACACCAAGCGAAGCAGTAAAATTAGTAGAAACATTAAAACCTCTTGTAGCAAACGAAGAGGTAGACGTAGTATTCTGTGTACCTGCAATTGATATTATCCCGGTTGTAGAAGCTGCAAAGGGAAGCAATATTCAGGTTGGCGCTGAGAATATGTACTTTGAAGAAAAAGGTGCATATACAGGCGAAATCTCCCCGAATATGCTCACAGATGCAGGCGTAAAATACGTTGTTCTGGGACATTCCGAGAGAAGAGAATACTTTGCTGAGACAGATGAGACAGTAAACAAAAAAATGCTGAAAGCATTCGAGCACGGCATTACTCCAATTATGTGCTGCGGCGAAACTCTGACACAGAGAGAGCAGGGCGTGACAATGGACTTTATCCGTCAGCAGGTTAAAATCGGCTTCCAGGGCGTGACAGCTGATCAGGCAAAAACAGCAGTTATCGCTTACGAGCCAATCTGGGCAATCGGAACAGGCAAAACAGCAACAACTGAGCAGGCTCAGGAAGTTTGTGCCGGAATTCGTGCCTGCATCGCTGAAATTTATGACGAGGCAACAGCAGAAGCAATCCGTATCCAGTACGGCGGTTCTGTAAATGCAGGAACTGCTCCGGAGCTGTTTGCACAGAACGACATCGACGGTGGTCTTGTAGGCGGCGCTTCTCTGAAAGAAGAGTTCGGAAAAATTGTAAACTATAAATAAGAATTTTCTTAAATAAGAAATTTGTGTCCAAGCGAGAGAAAAGCCCGTTTTTCCGGAGTGATCCGGAAAGGCGGGTTTTTATGATATAGGAAATTTTAAGCGCAAAAATTAAGAGCCATCAGTTTTTCTTTAAGAACTGGTGGCTCTTTTACTGTTCGTTGTCCAATGGAATATACCTTCCTTTCAGCAAAATTAAATTTTGGGGATTCTAAAACAACTGGAATAAAAACTTAAGTTCTTGGTGGTCCGTACCTCTCTTTCTTAATTTAAACGATAATAAAATTTACGTTTCTGGTGGTCTGTACCTTCCTTTCTTAAATTATAAAGATGAAATTACGTTTTCGGTGGTATCACTCCTTTGAGTTTGTTGTGGTTTGTAATTCCTTTTGTTTTATGAGTACACTATAACAGATAAAACATAAAATGTCAAGTAGAAAAATGAAAATTATTAAATAAAATTTTAAAAGAAAGAGAAATATATATATTCAAAAGAATATTCTGAAAATATTAAGCGGAAGAAGTGCTGCTAATGACAGTTTGCAGTATCCTTTTTTATGCGAAACGCATAGAATATGGAATTATGGAAAAAATGTTTTTATAAACCAGAAGTAACAGGAGGTAGAAAAATGTTACGTTATCTTCCAATTCGAATGGTTCATGCAAGACAGGTTCTCGACTCAAGAGGAAACCCTACAGTAGAGGTGGAAGTTACAGTGGGAGAAGGCGTTGTAGGAGTAAACGGATATACTGCGAGGGCGATGGTTCCCTCCGGTGCTTCAACAGGAAGATTTGAGGCAGTGGAGCTTCGTGATGGAGAAAAAGAAAAGTACGTAGGATTAAGTGTGGAAAAAGCAGTAAATAACGTAAATTGTAAATTGGCAGAAGCAATTCTGGGAGAAAATGCACTAAATCAGTCTTATATTGATTCTCTTTTGATTGAAGCGGACGGTACAGATAATAAAAGTAATCTTGGCGCAAATGCGACTCTGGGAGTATCTATGGCAGTGGCAAGGGCAGCGGCTTCTGCTCTTCGGATTCCTCTGTATCAGTACATTGGAGGGTGTCATACAAACAGAATGCCGGTTCCAATGATGAATATTTTAAACGGCGGAAAACACGCGGACAATACGGTGGACCTGCAGGAATTTATGATCATGCCAGTAGGCGCTTCCTGCTTTTCCGACGGCATCCGTATGTGCGTGGAAATTTATCAGTTTTTAAAAATCATTCTGAAACAGAATAAGCTTTCCACGGGAGTTGGTGACGAGGGCGGATTTGCTCCGGATCTTGCTGATTCCAGAGATGTGCTTGTGATGATCACGGAGGCTGTAAAACGCGCCGGATACGAGCCCGGAAAAGACATTGCCATAGCTATTGACGCGGCGGCGAGCGAGCTTTATGACGAGGAAAGAAACGTATATTATTTCCCGGGTGAAAGCGAGATGAAGGGTTCTGAGGTTTTAAGAGACGGTAAGGAAATGATCTCTTATTATGAGCAGCTGACAGAGGAATTTCCGATCGTCTCTATTGAGGACGGTCTTCATGAGGACGACTGGGAAGGCTGGAGAGAAATGACGAAGCAGCTTGGAGAAAAAATCCAGCTTGTGGGGGACGATCTTTTTGTGACAAATAAAAAGCGTCTTCGCTGCGGAATCAAGCTTCAGGCAGGCAATGCCATTCTTATCAAGGTAAATCAGATAGGAACGCTTACAGAGGCTCTGGAAGCAGTGGAAATGGCGCAGCGGGCAGGTTATAAAACAGTGATTTCCCATCGCTCCGGTGAGACAGAGGATTCCTTTATTGCAGATCTGGCAGTAGCTACGGGGGCAGGACAGATTAAAACAGGCGCTCCCTGCCGGTCTGACAGAAATGCAAAATATAATCAGCTTCTTCGTATTGATGAATATCTCGGCGTTCTTTCCAGATATGAAAACCCGTTCGACAGTATGAAAGAGACAGAAGAATCTTTCGAATCTTAAAAAACTGGTAAAAACAGTTGAAATCCGGGATTTCCTATGGTAAAATATCTTCTAGCTGATTAGGAGGTGTAACCGCGTGGAAATTTTAAAGATTGTTCTGACCGTAATTTTTGTAATAGATTGTATTGCTCTGACAGTTGTGGTACTGCTTCAGGAAGGCAAATCACAGGGTCTTGGCGCTATCGCAGGCGCAGCAGATTCTTACTGGGGTAAGAACAAAGGTCGTTCTATGGAGGGCGGTCTTGTAAAGGCAACAACTGTTATGGCAGTTTTGTTCTTTGTATTGTCAATCGTTTTAAACATGAATTTCTAGGAACGAAAACGGAAACACTCTTGTTTATGTGACAAGGGTGTTTCTTTGTTTAATAAAGGAGAAAATGTGAAGAAAAAAGAACTTGAAAAAAAGAAAAAATTTATAATGGAGCTTTTAAAAGATCCAATATACCAGCCCATGCGCCTCCGCGAGATCGCTTCTCTTTTAAGACTGGATAAGGGACAGAAAAAGGAACTGTATGAGGTAATGGATTCTCTTTTAGAAGAGGGAAAGATTTCTCTTGATAAAAAGGGAAGGTATGAAAAGGCATCTAAGTCCGGGAAAAAAACCGAGAAAAAGAAGAGAGAAAAGCAGAAAAAGGAAAAACTGACAGGACGAAAGAAAAGTCGGGAAACGGACAGGATAAAGTATGACGAAGATTCTGCTTTAGAGGGAACCTTTATCGGGCACCCGAAAGGATTTGGCTTTGTGGAAATCCCGGATCAGGAGGAAGATATTTTTATTCCGGAAGAAAAAACGGGAACAGCTCTCCATCAGGATAAAGTGCGCATTATTGTAGAAGAGAAACAGAAAGAAGGAAAACGAAAAGAGGGAACAGTGGTAAAGGTTCTGGAAAGGGGAATGCCCCAGATTGTGGGAACGTACCAGTGCAACCGGGATTTTGGCTTCGTGATCTGCGACAATCCCAAGTTTTCCAAAGATGTGTTTATTTCCAAAAAAGATTCCAATGGAGTGAAAAACGGAGATAAAGTCATTGCGGAAATTACAGACTACGGTTCCGGAAACAAAAGCCCGGAAGGAAAGATTACAGAAATCCTGGGCAGCAGCCGTGCGCCCGGAACGGATATTCTTGCCATTGTAAAAAGCTTTGGCATTCCGGACGAATTTCCGGAACGTGTAAAGAACCAGGCGCTTCGTGTGCCGGATCACGTTCTTGCGGCAGATATGGACGGAAGACTTGACCTTCGAAACGTGCAGATGGTCACCATAGACGGAGAAGATGCAAAAGATCTTGACGATGCGGTTTCCCTTACAAAAGAAAACGGGATTTACCATCTTGGAGTTCATATTGCAGATGTGAGCAATTATGTACAGGGAGGAAGCGCTCTCGATAAGGAGGCTTTAAAAAGAGGGACAAGCGTGTACCTTGCAGACCGTGTGATTCCCATGCTTCCGGTGGAGCTTTCCAATGGGATCTGTTCTCTGAATCAGGGAGAAGACCGTCTTGCATTAAGCTGCCTTATGGACATAGATGAGAATGGCAGAGTGGTATCTCATAAAATCGCAGAAACAGTCATCTGCGTAGACAGACGTATGAGCTACACGACTGTGAAAAATATTCTGGAACAGGAAGATGAGGAAGCAGAGAAGCGGTATGCGGACTTTGTCCCCATGTTTTTCCAGATGAAGGAGCTTTCCGCGATCATAAGAGAAAGCCGCCATCACAGAGGTTCGATTGATTTTGAATTTCCGGAGAGCAAGATCATTTTAAACGAGGCAGGAAAAGCCATTGATGTACAGCCGTATGAGTCAAATGTGGCAACCAGGATTATTGAAGATTTTATGCTTATGGCAAATGAGACAGTGGCAAAAGAATACTGTAAAGAAGACCTTCCGTTTGTTTACCGCACTCATGAAAACCCGGATCCGGAAAAGGTGGAGAGCCTTTTGATGCTTCTTCATAATCAGGGTGTTTCCGTGCAGAAAGCAAAAGAAGAAATCTCTCCGAAAGAAATCCAGAGAATCCTTGAGGAGATAGAAGGTCTTCCAAATGAAGCACAGATTTCCAGACTTACTTTAAGAACTATGAAACAGGCGAAGTATACCACAGAATGCAGCGGTCACTTCGGCCTTGCAGCAAAATATTACTGTCACTTTACATCTCCAATCCGAAGATACCCGGATCTTCAGATTCACCGTATTATTAAAGACAATTTAAGAGGACGTCTTGAGAGAGAAGGGCGGACCGAGCGGTACAGAGAAATTTTGGACGAGGTGGCGCGTCAGTCAAGCGTATGCGAGAGAAGGGCAGAGGAGGCGGAAAGAGAGTCCGATAAGCTGAAAAAAGCAGAGTATATGTCTTACCATCTTGGAGAAGAATTTGAAGGAATTATTTCCGGCGTGACAGGCTGGGGCATGTATGTGGAGTTGCCCAATACAGTAGAAGGACTTGTTCATGTAAATACGCTGCGTGATGATTATTATACTTTTGACCAGGATGCTTATGAGCTTCGCGGAGATATGACACAGAAAGTATACCGTCTGGGACAGAAGGTGCGCGTCCGTGTGGCAGATGCAGATAAAATGCTGAAAACAGTAGATTTTGTTCTGGCGGAGGAACAATAGCGTAACAGGGAGGATATTATGGCAAAACAGAAGGGAATCAAATTAATTGCCAACAACAAAAAGGCATTTCACGATTATTTTATAGAAGATACGTATGAGGCGGGAATTGCGCTGGCAGGAACAGAGGTCAAATCCCTTCGTATGGGAAAATGCAGCATTAAAGAAGGATTTATCCGTGTGGAGCATGGAGAAGTTTTTATTTACGGTATGAATATCAGTCCCTATGAAAAGGGAAATATTTTTAATAAAGACCCGCTCCGTGTAAGAAAGCTTCTTCTTCACAGATATGAGATCAACAAAATTGAGGCGAAGCTGAAAGAAAAAGGTCTCACTCTTGTACCGCTGAAGGTATATTTTAAGGACAGCCTTGTTAAGGTGGAAATCGGAGTGGCGCGTGGTAAAAAACTTTATGACAAGCGCCAGGACATTGCGAAAAAAGACCAGAGAAGAGAGGCAGAGAGAGATTTTAAGGTTAAGAATCTTTATTAAAAAGAAAGGGCGGGGTGTTTTCCCTGCCCTGACGGATAAGGAGGAAGAAAATGAAATTTTTTCATTTATCCGATTTACATATTGGAAAGCAGCTTCATTTGTATTCTCTGAAGGAAGAGCAGAGAGCCGTTTTAAATGAAATTATACAGTATGCAGAAAAAGAAAAACCGCAGGCCATTGTCATTGCAGGGGACGTATACGACAAAAGTGTTCCTTCTGCTGAGGCAGTGGCTGTTTTTGATGAGTTTATCAGAAAATTATCAGAACTTTCTCTTAAAATACTTGTGATCAGCGGAAACCACGATTCGCCGGAACGTCTGGAATTTGCAGGAAGCCTTCTGGAAAAACAGGGGCTTTACATTGCAGGACTGCCGCCTGTAAACGAAAGCGACCACATAAAAAAAGTTGTCTTGCGCGATGAAGAGGGGGAGGTATGTTTCTGGCTCCTTCCCTTTTTAAAGCCGTCTTATGTGAGAGGAATTTTTCCGGAAAAAGAGAACCTTTCTTATACGGAGGCTGTAAAAATGCTTCTGGAAAGGGAGGAGATGGATCTGTCTGTACGAAACGTGCTTGTGACTCATCAGTTTTTTACTGCTTCCGGAAAAGAGCCTTTGCGGAGCGATTCCGAGACGGTGTATGTGGGCGGAGCAGGAAATGTGGACATTTCAGCAGTACAGAACTTTGATTACGTGGCAATGGGGCATATCCACAAGGCGCAGTCTGTAGGGGAAGAGCGTTTCCGCTACTGCGGAACGCTGTTAAAATATTCAGCAGGAGAGAGTAAAGATACGAAAACTCTCACATCAGTCACACTTGGAAAAAAGGGAGAATCTTTAAAGATAGAAGAACTTCCGCTTCGCCCCATACGGGACGTACAGCAGTTAAAAGGCAGGTTTGAGGAGCTTATGAAGCTTGGTACAGAGGACTATGTAAGTCTGACGCTCACAGACGAAAAGATGCCTTATCAGCCGAGAGAGCAGCTTGAAAAAGTATTTCCCAATATTCTGGAGTTAAAGGTGGAAAATACGAGAACAAAGAGGGAACTGTCCGGATTTTTAAAAGAAGCAGTGCAGGCGGAGCCCTGTGTGCTTTTTGAGAATTTTTATGAGGAAATACACGGCATTGCCATGACGAAGGAAGAAAAGAAGCTTGTAGGTGAGATTCTGGAAAAGGTACAGGAGGACAGAGTATGAGACCAGTGAGACTTGTCATGTCTGCTTTTGGTTCTTATGCGGGAGAAGAAATCCTTGATTTTGGAAAAATGGATCGGGGGATTTTTCTTGTGACAGGGGATACGGGAGCAGGGAAAACAACAATTTTTGACGCCATCGTATATGCTCTTTATGACAGGACAAGCGGAGGCATACGGGACGGAAATATGATGCGGAGCGCCTATGCGGATCTTCGCACTCCTACTTTTGTAGATTTTACTTTTTCCTGCAGAGGAGAAGAGTATCGGATTGTGCGAAATCCGGATTATGAAAGGGAGAGCCTTCGAAAAGATAAAGAAGGAAATCCAAAGAAAACTCAGGAAAAGGCATCTGTGGAGCTGTTCCTTCCGGACGGCACAGTTTTTCGTGGAAATAAAAAAGATACAAATACAAAAATCCAGGAAATCACAGGGCTGGACGCACGGCAGTTTATGCAGGTGGCAATGATCGCCCAGGGAGATTTTTTAAAACTGCTTCATGCAAAATCGGAGGAGAGAAAAGAAATATTTTCAAGAATTTTCGACACGGGAATTTACGGGGATTTTCAGGAGGAACTGCGGCGACGGGAGAAGAAAAGCTATATCTTTTTAAAGGAAAAAGAGCAGGCGGTAAAAGAGCAGATGAGCCGGATTCTTGTTTTTGAGGGCTGGGAGCAGGAAGACGAACTGAAACCTGCTGTAGAAAAAGAAGATATGGAACAGGTTCTCGTTCTTCTTGCCGGGCTTTTAAAAGAAGATAAAAAAAGAGAGGCAGAAACATTTGAGAAACTGGAAAAAACAAGAAGCAGCCAGGAACAGTGGGAGAAACGAAAAGAACTGGCAGGCAGCATTTTGGAAGTGAGAGAGAGGATTCAGAAATATAAGAACTGGCTTTCGGAAAATCTTCCGTCAGAGCAGTTTTTAAAAGATGAGGCAGAGCGCTTTGAAAGAGAGGAAAAAGAAAAAACAGGAGCGCTTCAGGCTCTGGAAAACAATATACAGAAAGAAAAGGAAGCTTTTGCACAGGAGGAGGAAAAGCGCCTGCTCCGCCTTCAGGAAATCGAAGGGCTGAAAACCATGTGGGCAAAAACCATCGAAACAATGAAGGAAAACCGGATTTTGGGAGAAAGATGGGAGCAGTCAAACAGAAATTACAAAGAAAAAGTGCAGCTTTATGAGGAGCTTTACGAGGCTTTTTTCAGAGAACAGGCAGGAATCCTGGCAGGAAAATTAAAAGAGGGAGAGCCGTGTCCCGTATGCGGCAGCAGATGCCACCCCGATAAGGCAAAAGCTTCGCAGAAAGCCCCGGAACAGAACCAGGTACAAAGAGCGAAGGCGCTCAGGGAGCAGGCGGAAAAAGAGAGAGAGAACGCCCAAAAACTTTTTCAGGAAAGCGCCCAGAAATATAAAGAAAGTCTTGGAAGACTCAGACAGGAAGGGAGCCGTCTGTTTGGAGAGGGATTTCAACCGGGAGAAGAAACGTGGAGAAAACAGGCGTCTTCTGCTATGGACGAGGCAAAAAACCAGGTGAAACTTCTAAGACAGGAATATGCAGATAAAAAAAGGACAGGGGAAGACAGAAGAAAAGAACTTACAGAAGAATACAGGAGAAGCAGTGGTAAGTTAAGAGAGTCGAGACAGAAACTGGAGCTTTTTATCAGAAAAGCGGAGCAGATACAGGGAGAATTAAAAGCAGGGATTCAGCAGGAGAGAATCCTTCTGGAAAAATGGGAAAATAAGGAAGAAAGTCCGGAAAAGATTCTGGAGATGGCAGAAAAAGAGCTGGAGTGCCTGAAAACAGAGAGAAGGCTTCTGGAAATCCGATGGCAGGAAGCCTCAGGGGAGAGAATCTCAAATGAGCGGACAGAGCAGGTATTAAAAACATACGAAAAAGAGTATGGGGCATTAAAGAAGGATTATGAAATAATCCATCATTTAAGTCAGACTGCCTGCGGATCGCTTGCGGGAACTGCCAAAATTGATTTTGAGTCCTATATTCAGAGACAGTATTTTCAGAAGATCATTGCAAGAGCAAACCAGAGACTGATTCAGATGACGGCAGGACAGTTTATTTTAAAATGCAGAAATCTGGAAAATCTGGGAAACAGAGGAAAGGTTGGTCTTGATCTGAATGTCTACAGTCTTGTGACAGAAAGCGAGCGCGATGTAAAAACGCTTTCCGGAGGAGAGTCTTTTATGGCTGCTCTTGCTATGGCGCTGGGTCTTGCAGATACGATAGGAGACAGTGCCGGTGCAGTGCGTCTTGACACACTTTTTATAGACGAGGGATTTGGTTCTCTTGATGAAAATTCCAGAGAGCAGGCAATCCGCGTTCTTTATGATCTGGCAGGAGAAAACCGCCTGATCGGGATTATTTCCCATGTGACAGAATTAAAGGAGCAGATCGAGCCAAAGATCATTGTGAAAAAAACAAAGAAAGGAAGCCGGCTTTCATGGCTTTTATAGGGAGACAAATGGATAGAAAAATGCTTTGTGTGGAAGATTCCAGAACGGAACAGGTTCATCTTGTGATGCAGCCTCACTTAAATGCTGGGGGACGACTTTTCGGAGGAATGCTGATGCAGTGGATTGACGAGGTGGCAAGCGTAGTTGCCATGCGTCATGCAGGGACAAAGAGGGTGACAACAGCGTCAATCGATAATCTGCAGTTTAAGCAGCCCACGCATGAGGGGGAACTCCTTGTGCTTGTGGGGTATATCACATATGTGGGAAACACTTCGATGGAGGTGGAAGTGGACACGTATGTGGAGCATTCCGACGGACTTTGTTATTCTGTAAACAGGGCGTTTCTCGTGATGGTGGCAATGGACGAAGAAGAGCGGCCTTTGCAGGTTCCGGGACTGCTGGTAAAAACAGAGGCGGAAAAGGCAAGATATGAGGCGGGACTTCAGAGAAGAGAAATGCGCATAAAACGGCAAAAAAATGGGTTTTAATGATTGAAAAAAGTGCAGAAAATTTGTATAATATACATTAATAATTGAAAAATGTATGATAAATCCGATGAAAGGGGCGATGTACATGAAAATTGTGACTATCAACCGGGAATATGGAAGCGGCGGGCGAAGAGTTGCGTTTATGCTTTCTGAGAAGCTGGGGATTTCCTGCTATGACAGTAATCTTCTTATGGTAGCAGGGGAGCGCTACGGAATTAATCCGGATTTTCCGGAAGGATTTGATGAGCAGAAAAGCATCAGCCTTCTTTATGGGATTTCACTGATTGCGAACAACTGGGCAGATGAGGACAGGATTATGCTGCCGTACAGAGTTTATCAGGCACAGGTGGAAGCAATCCGCCGTCTGGAAAAAGAGGCACCCTGTATTTTTGTGGGGTGCTGTGCCAATGAAGTATTAAAAGATGAAGAAAATGTTTTAAGAGTATTTATTTATGCTTCCGATATGGAAGAACGCATTGAACGGATCAGCAGGATAGAAGGAATTTCCAGAGAAGAGGCAGCGGAACATATTGCGAGGACAGACCGACAGAGGCGTGATGATTATTACTTTCACACAGGACAGGAGTGGGATAAAAAAGAAAATTATGATATTTGCCTGAATACTTCCACGCTTGGAATGGAAGGGTGTGTGAATATCATCGCAGCACTTGCAAAAAAGACATCTTAGAAAGGGATAGTGTGAAAAATCTATAAAATTCATCTGCCTTTAGTTGACAAGAATGGGATACTCTGTAATAATGAACAGGATATAAGTGAAATACAGGATTCCATTTTATGGGAGGCGTTATAAATGAAAAAAAGATATTTGATACTTGTGGGACTTCTGGCTGCAGCGGTTCTGGCAGCAGGCTGCGGAAAGAAAAAGGAGGAACCGGTACAGAAAGCAGAAGTAACTGTAACTCCAACTCCAAAAGCAGATGGCGGTCTCGTAGATATGCAGAAAACAGAAGATGAAAATGCAAAGATAAAAAATATAATAGGAACAAAGACTGCGGCTTCCGGAAGTCTTGTTCTGATCAACAACATGGGAGATGAGATTTCTTCCATATATATCCGCCCAAATGTGCCGGAAGAAGAGGCGTATGATGAGGATGAAGAGGATTCCTGGGGAGATGAACTTGTACAGGGAAAATTCACTCTGAAAAACGGAGACAAAGCTCTTTACTATTATGAGAAAAATCAGAAGGATGAGGACGGAAATACAGTTACTTCCTTTGATATTCGGATTTCTTTTACAGATGAAGAGAAAAATGAATGCTTTTTCCGTGATCTTCCTCTTTCTTCTATCAAACAGATCACGCTCTGCATGGACGGAAGCGGGGAGGACGGCATTCCTTATGCAAAATATCTCACAGCAACGGGAACAAAGCCTGTATCTACTTTAAAAGATGTAAAGGAGCGTCTTGGAATAGACGGAGAGGATTCCGAAAAAGATGAGGAAACAGAGGATGAGCCAACTCCAACACCAGATCCAACAGAGGCACCGGAAGTGACGGATACACCGGAGGAGCCTACCGATACTCCGGAACCGACCGCAGCTCCGGAACCGGAAGAGCCTGCACCGGATCCGGGAGCAGAGGAGGCATCCAAATATATCGGACAGTCTCTTGATACTCTGATCGGCGCAATGGGCAGTCCGGCAAGCAGTGATTACGAGGAAGACCCGGGAACAGGAACAACAGGGTATCATCACTACGATACCTTTACAGTTTCTACTACAGTTGATGAAAATGGTAATGAAATTGTAGCTGCAATATGGTAAAATAGAAGTAGCTTTAAAAGCACGAAAAAGAAACAGAGGTAAAAAAGATGAAACGAGTATTATTAAAATTAAGCGGAGAAGCACTTGCAGGAGACAAAAAGACAGGTTTTGATGAGG
>URMH01000065.1 GCA_900549015.1 uncultured Blautia sp.
TCAATTTCATCTTCATCTAATTAGCTTCCATCAAAGATTTCCGCACCATTTACATGATATTTTCTTTCAAAATATTCAAAAAAGCACCCGGCTTCTGCCAGATGCTCTGTAAAAAATATTCAATTTTTACCTGCTTACATTTTCAATGTAGCCAATATAATATTCCTAATTTCTAAATATTATTTTCAATTATTACGATACGGTATTACCCGGGTGGATCTTGCTCTTTATTATTCATGTAGAATTTCTTATATATTAATTACTTTGCAGAATTGACTGATAAATGCTATTATCAATTTCTAGTCTTTCCATTTCTCCAATAGTCTCTTCTCTATTACTTATACGCAATATTTTATCGTTCCACTCTCTAACAACATCTTGAAATAAAAGATATTGAATTGATTTTATAATTTTCGAAGCACTATATATTTTTTTATCCGTCACTAAAACAGCTAAATCTGTTAACTCTGTGTTTCGAACAACTATTTCATTATTTGAATCGATTTTTTGCCATTCAACATATCCTGAAAGTAAAGAAGGCTTCTTTTCTGCAAGAAGTGTATATAAATCTTTATATACATATTTTTGTTCCATATCATACGCAAAATATGGGGTAATTTTTCCATCCACCGGATTAATATATATATGATTATAATAATCAATATCGACAATGCAGCCATGAATACTACCATCTCCACCAATTGATTTAATTACTTTAGAGATATTCAACAATTTATCCATGTAAGAATTCATTATTGTTTTTATATTAGACACATATTTATCGAGATTTTTGTAATAATAATTCAATTCATGATAAAGCCGTTTTGGACTACCTCCATTTAATAGCATCAGTTTATTACTACGATTATAATATACAAACATATGTGCAAAGCCCTTTTTTAATAATACAATTTGCTTTCCATCATTCTTCTTTTTTAATCTAACATTTTTCCCAATATTAAAATCAATATATTGTTCATATGTAATCTTATAAATACCATCAGAATAATTTATAAAGCTATCATATGTACCGTTAATTAAAAAGTATCTCAAATCGTAATCATCACTAGAATATCCAACCTGATTGTCTGCGAAAACTGTTTTATCTGAGGACATATGAAATATATTATGGTGTGTATGCCCACTAAGATAGATGAAATTAGAATTATAGTCCCTTTCACTCCAATTATCCAGCGGACAATGGGTTGCAATAATAACATTATATTTAGATAATGCTTCTAATACTTTTAAATATGCTTTTTCACTTTTTTCTGCTTGTATAATATCTTCCGCAAGCGTAGGAACAGCATCTCTATATAATCCTATATCAGCATTATATATACTACCTTCTGATGTTAAAGTTTTACACTTTCCGGAAAAACCTAGTCCTCCAAATACAATCATTTTTGCTTTTTCTGCATACACTTGTATTTCATCAATTGCTAACTCTGATAATTCATTTTCCGAAATTACATGATGATGACTGAACGAAAGTAATTCTCCATTTCCTGTTCTATCATCATAAAAGAATGCCAATTCATTTTGTAGCATTATCACATCATGTTTTTTACAAATAACTCGATACCTTTTAATTATTTCATCTAAATCAGAAACCGCCATGTCATAAGCCCATATCTCATGATTTCCCAATACAAAAATTATAATACCATCTCTGCGCATTCTAAGCTGTGAAAAAAAATAATCCACATTTTCTGTACAACAATCAATATCTCCCACTATAATCAATGGATTATCCCCAAATGGATCATCTCCGTTCATCTTTTTAATAACATGATTTATATATTCCTTATCAGAAAAATCCTTAAATCCCTTTTTCATTTTCATATCACAATGAATATCACTTATATAAAAAACTTTTCTTCTTCCCTGCATTGTCATATTATTATGTACACAAGGCAAGGAATCAATAACTGGTTCGAGATCACATATTTCTTCATAAATATTCTCACATTTTCTCAATTAAATGGTCCCCCAATCCTTTCAATATATCTTCCTTTTTATTTTCTTCTGGTATATTTTTAATGTAAATCAATTATCCTAATCAATAATTCCATTTTCATTATCTAAAATATAACACCTATCTATTTCCTTTTCAATCTGCTATCTAACTTCATATAAAAACACTAAAAGCAAGCCCAAACAAATATTTCCACCCAAATATTTCTTCAAACTTGCTTCCTTCTATATCTTATTTGATTGAATATATTATATTTGTATAACGTTCTATTTTATTACTACTATATGTACCGTACTTTTGCTAATTCCAAACTTCTTCGCCGTCTGGCGGACAGTCGCCTTTGTCTTTATAATATAATCACCAATTTCTACTGCACGCTCTTCAATATAATCTTTCAAGGAAAATCCCCCGAAAATACCGTTTTTACAATGTATGCCTGTTTTGCTAAAATTATAATTATATATAAATCCCTATTTCCAACCTCCCCTTTCCGTGATAAAGTTATCTGGAGGAGGAATTTATTATGAACTATCAGATACTTGTTCTGGACCTTGACGGTACTTTAACAAATTCACGCAAGGAACTTACAGAACCTACACGAAAAGCCCTTATCGAAATTCAGGAAGAAGGAAAAAAAATTGTCCTTGCAAGCGGACGCCCTATTAATGGCGTTGCCCCTCTTGCGGAAAAACTTGAACTTTCCAAATACGGCGGATATATGCTTTCCTTTAACGGTGCAAGAATTACGCAGTGCTCTACCGGGGAAATCATTTACAACAAAACACTTCCCTGCGAAGTATTTAAGCCTGTGTATGATATTGTAAAAGAATATGAAGGTGTAGACCTGATTACTTACGACGGAAATTGTATTTATTCCGGACTGACTACAAATGAATACACAGAAAAAGAATCATTCATTAACAGCATGAAAATTATTCACAAGGAAAACTTTATAGAAAATCTGACTTTCCCTGTAAACAAACTTCTTGTACCTGGAAAACCAGAAATCCTTCAGAAAATCATGCCGGTTCTTCAGAAAAAATTCCATAAGCTTTTAAGCATTTATCTGTCAGAACCGTTTTTCCTGGAAATCATGCCTCAGAATATTGATAAGGCGCACTCTCTCCAGAAGCTTTTAAGCAGCATCGGACTGACTGCGGAGTCCATGATCTGCTGCGGAGACGGATTTAATGATATTTCCATGATTGAATACGCAGGCCTTGGCGTTGCTATGGAAAATGCTCAGCCCATTGTAAAAGAATCTGCTGACTTTATTACAAAATCAAATGATGAGGACGGTATTCTTCACGTAATTAACACCTTCCTTCGAGCATAACCTGCTTCACATAAAAAACATCTGTTTTGATCACCGAATAAATTAAAAGATACGGGAGCCATGCCTCCCGTATCTCTCATATCTGCTTATTCTTCTGCTTCTGCATCTGCTTCTTCTGTGTCGTCTTCTGCTGTATCTGCACTGTCTTCAAAAGGAATCACGGCTCCGTCATATGTTTCATTAATGTATTCTTTGATCTCATCTGACTTGAGAACTTCAACAAGGGCTTTTATTGCCTCGCTGTCTTCATTTCCCTCTTTTACAGCAATCAGGTTCACATATGTTTTTGCTGCTTCAGAATCGGATTTTTCATATGCAAGAGAATCCTTTGCAACGGAATAATCTGCCTGAAGCGCATAATTTCCATTTAATACCACATAGGACATATCCTGTACCACACGCGGGATCTGAGCTGCTTCCAGCTCTACAATCTCTACATTATGAGGATTTTCCTCAATATCATTTTTTGTTGCTTCCAGACCCACGCCGTCTTTTAATTTGATGATGCCGTTGTCCTGAAGGAGAAGAAGCGCTCTCGCCTCATTTGTGGTATCGTTTGGAACTGCGATCGTATCTCCCTCTTCTATATCGTCAAGGCTGTCTTTTTTGCCCGGGTAAATTCCAAAGGGCTCATAATGAATATCTCCCGCATCTACAAGATGGGTTCCCTTTTCCTCATTAAAGCTTTCCAGATATGGAATATGCTGGAAATAGTTGGCGTCAAAATCTCCGCTTTCCACTACCTCGTTTGGGATAATGTAATCGTCAAATATTTTCACTTCCAGCTCGTAGCCTTTTTCCTCGAGAAGCGGTTTTGCCTGCTCAAGAATCTCTGCGTGAGGCGTTGCGGACGCTGCCACACTGATTGTTTTATCTTCATCTGCAAATACGTTTACACTGAAAGTTCCTGTTAAAATAGCTCCTGTTAAAACTGCTGCGATTATTTTTCTGTTCATTTTATTTTCCTCCAAATTCGATTATCCTGTTATTAAAATTTTATTTTCTCTTATCCAGTCTGGACGCAAAAAGCATTCCCACAGACTGAAAAATCTGAACCAGCACAATCAGTAATACAACTGTGACGATCATAATGCCTGTTTCATATCTGTAATATCCGTACTGAATGGCGATCGCTCCAAGACCGCCGCCACCGCAGCAGCCTGCCATTGCAGAATATCCGAGGATTGTGCCAACTGCTATGGTCGCTCCTGTTAAAAGTGAGGTTCTGCCCTCCACAAGAAGCACCTTCCACACAATCTGGAACGTTCCGGCTCCCATAGACCTTGCTGCCTCCACAACTCCCTCATCGACTTCCTTGAGAGAGGATTCCACCATACGTCCGATAAAAGGAATCGCCGCTACCGTCAGAGAAACGATGGTTGCTGTCGGACCGTAAACCTTTCCCACAACGACTCTTGTAAATGGGATAAGTACAATTAAAAGTATGAGAAACGGCACGCTTCGCACAATGTTTGCAATCACATCAAGCACCTTATAAAGCGCTTTATTGGGCTTTAATCCTCCCTTGTCGGAAATGGTTAACAGTACCCCCATAGGAAGACCAAAGAGATAACCGAGAACCGTCGCGCAAAGAGTCATATAAAGCGTTTCTCCCACCCCCGTTATTATCATCTGGATTACTTCATCTGTCCACATACTCCGGCGCCTCCTCTACTGCAAGCCCTCTCTCTTCAAGGTACTTTTTCATTTCTTCCACATTTTTGCTGTCTTTCATAAATTCCAGAACCATCTCACCCTTTGCCACTCCGCCTACGTTTTTTGTGTCTGCGCGAAGGATATTTACAGGCTCACGGAAATTTAACACAAGATTGGAAATTACCGGCTCAAACGCAGAGTTTTCGGAAAACACAATACGGATAATCGTTCCGCTCTGGATTTCTCCGGGAAGTCCTGCCGCCTTTGCTTCCACATCTGTCCCCGCATCTCTTCGTATGATTTCTTTTGCCACCGCTGATTTCGGTCTTGAAAAAATCTCGGACACAAGTCCCTGCTCCACTACCTGTCCCTCGTTCATAATGGCAACGTGGGTACAGATTTCCCGGACAACTGACATCTGGTGGGTAATGATCACAATCGTAATTCCAAATCTTTTGTTGATGTCTTTTAAAAGCTCCAGAATCGATGAGGTAGTCTGCGGATCAAGGGCGCTTGTGGCCTCATCACAGAGAAGAATCTTCGGGTTCGATGCAAGTGCTCTGGCAATTGCAACCCTCTGTTTCTGTCCTCCGGAAAGCTGTGAAGGATAAGCTTTTTTCTTATCTTTTAATCCTACAATTTCCAAAAGCTCCTCTGCCCGTTTCCTTGCTTCCTGTTTCTTTTTTCCCTGGATATAAAGAGGAAAACACACATTTTCAAGAACGGACTTCTGCATGAGGAGATTAAAATGCTGGAAAATCATTCCTATGCTTTCCCGCTGTTTTCGAAGCTCCTTCTCCGAAAAATCTCCCAGAGATTTACCGTCTATTAATACTCTTCCCTCTGAGGGCTGTTCCAGAAAATTCATACACCGGACAAGTGTACTCTTTCCTGCACCGGACATTCCGATGATTCCATATATATCCCCTGACTCTATGGACAGGCTGATATTTTTTAACGCCTCTACTTTTCCGTCTTTTGTTGAAAAAGTCTTGCACACATTTTCTATTACAATTCCTGCCATTTCTTTTCCTTCCCTTTTTGTTGATACGCATACTATACTACGTTTTGAAAAAACGCGCTAATTCAAAAAAAATACAGCCAGCTATAGGATAAAACTATAACTGGCTTATTTTTCACTGCATTGCTCTATATTTATATTTTGAAATCTCCTCCAGATATTTTTTCCCCAGAGAGCTTATAGGGGCTCCTTTTCTTGCAAGATACCCGATTGTCATTACCTCATCTGACTTTAACCGGACTGCACAGTATTCTGAACCGTTCAGCTTCTCGCAGATAATCCCAGAACACAGAGTATAACCGTTCAAGCCAACCATTAAATTTAAGAAGGTCGCTCTGTCGTCTGCCTTGATCAGACGTTTATACTCATATGTACTTAAGACCTCCTCCGCAAAATAAAAGGAGTTATACTCTCCCTGCTCGAAGGAGAGACAGGGATATTCCAACAGCTCGGAAAGTTCAATTTCCTCCCTGTCTGCAAGAGGGTGTCCCTTCCACATATATACGTAAATGCTGCACTTTAACAGCTCATGAAATTCCAGATTAAACTCATGGAAAAGCTTCGTGAGTATCTTGCTGTTAAAGTCATTGAGATAGAGAATCCCTATTTCACTTTTAAAATTTTTTACATTCTCTATTACAGAGTACGTCTTTGTCTCATGAATGGCAAATTCATATTCGTCCATTCCGAACTGCTTTACAAGCTCTACGAAGGCGTCCACTGCAAATGTATAATGCTGCGTGGAAACGCTGAATTTCTTTTTGGAAGGTTTTTTTGAAATATATTTTGATTCCATCAGTTCATACTGTTCCACGACCTGACGGGCATAGCCCAGAAATTCCTCTCCCTCCGGCGTAACAAAAATCCCTCTGTTGCTTCTTCTGAAAAGCTCCACACCGATTTCTTCTTCCAGATCCTTCACTGTCGAAGACAGACTTGGCTGTGAAATAAAAAGATTTCTTGCTGCCTCATTCATAGAGCCTGCATTTGCTATGGCGATCACATAGCGAAGTTGTGTCAGTGTCATTGTTTCGCTCTCCTGTCATAAATTACTTTCATTATAAATCCAATATAGATTTTTGTGAAGACTTTGTGAATTCTTATTTTTCCTCTTGACTTTTTAAATCTATGTGTTATATTACATATAGAACAAAAGAAAAGGTATTAACAGAGAGGAGAATGACTTATGATGATGCCTAGTATTTTTGGAGAAAACTTATTTGATGACTGGATGGACTTCCCATTTGAAAATGAATTTTTTGGAAAGAAAAACCCTCTTTACGGAAAACATGCAAAGAACATGATGAAAACAGATGTCCGTGAAACAGACAACAGCTATGAAGTTGACATTGATCTGCCGGGCTTTAAGAAAGACGAAATTTCTGTTGAACTGAAAGACGGCTATCTTACCATAAACGCAGCCAAAGGTCTTGACAAAGACCAGAAAGACAAAGACGGCAGCTACATTCGCCGGGAACGCTACGCCGGAAGCATGACAAGAAGCTTCTTTGTAGGCAACGGCATTACAAAAGAAGAGGTTCACGCAAAATACGAAAACGGTATTCTGATGCTTTCCCTTCCTAAGAAAGCTGCAAAAGCTGTAGAAAACAACCATTATATTTCTATCGAGGGTTAACTCCCTTTTAAATAATTTCTTCCCCATATAACAGAGGACTCCGCCAACGCGAAGTCCTCTCATTTTATTCTGCCGCAATTTCCTTCTGTACCGATACTTCTCTTTTTTTCTTCCCTGTTAAAAGAATGCCGCTTGTAAGCGCTGTAAAAGGAGCAACTGTCACAAGCCCGAAGCTTCCCACGATCGTATCCAGAATTTCCGCAGAAACATATTTATAATTCAAAATATTATCAATGGGGGTTCCCTGCGCCATAAAAGTCATAAGAAGGGCAATGTATCCCCCGGAATATGCCAGAAGAAGAGTGGTTGTCATTGTTCCCATTGCGGCGCGTCCCACATTCATTCCGGAACGGGCGGCTTCCCTCCAGGAAATATCCGGTTTTTTCTCAATTACCTCATTTACCGCCGACGTAATATCAACTGCAAGATCCATCATCGCTCCGGACGCCCCGATAAAAATACCGCTCATAAAGATTTGCGTAAGATTCAGATCCTGATAACCTGCATACAGAAGACTTTCGGAATACGCCATAACTGCTCCGTGGATCTTAAATAAATCTGTAAAAATACAGCCAATAATACAGGTCATCAGAACGCCGAGAAGCGCGCCGCTGCTTGCAGCAGCCGTTTTTCTGTCAAACCCGTATACAAGAAAAATAATCAGTACAGTCAGAAAAGCCGTAATTAAAATTCCGCACCAGATCGGATTTACCCCTCCCAGATATGCAGGAACCATGATTTTCCATATAGTAAGTACCGTAATCACAAAAGAATACACAGCCCGAAGCCCTGTTTTCCCTGCAAAAAGCACAAGAAGCACAACAAACATTGCTGCAAGAAGCAGTTCCTTATCAAGGCGGAAGTGATCTGACATCATAACAGAAAGAATTTCATCTCCGCTATGGCTTATCACAACCTGGGCTATATCCCCCGTCTCAAACATCTTATCTGACTCAAGAGAACCGCTTAACATATTTACTCCGTCTGTCTCCTGCCCTTTAAATTTGCCGTCCAGGATTTCAAGCTTACAATACTGCTCTCCCGACTGGATTAGCCCGGAGCTTTTTACTGTACTCTCATCTGTGGAAAGGACTTTTGCCCTCACTCTTTCTGTTCCTTTATAAATAGCAGCGTCCTCATAGCCGGTTGGAATGGCCATGAGGATAAGAATCAGTAATACTGCTATAATGGAAACAGAACTTTTTTTCAGTCTGTTTACCATATTATTTTACTCCTGTAAGAGCCGCCATCTTATTAAAGATGTCTGTGTTATCATAGTAACCGCTGAAGTTTTCCTGACCTGCGCCCATAGCAAACACTTCAACTGGAAGTCCTGTATGCGCATAAGAGGAGAAATTCACGCCTGATTTATTATTCAGAATATGTGTGATTGTTACAGTGAGAGGCTCATAGCTTCCGTAAAGAAGGTATTCTTCCTGGCTGAACTCCTCTTCTTCTCCTGTGCGGCTCATTGTTTCTTCATAAGCTGCTTTTAATTTGTTGTACTCATAATCTGTCATTACAAGAGAACCTGTGTCTTCTGATTCCGGGTGTTTGTCCTTGCTGTCCGCTTTATTTGTGGACTCTGTTTCTCCCTGAGGAGCCTGAAGTCCGAAAAGCTCTGTTACGTCTTTCATTACAGTATCAAAATCTGTCTTATTTTCTTTATATCCCGCTACATAATCCTCATCAAATTTCGCATAGGAAATCTTCTGATTTGCCATATTTGCAAGGAAAGTATCATAATCTGTTCCTGCAAATCCCATAGAAAGACCGCCTGTCTCGTGGTCGCCTGTTACAAGGATTAAAGTTTCGTCCGGATGCTCATTGTAAAATTCTACTGCTTTTCCAACTGCATCGTCCATCGCTTTTGTATCTGTGATCGCTGCTGCCGCATCGTTTGCATGACATGCCCAGTCAATTTTTCCGCCCTCACACATCATAAAGAATCCTGTTTCGTTATCAAGAACTTCAATTCCTTTTTCCACGTAATCTGCAAGACCCCATTCTCCCTCTTCCAGATCCATAGAATAGCTCATAGCATCACTGTCAGCGAGAGTTTCATCAATTACAATGGCTTTGCCGTCCTTTGCTGTGAGCGCCTCCGCATCTGCCTTTGTATTGATCACCTTATATCCGGCTTCCTGCGCAAGCTGATACAGATCTGTCTTATCCTCCTCTGCACCTGTCGGCTGAAGAAGTCCGCCGCCCGCAAAATAATCGAACTCGCTGGCGATCATTTCTTCACCGATTTCATAATAGCTGTTTCTCGATGCCTGATGTGCATAAAAAGCAGCCGGTGTGGCATGGTTTAAGTTTACGGAAGAAAGAATACCGATCTTATATCCGAGCTGATCTTTCAGTTTTTCCGCAATCGTCTCATAAGGTGTCTCCATCTTTTCGTCCATGTTAATAGTTCCGCTGTATGTTTTATGTCCTGTGGAAATAGAGGTTGCTGTAGAAGCAGAATCCGGACAGAAAGAGGTGCTGTCATAAGTCTGTGCGGAACCTGCTACAGGAAAGTTCATCATATTCAGCTTATTCTCACTTGTAAGAATCTCGTCTCCATCATCCGCAATGGCATTCAGATAATAATTTGTCGTCTGGATCTGAGGATAGCTCATTCCATCTCCGATAAACAGGAAAATATATTTTGGAACCTTGTTCTCTGCTGCGGTATTATCTGCGGCAGTCTCCTCTGCTGCTGTTTCCTGGGAAGCCTCCTCTGCAAATACTGCCTGTGCCGGCACACTGCCTGCAAGAACTGCTGCAGCCATAAGTAATGCGCTGATTTTCTTTACTTTCATAATCTTTTTCTCCTCGTCATCTCTTTTTCAAAAATAATACTTTTTCGTTTCGACAAGAAGAATTATAACGGAAATATATCAAACCCGCTGTCCTGCTTTCGTTAAATGAAGGTTAAACTTTGGAGGGGAATGTAAAATACAGCCGCAGACGGCGTACTTATTTATTTTCACTCCATTAACTCCATCTGCACTTCCCCCAGGTTATCCTCCGTTACAATCTTATAAGGAAGACGAATATATTTTCCATTTAAAAGCTCAAATTCTTCAGGAAGTGGTTTTTCTGTTTTTATGGAATAGGCAAGCTCCAACATTCCCTGTGCCTGTCCTCTGAAATTATTAAGAACTGTTCCCAGCATTTCCCCTTTCTTCACTGCATCGAGTCCTACAACGGTTCCGTCAATGCCAAGCACTACAGGCCAGTCTTTGTCAGACTCTTTCATTCCCATGTCCTTGAGCGTATCAATTGCGCCAAGAGCCATATCGTCATTATTGGCAAACACAACCTCTATTTCATCTCCATAAGCTTCCAGAAACTGCTTCATTTTATTTGCCGCCTGATCCCTGTTCCAGTTTGCAATTCCATCCTCAAGCTTTTCCACAAGATACCCGCTGTCTGTAACTTCGTTAATTACCGACATGCTCCTCACCATAGAGTCATTATGTCCGGCTTCTCCCTCAAGCATAACATACTGAAGGATCCCATCGCCGTTTTTATCGATGGAGGTAAAGTTTTTTTCACATTCCTCTACAAGAATCTCTCCCTGCATTTCTCCTGATTCAAAGGCATCGGCTCCCACGTAGTACAGCTTATCCCATCGTTCCAGATCCTCCTCTACAAGTTCCCGGTTAAAGAAAATCACAGGAATATCATTGCTCTTTGCTTTCTCAATAATTGTAGATGCATCTGTTCTGTCCACCAGATTGATACACACAATATCAAAATTATCCTCTATAAAATCATCCATCTGATCGTTCTGGACAATCTGGCTGTTCTTTGCGCTCTTTATTTCCAGTGTAATAGGAATCCCCCACTCTTTTTCTTTTTCTTTTGCATAATCCTGAAAACTGGATACCATCTGAGATACAAACGTATCATATTGATCATACACACTGATTCCTATTTTCAAGCTTTCTTTTTCTTCCTCACCTGCGCCAGGATTTCCACAGCCACACATAAGCGCTACACCTGTAAAGATAACACAAAACCCTGCCCTTCTCCGCAATTTTCCCATATTTTTCCTCCTCATATAATCAAGTGTTTTTTATTGAAAATTCAAGGTTTTTCAA
>URMH01000066.1 GCA_900549015.1 uncultured Blautia sp.
ATAAAGACGTTCGTCTTTATGAGCTTGGCAATGTATACCTTCCGAAATCTCTTCCTCTTACAGAGCTTCCGGAAGAGAGAATGCACTTTACTCTGGGAATGTACGGAGCAGGCGATTTCTTCGACATGAAGGGCGTATGCGAGGAATTTTTCGAAAAAATCGGAATGAAAGAGCGCGTGACATACGATCCGAATGCAGGAAAAACATATCTTCACCCGGGAAGACAGGCGAATATGTGCTACGGCAAAAAGGTGATCGGATACCTTGGAGAGGTACACCCTGCTGTTGCGGATAATTATGGAATCGGTGATAAAGCGTATATCGCAGTGATCGATATTCTTTCCGTTCTGGAATTTGCAGGCTTTGCCCATAAATTCACAGGCATTGCAAAATATCCGGCTGTGACACGTGACTTAAGTCTTGTTGTTCCGAAAGAAGTGCTTGCAGGTCAGATTGAGGAAGTGCTTGAGCAGAGAGGCGGAAAGATTCTGGAAAGTTATGAGCTTTTCGATATTTATGAGGGAAGCCAGATTAAAGAAGGCTATAAATCTATGGCTTACTCTGTTGTCTTCCGTAACCACGATAAGACTCTGGAGGAAAGTGAGATCAATGCAGTAATGAAAAAAATCTTAAACGGTCTTACAGGTCTTGGAATCGAGCTGAGAAGCTGATGCTGCTTTATGTTGTGCGCCACGGAGTAACTGCGTGGAACCGTCTCAGAAAAGTACAGGGAAGAGCGGACATTCCTCTCGCAGAGGAGGGAGTCCGCCTTGCGGAAAAAACAGGGGAGGCGTTACGGAACGTGCCTTTTGACCTCTGTTTTTCCAGTCCTTTAAAAAGAGCGGTACAGACGGCAGAGTATATTCTTGGAGACAGAAAAATCCCTGTGATGACAGACGAGAGGATCCAGGAAATTGATTTCGGAGTGCTGGAGGGCACGCAGTTTAAAGATGAGGCAGGAAATATTTCCCACAAACAGATGGAAATCTTCTTTCACCGTCCGTTGGAATATGAACGTCCGGAAAACGGGGAAAATATAGAAGATATTTTAAAACGGACAGAAGAGTTCTGGAAGGACATTACGGGAAGAGAAGAGCTTTCTGATAAAACCATTCTTATTTCTTCCCACGGCTGTGCTGTGCGGGCGCTTTTGCAGAATGTGTATCAGGACAGAGAAAATTTCTGGCATGGAAAGGTTCCTCCAAACTGCAGTGTGAACATTGTGGAGGTAAAAGACGGAAAAGCAAGATTTCTTCAGGAAGATAAAGTTTATTAAAATGGCTGCGGCGGTCAACATCTGACTGCCGCAGTTATTTTTCACAGTCCTGACTGACATGTAAAAGAAATCAGGTATAGGTTTTAATAATTTCTTCGGCAATGACCCGCTTTGTAATGCATCGATCCATTGCCTGCTTTTCTATATAATGGTGAGCGTCAGGTTCGCTCATGGAGAGTTCGGTGATCAAAAACCATTTGGCTTTGTTGACTAAACGGATTTCGAGCATTTTTTCTTCAATAGACAAAGATTTTTTCTCTAATTGCCTAAGTCTTTCTCTGGCGCTTTCCATCCAGTTAAGCGCGTACAGCATAGTCGGTTTTGAGACGGGCTTTGACAGAGTAAAGATGCCATATTCAACAACTTTATCGTGAACATCAGCATGAATATCATTTTTTAATAAAAGCAGCACGGCTGATGATTTTGCGGCGCATGTATCAATAGCAAAACGAATACCTGCATCATCATATAAAGGTGAGTTGATAATAATAAAATCAAAAGTTTTTTCAGCCAGTATGCGTTTGGCGGCGCTGATGCTTGTAACATTATGGACGGGACGGTATCTCGTTTCAGAAACCAGGTCAGTCAGGGCAGAGGTGAAACTATCTGTTGCGGACACGATGAGTATGCTGTAAAATCGTTCTTTTAAAATCATTTGCCCCCTCCTTCCTCATTGGTCAACTATTTATTGCCATAAATATTTAATATGGCATCTGGGATATGCTCTTTTATAAACGGACTGTTTGCGGCTAAAGCATATGCAGACTTGAAATCACAGGGAAGCTGTCTGAATTTTGCTAGGGTGGCAGCATCAGCTTTAAACAAGTTTATATTAGAAGGGGGTGGGAGCTCCACTTTATTTTGAATGCCGTCCATAATTGCATAAATCAACAGGGCAAAAGCCAGGTATGTATTTGAAGATGAATCCGGAGAACGCAGTTCTACACGTTGATATATGCCGACAGCAGCAGGAACGCGGATAAGCTGTGACCGGTTTTCTTCTGACCAGGAAATATATTTTGGAGCTTTATTATTGCCAAGGCGCTGATAGGAATTTTCTGATGGATTTAAAAATACAGTCATATCTGAAATTTTATCCAGAATAGAGGAAATCACATAATCCATATAGTTTTTATTATCAGCTGATTTTACAGAAATATTGATGTGAAATCCATTTCCCGGTTTATCTTTCAGAGGTTTTGGACTGAAATCAGCGAAAAGACCGTTACGCCCGGCAACAGTTTTTACAACAGTTTGGAATGTCATGGCATTATCGGCAGCAGTCAGTGGATCGGAATAGCGAAAATCAATTTCGTTTTGCCCCGGGCCTTCTTCATGGTGAGAGCTCTCAGGCTGTATTCCCATTTGTTCCAGAGTCAGGCATATCTCGCGGCGAATATTTTCTCCCTGGTCTTCCGGGGCAATATCCATATAGCCTGCGTTATCATAGGGGGATCTGGTGGGATTTCCATTATCATCAAGGGTAAAAAGGTAAAATTCCTGTTCTGCACCAAAGAAGAACCGGAATCCTAAATTCCCGGCATCCTGAATTGCTTTTTTTAAAATTGAGCGGGTATCACATTCAAATGTTTTTCCGTCAGGATAAGTGATGTCGCAAAACATCCGTACTACACTGCCATGCTCCGGTCTCCACGGCAGAGGCATAAGTGTGTCGGCATCCGGGTGGAGAAAAAGATCAGAATGTTCTTCATCACTGAAGCCGGCTATGGCAGATGCATCAATGGCAATTCCGGATTCAAAAGCCCGGGGAAGTTCCTCCGGCATGATGGATATGTTTTTTTGTTTGCCAAATACATCGCAAAAGGCAAGACGGATAAATTTTACATCTTCTTCCCGGACATATTGCATTACCTCTTCTTTAGAATACTTCATAAGTCTACCTACTTTCCTTTAATTTGCTACATACATCTGCTTATAAGGGTTTTTACTGTCTGGTGTAATGACTGTAAAAGGAGCAGATAAAAGTTCTTCCATAGAGTATCCGAAGTCAGCGCAGTATTCAGACAGATATTCGCGGATTTCATCTAAATCCTCCGGGGCTGCATGTCTTGCAGTTACCTGCTCAGGAAAACGGATATTTTCACATTTGCCACGCAGATACATTTTACCACCGTGCATTCCGGTACAGGGGAAATTACCGACGATCGGTCTGTTATCATCATGAAGTCCGAGAACGATAATGATACCACCTGCCTGATATTCACCGAGAAAACTTCCGGCATGGCCGCCGATGATCATAACCGGACTTTTTTCTTTGTATGCTTTCATGTGGATCCCTGCACGATAGCCTGCATTACCCTGTATATATATTTTTCCGCCGCGCATGGCATATCCGGCGGCGTCGCCGATGTTGCCGCAGATCAGAATTTTCCCCTCGTTCATAGTGTCGCCTACTGCGTCCTGGGCATTTGATTTTACAGTAATATTTGCGTTGTTTAAATATGCGCCCAGTGCGTTTCCCGGAATCCCATTGACAGTAATATTTTTATCAGACATACCGGCAGCAATAAACCTCTGGCCGCAGCAGGCTTCAATAATACAATCATCGTCTGTTCTGCGCAGTGCCTCATTCAGAACTCTGTAATTTAAGTTTGCAGCATTAATGATTTTCATATTATACCACACCTCCGACTAATTGTTTTCATTTTTTAACATTCCCCTGCATGAGAAATGCCAAGTATTTCAAGCTCTTTTTCTGTTAATCCGATACCGCGCAGCATCAGACGGTTTCCACGCAAAGCTTCTATGGAGTTAATTCCCATACCGCCCATTAATTCTTTGATTTCATGATTCCATGCGTTCATCAGATTTATGAGACGCTGACTTCCTGTTTCCGGATTCAGTCTTTTTACGAGCTCGGGACGCTGTGTTGCGATTCCCCAGTTACATATACCACTCTGGCAGGTGCGGCAGAGATGACACCCTAAGGCAAGAAGAGCGGCGGTGGCGATATAACAGGCGTCTGCACCAAGAGCAATGGCTTTTATTACATCGGCAGAATTTCGGATACTGCCTCCTACAACAATAGAAACGTGATTCCGGATTCCCTCGTCGCGAAGACGCTGATCAACTGCGGCTAAAGCAAGTTCCACAGGAATTCCCACATTATCTCGGATTCTGGTGGGGGCTGCACCTGTGCCGCCTCGAAATCCGTCAATAGCGATAATATCAGCGCCGCTTCTGGCAATTCCGCTGGCTATGGCGGCAATGTTATGGACGGCAGCTACTTTTACAATAACCGGTTTTTTATATTCGGTTGCTTCTTTCAAAGAGTAGACGAGCTGTCTCAAATCTTCAATAGAATAAATATCATGGTGAGGTGCCGGTGAGATGGCGTCGGAACCCTCCGGGATCATTCTGGTGCGGGATACGTCTCCTATAATTTTTGTTCCGGGAAGATGTCCTCCAATTCCAGGTTTTGCTCCCTGTCCCATTTTGATTTCAATACCGGCTCCTGCTTTTAAATACTTTTCATGGACACCAAAACGTCCGGAGGCTACCTGAACGATTGTATTTTCACCATAACAATAAAAATCTTCATGGAGTCCGCCTTCTCCGGTATTATAAAGAATTCCAAGTTCTTTTGCAGCAAGTGCAAGAGATTTATGCGCATTGTAGCTGATGGAGCCATAACTCATAGCCGAGAACATTACCGGCATGGACAGTTCCAGCTGGGGAGGAAGCTCGCAGTCCAAAGTTCCGTCAGGAAGACGATGTATCTCCTCAGGCTTTTTTCCGAGATAAACTCTGGTTTCCATAGGTTCTCTCAACGGGTCGATAGGAGGGTTGGTTACCTGAGAGGCATTGATCAGGATACGATCCCAGTAAACCGGAAGAGGGCCAGGGTTTCCCATAGAAGAAAGCAAGACACCACCGCTGTTGGCCTGCTTGTAGATTTCCTTCACAGTAGTTTCTGACCAGTTGGCATTTTCCCGGAAAGAGCAGTCGCTTTTTACTATTTTTAAAGCTCTTGTAGGGCAGAAGGAAACACATCGGTGGCAGTTGACGCATTTGCTTTCGTTACAGTCCATTCGCTTTGTTTCAATATTGTAAAAGTGCACTCCATTCGCACATTGCTGCTGGCAGATACGACAGGAAATGCACCGGCTTTCATTTCGGATCACTTCAAATTCAGGATAGATAAATTCAATGCTCATAATAAAACACCTTCCTTTACTTTTACAATAACAGGCTCTCCGCCAGAAGGAGCCCAGATATTTTCAGCATCCGGCGCCATAGCGCGGATGGCTGTTTCTTCACTTGCAATATAGACAATATCGTTCTTTTCTCCTACAACCATAGAGCGGAGCTTCAGACGGTCGTTAAGTGCCATTAATCCGCCATTAAAACCAAACACAATAGAGAAAGGTCCGGTGATTAAAAGACTCGGAAACATAGTCCTTAAGAAGGTATGCTTTTTTTGATCCTCAAGCTCTTTTTTTGATGCGATAGTACTCCAAAAGGGAGCGGCGATCACGCTAGCAGCCTCCTCAAGAGTAAGTCTCTGTCTGCGAAGAAGATAGTCCAGAACATAAGTGATAACTTCTGTATCGGTCTGAAGCGTGCATTTATATCCGAACATTTCTATAAATCTCCGATTGGCATCGTAGGAGGAAATTTCTCCGTTATGGACAACAGAAGAGTCCAGAAGAGTGAAGGGGTGAGCGCCTCCCCACCAGCCTGGAGTGTTGGTGGGGTAACGTCCGTGTGCAGTCCAGGAATATCCTTTGTATTCGTCTAATTTATAAAAAACACCGACGTCTTCAGGATAGCCTACGGCTTTGAATGCGCCCATGTTTTTTCCGCTGGAAAATATATAAGCGCCGTGCATTTCCGTATTGATTTTCATTACTGTGCGCACCACATATTCTTTTTCATCTAACTGCATAGATGTGAGAAGGGATTTTAATGGCGTTACAAAGTATCGCCAGATAATCGGTTCATCTGTGATTTCCGGCAATCTTCTTGTAGGGATAATTTCTGACTGCACGATTTCGAAGCGTTCTTTTAAAAATGCTTCACATTCTTTTCGGGTAGTCCTGCTGTCAAAAAATATATGAAATGCATAAAAGTCTTTATAATCCGGATAAATTCCATAACCGGCAAAGCCTCCTCCCAGACCATTGGAACGGTCATGCATGGGCTTCATGGCATTGATGATAGTCTCTCCGGACATCTGTCTTCCTTCTCTGGAAATCATAGCTGCAATGGCACAGCCGGAAGGAATGCGTACCTGACCTTCTATTTTCATTCTCTTTTACCTTCCTTTCTGCTTTTTATATAAAAAAATAAAGGCGTCCATTTTAAGAGCAGAAAATTTCTGCTTTTTAAATGAACGCCTTTGCTCATACGTATATTTATACAACGATTCCCGAGGTTTGTCAATTACAATTTACCACAGGTTTCTGCATGGATATTTTTGCGAATAAAAAAGTATTGACAAAAAAATGTTGACAAGATAGTTTCTTCGGTGTTATTATGCAATGCATAAAGGCAAGGGCGTCTTTGAGAATATAATCTCAGAGACGCCTTTTTTATTGCTGAAATATAGAAGAAGGCAAGGGCGTCTTTCATGCAGGGATATGGAAGATTCCTCTGCCTTTTTTATTTTAATGCGAAAGGAGTATTGTTATGAAAAAAAATGATGTTTCAAAATACTTTGGATGTATGGTCTTTGACGACAGGGTTATGAAAGCAAGATTGTCGGCAAAAGTATATCAGTCTCTAAGAAAAACGATTGACGAAGGCGTAAAACTGGACAGCAGTGTAGCGGATGTTGTGGCGGAAGAGATGAAAGAATGGGCGGTATCAAAAGGCGCAACGCATTATACACACTGGTTTCAGCCATTGACCGGGATTACGGCAGAAAAACATGACAGCTTTATTTCTCCCTCTCCAAATGGCGGAGTAATCATGGAATTTTCAGGAAAAGAACTGATCAAAGGGGAACCGGACGCATCTTCCTTTCCTTCCGGCGGCTTAAGAGCCACTTTCGAGGCTAGAGGATATACTGCATGGGATCCTACTTCTTATGCATTTATTAAAGGGAAAACTTTATGCATTCCAACGGCCTTTTGTTCTTACAGCGGAGAAGCTCTTGATAAAAAAACACCTCTTCTTCGTTCCATGAAGGCGCTGAATAAACAGGCGCTTCGGATTTTACGTCTCTTTGGAAACGATAAAGTGTCATATGTTACAACTTCTGTGGGTCCGGAACAGGAATATTTCCTTATTACAAAAGAGATGTACGATCAAAGAAAAGATCTTCAGTTTACGGGCCGTACTTTATTTGGAGCAAGACCTCCCAAGGGACAGGAAATGGACGATCATTACTTTGGTGTAATCAAACCCAGGGTAGCCGCTTATATGGATGATTTAAATAAAGAACTATGGAAACTCGGCATTTTTGCGAAAACACAGCACAATGAAGTGGCTCCGGCGCAGCATGAGCTGGCTCCTATTTATACAACAACCAACATTGCGACGGATCATAACCAGCTGACAATGGAAATGATGCAAAAAGTAGCTGCAAGGCATGGACTTGTCTGCCTTCTGCACGAAAAACCATTTGCAGGAGTGAATGGAAGCGGAAAGCACAACAACTGGTCTATTTCCACAGACACAGGCGTAAATCTTCTGTCACCTGGAGAAACGCCATATGAGAATGCTCAGTTTTTATTGTTTCTGTGCGCAGTGATTAAAGCAGTAGACGATTATCAGGATCTTCTGAGACTGTCTGTAGCGACTGCCGGAAACGACCATCGTCTTGGCGCGAATGAAGCTCCTCCTGCTGTTGTGTCGGTGTTTCTGGGAGATGAGCTGAACGGCGTACTAGAGGCAATTGAAAAAGATATTCCCTATGCAGGAGCAGAAAAAACACAAATGAAACTTGGTGTAGATGTACTCCCGAAATTTAACAGGGATACAACTGACAGAAATCGTACCTCGCCATTTGCTTTTACAGGAAATAAATTTGAATTCCGTATGTTGGGATCTTCCAACAGTATCGCGTGTGCCAACATGATGATTAACAGTGCAGTAGCCGAGAGTCTGAAAATCTATGCAGACAGACTGGAAAAGGCAGAAGATTTTGAAGCAGCACTTCACGCAATGATTCAAAAGACCATTAAAGATCATAAAAAGATTATTTTTAATGGTAATGGATATGATGATAAATGGATAAAAGAGGCAACGGAAATAAGAGGGCTTCTGAATTATCCAACAACACCGGATTGTATGCCGCATCTGTTGGATGAAAAAAACGTCAGAATGCTTACCTCACATAAGGTGTTTTCTAAGGCTGAACTGGAATCAAGATGCGAGATTATGCTGGAAAATTACTGCAAGACCATTGTAATAGAAGCAAATACTATGGTGGATATGGCAAAAAGAGAAATCATTCCGGCAGTAGAAGCCTATGTGATGGAACTGGCAAAGACAATTTCTTTAAAAAAGAGTGTAAATGAGACGCTTGCGTGTCAGTATGAAAACAGCCTGATAAAGAGACTTTCTTCACTTACAGATCAGATTGCATTTCAGACAGATGCGTTGGAAAATGCACTGATAAAAACTCAGGATACGGGAGATATTGAAGAGCAGGCCTGTGACCTCAGGGACACTGTATTAACCAGAATGCAGGAATTAAGAATTGTCTGTGATGAAGCAGAAACTGTTACAGCAAAGAAATATTGGCCATTCACAACGTATGGGGATCTGCTGTTCAGTGTAAAATAAATTGAAAAATCAAGCATCTGTTTACAACGAGCATGGGATGGTGAGAGCCATACAGCAGATCTGAAAATGGAGGTAAAATGTATGTGTTCGATTATGGGATATTGCGGGGCAGGAGCCGATTTTGATAAATTCCGACAAGGCTTTGACAGAACTGTTTCCAGGGGCCCGGACGACAGCCGGATTATCGATACGGGAAACGGTCTTTTAGGGTTTCACAGGCTGGCTATTATGGGCCTGACACCTTCCGGGATGCAGCCCTTCCGGCTGGACAGCAGCTATGTAGTCTGTAACGGAGAAATATATGGATTTGAGAAGATAAGAGAAGAGCTGTCCGATCGCTACACTTTTGAAAGTGATTCGGATTGTGAAATCATTCTGCCTTTGTATAAAGAGTACGGTACGGATATGTTTGCCATGTTAGATGCTGAATTCGCATTAATTCTCTATGATGGTGAAAAGGGAGAATATATTGCGGCTAGAGATCCTATTGGAATTCGTCCTCTGTATTACGGATATGACGAAAAAGGTGTGATTCTGTTTGCCAGCGAAGGTAAAAATCTGGTAGGACTAACAGACAGAATCATGCCCTTTCCGCCTGGACATTATTATAAAGACGGCAGTTTTATCTGCTATCGTGATATTGCTGAAACAGAACAGGTATGTCATGATGATTTGGAAACGGTCTGCCGGAATATTCATGATTTATTGATTGCAGGAGTAAAAAAGCGTCTTGTAGCAGATGCCAGGGTAGGATTCCTTCTTTCGGGAGGACTGGATTCTTCTCTTGTATGTTCTATTGCTGCCAGAGAGAGTCATGAGCCTATCCGTACTTTTGCCATTGGCATGAGTAACGATGCCATCGACTTAAAATATGCCAGACAGACGGCAGACTATATAGGCAGCGAGCATACAGAAATTTATATGACACCAGATGAAGTTACAGATACTCTGGAAGAAGTGATTCAAATTCTGGGAACTTATGATATAACGACGATACGGGCATCAATAGGCATGTATCTTGTATGTAAGGCAATTCATGAGCAGACAGATATTCGTGTCCTTTTAACAGGTGAAATATCGGATGAATTATTTGGTTATAAATACACAGATTTTGCACCGGATGCGTGTGCCTTTCAAAAAGAATCACAGAAAAGAATCCGTGAACTGCATATGTATGATGTTCTGCGGGCAGACCGCTGCATTTCGGTACATTCTCTGGAAGCCCGGGTGCCTTTCGGGGATTTGGATTTCGTAAAGTATGTCATGTCCGTTGACCCGGAAAAGAAGATCAATACTTATGGCAAAGGAAAATACCTTTTGCGCCATGCTTTTGAAGGTGATTATCTGCCTCATGAAATTTTGTGGAGAGAAAAAGCGGCATTTTCGGATGCAGTAGGCCATTCAATGGTTGATTATTTGAAAGAGTATGCAGAAAAAATATATACAGATGAGGAGTTTGAACATTTGCGGAAAACGTATACCTTTGCACGTCCATTTACGAAAGAATCTTTACTGTATAGAAGTATTTTTGAAAAATATTATCCGGGACAGGCGGAAATGATCGCAGGCTTCTGGATGCCGAATCAGGAGTGGGAGGGCTGTGATGTGACAGATCCATCTGCACGCGTACTGGCGAACTATGGCGCCAGCGGAGAGTAAAAGGTGTGAACAGAAAAATAAACAGAGAGGAATAGGATAGAATGAAAAATTACATGGAACAAGAGACAAAAAGTCTGTATCGGGAACAATTTGAGCATGATAACTGTGGAATCGGCGCGGTAGTAAACAGCAAAGGGATCAAAAGTCACAAAACCGTGGAAAACGCGCTGAAGATTGTAGAAAACCTGGAACACAGAGCGGGAAAGGATGCCGAAGGGAAAACCGGAGATGGTGTCGGAATTCTGCTTCAGATCTCTCATAAGTTTTTTCAGAAGGTCTGTAAAGAGCTGGGGATCAGCCTGGGAGAAGAAAGAGAGTACGGGATCGCGCAGTTTTTCTTCCCGCAGGAAGAATTACAGCGCAATCAGGCAAAGAAGATGTTTGAGATCATTGTAGAAAAAGAAGGGCTGGAACTTCTTGGATTTCGTGAGGTTCCGGTGCATCCGGAGGTGCTGGGAGAAAAGGC
>URMH01000067.1 GCA_900549015.1 uncultured Blautia sp.
TTTTTTTGAAAAAAAGAGGAATTTGAAATTTTGTGTAGAATATACTTAATATGAGAGGGTTTATGAAGAGCAGTTTTGTCAGTCTGTGGAGGAAGGTGCTATGAGCAATAATATAAGAGAAACGATGGAATTTAGAGAGAAACAGATGTTAAGCCCTTATGCTGTGTGCAGTGCGGATTCCATAGGACGGGAGCGTCCGGAGGAAGAATGTGATATGCGGACAGCGTTTCAGAGAGACAGGGACAGGATCCTTCACAGCAAGGCGTTTCGCAGGCTGAAGGATAAGACCCAGGTTTTTCTGGCGCCTCAGGGCGACCATTACAGAAATCGCCTTACCCATACGCTGGAGGTTTCGCAGATAGCAAGAACCATAGCGAAGGCTCTGCGCCTGAACGAGGATCTGGTAGAAGCGATCGCCCTCGGGCATGACCTTGGACACACGCCTTTCGGACATTCCGGAGAACGTGCTCTTAATGAAATCCACCCGGAAGGGTTTGCTCACTATAAACAGAGTGTGCGGGTGGTAGAAGTTCTGGAAAAAGGCGGAATGGGTTTAAACCTTACATGGGAGGTCCGGGACGGGATCCGGAATCACAGAACAAGCGGAAGTCCGTCCACACTGGAAGGACAGGTAGTGCGGTTCTCTGATAAAATTGCATATATCCATCACGATATGGATGATGCGCAGAGGGCAGGCATTATTACGGAGGACGATATACCCATTACCCTTCGTACGCTTCTGGGATATACCACAAAGGAGAGACTGAATACATTTGTACATAGTATTATTGAAAACAGCATAAATAAAGAGACAATCCAGATGGCGCCTGAGATTGAAGAGGGGCTTATGGATATTCGGAGCATCATGTTTCAGGATGTGTATGAGAATCCTCTTGCAAAAAAGGAGGAACAGAAAGCCATCAAAATGCTGACGGAGCTTTACGAGCATTATATTGAGCACCCGGAAGCCATGTCCAGGGAATACAGGGAGCTGATCACAGAAAAGGGGGAGAAAAAATCCCAGGTTGTCTGTGATTATCTCTCCGGAATGACAGATCAGTATTCTATGGAAAAATTCCGGGAAATTTATATCCCTTCCGGCTGGTCTGTTTATTAAACAGGAAGGGAATTTCTGGCAAAGGAGGAAGGCAGATGCGGTATTCGGACGATGTGATTGAAGAAGTACGGACGAAAAACGATATTGTGGACGTTGTGTCGCAATATGTAAAACTTACAAGAAAAGGAAGTTCTTACTTTGGCCTCTGTCCGTTTCATAATGAAAAAACGCCTTCTTTTTCTGTGACGCCTGCAAAACAGATGTATTACTGTTTTGGATGCGGAGCAGGAGGAAACGTATTTAATTTTGTTATGGAATATGAAAATTATACATTTGGGGAGGCGCTTTCCCATCTCGCGCAGAGGGCAGGGGTGGAGCTTCCAAAAATAGAATATTCCAGAGAAGCGAAGGAAAAGGCGGAGCGAAAAGCCCTGCTTCTGGAGATTAATAAAAAAGCAGCCCAGTATTTTTATTATCAGTTAAGAAGAGAAGGCGGAAAAGCTGCTTATCAGTATCTCACAGGCAGAGGTTTGAGCGAGGAGACGATCAAGAAATTCGGTCTTGGATATTCCGACAAGTACAGCGATGACCTTTATAAATATATGAAGGCAAAGGGATATTCTGATGAGCTTTTGCGGGAATCCGGACTGTTTAATGCGGACGAGAGACGGGGAATGTATGATAAATTCTGGAACCGTGTGATTTTTCCGATCATGGACATCAATAACCGTGTGATCGGTTTTGGCGGGCGCGTGATGGGAGACGGAAAACCGAAATATCTGAACTCGCCGGAGACGAAGATTTTTGATAAAAGCCGGAATCTGTACGGTCTGAATGTGGCAAGAACCACGAGGAAGAATTATCTGATTCTCTGTGAGGGATATATGGACGTGATTTCCATGCACCAGGCAGGCTTTACAAATGCGGTGGCTTCTCTTGGAACCGCCCTCACGTCCGGCCATGCAAGCCTCTTAAAGCGCTATACAGAAGAGGTGCTTCTTCTTTATGACAGCGATGAGGCGGGGATCCGGGCAGCTCTTCGCGCCATTCCTATTTTAAGGGAGGCGGGAGTGAATGCGAAGGTGGTAAGCTTAAAGCCGTATAAAGACCCTGATGAATTTATCAAAAATATGGGAGCAGAGGCTTTTGAGGAGCGTCTTTTAAACGCGTCTGACAGCTTTCTGTTCCGTGTACATACAGGGGAGGCAGAAGCGGATATGGAAACGCCTCAGGGACAGAACCGGTTTTTTGAGGAATGTGCCCGTATGCTTCTGGAGCTTTCCGACGAGCTGGAGCGGAATCTTTATATAGAAGCGATTGTAAAGGATTACCGGAGATATGGTATAAGCAGTGAGGATTTGAGAAAAAGGGTGAATACCCTTGCCATGAAAGGAACAAGGGCGGAACAGAGAGTGCAGCCTAAAAGTACGGGACATGATACGAAAAAGAGAGAATCTGCAGGAGACAAGGCACAGAAGCTTATGCTTACCTGGCTTGTCACATATCCGGGGATTTTTGAGGAAGCAGAGAAGTATCTTTCCCCTTCCGATTTTGTAGTTCCTCTTTACCGGCAGGTGGCGGAAATGCTTTTTGCCCAGAGAAAAGAAGGGGAAGTCAATCCCGCCCGCCTCTTAAATGTCTTTACAGACAGTGAGGAGCAGAGAGAGGTGGCGTCTCTTTTTAACGCGACTATTCATCTGGAAACACCGGAGGAACAGAACCGGGCATTTCTGGATGCGCTCCTTCGGATAAAGGAAGAGAGTCTTGCGGAAAAAAATAAAAACTGGGACCCAACGGATATGCAGGCTCTTCAGGAGCTGATACAGGCAAAAAAAGAGTTGGAAGACCTTGGAAGAAACGGGCATAAGCTGCATATTTCTTTCGAATAAGGATAAAATATAAACACTATATGGAGGTATAGAACACATATGGAAATGAATATGGGTAAATTCAGCGAGAAACTGGTAGAGCTTCTGGAGCTTGCAAAAAAGAAGAAAAACGTACTGGAGTATCAGGAAATCAACGATTTCTTTAAAGATCAGCCACTTGATGTGGAGCAGATGGAAAAGGTGTTTGATTTTCTGGAGGCAAGCGGAGTAGATGTTCTGCGCATCACAGAAAATATCGGGGACGATATTATTCTTGATGATGATCTGGAAATTGACGGACTGGAAGATGAGGAAGAGGTAGAGCTTGATAAAATTGATTTATCTGTTCCGGAAGGTGTAAGCATTGAGGATCCGGTGCGTATGTATTTAAAGGAAATCGGAAAGGTAAATCTTCTGACAGCCGATGAGGAGACGGAGCTTGCAAAGAGAATGGAGCAGGGAGACGAGGCTGCAAAGAAACGTCTTGCGGAGGCAAACTTACGTCTTGTAGTAAGCATTGCGAAGAGATATGTGGGAAGAGGCATGCTGTTCCTTGACCTGATCCAGGAGGGAAATCTGGGTCTTATTAAAGCAGTAGAAAAATTTGATTACAGAAAAGGATATAAATTCAGTACGTATGCAACCTGGTGGATCCGTCAGGCAATTACAAGAGCCATTGCAGACCAGGCGAGAACCATTCGTATTCCGGTTCATATGGTAGAGACGATCAACAAGTTGATCCGTGTATCAAGACAGCTTCTTCAGGAGCTGGGAAGAGAGCCGTCTCCGGAAGAGATTGCAGAAGAGATGGACATGTCTGTTGACCGTGTAAGAGAAATCCTTAAAATTTCTCAGGAACCGGTATCTCTGGAAACACCGATCGGTGAGGAGGAAGACAGCCATCTGGGAGACTTTATCCAGGATGATAATGTTCCTGTTCCGGCAGATGCGGCAGCCTTCACACTTTTGAAAGAGCAGCTTGTGGAAGTGCTGGGAACACTGACAGACAGAGAGCAGAAGGTGCTCCGTCTTCGTTTTGGTCTTGATGACGGAAGAGCAAGAACACTGGAGGAAGTGGGCAAAGAATTCAATGTAACGAGAGAACGTATTCGTCAGATTGAGGCAAAAGCGCTCAGAAAGCTCCGTCATCCAAGCCGCAGCCGCAAACTGAAAGATTACCTTGATTAAGGAGAAGAATATGCAGTTATCCTTACGCCTCTGTGCCATTGCAGATATGGTGACAGAGGGCAATAAGCTTGTTGATGTGGGATGTGACCACGGGTATCTTCCTGTATATCTGCTTCTTAATAAAAAAATCCCGGGTGCTGTTGCTGCGGATGTAAGAAAAGGTCCTCTGTCCAGGGCAGAGGAGCATATTTCTCAGTATGGTCTTGAGGAATACATAGAAACAAGACTTTCTGACGGACTTTCTGCGATAGCTCCGGGAGAGGGAGATACCCTTGTAATTGCGGGAATGGGCGGTCCTCTCATGGAACGGATCCTCACAGAAGGGAAGACAGTCAGAGAGACGTTTCAGGAAATGATCCTTCAGCCCCAGTCTGATATTCCTCATTTCCGGCATTTTATACGGGAAGAGGGCTGGGAGATTGTAAAAGAAGAAATGATTCTCGAAGATGGAAAATTTTATCCTGTGATGAAGGTGCTTCCCGTAAAAAAAGAGAATATGGAAAAATGGACAAAGGAAGATGAGATGTTTGGAAAACATCTCCTTGCTGGGAAGCACCCTGTTCTGAAAAAATATCTGGAAAGAGAGCTTCGTATTCGGAATGAAATTCTGGAGCACCTTTCAAATATTTCAAAAGGGACGGCAGAAGCCCGCATACAGGAAGTAAAGGAGGAAAAGGGGCAGATAGAAGCTGCTCTGAAACAATATGAAAGCATGTGAACTGATTTCGTGGCTGGAAGAAAAGTATTCCCCTTCCTTTGCGGAGGACTGGGATAATGTGGGGCTTTTAGTTGGAAATGATGAGAAAGAGGTGTCCCATGTGTTTCTTGCCCTTGATCTTACGGAAGAGGTTTTAAGTCAGGCGGAACAGGCGGGAGCAGATATGATCATTACCCACCATCCTATGATTTTTTCCGGAATAAAAAAAATAAATAATCATACCTTTACAGGAAGAAAGATTATAAAGCTGATTCAAAAGGATATTCCCTATTATGCCATGCACACAAATTATGATGTTTTGGGAATGGCGGATTTGAGCGCCGGGTATTTAAAGCTTACAGATACAGAGGTACTTTCTGTTACAAATAAGGAAGGAGAGAACCCGGAAGGTTTTGGCCGTGTGGGAAAGCTTCCTCATAAAATGTCCCTTTTGGAATGTGCCCGTTATGTAAAAAAGTGCAACGGTCTTTCAGACGTTCGTTTCTACGGAAATCCGGACAGAGAAGTAGAAACGGCAGCTATCTGTACCGGATCCGGAAAGAGTATGATAAAAGACGCCATTCGTGCAGGGGCAGATGTGTATGTGACAGGAGACATCGACCATCATACGGGAATTGATGCAGTAGCAGAGGGGATCGCTGTCATTGATGCAGGGCATTACGGAACAGAATATATTTTTGCAGATGCTTTAAAGAACGTTCTTCTTGAGGCGCTTCCGGAGCTTTCTGTTACGTGCGCAGAGGTGAAAAGCCCGTATACGGTAGTATAAAAGTGCAGCAAAAAGGAGGTCCTGTATAATGACAGAACAGAAAATGTGTTGTGTAACAATAAACGGTGAGAAAAAAGAGTATCCGGCAGGAATTTCCTACTGGGAGATAGTGAAGGATTACCAGGACAGGCAAGATGCACCTGTCATTCTTGTGACAGTGGGCGGGAAGCTGAGAGAGCTTCACAAACATCTGAAAAAAGACTGTACGCTTGGATTTGTTACAACGAAAGACGCAATCGGTCATAACGCTTATGTGAGAAGTGCCACCTTTCTTCTTTTAAAAGCCATTTATGATGTGACAGGAAAGAAGAATCTGGAAAAAACAGTGATTCATTATGCTCTTGGAAATGGCCTTTATTTTACAATGGAGGGCGGAACTGCTCTTACAGAAGAGTTTCTTGCCTCGGTAAAGAAGCGAATGGAAGAGCTTGTAAAAGCGAAGCTTCCTATTATAAAGCGAAGTGTGGGAACAGATGAGGCGATTGCCCTCTTTCATAAGCACCATATGTATGATAAAGAGAAGCTGTTCCGTTACCGCCGTGTTTCGAGAGTGAATATATATAGCATTGAAAGTTTTGAGGATTATTTCTACGGATTTATGGCGTGTCATACAGGATATGTGAAATATTTTGATCTCCAGCTCTATGATGAAGGTTTTGTGCTGATCCTTCCAAGAAAAGAAACACCGGATAAGCTGGATCCTTTTGTTCCTCAGAATAAGATTTTTTCTGTACAGAAGGAATCTCAGGAATGGGGCGAGAAAATGGATGTGGCTACAGTTGGAGATTTAAACGGAAAACTGACCAGGGAAGGTGTGAGAAGTATCCTTCTGATCCAGGAAGCGCTTCAGGAGGCGAAGATTTCAGATATTGCGCAGCAAATAAAGGAAAGAGGAAATGTAAAATTTGTAATGATTGCAGGACCGTCTTCATCAGGGAAGACCAGCTTTTCTCACAGACTTTCCATTCAGCTTATGGCACATGGAATGCGTCCTCATCCGATCGCTGTTGACAATTATTTTGTAAACAGAGAAGATACCCCTCTCGATGAATTTGGGGAGAAAAATTACGAATGTCTGGAAGCTATTGATGTGGAGCTGTTTAATGAAAATATGCTCGCTCTTCTTTCTGGTGAGGAAGTAGAGCTTCCTGTTTATAATTTTGTTACAGGAAAGCGGGAGTATAAGGGAGATTATCTGAAACTTGGAAAAGAAGATATTCTTGTAATAGAAGGCATACATGGTTTAAATGACCGCTTAAGCTATGCGCTTCCAAAAGAAAGCAAGTTTAAAATTTATATCAGTGCCCTGACGCAGTTGAATATAGATGAGCATAATCGGATTCCAACGACAGACGGACGTCTGATTAGACGCATTGTCCGTGATGCGAGAACAAGGGGGACGTCTGCAAAAGAAACCATTGCCAGATGGCCTTCTGTGAGAAGAGGAGAGGAAGAGAATATTTTCCCGTTCCAGGAGCAGGCGGACGTGATGTTTAACTCGGCGCTTGTATACGAGCTTGCCTGTCTGAAGGTTTATGCAGAGCCGCTTCTTTTTGGAATTGGAAAAGATGAGCCGGAGTATGAGGAGGCAAAACGCCTCTTGAAATTCTTTGATTATTTTGTTCCTGTTCCAAGTGAGGAAGTGCCGAATAATTCTCTTTTGCGGGAATTTATCGGAGGAAGTTGTTTTAATGTGTAAATTCTCTTTACAAGTTTGGAAAAACGTGATAAAATAGCGCTTGCGCAACCAGGCCAGGTAATCGCGGCTGAACAGACGAAAGGGTTCAGACGAGGAAAGTCCGGGCTTCGCAGGGCAGGATGCCGGATAACGTCCGGTGGAGGTGACTCCCAGACCAGTGCAACAGAAATAAACCGCCGGGATTTCCCGGTAAGGGTGGAAAGGCAGTGTAAGAGACTACCGCCGTTCTGGTAACAGAGCGGGCACATGTAAACTCCATTCGAAGCAAGACCGAAAAGAAAGCGATACGGCTGCCCGTCGTGCTTTCAGGTGGGTCGCTTGAGCCCTCTGGCAACGAAGGGCCTAGATAGATGATTACCCAATGACATAACCCGGCTTATCGGTCTGATTGCGTATAAAGGCAAATAATAAAAAACATATATAAAAACAGAACCCGGTTCTCCTGTTGTATGGTGAGCCGGGTTCTGTTTTTGATTGCTTTTATTATTTGTTGCGTTTTCCTCTGTACTTCTCATCGCAGTATTTGCATCTGTAAATTTCTTTTTCCTCATCTGCAAGAACGAAGATGTGGTCAAGCTCCTGCTCGATAGAAGTAATGCAGCGCGGATTTTTGCATTTGATCACATTTACGACCTGTTTTGGAAGCTTCAGTTCTTTTTTATCTACGATTTTGGAATCTTTGATAATATTTACGGTAATGTTGTGATCGATAAATCCGAGAATATCAAGGTCAACATCGCCGAGAGGACATTCTACTTTGATGATGTCCTTTTTGCCCATTTTGTTGCTGCGGGCGTTTTTGATAATGGCAACGGTACAGTCCAGTTTGTCAAGTTTTAAGTCGTGATAAATCGTCATGGCTTTGCCGGCCTTGATGTGGTCCAGTACATAGCCTTCCTTCAGTGCTCCAACATTTAACATGGCAGTTCCACCTCCAGTAATGTAAGAATCAGCGCCATACGGACATAAACGCCGTACTGTGCCTGTTTAAAATAAGCTGCTCTCGGATCGGAATCCACTTCTACAGAGATTTCATTTACACGGGGCAGCGGGTGAAGAACGTACATATCTTCTTTTGCAAGGTCCATTTTTGCCTTGTCCAGTATGTAGAAGTCCTTCATGCGTACATAGTCTTCCTCGTTGAAGAAACGTTCTTTCTGTACGCGTGTCATATAGAGAATGTCAAGCTTGGGAAGCGCATCTTCAAGGCGTTCCACCTCTTCAAATTCTTTGTTGTTACGTGTTAATACATCTTCACGGATATAGCTTGGAATACGAAGCTCTTCCGGGGAGATGAGAACAAATTTTACATTGTCATAACGTACTAAAGCCTCAATCAGAGAGTGAACGGTACGTCCGAATTTTAAGTCGCCGCACAGACCGATAGTAATGTTGTCCAGGCGTCCTTTCAGGGAACGGATAGTAAGAAGATCGGTTAAAGTCTGCGTGGGGTGCTGATGACCGCCGTCTCCGGCGTTGATAACAGGAATGGAAGAAGCCATAGAAGCGACAAGGGGTGCGCCTTCTTTTGGGTGACGCATAGCGCAGATGTCGGCATAGCAGGAAGTTACGCGGATTGTATCTGCGACACTCTCACCTTTTGCGGCAGAACTGGAATCAGCGGAAGAGAAGCCTAAAACCTTACCGCCCAGATTCATCATGGCAGCTTCAAAGCTTAAACGTGTACGTGTGCTTGGCTCATAGAATAAAGTGGCAAGCTTTTTGTCATCGCATGTATGTGCGTATTTTTTTGGATTTTTTTCGATGTCGTTGGCAAGATCAAGGAGCTTGTCAAGTTCTTCTACTGAAAAATCCAATGGACTCATTAAGTGTTTCATGTTATACCTCCGTTTTTTGGTATCAGGGTCTGAACATCCCTTCTAATCATAATATAATACCCGGTGGCTTTTTTCAAGATGATTTCGTAAGTATTTTTTCAAAAAAAAGACCTGTAAAAAACCATACAGGCGCGTAATCAAAACGGATCACGCCGTGAAACTGCCAGGGGGAGCTGCTGTAATCCCAGGGGCACATATGGAAGTGTTTTAAAATACTTCCGGCAGTAAATTCTGTGAGAAAAATTCCTCCTGTATAGAGACTTCCCCGAAGAAGAACAGGAAAGGCGGCGATTTTTTTGTATATCGGCTTTATCAGGGCGGCGCAGCCATATATGGGAAACATAAGAAGAGAGCTTTTTCCCATCATTGTGGCTTCTCCCGAGAGAAGAGAGTGCATTCCTGTCCAGAAAACTTCCAGACACCAGCCGAGAGAGCCGCACAGCAGAAAGTTTCGTTTGAGCATAAGGAATCTCCTTTTATTTTACAAAAATTTAACCTGTTTGTAGTATTGCCAACCTTGAAAAAATAATACAGGTGGGATATAATGACGAAAAGATTTGAAAAAACGGGAGCTAAAAGAAAATGAACTATCAGGAAAGCCGGAAATACATAGAAGATTCCCAGAAATACGGAAGTGTTCTGGGGCTTGATAACATGAGAGAACTTATGGGGCGTCTCGGGAATCCGCAGGATAAACTGAAAATGATCCATGTGGCAGGAACCAACGGGAAGGGTTCGGTAATTGCATATTTATATACTGTGCTGAGAGAGGCAGGATACAGAGTGGGGCGTTATATTTCTCCTACGCTTTATTCTTACAGAGAACGAATGGAGGTTTCCGGGGAAGCGATTTCCAGGGAGGACTTTGCTCTCTGTCTTTCCAGGACGGCGCAGGCGATTTCTCAGATGACAGAGGAAGGTCTGCCTCACCCCACCCC
>URMH01000068.1 GCA_900549015.1 uncultured Blautia sp.
TATGACAAAGGATGATTATCCCCATCCCACTGCATTTGAAATAGAGACTGCGGTGGCATTTCTGTTCTTTAAAAAAGAGAATTGTGATCTTGTTTTGCTGGAAGTGGGAATGGGCGGAAATCTGGACGCCACAAATATTATAAAGGAGCCGCTTTTATCAGTTCTTGTGTCTGTCAGCATGGACCATATCGGATTTCTTGGAAATACCCTGGGAGAGATCGCAGAGACAAAAGCCGGGATCATAAAAAAAGGCTGTCCCATGATAACGGTACACCAGAAACAGGAGGCGGAGGATGCCATAAAAAACGCATGTGAAATCTGCGGCGTTCCTTACAGAGAGTCTGACGGGGCGCTTGCCCTTGTGACAGAGGAGGGTCCGGAAGGCCAGAGCTTTCTTTATAAAGGGGAGGAGTACCGGATTTCTCTTGGAGGCGTATATCAGAAGGAAAATGCAGTTCTGGCGGTGGAGGCTTTGAACCTTCTTTCAGAACTTGGATTTTCAACTACAGAGGAGCAGAGAAAAGAAGGTCTTCTCCGTACAAGATGGAACGGACGCTTTACTGTTCTTTCAAAAGAACCGCTTTTTATTGTAGACGGGGCGCATAATCCTGCAGCAGCGGATAAAATGGCGTCTTCCATACGACATTATTTTGATGGGAAAAAGATTTACTTTATTATGGGAATGTTCCGGGATAAAGATTACAGAGCAGTGCTTTCAAAAACCTGTCCGTATGCGGAAAAGATTTTTACCATTGAAGCGCCAGATAATCCGAGAGCCCTGCCTGCAGAGGAGCTTGCTCTTGCGGCAAGAGAGTTTCATAAGGACGTACAGGCAATGAAAAGCATTGAGGAAGCGGTAGAGGCAGCGCATTCCTTCGCAGGGGAGGAAGACGTGATCCTCGCCTTTGGTTCACTTTCTTTTATTGGAATTTTAAGCGAGACAGTAGAAAAACGGAAGGACAGACAGAAAAATGCTTGATTTACAGGAATGCAGAAGAAAAATTGATGAAATAGATGAAGAAATACTGCGGCTTTTTCAGAAACGAATGGAAATTTGCGAAGATGTGGCTGCGTACAAAATAAAAGCAGGAAAAAAGGTGCTTGACCCGGAGAGGGAAAGACAGAAAATTGAAACCTTAAAAAGCAGGGCAGACAGTGAATTTAACGCGCTGGGAGTCCAGGAGCTGTTTCAGCAGATTATGGCGATCAGCAGAAAAAGACAGTATCAGCTTCTGGCAGAACAGGGCGCAGAGGAAAAAGAAGATTTTCTCTTTGTGAAAAAGCTGCCTCTTAAAAATGCAAACGTGGCGTTTCAGGGAGTGGAAGGCGCATACAGCTATGCTGCCATGCGGGCGTATTTCGGCGAGGAAATAAAAAGCTTTCATGTAAAGACGTGGCGAGATGCTATGGAAGCGGTAAAAAACGGAACAGCAGATTATGCAGTGCTTCCTATTGAAAATTCTACAGCAGGGATTGTGGCGGATATTTACGATCTTTTGACAGAATATCAGCTTTTCATTGAAGGGGAGCAGGTTATCCGTGTGGAGCATGTGCTTCTGGGGCTGCCCGGAACAGAGCTTTCTCAGATAAAAAAAGTAGTTTCCCATCAGCAGGGACTTGCCCAGTGTAAAAAATATCTGGAAAATCATCAGGAGTGGAACAGGACAGAAGCTGCGAATACAGCAGGAGCTGCAAAAAAGGTAAAGGAAGACGGAGATGTTTCTCAGGCTGCTATTGCAAGCAGGGAAGCAGGTGAAGTTTTTGGACTTTCCGTTCTTGCGGAAAATATATGCGAAAATCAGGAAAATTCTACAAGATTTATTATTGTAGGAAAGAAACCGGTGTGCGAGGAGGGCGCGGAAAAAATCAGCGTGTGCTTCGAACTGCCTCATGAGAGCGGAACTCTTTATAATATGCTGTCACACATTATTTATAATGGTCTTAACATGACGAAAATAGAATCACGTCCCATTCCGGGAAAAACGTGGGAGTACCGTTTCTTTGTAGATTTCGAAGGGAATTTAAGAGACAGTGCTGTAAAAAATGCGCTCCGGGGACTGGAGTCTGAATCCATTCTTCTTCGGGTTCTGGGAAATTATGGAAGGAAAAGAGGCGAGGAGCAGTGAATTTAGGAGAGTGTATTCTTTACCGGGATTTTCCGGAAGGAAAAATACTGGAAGATATGGTGTTTCTTATAAATGACTGTGAAAGAGAAGAAATTTCAGAAAATGGAAGAGAGATTTTGTACCGGTGCGTGCACGGACTTGTGGAGATGGCGGGAATGTATGGATTTTCCGGGAATCTCTGGCATAATTATCTCACCTTTCTTCTGGTGAACCATGAAAATGCGTTCAGTATGGCGTGCGAGATAAAAGGACCGGTTTCCGGAAGCGTCAACTGTCTTGCAGAACAGGATTTTTCGTTTTTTAAAAAGCTGTATGAATTTGATTTAAGCCGTCTTGACAGAATATACGGAACCGGGTGCTGTTCTGTGATCTGTAATTATGAAAATGTAGACGGAAGCAGCAAAATGTTTAATTCCCGGATCCGGGACAGGATCTGCAGCATGAGCCAAACCCTGGCGGAAGCTTCTTCTGTGGGGGAATTTAAGGATGATATGGTAGGCTTTTACCGGGATTTCGGAGTGGGAAAGCTCGGCCTTCATAAAGCCTTCCGCATCGAACACGGGGAAAAAGGAGAGGTTGTGATCGCGCCTATTACAAGGATTGCCCATGTGAAACTGGAAGATCTTGTGGGATATGAAATTCCAAAGCAGAAGCTCATTGAAAATACGGAAGCGTTTGTGCAGGGAAGAAAGGCGAACAACTGTCTTCTCTTCGGCGATGCGGGAACGGGAAAATCATCCAGTATCAAGGGGATTTTAAACCGATATTACGAGGACGGGCTTCGTGTGATTGAGGTGTATAAGCATCAGTTCCAGGATTTAAATGAAGTGATCCGTCAGATCAAAAACAGAAATTATAAATTTATTTTATATATGGACGATCTGTCATTTGAGGAATTTGAGATAGAATATAAATATCTGAAGGCTGTGATCGAGGGAGGCCTTGAGAAAAAGCCGGATAATATTTTGATTTATGCCACCAGCAACCGCCGCCATCTTGTGAGAGAGCGGTCAGGCGATAAGCTGGAAATCATGGATGACGATGATCTGCACTCTTCCGATACGGTGCAGGAAAAACTTTCTCTTGTATACCGGTTTGGAGTGCGGATTTATTTCGGGGCGCCAAATAAAAAGGAATTTCAGAATATAGTAAAGGTTCTGGCAGAGCGTCATCACATTTCCATGCCCGAGGAGGAGCTTCTTCTTGAGGCAAATAAATGGGAGCTTTCGCACGGCGGGCTGACAGGACGGACTGCTCAGCAGTTTATTGACTATCTTCTGGGAAAGGGGGAATAAAGAAATATGGCAGTTACAACATTTGCGGCGATCGACGTGGGCTCTTATGAGGTCAGCATGAAGATTTTTGAGCTTTCCAGAAAAGTAGGATTTAAAGAGTTGACAGACATACGATACCGTCTGGAACTGGGGAAGGGTGCGTATTCAAGAGGAAAGCTTGAGAGAGACATGGTAGATGCGCTCTGTGAGATTCTTCTCGATTTTAAACGGGTGATGAAGGAATTTGGAGCAGAGGCGTACAGAGCCTGTGCAACCAGCGTTTTCCGGGAACTGAAAAATCCTATTGTGATTTTGGAGCAGGTGTTTCAGAGAACCGGAATCCAGGTGGAAATTTTAAGTAATGCAGAGCAGCATTTTCTTGGATATAAATCTATTGCAGCCATAGAGACAGGATTTAAAAAAATGATCCAGAAGGGAACGGCCATTCTGGACGTGGGAGGCGGAAGCCTGCAGGTTTCCCTTTTTGACAAAGATGCGCTTGTGACGACCCAGAGTCTCAAGATGGGAAGTATGAGAGTCCGGGAACGATTAAAAGAGCTGGAAAAGACATCGAACCATTATGGGCAGCTTGTAGAGGAATTTATCCGAAATGATATTATGAGCTTTCAGCGTCTTTACTTAAAGGACCGGGATATTAAAAATGTGATACTTATGGGGGATTTCCTGACGGATACCATTTTCCAGGAGGAGAGAAGGGACAATATTGTAACGAAAGCGGAGTTTATGAATAAGTATGAGCAGGTGGCGGATATGCCTGTGCAGCAGCTTTCGGAAATGATGGAAATTGACCCGGAATATGCTTCTCTTGTAGTTCCGACTATGGTTATCTGTAAAAACTTTATTGAGGTCTTTAATGCGGAAGCCCTCTGGGTGCCCGGACTTTCTCTTCTTGATGGAATTGCATACGACTTTGCGGAAAAGAAAAAATTTATAAAAAGCGCTCATAATTTTGAGAATGATATTATTGTAGCGTCCAAAAACATTGCAAAACGGTATTCTACAGGGAAAAATCACATTAACGGAACGACGGAGATCGCGCTCGCCATTTTCGACAGTATCAAAAAAGTACACGGAATGGGAGCGAGAGAACGCCTTCTTTTACAGATTGCAGTGCTTCTTCATGATTGCGGGAAGTATATCAGCATGGGAGATGTGTCGGAATGCTCCTACCGGATCATTATGGAAACGGAAATCATCGGTCTTTCCACGAGAGAGCGAAATATTATTGCAAATGTTGTGCGCTATAATACGAAGGAGTTCCGCCATTACGGTACTTATGAAAGCGGCACAACGGCAGACAGAGATAATTATCTTCTGATCGCGAAGCTTACGGCGATTCTCAGGATTGCAAATGCGATGGACAGAAGTCATTATCAGAAGGTGACGGACATAAGAACCGTATTAAAAGAAAGGGAGCTTTCTGTGATCGTAGATTCTCCGAGAGATCTTTCTCTGGAACTTGGCCTTCTGAGAGATAAGGTGGAGTTTTTTGAGGAAGTTTTCGGAATCCATCTTGTGCTGAGACGGAAGAGAAGAATATAGGCAGAAATGTCTGCGGGAGGGAAATATGGATATTAAAAAATTTGAAAAGCCGGAATATTTTGGAAACAGAGAATTGAGCTGGCTGAAATTTAATGACAGAGTATTAAGTGAAGCCCGTGATAAAAGTCTTCCTCTTTTTGAGAGACTGAAATTTTTAAGTATTACCGCGTCGAATCTGGATGAATTTTTTATGGTGCGTGTGGCATCTTTAAAAGACCAGGTTCATGCAGGATATTCAAAAACAGATATTGCAGGACTGACAGCAAAGGAGCAGTTAAAAGAAATCAGCTTCCAGACACATGAGCTTGTGCATATGCAGTATACGACTCTGAACCGTTCTCTTCTCCCGGCTCTTGCAAAGTCGGGAATGCACCTTGTTGTGGAGCATGAGCTTTTAAATAAAGAGCAGGGAGAATTTGTGGACCGGTATTTTGAGGATAATGTGTACCCTGTCCTGACTCCTATGGCAATGGATTCCTCAAGACCGTTTCCGCTTATCCGGAATAAGACATTAAATATTGGCGCCCTGATTTCCAAAAAGGATAAAAAGAAGGGAAAAGAACAACTGGAATTTGCCACTGTGCAGGTCCCGTCTGTTCTTCCGAGAGTAGTACAGATCCCGTCTGCAAAAAAGGGGGACACAACCGTTATTCTTCTGGAGGAAATCATTGAGCGGAATATTGAAAAGCTGTTCTTAAGCTATAACGTAGTCTGCGCACACCCGTACCGTATCATGAGAAATGCAGATCTCACTATCGACGAGGATGAGGCGGAAGATCTTCTTGTGGAAATTCAGAAACAGCTCAAAAAACGCCAGTGGGGCGAGGTGATCCGCCTTGAGGTTCAGGAAAAGACAGATGAGCGTCTTTTGAAAATTCTGAAAACAGAGTTTGAAATTAAAGAGGACGATATTTTCGAAATCAGCGGACCTCTCGATCTTACCATGCTTATGAAGGTATACGGACAGGAAGGATTCAATCAATACAGGACGCCGAGGTACGTTCCTGCTCCTGTTCCTCAGTTCCGGGAAGAAAAGGATATTTTTAAAGTAATCCGTGAGGGAGACGTATTCCTTCATCACCCGTATATGAGCTTTGATCCTGTGGTGAACTTTGTGCGCCAGGCGGCGAAGGATCCCGATGTTCTTGCTATCAAGCAGACCCTTTACCGTGTCAGCGGAAATTCTCCGATCATCGCGGCGCTTGCCCAGGCAGCAGAAAATGGCAAGCAGGTATCGGTTCTTGTGGAATTAAAGGCTCGTTTTGATGAGGAAAACAATATTGTGTGGGCGAAAAAACTGGAAAAGGCAGGCTGCCATGTTATTTACGGTCTGGTGGGATTAAAAACGCACAGTAAGATCACCCTTGTGGTGCGCCGGGAGGAAACGGGGATTCGCAGATACGTACATCTGGCAACCGGAAATTATAACGATTCCACAGCGAAGCTTTATACAGACTGCGGTATCTTTACTTGTGACGAGCGGTTTGGAGAAGATGCGACGGCTGTCTTTAACATGCTTTCCGGATATTCGGAACCGAAGAAATGGAATAAGCTGATCGTTGCGCCGATCTGGATGAAAGACCGCTTTCTGAAACTGATAGAAAGAGAGGCGGAACACGCAAAGAAGGGAATCCCTGCTTATATTGTAGCGAAAATGAACTCTCTGTGCGATCCTGCGATCATGGCGGCGCTTTATTATGCGTCCTCCTGCGGTGTGCAGATCCATCTTCTTGTTCGCGGAATCTGCTGTCTGAAGGTGGGGATTCCGGGTGTGAGCGAAAATATCCATGTGCGCTCTATTGTGGGAGATTTTCTGGAGCACAGCCGTATTTTTTACTTCCATAACGGAGGAAGCGAAGAGATTTATATGGGAAGCGCAGACTGGATGCCGCGAAATCTTGACCGCCGTGTGGAGATTGTGTTTCCGGTGGAAGACGAATCCATCAAAAAAGAACTGGTCCACATTCTGACGCTGGAATTTAAAGATAATGTAAAAGCCCATCTTCTGAAAAGTGACGGAAGCTATGAAAAACAGGATAAACGCGGAAAGACTCTCATCAATTCGCAGATGGAATTTTGCCGCGAAGCAACGGAGCGGGCACAGAAAAAACATACAAAAAAAGAAAAAAGCAGAGTATTTATTCCGGCAGAGCCTGCGGAAGATGTAGAAGAGTAAAAGATAGAAGAAAGGCTGTCTGACGGATTTTCAGGTTGGACGCAAAGGCGTAAATTTACTTAATGTGCAGAAATAAGGTGAATTTGCGCCTTTTGCCTTTTGGTGTTGCAAACAAAAGAAAAGCACCGAGAATCATCTCGATGCTTTAAAACAGCCAGTACGGGAATCGAACCCGTGTTTCCGCCGTGAGAGGGCGGCGTCTTAACCCCTTGACCAACTGGCCATATGACATATGTTTTTGTGTTTTATAAATATCAGAAAACTGATATTGAAGCAGCCAGTACGGGAATCGAACCCGTGTTTCCGCCGTGAGAGGGCGGCGTCTTAACCCCTTGACCAACTGGCCATATGACATATGTTTTTGTGTTTTATAAATATCAGAAAACTGATATTGAAGCAGCCAGTACGGGAATCGAACCCGTGTTTCCGCCGTGAGAGGGCGGCGTCTTAAC
>URMH01000069.1 GCA_900549015.1 uncultured Blautia sp.
AAAGAGTGTGGCTGACTTAAATATCCATGTGAAGCGTGGGAGAATTTATGGTCTGTTGGGTAGAAACGGAGCCGGAAAAACCACAACTATGAAAATGCTGTTGGGTTTAACGAAGCCTACTTCCGGTGAGGTCAAAATCTGGGGAAAGTCTTTGCAAGGAAATGAAAAGAAGTTGCTGCCCCGCATTGGCAGTTTGATTGAGTCCCCTGGTTTTTATCCCAATCTGACCGGTACGGAGAACCTGCGTATCTTTGCTACCCTGCGTGGAGTACCAAACAATCATGCCATCAAAGACGCTCTGGATTTAGTCGGGCTACCTTACAAGGATAAAAAGCTGTTTTCGCAATACTCTCTTGGCATGAAGCAGCGGTTGGCGATTGCCCTTGCAGTCATGCACGACCCGGAACTTTTAATTTTAGACGAGCCTATCAACGGGCTTGACCCTATCGGTATTGCAGAAGTGCGTTCTTTTATTCGGGAGCTATGTGATGCAAGAGGTAAAACGATTTTAATTTCCAGTCACATTCTTTCGGAAATTTCTCTATTGGCTGATGATATTGGAATTATCGACCATGGCGCATTACTGGAAGAAGAAAGCCTTGCGGAACTGGAAGCAAAAAGCAGCAAGCATATCCGCTTTACTGTTTCTGATACCGCACAGGCGGCAAGACTTTTGGAACGTACTTTCCATGAAAACAATTTTTCTATACAGGACGACCATAATTTACGCTTACATAATCTTGATTTACCTGTTGGGAAAATTGTAACCGCTTTTGTAGAAAACGGATTGGAGGTATCAGAAGCACATACCTGTGAAGAAAGTCTTGAAGATTACTTCAAGCGTGTGACAGGGGGCGAAGGAATTGCTTAAACTAATCAAATGCGAATTTTTGAAATTGAAACGGAAGAAATTTATTCCGCTGATTATTTTGGCTGCGTTCCTGTTTCCAATCCCGCTGACTTATCTGATGACAACGCCCTCTATGATGGAGCGATATACGGATCAGGCAGATGCTTTCGACGGACTATTTAACATGGTGTTAGGATATGGTATCCAGTTTTTACTGCCCTGCATTATCGGTGTGATTGCCGCTATCCTGTTTTTTATGGAACGCGACAACGACACATTCAAAAATCTGCGTACAATTCCCGTAACCAGCACGCAAATGGTGCTTGCAAAGATTATTGTCCTCTTTCTTTTTGGAATTGTTTTTTGTGTGGCTTCTACCATTGCAACAATTCTTTGCGGAATTGGAACATTAGAAGTTTATGGAATTGGTTATAAGCTGTTTTTGGCGGTTGAAACGGGGATCTTCATTACGGCAGGAACACTCCCGTTGATTGTCCTTGTTGTCTTTTTCAGTAAGACCTATGTTTTTTCCATTTTGCTGTGTGTCTTTTACAGCGTTCTGAACATGAGTGCTACGGCATTGTTTGACACACTGCCTAAAACCATGTTATGGCTTCTGCCCACGCCACTGACTACATTTTGGAGTGCAGGAGATATGTCGGCTCATGGAATAAAAATGGACCTGGAGCAAATGACAGGGCTGATTCCTTCAACATTTCAAGTTGTATTCATTCTTGGGATCATGGCATTCGTTTCGTTCTTACTGATTGACAGATTATATAAGCAGAGGGGGGAATAAACATGGTTCGCATTGTAAAAACAGAATTTTATAAATTGAAAAGGTATCATATCCTTTGGGCGGGCGTTGCACTCATGCTCCTATCCGTCCTGCTGACCTTGTTTACCTCTATGGCGAATGATGGTTCCGTTTGGGATTTCGCCTATCTTACAGAACAGGTCATCAAAAACAATATGTCCATGATTTTTCCGATGTGTATCAGCCTAATTGCTGGATATATGATTTCTCGTGAGCAGACGGATGACACATTGAAAAATATTCTGACTGTGCCGATCTCTTTTAAGAAACTGCTGACCGGAAAATTGATTGTGTGCGGCGTATTGTCTATTATTTTCGGGCTGATATGCAGTCTGTTTACAATCATAGCAGAAATGATTGTGGGATTTCCCGGCTTTGAGATTTCCTTAGCTCTAAAAGCAACCTTGCAGATTACCGCGGTTAATTTCTTTTTATATCTTGCGGTTCTGCCGATTATCGCTCTTACTTGTCGGAGGGCAGGTAGCTTTTTAGTCGGTGTAATCATTGCTTTTGTCTATGGATATGGAGGGATGTTTGCCGCAGGAAATATGACATTAGCAAACCTTTATCCGATTACCGCAAGTCTCGGAATGGTAGGCTACCGTAGCTATGATACCGCAGTCAACTGGAATATCGGAACCTGTTCTTGCAGTCTTGTGCTTGCTGTCGTTATTTCTGCCATCTTGATTTTGTGCATGAAAGAGCGAGAAGCAACCCAAACAAAGAAAAAGGCCAAAAAGGTAGCACCAAAGAAAGGCTGGTGATGATTTTATGAAGAAAATAGTTTTAGCATTGACATTTGTCCTTTTGGAAAGTTTTATACTTTCCGGCTGCACAAAAGATGAAATTCTCGATCAGTATAATCATATTGTGCAGTCTGCTGGTTCTATAGCGCTTACCGGAAATTCGTCTTTACAAGGCACGAAGGAAAAAGGGACTGACGATTATACAGGAAGCTATACAGCCGACTATGAGGATTTTTCAGATACGGAGTATTTGTTCGGCGGAACTTCTATAAACCGGGAAGCTGGTAAGGAGCTGTCTGTTGACTGCATTTTGGAGGTTACGAAAGGTACTGCAAAAGTATTTTGGATTTCCGGATCTGATGAAGCAGTCACTTTGATTGAAACAACCGGAACATACAGAGATACAATTATGCTCCCTGAAGGTGGAAATTATATCGGAATTGCGTGTGAGGACTTTACCGGAAACATTGAATTGAATATTGAATGACATCGAAAGATATTTGCTTGAAGTTCTTCCTTAAAATGTATATAATGGTGTAGATTAGATAAGTGTAATCATATACAGGTTTGAAAGAATTTGCCAAATATATAGAGAAAGGAAATATATGAGAAAATTAGCACTGAGTGATGAAATCTTGCTGCAGGTTGATAAGGCGGCAAGATATATCGGCGGAGAAGTAAACTCTGTTATGAAGGAAAAGGAAGGGAAGATTCGTTTTGCCATGTGCTTCCCGGATGTTTATGAAATCGGTATGTCAAATCTTGGCATGATGATTCTTTATAATCTTTTTAATGAGCGGGAAGATGTATGGTGTGAGCGTGTTTTTTCCCCGTGGACTGATCTTGATAAGGTTATGCGTCAGGAAAATATTTCCCTGTTTGCTCTGGAATCCCAGGATCCGGTAAAAAGTTTTGATTTTCTGGGAATTACCCTTGGATACGAAATGTGTTATACAAACGTACTTCAGGTTCTTGATTTAAGCGGAATCCCTCTTTTGGCTTCTGAGCGTAAGGAAGGACCTATTGTTATTGGAGGGGGGGCTTGTGCTTACAATCCTGAGCCACTGGCAGCGTTTTTTGATCTGTTTTATATTGGCGAGGGAGAAACTTCCTATGATGCGCTTTTTGACGCTTATAAAAAGAATCAGGCAGCAGGCGGCACAAGGGAAGACTTTCTTATGATGGCTGCGCAGATTCCGGGAATTTATGTGCCTGCTTTTTACGATGTGACTTATAAAGAAGACGGAACGATCGCTTCTTTTAAGCCGAACCGTCCGGGTGTCCCCAAAACTGTTTCCAAACAGATTGTAACAGATATGGAAGCCGGATACCGCGCTATTCCCGCTCCTGTTGTTCCGTTTATAAAGGCAACACAGGATCGTGTAACTCTGGAAATCCAGAGAGGCTGCATCAGAGGCTGCCGTTTCTGTCAGGCAGGTATGATTTACCGTCCAACAAGAGAGCGAAACGTGGAGACTTTAAAGGAATCCGCAAGAGAGATGCTGAAAAATACAGGACATGAGGAAATTTCTTTAAGTTCTTTAAGCTCCAGTGATTATACAGAACTGAAAGAACTGGTAAATTTCCTGATCGACGAGTTTAAAGAGGAGGCTGTAAATATTTCTCTTCCGTCTCTTCGTATCGACGCCTTTGCCCTTGACGTGATGAGCAAGGTACAGGACGTAAAGAAAAGCAGTCTTACCTTTGCGCCGGAGGCGGGCTCTCAGAGACTTCGTGATGTAATTAATAAAGGTCTTACGGAGGAAGTGATTTTAAAAGGCGCAAGAGAGGCGTTTGCCGGCGGCTGGAACAGAGTAAAGCTTTATTTTATGCTCGGTCTTCCTACAGAGACAGAGGAGGATATGAAAGGGATTGCCCATCTTGCCCAGAAAATCGCGGAGGAATATTATGAGATTCCAAAGGAGAACAGAAATGGAAAGGTACAGATTAATGTAAGTACCTCCTTCTTTGTTCCAAAGCCGTTCACGCCATTCCAGTGGGCTTCTATGTACACAGAGGAGGATTTCATTGAAAAGGCGAAGGTAGTAAAAGGAGAAATCCGCGCCCAGTTAAATCAGAGAAGCATTAAATACAACTGGCATGAGCCGGACGTTACCATTTTGGAAGGTTTCCTTGCAAGAGGTGACAGAAGATGTGCAGACGTAATTTTAAAGGCATACGAAAAAGGCGCTCTTTACGATGCCTGGTCGGAAAGCTTCCGCTATGACATATGGAAAGAGGCTTTCTCCGAAACCGGCGTAGACGTTGATTTCTATACTCTTCGTGAGCGCGACGTGGAAGAAATCCTTCCGTGGGATTTTATTGACGCGGGAGTGACAAAGAAGTTCCTGATCCGTGAGTGGCAGCAGGCAAAAAATGAGACGGTGACACCGAACTGCCGTCAGCAGTGCTCCGGCTGCGGGGCAAAACGATATGGAGGAGGCGTATGTTATGAAGGTGAGAATTAAATTCAGCAAGCAGGGACCTGTAAAGTTTGTAGGACATCTTGATACAATGCGTTATTTTCAGAAAGCCATCAGAAGAGCCGGACTTCCCGCTGCTTTTTCCGGAGGTTACAGCCCTCATATGATCATGTCCTTTGCAGCGCCTCTCGGAGTAGGCACTACAAGCCAGGGGGAATATTTTGATGTGGAATTTACAGAAACCATTCCCACAAAGGAAATCGTAAAGCGCTTAAACAGCACAATGTCAGAGGGCATGGAGGTTTTAAGCGCCCGCCAGGTGGAGGACGGAAAAGCAAGTAAGGCAATGTCCCTTGTGGCAGCAGCCGATTATTACGTGGAATTTCGCGAGGGAAAAGAGCCAAAAAGCGACTGGAAGGATAAAATTTCCCAGTTTCTGTCTCAGGAGGAGATTCTTGTTACAAAGAAGACAAAGAAAAGTGAAAAGGAAGTAAATATCCGTCCTTTTATTTATAAGATGGAGCTTCATGAAAATAAAATCTTTTATATGCTGGCTTCCGCAAGCGCCAATTACACAAAACCGGAGCTTGTGACAGACACCTTCTTTCAGTGGCTTGGAGAAGAGCTTTCTCCTTTTGCATATGCAGTAGAGAGACTGGAAGTGTACGCAAATACAGGAACGGAAGAAAAACCGGTATTTGTCCCTCTGGAAGCCCTTGGTGAGGAAGTTGAGTAAGCTTATTATTGCCGAAATGGAAATAGAAGGCGTTCCCTGTAATGCCTCTGCTCTGGAAGAAGACGGGCACATCATGGAACTGATGCTTGAGGAAAAAGGAAAAAAGTCCATTTTAGGCAATATTTATGTGGGACAGGTGGAAAATATTGCCGCCAATATCCAGGCTGCGTTTGTCATGATCGCTCCGGGAGTCCGATGTTACCTTCCGCTAAGCGACGTAAAAAATCCTGTGTTTTCCTCCGGAAGAACAAAAAATACACCCCTTCGTCCCGGAGATATGCTCCTTGTACAGGTAAGCCGTGAAGCAATGAAGGGAAAGCTTCCCGCAGTAACTACGAATCTGAATTTTACGGGAAAATATCTGGTTCTCACCACAGGAGAGAAAAAAATCGGATTTTCCAAGAAGCTGATCCAGGAGGAGAAAAACCGTCTGAATAAATGGCTGGAAGAAGAAAGAGAGATTTCTCCTCGGGAGTACGGCATTGTTGTTCGCACAAACGCGGGAGAGGCAAGTAAGGAAGAATTTCTTACAGAGCTTTCTTTTTTGAAGCGCCTTTATGAAAAAACAGCGGTTTACGGCAGAAGCCGCACCTGTTTCAGCCTCGTTTATGAAACGGAGCCTTTTTATATGAATGCGGTCCGGGACATATGCAGCAAACATCTGGACGAGATTGTGACGGATATTCCGGAGGCGTTTACATGTATTTCTGCATATCTGAAGGAAATAAGTCCAGGAGAGGAAAAGAAGGTGCGCTTTTATGAGGATAAGCTCCTTCCTTTATATAAGCTGTACCGTCTTGGCGTTGTTCTCGAAGAAGCGCAGAAGCAGAAGGTGTGGCTAAAAAGCGGCGGTTTTCTTGTGATCCAGCAGACGGAAGCCTTTGTATCTATTGATGTAAACAGCGGAAAGTTTACAGGGAAGAAAAAGGCGGAGGAGACGTACCGGAAAATCAATCTGGAGGCAGCAGAAGAAATTGCAAGGCAGCTCCGTCTTCGAAATCTGTCCGGCATTATTCTTATTGATTTTATTAATATGGAAAACCCGGACCACCAGGACGAGCTCTTTCATGTGCTCCAGAAATATTTAAGAAAAGATTCGGTCAAGGCAAAGGCTGTGGATATTACGCCGCTTCATATTCTGGAGATGACAAGAAAAAAAGTACGCCGTCCTCTTTCTGAGGATTTAAAAGAAATAGGTTTGCGATAATATATTTATGTTAACTAATAATGGAGGATACTATGCTTAAATTTGCACACTTTAATTTTAATGTATTAAATATTGAAAAAAGTCTTGCTTTTTACAAAGAGGCTTTGGGTCTTGATCCGGTAAGAGAGTTAAATGCTCCGGATGGTTCTTTTAAACTGGTTTATCTTGGGGACGGAGAAACAGATTTCCAGCTTGAACTTACATGGCTTCGTGACAGAACAGATGCCTACAATCTTGGAGAATGTGAATTTCATCTTGCATTTGATACAGATAAATATGAAGAGCTGCACAAACATCATAAGGAGATGGGGTGCATTGCATTTGAAAATCCGGAAATGGGCATTTATTTTATTACAGACCCGGACGGATACTGGATTGAAATTCTGCCTGTAAAAAAATAAGACAAAATCTGAGATTTTTTTTAAAAATCATATTGACGGATTGATATTTCCGTGCTAAGATAAACGAGTATGCCGCACAGAGAGGTTTAAGAACCAAAAGGTCACCATATCTGGCGAGTAAAGATTATAGGAGGTGCCACGAATGTACGCAATTATTGCAACAGGTGGTAAACAGTACAAAGTTGCTGAAGGCGACGTGATCAGAGTTGAGAAACTCGGTGTTGAAGCTGGTGAAACCGTAACTTTTGACAATGTGATTGCTGTAAGCAATGAC
>URMH01000070.1 GCA_900549015.1 uncultured Blautia sp.
ATCAGATTCATTATAAAATGTCTCGGAAAGTGTCTTAAATTACGATACCATTATAATGCCTCCATATATATTTTTTTAATTTCTTTCCACTGGTGTTCTTTTAATGACTTAAATTCCATAAAATCTCCTTATTCTGATTGATTTCCATTGATTTTTCTCTCTTCGCCATGTATCGTATAATGTACAGTAACTGTACAGTCAAGAGGTATTTTTATGAATCATAAAAATTATTTATATTCTTCCGGAGAATTTGCCAAACTGACAGGCGTCAACAAGCGCACCCTGCATTATTACAATGATATCGGATTGTTCTGTCCGGAAATAATTGGAGACAACGGATACCACTACTACACCTGTTTTCAGTTTGCACAATTAGAGCTTATTTTAACATTACGGAAAATCGGTTTATCGATTGAAGAAATCAAAGAATATATTACAAGACTTTCTGATGAATCATTTTCTCAGATGATGGAAAAAAAGAAAAAGCTGATTGATGAATCCATCAAACAGCTTTTATCAGCACAGGCATTTTTAGAACAGAAGGCAGAGAGACTGAAGCTTGGAATGAAGTCCGAAGACGGCGCCATTGAGCTGTGTACTCTTCCTCAGAGAAAAATCGTTCTTTCTTCTCCCATCTCAGGGAAATACGATGAAAACGATTTTTCCATTGCAGCCGAATTTTCACTTCGCCTGAAAAAACTCTTCCACCTTTATGGCAGCTTTGGAAGCCGTATTTCTTCCGAAGATATTCGGCAAAATCATTTTGAACGCTACACTTCCTTTTTTGCCTACTGTCCTTCTGCCTCAGAAATATACGATGAAATACTTCCGGCCGGAAAATATCTTCGTGCCTTTTGTATAGGCAGTTGGGGAAAGCTTCCCCATATTTACCAAAAAATCCTCTCATATGCCTCCGAACATCACCTGAAACTTACAGGCTACGCATACGAAGAAGGATTAAATGAAATGGCTTTAAATGCCCAGAATGACTATATCACAATGATCACAATTCCTGTATCTGAAAATCAGGAAAATAAATGAAAACGCTTGTATAGACTCTACGCATTTTTCATTACGCGCTTACAGATTTTTTCTGCATAGGGCATAAAAATCTGTGCTACCGGACCGACTACAAATGCACAGATGATCGTTCCGATTCCAAACGTTCCGCCCAGTAAAAATCCAACTGCAACAAAGCAGAAATCTGTCACAATTCGGATGATACCAAATGGCTTATTCCATTTGTCACTCCACACGATTGCAACAAGATCATTTGGTCCTGTTCCTGCTTCTGATTTAATCACAATTGTCATTCCCATCGCAAGAATCACGCAGCCTGCAATAAGAACAGGAATGCGTACTGCAAAAGAAAGACTGTTATTAATATAATTTTTCAGGAGAACGGTAAACACATCAATAATCGGACCGCCTAAAAACATACAGATTAAAGTACCGATTTTTATGTATGTTTTATCAACAAAAAGAAGTACAATAATAATGAAAAAACACACTAGCATATGCGTTGCTCCATGACTCCAGGAAATTGCAGAAGGCCACGGTACACTTCTGTAAATCCCCTGGATCAGTACGTTAAAAGGGTCAGCCCCAAGATCAGCCTGAATAAATAAGGTCACTCCAAGATGAGCAATCGCAAGACCAAGAATTAGCAATAAAATTTGTTTTAATCTAATTTTCAAATTCATATTTTTCATTTTTCTTCTCCTGCATATACTTTCATTTTTTTATGAAGCTTTTTCCGAACAATCCAGAAACAAATCACCTGCATAACAATAGTGATAAGCCAGGATGCCGGATAAGAAATAAAAAGCACATCCAGACTTCTGTGTGCCGGGAAAATCATATAAATCCATACAATTCTGGTTCCCACGGTTCCGATAACAGACAGAAGCATAGGCACTGCCGAATGTCCCATTCCACGAAGTGCTCCCGGAAACAGATCCATCAGACCGCACATAAAGTACGTTACTGTCGTATAAAGCAGCACTTCCATTCCACACTTGATAACTTCCGGATCAGAAGTGTAAATTCTTAAAAGCTCCGGTCCGAAAACGTACGCTCCGCCGCCCAGAACAAGTGCGACTCCCACCGTAAGGACAATACAGTTTACAAGCACTTTATCCATTCTTTTCCATTTTCCCACACCAAAATTCTGGCTGGTAAAACTCATACATGCCTGCGTAACAGAATTCACAGCCGCATATAAAAATCCAAAAATATTATTGGCAGCCGTATATCCTGCCATTGCTACAGAGCCAAAGGAATTGACAGAGGACTGTAACAGCACATTGGAAAAGTTAATCACGGTACTCTGAATCCCTGCCGGAATTCCTACAAGAAAAATCTGCTTCAGGTAAGCTCCCTTCATCGTAAGCTTTGAAAAACGAAGCTGATAGGCAGACTCTGTCTGATACAGACAGCGAAGCACGAGAACACAGGAAATCATCTGAGAAACTACCGTAGCAATCGCAACACCTGCAACACCCATATGAAATGCAATTACAAGAATCATATTTAAGACAGCATTCGTCACACCAGCCACCACAAGAAACAGCAATGGTCTTTTTGTGTCTCCTACTGCTCTTAAAATTGCCGCACCATAATTATAAAGCATAAAAAACGGCATTCCCAGGAAATATATCTTCATATAAAGAGCAGCCTGATCAATTACATCTGACGGTGTTCCCATCAATCCAAGTGCGCCTTTGGAAAAAATAAATCCAATCAATCCCATAGCTGCTCCGCTGATTAGCGCCAGTGTAATTGCAGTATGTACCGTTTCCGACATTTCTCTTGCTTTTCCCGCTGCATAAAAACGTGCCGCAAGAACATTTGCCCCAAGAGAAATCCCAATAAAAAGATTTGTGAATACATTGATAAGAGCCGATGTGGAACCGACTGCTGCCAGAGCCTGACTTCCGGAAAAACGCCCCACAACAACAATATCCACTGCATTAAACAGAAGCTGCAAAATGCCGGATAGCATCAGTGGAATGGAAAAGGAAATCAGCTTATCCATAATAGAACCGTTGCACATATCAATTTCATACTTGTTATTTTTTGACATAAAATCCTCCCTCCTTCTATCGAAGGATATAATTTCAACCAAGATTCTATCTTAGCAAGCAGGCAAAAGAAAGTCAATAAGCGTTCTCACTGTAAAATCGTGTATAATATAAAAAACTTTCAATTTTTTCAACAGTTTCGCCTGTCCATACGTCTTATAAGTGAAAGGCAAAAGAAAGGAACGCAAAGTAAATGTTGCGAATTGAAATCTGTGCAAAAGTAACTTGTAATGACAAGCAAACGGAGCAAGCCCCTCAAAAGATGAGGGACCTGCTCCGCCTTACACCAGGATGTGCTTCGCTTATTCCCAGATATTAGATTTTACATTGTGTACAGAGATTGTTTTTATATCTGTTTTTTTAAGAAACTCCAAAATCTCATCTCTCTGGCCGGAAATATAATATGCCTTTGTCTGCAGTTTCTTCAGTTTTTTTGCAGCTTCGTAGCAGTCTTTCATTTCCTCTGTTCCATCCTGCCAGACTGTAGAATGATAAGGAAGATCAAGCGGCTGCCAAATATCCGGATGCTCAACAAGATTCTTTAGCTTTTCCACATAAACATTTAAAAGTTCCTCTTCTGTCATCTCATCTCTGTTATCCGATTCTTTAAATAACATAATTCTCCAGAGATTGAGTCCCCCCTGAAATCCTTCAATGTCCGGATGATATACTTCAATCCAGTCAAGATTTACTTTTTCTTTTCGAAGCTCCTCCACATCTCTTACTTTTTCTTCTGAAACGGCAAGACTGATTTCTGCTGATTCCGGCAATTTTTCCGTTTCTTTTATTAGTTTTTCTACGTCTTCTCGCCCTGCGGGATTCTCAAATTCCCCCAATCTTGTCACAAGGAGCACTTCCGGATCCTGCCAGTTCTTATATTTCCCCTGCTCCAAATTCACCCACACATTTTCTATGCCAATATTACGGCTTTTTATGTTATTCGTTGCAGAAATCCCCAGTGTATATCTTCCAAAGCCTTTTTTCTCCACCTGAATATCATTGATCTCAATATACGGTCTTGTAACATCATAATAATCCCGCATTACAGAAAGAAATGTCTGGTCCTTCTGGAGTTTTTCAGGATTAAGATACACGGCATCCATTCCAGGGCTGATGATTAAGAACAAAACAAATATGATACCGAAAATAACAAGCACTGTTTTCACTGTGATTTTTCTTATTTTCTTGTTTATATATCGGTCAATCTTTTTTTCAAAATCTTCATTTTGCTCCGGCATATCTTCTACAAGCTTCTCTAATTCCCGATCTAAGCTTTCTTCCGTAAAATTACTTTTATTTTTTTCCTCCATCACGATTCCTCCTTTATTATTTGAAGAAGTTTTTTCCTGGCTCTGGAGCGGATTTGACGCACATTTTCTTTTGTCAATCCGTGAGATTCTGCAATCTGTTCATCAGACATATGAAAGTAAATATTCTCAATCAATATCTCTTTTTGCTTAATGCCCAACTTTTGTATTGCCCGAAACAGCTTTTTTCGTTCCTCCTCACGTATGATTTGCTCCAAAATCTCCTCCTCTTCACTTTTTGCGTTTAAAAAAGACGTCTCGCCATCTGATAAAAATTCTTTTTTGCGTTTTCTCATCATACTAATAAATTCGTTTCGCAGCACTTTTATCAGCCATGCTTTTAAACTCCCTGTATCTTTGTAAGAAAGAAACGCTTTAACAAAGGTTTCCTGAAGAAGGTCTTCCGCGTCCTGCACATTATTTGTAAGGGAAAGGGCATATAAAAACATAGGTTTATAATATTGTTCATAAATCTGCTTCCACTCTTTCTGCTTCATATGCTCCCTCCCTTCTTCCTTTTGTTTTGATACGTCTTTTACTAATAAAACGTATATCGCCGGATTCTGTGACAGTTTTCAGAAATAAAATTCTTATCTCACCGTAAGCCAGGCATCTACATTTCCAAAATGTACTGCCTCCAGTTTTTCCACATCAATTACCTGTGCAAAGCCTCCTGAAATAGTTACTATTCCATTTTCTTCATCCCACTTTTCTTCAACGCCTCCGATACCGCCGCCGGATTCATAATCCAGGTAAAGGGTATATTGCAGCGGAGAAATTTCCGATATTCCCTCAGGATATGTCAAACCGGCTCCTGCCCCGTGACTTCCAAGCTCCTCCAGATCATATATAGGAGTTCCATCGAGTTTTATGTTCAAACCATCCTAAAAAGACGTTGTATCATCCATAGAAATACTTTCATCTGTCTCTATTTTAAAAAGTGCATACAAAAGTTTTTGATCCTGAACGGTATTTACCAGAGTGATTGTTGCTCCCTTCTGGGTCTGTGACTGACCGGTTCCTTTAATATACCCCTGATCTACCAGAGATTCCTGCTGCTCTTTTGACGGATTCAGTCGTTTCTTTAACACATCGTTCCACTTAAAAAGCTCTCCTGCCGCAATGGTAGTAACAGCCAGACAACATAATACAGCTGTTGCAGCCAGTATTCGCAGCACTGTTTTTCTGCCTCTTCTTTTATACGAAAGTTTTTTCTGTCCTTCAATCTTCTCCAGTGTTTCTTCAAATTTTATATGAAATTCTTCCGGTATCTTCGGCGCTGCTTTTTTCCAATTCTGATCCTGCATAATCACTCCTCCTTTTATCGTAACTGCAGCTTCGTGCTGGCTTCTTCTTTTGTCCTGGAACATATTTCATTTTCTGTCAGGCTTTCCTTTAAAAGAGCTCTCGCCCGGGAAAGTCTGCTTTTGATAGTTCCCTCCCGCATATTCAGAATTTCTCCAATTTCTTTTTGAGAAAATCCTTCTATATAATATAGCGTCACCAGAACTCTCAGCTCTTCCGGAAGCTCCAGAATCGCCATATATAAATGCGTATATTTTTTCTCTGCAGACTCTCTTGTTTTCTGCATATATTCTTCATACGGAATCACACGCTTCTTTTTTCGCAAAATCCCATTACATTCATTGATCAGTATTCTTGTAAGCCAGGTGCGGAAAAATGACTCCTGTTTTAACGTAGGCAGTTTTTCATAAGCTTTCAGAAGCGTTTCCTGTACTGCATCGGCACAGTCTGAATCATTTTTCAAAATAGACTTTGCCACATGATACATCATGGCTTCTGATTGCCGTATTTCTTTGATAACTACATCTTTTGTCATAGTCGGTTGTCTCCTTCTATCCGGCCGGATGTGGTTACGCGCGTTTGGTTCTTTTATTTTACACTAATTAGATGTATATATGGAGGATTTGGTTCTGGATGCAGAGAAAAAATTTTATTTTCGGCAATTCGATTGTAAAAATAAAATCTATTCACTTTTTTAATAAGTCGTATCGCTGGACATAAAAAGAGCCAAGAAATGCCTATTTTACGGGCTTTCTTGGCTCTAATATATTATTCGAATTCGACAATTACTAATCAATTTTGTTTAGAGATTATTCGTTGTCCTGTTTGCATTTCTTTTGATTATTTGATTTATCCATATTATCCTGCCTATACAGGCTAATGTTAT
>URMH01000071.1 GCA_900549015.1 uncultured Blautia sp.
CTTTTGCTGCAACCTCCGTAATCGGAAGCGGAGTGTTTTCCTGTGCAATTTCAATATCACTTTTGAAGCCCATAAAAATTGCCTCCTTTATTTATTCATCTTATTTCCCTTAAACGCATCTAGCAAATGCTTTTAAAGAACCGATAATCACGTCTCCCATAACAGCCATATCCTCGGCTGCAAAGGATACCGGGAAATTATCGGAAAAAAGAATCTGAGAAGAAGGCGGAAATTCCTCGTCTCCCTCCCATAAAATCATCTGAATCTGATAGCCCGGATAAATTTCCACCTCATATGCCACATCTCCAAAGGAAATTTCTTTCCCGTGAATGTGTTCCATGATCTTCCGGAAATCTCCTGTGCGCATTCCGTAAGTAAAAGCGAGACGTTTGATACAGCGTCCGTCGAACTGACGAAGGTATACTTCTCCCCAGGGCATTTCTCTGTAAGTTTTATACTTTCCTGTACCTATGGAGACAGCTCCGTGAAGAAGGAAACGAATGGTCAGGATTTTCGCGTAAATCATCTCTTCCAGAGGATAATAGCCCATATCGTCTTCTTTGTGGCTCACTGTAAAATCCGGATAGGAAACAGAATACTCTGTTCCCAGAAAGATAAGAGTAAACATCTTTTTTTCCTCATCATAAGGAATGGAAAGACGACCGGCAATCTCCTTCGGGTCTGCCGCCCTGTACTCTGCCATATAATGTTCCCAGGGCATACGCTCCTTGCTGTCTTTTTCATAATTTAAGTCATTGATATTAAAAGCCATGTCGTACCTCTTATTTATTTTCCATTGCTTCTGTCACAGAAGGGAACATATTTGTATCTGTATGAGGAATAAAGCAGGCTCCTACAAACTCGTCCATATATGTAGGCACTGTGGAAAGTTCCATATAAGTCATGTTGGATGCAAGCTCATACGTCTTTTTCTCCGCCTCTGTGGAAAGAAGCATCAGATAAGAGCCCGTAAGAGAAGAATTTCCGATATAATGGAATTTCTCCAGCGGAATATCCGGGAACATTCCGATATTTACCGCATTTCTCATATTAATTCCGCTTCCAATTCCGCCGGCTACATACACATCATCAATCATGGAAATGTCGAAATCGAGGGAACTTAACATGGTACGGATCGCAGAGAAGATCGCGCCTTTGGCACGGATAAAGTTATCAATATCCACCTCTGTGATCTCCACGTCTTTTACAGAACCAGCCTCTTCTTCAAAAGCAAGAACGTAACTTCCCATTCCATACTGATCGTGACGGACACGCTTTCCTTCTCTGACAAATTTTCCCTTAGGATTGATGATTCCGCACATAAACAGCTCGCTGATCACATCGATAATACCGGAACCGCAAAGACCAATCGGTTTTGTTCCGGGCTCGCCTACTACCTGATAAGAAGGCTCCATTGTTTCTTTGTCAATGGTGCAGGCTTCTATTGCTCCGTCTGTAGCACGCATACCGCAGCTGATGTCTCCGCCTTCAAAGGCAGGGCCTGCAGAGCATGCACAGCTCATCATAAAATCAGAATTTCCAAATACAAGCTCTCCATTTGTTCCAAGGTCAATAAAGAGAGAAAATTCCGGTCTGTTCCATATCATGCTGACAAGAGTTCCCGCTGTAATATCACCGCCTACATAGCTTCCGATATTCGGAGCAATGATAATGTGAGCATCTTTGTTAATGTCAATTCCCAAATCTGACGCAAACAGAGAATTTGTCTTAAAGAACGCCGGTATGTATGGTTCCATACGAAGGGGATCTGCATTGATTCCTGAAAATAAATGATTCATTGTAGTATTGGCAGCCACACACATTCTGTAAACCTGACTTTTTGGAAGTTTTGCGCTTCTGCACATTTCACTGATGATCGGATTGATCGTCTCTTTTATCACTGCGTCCTGAAGTTTTTTCTTTCCACCCGGTTTCTGAGATTCTATAATACGATTGATTACATCAGCCCCATAACGAATCTGTCCGTTTCCTGCAGAACCTTTTGCAAGAATTTCCCCTGTCTCCATATTCATAAGAACAGCAGAAACTGTTGTTGTTCCAATATCAATGGCAATTCCGCCAATTACCACTTCTTCCTCGATTCCGAATATATCATAAACAAACATATCATCCGGAGTAGTGCGGATTACACATTTTACTTTAAAATGGTTTTCTCTTAACACATCAGGAAGTTTTTGAAGTACCGTATAGGGAATCCGCACACGTTTCAGATTCATATATTTTTTCAGAGCTCTGCTTAAGCGCTCATTATCCGGCATTGTGTTATCAAGAGAAGGTTCGTCCATCTCTACTTCCACAACATCCAGGCTGTTCCGCAATTCAATTCCTGTATCTTCTACCTCTTTTTTTGCATTTTCAAAAATGGCGATTTCCTCTTCTGAACTTAAATCCGCGACCTTCATCCGACTCTTGTAAGCTGAAGAAATATCAGGTACCATAACCTCCACATCGGCACTCACATGACTTACGCATGCCAGTCTCCAGCCCTGCTGAAATTCTTCATCTGTTATATGAAGTGTTTTCTTTGAATCCAGTTCTCCGCTTTTTAACTGCACCCGGCATTTTCCACAGGAAGCATTTCCTGAACAGGGCGCATCGATTGCTACGTTTGCCCCTCTTGCTACTTCCAGCAGATTATCTCCTGCATTGGCAAATACTTCTACTGCACTGCCGTCTTCGAATGCAAATGTTACCTTAAACATTGGGTAACCACCTTTCTTATATCTTAAAAAAGGCCGGAGGCCGAAGCCTCCAGCCCTCAGGTACATGCCATATTCTTATGAATCTGACTATTAGATTTCCAGATAGGAATCTGCGTACAGAGTGTTGTTTTTGAATACGTCACAGGATTTGATTGTTTCCATAAGACGTAAATCGTTAGGATTTACAATAGCGGAAGTCAATCCCTGCATCATAGCCATTGCTACAAGAGCAGAGTCCATAATCGGACGGATATGTTTCGGCATACCGTTGCTGTTATTGGAAAGTCCGCCTGTAGAATTCAGTCCCATATCGGAGAACATTTTAATTGCCTCCAGAACTTCCATCTGTTTTTCCTGCATTCCTTTTACAACGAGGAATAACGGGTCAAACCACAGATCCTGTGGATCCATACCAAGCATCATACCTCTTTCCAGCATGTTCTGGCAGTGCATCATACGCTCATCGTTGTCAGAAGCAACCATACCAGAAGAGCAAAGTGCGATAACGATAGCATCGTTTGCTGCTGCAAGGTCGATGTTTGCAATTCTGTCACCTGCATCTGCAGAGTTTACGATCGGTTTTCCTTTTGCTCTGTTATATACAGAAATACCAGCCTCGATTGCTTTCATGTTTGTTGTATCCAGTGCAAGCGGAACGTTATCGAACTCGGACTGAAGAAGCTGTACAGCCCATTTCATAAGTTCTTCACCATCGTTCTCAGCTGGTCCGATGTTTACATCAAGATAAGTAGCTCCAGCATCAAGCTGCTGTTTTGCTCTCTTGATAATCGGCTCCGGATCTCTTTCTGTAAACGCTTTGTTTACTGCCGGAGCTGTTGTGGAAAGTCTTTCTCCGATTGTTACAAATTTTGCCATCCCTGTATTCTCCTTTAATTAAATAATTAAATTTTCTTACTGCATATCTTTTAAGAATTTTACAAGCTGTACTGCTTCTCTTGGTCCTACAATAATCTCCCAGCCTGGAAGTTTTGCTTCAAGATCACCTTTAAGAACAGCAACTTTACCCGGAATTACAAGTCTTCTGCATTTTACCTTTGGCTCAACCTGCTCCTGGATGAATTTTGCAATGCTGTTTCCGGAGAATTTACCAGCAGCCCAGGAAGTAAGAACAGAAAGTCCGCCTGCATCGTTGATTACAAGGTTAAGCGGAACACCGGAACGCTCCAGCTCACCGGATACTACGAAGTATGTCAGAGCGAAGTCAACTGTTGTTACAACGAGAGAGTTCTCATCTGCTCCGTTTAATGGGTAGATGCCCGGTTCAACTTTCATTGGCTTCTGCGGATCTGTAAATACGTTCTGACGAAGTCCATATAACGGAAGTGCCTCAGCGTATGTAATCTGTTCCATAACGATGATAGAACCATATTTCATTGTAAATACTGCTGCAAGAGCTGCCTGAAGATGTGCATCTCCTTTTGCAACTTTCACTGTATTTACGATGGACGGATAACCAAATGTTCTGTCCTGATCTTTTAATGCTGCACGGCGAACCTGAACTGCATTAGCAAATGTTTCTTTAATATCAGCTCCTGTTACGTCCAGTACAAGATTTTTGTTTCCAAGTTTTTCAAGTGCTGCTGTTGTATCATAAAGCTCGTTTAAATCTTTTCCGGATACACCAAGAACAACTCCTGCCTCTGTTGCAACTGCATTCATTGCTTCATAGTTGGAAGCGTTTGCACCATTTAATACAGGTTTTGTATCTTTGCATACTTCAAGTGCCGCTTTTGCGATTTCAACATCTGTACAGCCAAGAACCAGAGTTCTGCCAAGACCTGCTGCTTTTTTTACAAGCTCTGTGTATTTTGCAGCATCTGCGCCTTCACCGCAGTTTACGTATACAAGCTCTGCATACATTCTCTCACCGATACGATCGTAATCAACCTTCGGGATTTCTGCAAGTTTTGCTTCTACTGCTGCATCATCCATATCTGTGCAGAGAGAAACTGCATATCTCGGTTTGCTTACAAATGTTTTCTCATGTCTGAATAATACAGTCTCTCCGCCAAGAGTAAACTCTTCTTCACCAGCTCCGATTTTGATTGTCTTCATTGGCGGTGCTGTTGCCTCGGAAAGAGATGCAAGTGCATCTTCAGACATATGCGGACATGCAGAAATGTCCATAGCGCCCTGTGCAACTTTCATAGAGAAAGCCATACATGTCGGGCATCCACATTCCTTACAGTTTTTCTTTGGTGTTAATTTAAAAATCTGAATACCATTCAGTGCCATATCTTCTTCCTCCTATTCAATTACGCAAGTGCTTTGATCATTTTGGAAATTGTTGCAACAGACTGAGGATGTCTCAGAATAACTGCATCAGAACCAGCTGCAAGGTCTGCTGCTGCTGTCATAACTTCCATGTTGATTCCACGCTCGTCCTGTGAGCCCCACTCAGGCATATCAGCTTCAGAAGCCATAGCTTCTTTTACGCCCCATGTCTCAGCGGATACAGGTGTAATGATAGGCATCTGCAGCATGTTATCATTCTGAGATAAAGCTGCACCTTTGATACGGTCCATAGTAGATACAACATATTCATAGCCATAGCCTACTGCTGCACTACCGATATTCATAACGATTTTTTCCGGATTTACGCCTAACTGAGTTGTTACAACGTTTAACTGTTTTGCAAGGTTGATGTCTACTGCAGATTCTGCACCAACAATCTGGTCATAGGCAAGACCTGCTGCTGCACCGATTGCTTTGTAGTTTTCTTCTTTTTCGGAAAGGATAAGAACGTTTCGTCCCTGAAGAACTTCTGCAACCTTAGGAAGCAGTTCCGCGTCTTTTTCAACGTTCTTGCATCCTTCTACTACTAACGGGCAGTCAACTGCTTCTGCAACTTCTTTTACCACTGCGATTAATTCGTCAATAGATTTGTTCTCACCATTCGGGTCTCCGCCTTCCAGAATCAGTGCAACAAAATCAGCTCCTTCCATAGCTGCTGCTTTTTTTGCAATTTCAGCCATAGTAGAAGCTCCGTCATAGTAAGCTTTAATTCCCTCAGATACTCCTTCAAGGCCCATATCAGAAATTTCTACACCAATCTTAGGTGTGTTTTCTGATGGTGCATCAAAAGTATAAAATGGGAATGTGCTGTCTCCGCCGATAGTAACGGTCTTGTCTCCGCTTCCGATTGTGACTGCATTAATCTTTGCATTAAATTTTTGTGGTTTCTGATTAAACGGCATTTCGCGTTAGCCTCCTTTAATTTTTATTATGCAGGCATACCACGCCTGGTATGCCCACAATATCCGACATTATTATACTACAATATCCCTTGAATTGACAAGGATAATTCCTGTTTTCACAGCTAAAGTTCAATGTGCTGACTGACAAACAAACTTTAGATTTACATCATTGGCTCAAGTCCAAGTGCCGGATGGTTTTTCTCTGTCAGGAATGCAACAAGTGTTTCCGGATCTTCAGCGATTGTTTCATCACCGATCATATCTGTAAAGTTGTCGATTCCGTAAAGTTCTTTTGCTGTCTTATTCAGACGTTCTGCAACAAATTCTTTCAGTTCTTTTGGCATCCATACGATACGCTCGATACCGCCTTCCGCCTTCATAAATTTCTTGGAACCGATGAAATGTTTTCCGTGACCCATGAATCCTGGTGTCTGAACACCGCCACCTGTCATAGATGCCATTTCAGGGAATGTCATTCCAAGAGGTGTCATGCCTGCATACTCACGGTTTGCAATAACAACACCGTTGGAGAATGGCTCGATACCACAGATACACTCGAAGCATCCGCAAGATGTCATAGGATCCTGCATAATGGAGTACAGTGT
>URMH01000072.1 GCA_900549015.1 uncultured Blautia sp.
GCAGATTCCTGAAGCACATAAAGTTCCGTTTTCCGGTGTATTTTGGAGACAGGGAAACACAGGAACTTTGTTGGGTCAATGAAAGTACCGTTGAGACGGTTGTTCTGATGTCAAAGGTGAACCCTAACAAGTAAATCTTTGATATAATTAGGGAGTATTTATTTGCACCTCCGAGTGGTTTGTTTGTAAGACTGGCACTTGGAGGTTTTTTATTACCTTTATTATAAACTTGAAAAATGACAGCCGTATTTCCCTAACTGACCGATGGAAATACGGCTGTCATATTAAGAACATATTCTATTGGCTTAAAAAATTATCTTCCGCTTTCTGCGATGAAGTCAATTACTTCTTGTCTTGACGGCATAACACGCAGAGCGCCTTTTCTTGTAGTGATAAGGGAAGCTGCGGCATTGGCGAAGGTGAGCATTTCCATAAGGTTTTCTTCTGTGAGATTTTCAAGTCCATGTTCCAGAATATAATTTAAAGTGCTGGCACAGAAAGTATCGCCGGCGCCCGTTGTCTCAATTGTAGTTTTCTGAAGGAAAGGAGCTGCTTCCACAAGCATATCTTTATAATAAGCGCGGCTTCCGGCTTTGCCCATTGTGATAAGAACAAGAGGAATGTTATATTTTTCGCGTATCAGAGCTGCGCCCTTATCGTAATCTGTTGTATCAAAGAGGAATTCAACCTCATTATCAGAAATTTTAAGCACGTCACATTTTGTCATTCCATATTCAATTTCTCTTCTGGCATCATCAAGAGATTTCCAGAGAGGAGGACGCAGATTAGGGTCAAAAGTAATGATACAACCAGCATTTTTGGCAACTTCAATGGCATGGCGTGTCGCCTCTCTTACACCTTCATGTGTAGATGAGAGAGTACCGAAGTGGAAAAGACGGGAATTCTGGATTAAATCATCCGGAACTTCATTTTTTGTCAGCATCATATCTGCGCCTGGATTTCTATAGAAGGAGAAATCACGATCTCCATCAGGATAAGTATGAACAAAAGCGAGAGTGGTGTGTACTTCTTCATCCATAAAAAGAGCACGTGTATCAATGCCGACTTCTTCCACTGCATTTTTTAACTGTGTTCCGAACATATCCTGTCCTACTTTTCCAATAAAAGCAGTTTTTTTGCCAAGGCGGCCAAGCATGGCAAGCACATTGCATACAGCACCGCCGGGATTTGCCTCAAGAAGGGGATTTCCCTGAGAGGTTGTTCCATTTTCTGTAAAATCGATCAGGAGCTCGCCAAGAGCTGTTACGTCAAATAATCTGTTTTCCATTCGTTCTTCCTCCAAGTACGTAATCTTAATTCCAATTTAGCGCAGAGAGAAGGATTTGTCAAACAATTTCCTTTATTTTTTTAGGGAAAAATGGTAAAATAGAAAAAATGGGAGGTGTGTTATGGACGAAAAATTATATAAATATATGGATTGGCCGCGGATTGAGGCAGTAGTATATGGGGAAGAGGTTTCACCGAAAGATGTGATGGGACCGAGGATTACAAAGGATGGCGTTCTGATCCAGGGATTTTTTCCAGAGGCAAAGAGTGCGAAAGTAATTGCAGGAAAAAAAGAGTATCAGATGGAAATGGAAGACGAGGCGGGATATTTTGCAGTGCTTCTTCCGGCAAAACGAATTCCGAAATACAGCTTTCTTGTGCAGTGGGAAGATTATGAAAAGGAATGGACGGATCCGTATCAGTATTCAGGACAGATGCTTCCGGAAGAAGAGAAGGCTTTTTGTGCAGGGGTATATTATGAGTCATATAAAAAGCTGGGAGCTCATCTTATGACTGTGGACGGTGTTGAGGGAACTTATTTTGCTGTGTGGGCTCCAAATGCACAGAGGGTCAGCGTTGTGGGTGATTTTAATAATTGGGACGGACGATTCCTTATGATGCACAGAATGCCCATGTCCGGAATTTTTGAATTATTTGTACCGGATATAAAAGTGGGAACGCTTTATAAATATGAAATAAAAGAAAAGAGCGGAAAGGTTTCTTTAAAGTCAGACCCTTATGGCTTCCAGGCTGAGAAGCCGAAAGGCTGTGCTTCCGTTGTGGCAGATCTGTCCGGTTTTTCCTGGGACGACGGGGAATGGCTGGAAGAGAGATGTAAATATGATGACAGAAAACAGCCGGTTTCCATTTATGAGACAGATATTACAAAGTGGGAGAGCGGAGAAGAACTTGCAGAATTTATGAAAGAGACAGGGTATACCCATGTGGAATTTAAGCCTGTTATGGAATATCTGGAGGAAAGTACAGAGGGATATTCCACCTCATCTTATTATGCGCCTACTTCCAGGTTTGGAGCTCCGGAAAAATTTCAGAAAGCCGTCAATCTTTTACATCAGGCAGGAGTTGGTGTGATTCTTGACTGGACGCCTGCACAGTTCCCGAGATTTGAAGGAGGACTGGAAAAATTTGACGGAACACCTCTTTATGAAATTCCTGATGAAAGCGCTTCTGTTCATCCTATGTGGGGTACTATGCTTTATAATTACGGAAGTCCTATGGTGCGGGATTTTCTTATAGCAAACGCCTGCTTCTGGACAGAGGTTTACCATGTAGACGGTTTCCGTATGGATGATGTAGACGCCATGCTTTATCTGGATTACGGAAGAAATATGGGAGAATGGCAGCCGAATCTTTACGGAACAAATGAAAATCTTTATGCAGTGGAATTTTTGAAGCATTTAAATTCTATTATGAAAAAGAGAAATTCGGGTGTGATTTTAATCGCGCAGGAAGACGGGCTCTGGCCGGAGCTTACAGACAGCGTGGAAAACGACCATCTTGGATTTGATTATAAATGGAGCGGAGGCTGGACAAGAGATTTTCTGGAATATCTTGCATCAGAACCGGAAAACAGGAAAAACAGTCACGACCAGCTTACACTTTCCACCCTTTACGCATACAGCGAGCATTATATTCTTACTCTGGGAAGCAGAGACGTGGGAACGCTTGAAGATTTCCGCAGTAAAATCTGGGGCAATGAAAAGCAGAAGGAAGCGGAGATCCGGGCAGCATACGGATATATGACACTTCATCCGGGCTGCAAGATGTCAGCTCCTGATAAGGATATGCCAAAGGAACTGAAAGAGTATATCCGGGATTTGAATACCTTATATAAAGAACAGCCGGCTCTCTGGAAAAAAGATGACGATTACGAGGGACTTGAGTGGATTCAGCTTATGAAATATGAGGAAAACGTGCTTACCTTTCTTCGAAAAACTGAAAATCAGGAAGAAACCCTTCTTGCAGTATGTAATTTTTCCGCAGTTCCTTATGAAAACTATCAGGTTGGAGTGCCTTATGCCGGAAAATACAAAGAGATTTTTAACAGCGATTTAAAGAAATATGGCGGAGACGGTGTGGGAAATCCAAGGGTAAAAACTGCAAAATCACAGGAATGGGATGAACGTCCTTATTCTATAAAAATGAAAATTCCGGCGCTTGGAATCCTTGTATTTTCTGTGACACCACAGAAGGAGACGAAAAAAGCTTCCGGGAGAAAGGTTTCTGAAAAGAGAGTTTCCGAAAAGCGTGCTTGCATAGAGAGCACTGCAGAAAAGAAAACCAGGAGGACAAAAAAATGAGTCTTGCAGACAATATTTTTATAGAGATGTGTAAAGATATTATTGAGAATGGAACAAGCACAGAGGGCGAGAAGGTTCGCCCTGTGTGGGAGGACGGAACATCTGCTTATACAATCAAGAAATTCGGGGTAGTAAACAGATATGATCTGAGAAAGGAATTTCCGGCTCTTACTCTTAGAAAGACGGCTCTTAAAAGCTGTATGGACGAGATTCTCTGGATATGGCAGAAAAAATCAAACAATATCCACGATCTTCACAGCCATATATGGGACAGCTGGGCAGATGAGGAGGGCTCGATTGGAAAAGCATATGGCTACCAGATGAGCGTCAAGCACAGCTACAAAGAGGGAATGATGGATCAGGTGGACAGGGTTCTTTATGATCTGAAGAATAATCCGTATAGCAGAAGAATTATGACAAACATTTATGTGCATCAGGATCTTCATGAAATGAATCTTTATCCATGTGCGTATTCCATGACCTTTAATGTGACAAAAGAGCCGGGAAAAGATAAGCTTACCTTAAATGCGATTTTAAATCAGCGTTCACAGGATATTCTTGCTGCAAACAACTGGAATGTATGTCAGTATTCGATTCTTCTTATGATGTTTGCACAGGTGTGCGATATGGAGGCAGGAGAACTGCTTCATGTGATTTCAGACTGTCATATTTATGACAGACATATTCCGGTTGTAAAAGAGCTTATAAGCCGTACTCCGTATCCGGCACCGATTGTAAAGCTGAATCCGGAGATTAAGAATTTTTACGATTTTACAACAGATGATCTGATTGTGGAAAATTATGAGACATGGCCGCAGATTAAAAATATCCCAATAGCCATATAAGAGGATAGATATAAAAGGAGAGACACAAAATGAATATTATTGTAGCAGTTGATAAAAATTGGGCGATTGGAAAGGATAACCGTCTTCTGGTGAGTATTCCGGCAGATATGAAAATGTTCCGCCAGGAAACAACTGGAAAGGTAGTGGTTATGGGAAGAAAAACCCTGGAGAGCTTTCCAAACGGACTCCCGTTGAAAAACCGTACAAATATCATTCTCACAGGAAATAAGAATTATAAAGTAAAAGATGCGATTGTTGTTCATACTATCGAGGAGGTTCTTGAGGAAATTAAAAAATATCCGAAGGATGAAGTATACTGTATCGGAGGAGACAGCGTGTATAAACAGCTTCTTCCATACTGTGATACAGCCCATGTGACAAAAATCGATTTTGCATATGAGGCAGACAGCTATTTTCCAAATCTTGATGAGGACAAAGAATGGCATATAACAGCAGAGAGTGAAGAGCAGACTTATTTTGATCTGGAATATCAGTTTGTAAAATACGAGAGAATCCTGTAAATCAGGGTTCTCTTTTTGTGAGTAAAAAAGAGAAGTTTGCTTTGTTCAGTTAAAAACTTAAAATTTTAACTCTTTTTCGCTTTAACAGGTTGAAATAATTTCGGAATTGCGGTATTATAGAAAAAATATTTGAGCGAGGAGAGAAAATTATGGAATGCAGGATAGCGTTAATTCCGGGGGACGGTATCGGACCGGAAATTGTGAGAGAGGCAAAAAAAGTGCTGGACAGAGTATGTGAGAAATACGGACATGCTTTTACATATGAAGAGCTGCTTCTTGGAGGAGCTTCCATTGATGCTTACGGAGTTCCCCTTACAGAAGAGACAACAGAAAAGGCAAAAGCGGCAGATGCTGTTTTGATGGGCTCTATAGGAGGCGATGCAAAAACTTCACCCTGGTATCAGTTAGAACCTTCAAAACGCCCGGAAGCAGGTCTCCTTGGAATCAGAAAAGCCTTAAATCTCTTTGCGAATTTAAGACCTGCGTATCTTTATCAGGAATTAAAGGGTGCCTGCCCTCTGAAAGAAGAAATTATAGGAGAGGGCTTTGATATGGTAATTGTCAGAGAACTCACAGGCGGGCTTTATTTTGGAGAGAGAAGGACAACAGAAGAAAACGGAATTCGCACAGCCGTAGATACGCTTACCTATAACGAAAAAGAAATCCGCCGCATTGCAGTGAAGGCATTTGAGATTGCGAAAAAAAGAAGAAAACAGGTGACAAGTGTAGATAAGGCAAATGTTCTGGATTCTTCCAGACTTTGGAGAAGTGTTGTGGAGGAAGTAGCAAAGGATTATCCGGATGTCACGCTTTCCCATATGCTTGTTGACAACTGTGCCATGCAGCTTGTGCGTGATCCGGGACAGTTTGATGTGATTCTTACAGAGAATATGTTCGGAGATATTTTGTCAGATGAGGCAAGTATGGTGACTGGCTCCATCGGAATGCTTTCTTCTGCCAGCTTAAACGAGACGAAATTCGGACTTTATGAGCCAAGTCACGGTTCTGCGCCGGATATTGCAGGGCAGAATAAGGCAAATCCCATTGCGACGATTTTATCAGCAGCTATGATGCTTCGATATTCTCTTGATATGGATAAAGAGGCAGATGCAGTGGAGGCGGCAGTTCAGAAAGTGCTGACAGATGGATACCGCACAGGAGACATTATGGCAGACGGCTGTAAGATAGTCGGAACAGAGGAAATGGGAGATCTGATTGCCCAGGCTGTTTAAAAGGAAATAGATATAAACAGAAATACGCATACATAAAGGAGAGACAGATATGAGAAGTGATGCAGTAAAAAAAGGAACGCAGCAGGCGCCGCACCGTTCTCTGTTTCGTGCCCTTGGCATGACAGAGGAGGAGATGGAACGTCCTCTTGTCGGTATTGTAAGTTCATATAATGAAATTGTTCCGGGACATATGAACCTGGATAAGATTGTAAATGCAGTAAAACAGGGAGTGGCAATGGCAGGAGGAACCCCGGTTGTATTTCCTGCGATTGCAGTATGTGATGGAATTGCAATGGGACATATCGGAATGAAGTATTCCCTTGTTACAAGAGATT
>URMH01000073.1 GCA_900549015.1 uncultured Blautia sp.
TCTTTTTCTTTTTTCAGTTTTTCCTGAACCATATAATCGCCAAAGGAATCATAATCAGGAACCCATTGTACTTCCTGACCGCAATTCAAACAGAAAAGTCGTCCTTCTTCAATCGGCTCTCCACAATTTGAACATCTCATTTTTATTCTCCTTTAAAAAAATATATGTTATAAACATTCTTCAATATAAGTATCAAATTCTTCCATCGACATCAGAACCTTTCGTGGCTTCGTCCCCTCTTCCGGACCTACGACGCCGGCTTCACATAACTGATCCATTATGCGGGCAGCCCGGTTAAAGCCGATCTTGAACATACGCTGTAACATTCCAATAGACGCCTTTTCTTTGTCGATGATCAGCTTACCTGCATCTACGAAATAGGCATCCAGATCCTGTCCGGAACCTGATCCGGAAGTGCTGCTTTGAGAAGCATTCATCATATCAGTGATCTTACTGTCATATACCTGATCCGTCTGATGATTGTCTGTGAGAAATTCCACAACTTTTCCCACTTCTTTATCTGATACAAAAGCTCCCTGCAATCGCACCGGCTTCTGATATCCCTGTGGATAATAAAGCATATCTCCTTTTCCCAGAAGTTTTTCTGCTCCATTCATATCCAAAATCGTTCTCGAATCCACACCCGAAGATACAGAAAAAGCAATACGGGATGGCATGTTTGCCTTGATCAGTCCTGTAATTACATTGACGGATGGCCGCTGTGTAGCAATAATCAGATGAATACCGGCTGCTCTGGCCAACTGAGCCAGACGGCAAATCGCATCTTCTACTTCGCCAGGAGCTACCATCATAAGATCAGCCAGCTCGTCTACAATGATCACAATCTTTGGAAGTTTCTGAGGCTTGTTTTCGTCTTCTATATCAGCCAGCTGCTCCACTTTCGCATTATATCCTTTCAGGTCACGAACGTTGTATTCTGCGAATTTGTTATAGCGGTCAGTCATTTCTGCCACAGCCCAGTTCAATGCGCCGGCAGCTTTTTTCGGGTCAGTGACTACCGGAATGAACAGATGTGGAATACCATTATAGACACTTAACTCCACTACTTTCGGGTCAATCATGATCAGCTTGACCTCGTCTGGCTTGGCTTTATATAAAATACTGATAATGAGCGTATTAATGCAGACAGATTTTCCGGATCCAGTTGCTCCTGCAATGAGAAGATGAGGCATTTTGGCAATATCCGTTACAACCGGTTTTCCTGCTATATCTTTTCCTGCCGCAAAAGAAAGCTTTGATTTTGCATTTTTAAACTCCTCAGACTGCAGAAGGTCACGGAGCATAACTGCACTGTTTTCCTTATTTGGCACTTCAATTCCGACTGCAGCTTTTCCCGGAATCGGAGCTTCGATTCTCACATCTGCAGCAGCAAGATTCAGCTTAATATCATCTGCAAGTCCCACAATTTTACTTACTTTTACACCCTGTTCCGGCTGCAGCTCATATCGTGTTACAGTAGGACCGCAGCTCACATTCGTGACGGTTACATTAACTCCAAAATTATGAAGCGTGTCCTGAAGTTTTTTTGCTGTCTTTCTTAAATGAGCATCAGAATCGCCCTGTGCTTTTCCATCTCCTCTTTTTAAGAGTTTAAGGGGTGGAAACTGATAGACTTTTTTTTCTTTTGGCTCCCTGCTCTCTATCTCGTGCTGAATATTGCGAATCCCCGTCTCTATTTCTGTCTGAGAGGATTTCGGATTTTTGGACGCCTGTCTTGCGGAAGAAACAGCTTCCGGCATTCCGGGTTCGGAAGAAATATCCGGTTCCGGCTCTCCGTCCTCTTCCCACGCTTCCTCCGGTTCTTCTGCCGGCTGCGGCTCTGAACGGTGAATGCGAAACTCCATCTCTCCCTGTCCCACAGACTGTACATCGATCGCTGCCTCTTTTTCTTCCTCCGGCTCTTCCACTTTCTCTTCTTTATCCGGGATCAGCTTTGTCCCCTCGAGGAAACCTCTTTTTTTCTTCTGTTTCTGAGGCTTTCTCTCTTCTTCTGGAAACTCCTCTTCCTCCAGAGCCTCTTCTTCGGCAAGAGCTTCTTCCAGTTCCCTGATGTGGCGGGCTCTTTTTTCTTCTCTAAGCTTTTGCCTCTGTTTTTCCCTGAGTTCTTTTTTTAATTCTCTCTCCGGCTGTCCCTCCATATATTCTTCATGTCTTCCTTTGACAAAGCCCAGAAAGCTGTCTATTAACTGATAGAAAAACTCAAAAAAGGAGCGCTGGGTAATGATAATGAGACTGACCAGGAGAACGAGTACAATGATGACGTATCCCCCCACCACACCGAAGGCAGAGGTAGTGGAAATACAGATTGCCCCTCCGATCACACCGCCTCCCGTACGGTAATCGGAACAGAGATGATAATAATCCGTCAGCGTAGTACTCTGTACATATCCTTCTGTCAGAAGCTGAACAAGTCCGCAGAGAAAAATAAAAAATGCCGCTCCAGCCAGTACCTTTTTGTAAGCGAGGCGGTTACTTTTGTTAGAAAGGAGAAATGCCGCTCCGACAAAGAGCAGCACCGGAAATATATATGCCAGAAGTCCCATTGCACCAAACAAGAAGCTGCTGATTGCATTTCCCACGATTCCTCCCATTCCAAAGGCACTTGCCAGAAGAATAATAGATGCTGCAAGAATTACCAGAAGAATAATCTCCGTCTGAAAACCGTTGGAAGTCTGCTGTTTCTTTTTTGTTGTTTTCTTTTTGTTTCTGTTCGTCTTTGAAGCTGCCATATGAAAAGCTTCCCTCCCTGAAAATAAAATTATGTTTATCCAAAGTTTAATGCAATTCCCACAATTCCCGCTAAGAAACAGTAAAATGCAAAATATTTGAATGGAAGTGTCTGCGTGATCCTTAAAAGAAAACGGATCAGAAAATATCCGGTCACTGCAGAAGCTGCCATACCGAGGATATATACGGCTCCCGTTCCCACACTCATACTCTCAGCCGCAAACTGAGGCACTTCCACAAAAAATGCGCCGATAATAGCAGGAACAGATACAAGGAATGAATATTTCACTGCAAATTTACGGCTGAATCCGCAGAAAAGCGCTGCGCCCATTGTAAGACCGCATCTGGAAAGTCCCGGAAAAACAGAAAGCCCCTGACAGATTCCGATCCACATAGCGTCTTCATAACCGCAGTTTTTCGGTGTTTTATTGCCTCCTGCCCTGCTTAAATCCACCACAAGAAGCCATACTCCCGTCAAGAGAAGAAAAATCCCCGGCACAACGGGAGAAAGCGCCGTGCGCTGCACAAGCCTTCTTGCCGTATATCCAAGCACTGCCGTCGGGATAAAGGATACCACAAGCAGCGCAGTCAGCCGCCTGTACGTTCCTTTTATAATTTTTGCATAATGAAGAGAATCTCCGGTTCGCTTGTTATGGACAAAAAGATATACATTTCCTACAATATCCATAACCATGCCTATAAGCTCCACCCAGATTCGCTTCAGATCCTTATGAAAGACGGAAAATACCGCAACCAGCGTTCCCACATGAAGAAGCGTCTCAAAAAGAATGCCCCCCTCATGCCCCATTCCCAGAAGATTTTCTATCAGGCTTGTGTGTCCGAAGCTGCTCACCGGCAAAAATTCCGTAATGCCCTGTAAAATTCCTAATAAAATCGCGTATAATGCTGCCATATGTACTCCCTTTTTCTGATACTTTATGGAAGGATTTCCCTTGCCCTTAGTTTCTTATTATATCATAGGAATGCCCGGGACACAACAAAAGAAAAAACGGAGCTCCTTCAGGAAACTCCGTCTTTCAATTTCATTTATTTATTTCGCATATTTGTTTTTGATGAACTCATCAATACCTTTTGCGCCTGCTTTTCCTGCTCCCATAGCAAGGATTACAGTCGCTGCGCCTGTAACGGCGTCGCCGCCTGCATAGACGCCCTCTTTTGATGTTTTGCCTGTTTCTTCATCTGCGATGATACATTTTCTCTTATTGATGTCAAGACCGATCGTAGTGGAAGAAATCAGCGGGTTTGGAGAAGTTCCCAGGGACATGATCACAGTGTCAACCTCGATTTCAAACTCAGATCCCGGAATTTCCACAGGGCGTCTTCTTCCGGAAGCATCCGGCTCGCCAAGCTCCATACGAACACATTTGATTCCTGTTACCCAGTCGTTTTCGTCTGTGAGGATCTCTACCGGATTTGTGAGAAGATCGAAAATAACACCCTCTTCTTTTGCATGATGAACTTCTTCTACTCGTGCCGGAAGCTCTGCCTCAGAACGACGGTAAATAATATGTACCTCTGCGCCGAGACGGAGAGCTGTTCTTGCAGCGTCCATTGCCACGTTTCCGCCGCCTACGACCGCAACTTTTTTGCCGTGGAAGATCGGAGTATCGTAATCTTCACGGAACGCTTTCATAAGGTTGTTTCGTGTCAGGTACTCATTTGCGGAGAATACGCCGTTTGCCTGTTCTCCCGGAATCCCCATAAACATTGGAAGACCTGCGCCGGAACCGATAAATACAGCCTCGAAGCCTTCTTCCTCCAGAAGCTCATCGATGGTTACGGATTTTCCGATAATAACATTTGTTTCAATTTCTACGCCAAGCTTTTTGATGTTTTCAACTTCACTAGCAACAACTGTTTCCTTTGGAAGTCTGAATTCTGGAATACCATATTCCAAAACACCACCAGCCTTGTGAAGTGCTTCAAAAATCTTAACTTCGTAGCCCTTTTTAGCTAAGTCGCCAGCACAAGTAAGACCAGCAGGACCAGCACCAATAATAGCTACCTTCTTGCCCTTTGGAGCATCTTTCTGAGAAAGGTCAACCTTATGTTCTCTTGCCCAGTCAGCTACAAATCTTTCAAGCTTACCAATAGCAACAGCTTCGCCCTTAACGCCTAATACACATTGACCTTCACACTGATTTTCCTGTGGACATACACGACCACAAACAGCAGGAAGTGCAGAATACTTAGCGATTTCCTTTGCAGCACCTTCAAAATCTCTTTCCTTAACCTTAGCAATAAAACCAGGAATGTTAATACCTACAGGGCAACCACCTACACATCTAGGCTTTGGACAGTTAAGACAACGGCTTGCTTCTGCAACAGCTTCTTCTTCATTATATCCAAGACATACTTCTTCAAAATTAGTTGCTCTTACCTTTGGTTCCTGTTCTCTTACAGGAATTCTCTTAAATCTATCCATTACTTGTCACCTCCGCAGCCGCAACCACCGTTTTTATGAGTTGCACCTTCTTCAAATTCTAACTTAGCTTTACCTTCAGCTGTCTTGTAAATAGTCTGTCTTCTCATAGCTTCGTCAAAATTAACCTTGAAACCGTCAAATTCTGGACCATCTACACAGGCGAACTTAACTTCATCGCCTACAGTAACACGACAGGCACCACACATACCAGTACCGTCAACCATAATAGGGTTAAGACTTACGATTGTAGGAATACCAAGTTCCTTAGTAGTCATTGTTGTAAACTTCATCATAATCATAGGTCCAATAATAACTGCCTTGTTGTATACCTTACCGTCTTCCTTTACAAGTTTCTGTAAAAGGTCAGTAGCTCTACCAGCAAAGCCGTAAGAACCATTGTCAGTAGCTATGTACACATTTTCAGCAACAGCTTTCATTTCTTCTTCAAGAATAATGAGGCTCTTATCTCTTGCACCGATGATAACATCAGCCTTAATGCCATGAGCATTTAACCACTTAACCTGTGGGTAAATTGGAGCAGCACCAACACCACCAGCTACGAAAATAATCTTCTGTTCTTTAAGTTCTTCTTCTGGCATAGAACAGAATTCACTAGGCATACCAAGTGGGCCTACGAAATCACAGACATAGTCACCCTCGTTGTAGCTCATAAGTTCCATTGTTGATTTACCGATAGCCTGAGTAACAATAGTAACTGTACCCTTTTCAGCATCATAATCAGCGATTGTAAGAGGAACTCTTTCGCCCTTTTCTGTATTCTTAATGATAATGAACTGACCTGGTAAAGCTGACTTAGCAACTCTAGGGGCTTCAATTTCCATTAAAAAGATTGTTTCTGTCAACATTTTCTTTTTGACAATCTTATTCATTCCTAATCCTCCTCAGAAATAAACAGGGGCTGTCCCCTGTCTTAATGATTTTAAGTTGTATTATACAACATTCCCGTTAAAAATAAAAGTGATTTTTAAAACTTTGTTATAAAAATAACATTTTTTGTGCATATTACCCAATAAATTTACATTTGTATTTTAAGTTATAAAAAAACACTTGCTATTTAATAAAATTAACGATAAAATATATGTTAAAC
>URMH01000074.1 GCA_900549015.1 uncultured Blautia sp.
AAATGTAAAGAATTTTCGAGAATCGTATGTGTTTCACTGTTTAGTTATCAAGGTTTCTGTCATTTCGACAGCTCATTTAGTTTATCACATCTTTTCGACTTTGTCAAGAACTTTTTTCAAGTTTTTTCAAATTCTTTTTCGATGTGTTGTTGCCGACTTTTTTTTGCTGACAACTCGTTTATTCTATCATAGCTTTTCAAGCTTGTCAAGAACTTTTTTATTTATTTTTTGCTTTTTTATTTTTCATAAAAAGCAAAAAATAAAACGGAGAAGGAGGGATTTGAACCCTCGCGCCGGTTACCCGACCTATACCCTTAGCAGGGGCACCTCTTCGGCCTCTTGAGTACTTCTCCAGACTCCGAACTTTCAATTATTATGAAATTCGACTGCGTCTATCTGAAACGCATTATTGATTATACATAAGCTTTACCCTATTGTCAACCTATTTTTTACATTTATTTAAAATTATTTTGTTTTTTATCCTTTTACAAAGAAATCAGGCGCAGATACCTGTAAATATCTGCGCCTTTTCTGCTCAAATGGCAGCTGATAAACAGATTATATTTCCATAATCTATCGTTTAATCCCAGCCCCCGTTTTCTTTAATGGTTTCTTCTATTCTCCTTTTTACTTCCGCTGCAATCTCTACTGTATTCATATCTTTATATTCCTCGTAATACATAGGCGTCAGAAAATGAACCTGGACCTTCAGTTTCTCAATAGAACCTGTATCAAATGCTTTATAAGAATCCAGCAATGCCACGGGAATAATCGGACATTTTGATTTTGTAGCAGCTTTAAAGCTTCCGCCCTTAAATTCCTGTGGATGGTTTCCCTGTTTGCTTCTTGTTCCCTCTGCAAAAATCAGATAGTTTCTGCCTGCCTTTACCTCTTTTGTCACATTTAATATTACCTGCATGGATTGTTTTATATCTTCCCTGTCAATAATAAATGCCTTCATACAGGCAAACACCTGCTTCAGAAAAGGTACGTCTGCAACTTCTTTTTTTGCTACAACCGAAAAGGGAACCGGGCATACCTGAAGAATTGCAAGGACATCAAATAAGCCCTGGTGGTTTGGAAAAAACATAAAACCGTTTTCTTTTGGTATGTTTTCCACACCATGCGCTTCGATTTCAAGATTTCCTCCCCATATAGCCCTTCTGTCAATATACTTTAAGACTGCATATCGTTCTTCTTCCGTATAATTATCAACATGAGCTGCATACCAGCAGAGTTTAAGCCAGCCGTAAGGAACGAAAAAAAGATTTTTTAATACCATAAGAAGGATTCTTTTCATTTTATTATTTTCCTCCCGATCAAGCCAGTTTACCGGCTATTCTTTCTTCATATCCTGGATTTTTCTTAATAAACGTATCATAAGCCACTGTATAGTCTTTATAAGTATCTGTTGTCATGAATTTTGCATACTCATCGGCTGCTGCCTGACTCATTTCTTCTGTTATTTCAGACGGAGCGAACACATAGTATTTGTTATCTTTCTCTTTCACCATATAAGTTGCAATACATGGATACTCCTGCTTATTTTCCAGCACAAGATTATACCGTATGTACACATACGTATATTTCTTGTTTTTCGTGAGGACTTCACAGTCGCTAATTTTAACTTCGCTTACATTATGGGCTTTATAATATTTCATTGTGGCGTCAATTTCTGCCTGAAGCTCCTTCGATACTTTTTTCTCTGTATCGTAGCACTTCTTCATATCTTTTTCTTTCCCCTCAACACCAGCCTTAATAAGCGCTTCTACAACTCCCTCCGGTGTTTTATGACTGCCGCCGCAGCCTTTTACCCCCAGAATGATCAAGAAAATGAGAAGCAGGACAGCGCCTCCTGCCAGGATATAATTGCTGTTTAATATAAAGGCGCTTTTTCTCCTCCTTTTCCTGCTTTTGCTCTGAGTCTTTGGTCTGCTGCCGGTTCTGTTACTGTTTTTATTTCCTGATGCTGTCATGATTTTTCTGTTTCCCCTTCAACGCCATCTGGATTTTCTTCCCCTTTGCCTGGCTCTTCTTCCTTTTCTCTTACCTTGGCTACACTGGCAACTGTAATTCCTTCCTGAAGGTTCATAAGCTTCACTCCGGAAGTAATTCGTCCGAGAATGGAAATGTCAGAACACTGCAGACGGATAATAATCCCCTCTGTCGTGATGATCATAATTTCATTTTCTTCGTTTACAGCCTTCGCTCCTACTACATTTCCGGTTTTCTCTGTAATCTTATAGCATTTGACACCTTTTCCGCCCCTGTTCTGACAGGTAAACTCACTGATACATGTTCTCTTGCCCATTCCGTTTTCAGAAACCACAAGCAGATAATATCCCTGAGAATTAAGCTGCATGGCAACAACTTCGTCTCCGTCCGCCAGATTCATTCCGCGGACACCCATAGAACTTCTTCCTGTACTTCTCACATCTGTCTCTTTAAAACGGATACACTGACCGTCTTTTGTCACAAGAATAATATCTTTTTTATCATCTGTTGCCTTTACTTCGATCAATTCGTCATCATCTCTTAAAATAATGGCTGCAAGACCTGTTTTTCTTACATTCATATAATCCTGGATCGGAGTTTTCTTTACAAGTCCTTTCTTTGTTGCCATCATAAGATAATGTCCCGGCTCAAATTTACTGATCGGAATCACAGAGGTAATGCGTTCTCCCGGCATAAGCTGAAGAAGGTTAATGATCGCAGTTCCCCTCGCCGTTCTTCCCGCCTCCGGAATCTCATACGCCTTCAGTCTGTATACTCGTCCTGTATTTGTAAAGAACATAAGATAATGATGGGTCGTTGTCATAAGAAGCTCTTCGATAAAATCGTCCTCAAGAGTCTGCATACCCTTGATTCCTCTTCCGCCTCTGTTCTGGCTCCGGAAATTATCTACTGTCATTCTCTTAATATAGCCAAGCTTTGTCATGGCAATGACTGTATTTTCCTTCGGAATCAGATCCTCTGTTGTAATATCATAAACGTCATGTCCGATGGAAGTTTTTCTGTCGTCTCCATATTTTTCGGAAACAGCAAGAATTTCCTCACGGATCACGCGAAGAAGCAGTGTTCTGTCTGCAAGAATCGCCTCGTATTTACGGATTTTTTCCATAAGTTCTGCGTATTCCGCTTCCAGTTTCTCTCTTTCCAGACCTGTAAGAGCACGAAGACGCATATCCACGATCGCCTGTGCCTGCGCTTCTGTAAGCTCGAAACGGGCTATTAATTCCTGTTTTGCAGCCTGTACATTCTGGGAACCTCTGATAATGCGGATCACTTCATCAATATTATCAAGGGCTTTTAAAAGCCCCTCTAAAATATGCGCTCTTTCTTTCGCTTTATTCAGATCATATTTTGTTCTTCTTGTCACAACCTCTTCCTGGTGTGCAAGATAATAGTTAAGCATTTCCTGAAGATTTAAAACCTTTGGCTCCAGGCTTCCGTGGCTTGGGATCAGGGAAAGCATGATCACGCCGAATGTATCCTGAAGCTGTGTATGCTTATAAAGCTGATTCAGCACAACATTGGCATTCGCATCTTTTCGAAGATCAATACAGATGCGCATTCCCTCACGGCTTGAATGGTCGTTCAGGTCAACAATGCCGTCTATTTTTTTGTCGCGCACAAGCTCTGCGATCTTGCTTATCAGTCTTGCCTTATTTACAAGATAGGGAAGCTCTGTCACGATAATTCTTGATTTTCCGTTTGGAAGCATCTCTATATTTGTCACTGCGCGGACTCTTATCTTGCCGCGGCCTGTGCGGTACGCCTCCTCAATTCCTCTTCTCCCCAGAATCGTTGCACCTGTAGGAAAATCCGGTCCTTTTACAATTTCCAGAAGCTCTTCGATTGTTGTTTCTCTGTCTTCTTCAATGATGTTGTCAATAATTTTTACGACAGCAGAAATAACCTCCCGAAGATTGTGAGGAGGAATATTGGTTGCCATTCCGACAGCAATACCTGAAGTACCGTTTACGAGAAGGTTTGGGTATCTGGACGGGAGAACTGCAGGTTCTCTCTCTGTCTCGTCAAAGTTTGGCTGGAAATCTACCGTATCTTTATTAATGTCAGCAAGCATTTCCATAGAAATCTTGCTTAAACGCGCCTCTGTATATCGCATGGCAGCCGCGCCATCACCGTCAACGGAGCCAAAGTTTCCATGTCCGTCAACAAGAGGATACCTTGTGGACCACTCCTGCGCCATATTGACAAGCGCTCCGTAAATAGAGCTGTCCCCGTGAGGGTGATACTTACCCATTGTATCACCCACGATACGCGCACATTTACGATGCGGCTTATCGGGACCGTTATTTAACTCTATCATGGAATACAGAACACGTCTCTGTACAGGTTTCAGACCATCTCTTACATCTGGCAGCGCACGGGAGGCAATTACACTCATGGCATAGTCGATGTAAGAATCTTTCATTGTTTTTTCCAAATCCACCTCGTGGACTTTGTCAAAAATATTTTCTTCCATTCTCTATTCTCCTGATTAAATATCGAGATTTTTTACAAATCTTGCATTTTCTTCTATAAATTCACGCCTTGGCTCTACCTTATCTCCCATCAGTGTGGTAAAGGTCAGATCTATTTCTGATGTTGCCGCCTCGTCCATTGTCACACGAAGCAGAATCCTTTTTTCCGGATCCATTGTTGTTTCCCAGAGCTGCTCTGCATCCATCTCTCCCAGACCTTTGTAACGCTGGATTTTGTTGTTTCCATCACGTCCGATTTCTGTAAGTATCATATTCAGCTCATTGTCATCGTAGGCATACCATACCTTTTTATTTTTCTCCACCTTGTAAAGCGGCGGCTGTGCAAGGTATACGTATCCCTGTCTGATAAGCTCCGGCATAAAACGATACAAAAATGTGAGAAGAAGCGTTGCAATGTGCGCTCCGTCCACATCGGCATCTGTCATAATGATAATCTTATGATAACGAAGCTTTGTAATATCAAAATCCTCGTGGATTCCTGTTCCGAAGGCTGTGATCATTGCCTTGATTTCCGCATTGGAATAGATTTTATCAAGACGGGCTTTTTCTACATTCAGAATTTTTCCTCTGAGCGGAAGAATTGCCTGCGTCGCACGGTTTCTTGCTGTTTTTGCAGAACCGCCGGCAGAATCACCCTCAACAATGTAAATCTCACAGTTTTCCGGATTTTTGTCAGAACAGTCTGCAAGTTTTCCCGGAAGAGACATTCCGTCAAGGGCAGACTTCCGTCTTGTAAGGTCACGTGCTTTTCTTGCCGCTTCCCTTGCTCTCTGGGCAAGAACTGATTTTTCTACTGTCACTTTTGCAACAGAAGGATTCTGCTCCAGGAAAATCTCAAGCTGTTTGCTTACAATGCCATCTACCGCTCCTCTTGCCTCGCTGTTTCCAAGTTTCTGCTTTGTCTGTCCCTCAAACTGAGGATTTTCTATTTTCACACTTA
>URMH01000075.1 GCA_900549015.1 uncultured Blautia sp.
TGCGCTAAATCAGTATCAATATTATATCTGCCATCTTTGATAGATACCACGCAGCCGCCTTTTCGATGCGTGATCACAGTAATCGGCTCTCCGCTGTAACAACCCAGAGAAAACAAAAACGCATTCAGCTCCTCGTCTTCTGTGATAATATCTTTTACGATGTACTCTTCCCCTTCTCTTGCTTCCGTTAAATCCATAATCATATGACCCTCTCCATTTTACTGACATTTTTGAATCGCTGCGGATTCATGCAAAATCCACAACAATAAGTTGTTTTTATCTAACTATAGTTAGTTTAAACTAATTTTGAAGTTTTGGCAACCCTGTTTTGAAGTTTTTGAACTTTACTTCAAACTCACTTCAAAGTCACTTCAAACAAATTTCAATTTACTTTGAAGTATATTCTATTATGCCCGTCATAATCACTGTTTAAAAAGAAAAATCCCGCTTACTTTTAAAAAAAGCAAGCAGGATAACAGCTTTACCTGAAACACTTCTCCAGTATCTCTTCCATCTTCCAAATATCTTCCTTCTGGATCACAAGAGGCGGCACAATTCGAAGCACATTCTCTCCTGCGGAAATCACAAGAAGTCCTTCAGCCAGAGCCTTCTTTACCACATCTCCCACAGGGCACTCTTTTTTCAGTACAAGCCCCTGCATAAAGCCCATTCCACGGCGTTCCAGAACACAGTCGTGGTTTGCCGCAAGCCTGTCAAGAGTGTCCTCAAGACAAAGGGTAAGCTCCTGCACATTCTTTAAGATTTCATCTTTTTCAAAAATATCAAACACCTTACTGACAGCGGCGCATACAAAAGGATTTCCTCCGTATGTGGTGCCGTGATCTCCCGGAACAAGAGAAGCTGCAGCCGCTTTTTTTCCAAGGACAAACGCGCCTACAGGAACGCCGCAGCCAAGCGCTTTTGCACAAGTCATTATGTCCGGCTTTACTCCGTATGCCTGCCATGCAAAATAATTTCCGGTTCTTCCCATTCCACACTGGATTTCATCAAAAATCAGAAGAATGTCTTTTTCATCGCAAATCCGGCGAAGCTCCTCTAAAAAATCCTGTTCTGCCGGAAAAATTCCGCCCTCACCCTGCACAGGCTCCAGAAGAATGGCGCAGGTTTTCTCTGTAATTTGTTCCTTTACACTGTCAATATCGTTAAAATCCGCAAATTTTACTCCGTCCATAAGCGGTGCAAACGGATCGCGGTAATGCGCATTTCCAGTCACAGAAAGAGCTCCTATGGTTCTTCCGTGGAAAGAATGATTCATGGCAATAATCTCATGCCCGCTGTGTCCGTCGCGAACATACGCGTACTTTTTTGCAGCCTTCAAAGCGCCTTCAACCGCCTCTGTTCCGCTGTTTGTAAAAAACACTTTTTCCAGTCCGGAAGCCTTTACAAGTTTTTCTCCTGCCTCCGCAATCGGTACGTTGTAATAAAGATTTGATACGTGAAGCAGCTTATCCACCTGCTCTTTTAATGCCTCATCGTATCCCGGATAATGATAGCCAAGAGCATTTACTGCAATTCCCGCTGCAAAATCAAGGTATTCTTTCCCCTCTGTATCGTAAAGACAAACGCCCTCTCCTCTTTCGAATACGACAGGAAAACGGTTATAAGTGTGAAGGATATACTCCTCCGCCTGATTCATTTTTTCAATCATGGTCATACATTTCACCGTCCTCCCTTAAAATTGCAGTTCCGATTCCTTTGTTTGTGAAAATTTCCAGAAGAAGGCTGTGCGGAATCCTGCCGTCCAGAATATGGACCCTGTTTACCCCTTCTTCAATGGCATGAATACAGTTCTGAAGCTTCGGAATCATGCCTCCGCCTACATATCCCTCTCCGATCATAGCTTCCGCCTCGTGTACGTGAAGCTCGGAAATCAGGCTGGAAGGATCGTCCTTATCCTTATATACCCCTTCAATATCAGAAAGAAAGGCAAGCTTTTCTGCGTGAACTGCCTTTGCAATAGCGCAGGCGGCATCGTCCGCGTTAATATTGTACGTCTGAAACTCCTCGTCATATCCCACCGGGAAAATAATAGGAAGGAAGTCATTTTCCAGAAGATCGTAAAGAATCTGCGGATCTACCTTTGTTATCTCCCCTACAAATCCTATGTCTTCTCCGTCTGAAAGCTTCTTTTTACAGGAAAGAAGTCCTCCGTCCTTTCCGCTGATGCCCACAGCCTTCACACCGAGAGACTGCACAAGCGTCACAAGCTCTTTGTTGACCTTTGCAAGAACCATCTCCGCGATTTCCATTGTATCTTTATCTGTCACACGAAGACCGTTGATAAACTTTGGCTCCATGCCGACTTTTCCTACCCATCGGCTGATTTCTTTTCCTCCGCCGTGTACAATGATTGGTTTAAAGCCCACAAGCTTTAAAAGAACCGCGTCTTTGATCACATTTCTTTTTAACTCTTCGTCAAGCATGGCGCTTCCGCCGTACTTGATCACTACAATCTTCCTGTTAAACCGCTGTATATATGGAAGCGCCTCGATGAGCACCTCCGCCTTTTCCAGATATTTATGATTTACCATCTCTCTTCTCTCCCTTTAGCTTCTGTAATCTGCGTTGATTTTCACGTAATCGTAAGTGAGGTCACAGCCCCATGCCGTTGCAGAGGCATCTCCCATTTTCATATCAGCAATGGCAGTCACCTCGTCCTCTGAAAGAATTTTTGTCGCTTCTTCCTCGCTGTAGCCTGTCGAAACACCGTTTTCGATAATCTTGATTTTTCCTGCCCTGCTCTCAAAATAAAGGTCTACTTTTTCCGGATCAAAAGAAACGCCGGAATAACCAAGCGCACAGAGAATCCTGCCCCAGTTTGCATCGTGCCCGTAAATGGCTGCCTTTGTAAGAGAAGACGTCACAACGGATTTGCTTAAAATCACTGCCTCTTCCTTTGTTGCCGCCCCCATTACTTTAACCTCAAAAAGAGCGGTTGCCCCTTCTCCGTCTCCTGCGATCTTTTTGGAAAGCGTCGTATTTACGTAATTCAAAGCCTTTTTAAATGTTTCATAATCTTCATTTTTTTCTGTAATCTCTTCATTTCCCGCCATTCCGTTTGCAAGAAGAAGAACCGTATCGTTTGTGGAAGTATCTCCGTCTACGGAAATCATATTGTAGGTATCCTTTACGTCCTCCTTCAGCGCTTCCATTAAAAGCTCTTTTGAAATAGAAATATCTGTAGTCACAAACCCAAGCATGGTGCACATATTCGGGTGGATCATGCCGGAGCCTTTACACATTCCGCCTATTGTTACAGTTTTTCCTCCGATTTCTATTTCCACCGCCACTTCTTTATGTACCGTATCCGTTGTCATAATGGCTTTTGCCGCGTCCGTTCCCGCTGAAACCTCCCCGGAAAGAACGGGCGCCATCATGTTTACTCCGTTTTTAATTTTCTCAATGGGAACCTGCATGCCGATAACTCCTGTGGAAGCCACAAGAACACTGTCCGGGGAAATATTAAGGATTTTAGCTGCCGCGTCTGCTGTTTCCTTACAGTATCTATATCCTTCCCCGCCTGTGCAGGCATTTGCGATCCCGCTGTTGCAGATGACTGCCTGCGCGTAAGGCTGTTCATACACTACCTTCTGATCCCATTTTACAGGAGCTGCCTTCACTACATTTGTAGTAAAAGTCCCTGCTGCCTTACACGGAACGGAACTGAAAATCATCGCCATATCCGTCCGCCCCTTATATTTGATCTCCGCTGCTGCAGAAGCCGCCTGAAATCCCTTTGCTGCCGTCACGCCGCCTTTTATTTCCTTCATCTTCTCTTCCTCCTACGGACACATGGGAACCTTCATAAGTCCCTCTGTCTCTTTTAACCCAAACATCAGATTCATATTCTGGACTGCCTGACCGGCTGCCCCTTTCACAAGATTATCCATAGCGCCCATCATAATGACGCGCCCTGTTCTCTCGTCAATTTTGAAATTCACATCTACAAAATTACTTCCTTCCACCCATTTTGTCTGTGGACATACGTCACGCTCCAGTACGCGGACAAAGGCTTCCTTCTCATAATATTTATCATATGCAGCCTTTACCTCTTCATAGGAAACCTTTTTTGTAAGAGACGCATAGGCTGTAATTAAAATTCCTCTGTTCATGGGGATCAGGTGCGGTGTAAAATTAAGAAGCACCTTCTGTCCGCAGGCATAACCAAGCTGTTCCTCAATCTCAGGCGTATGGCGATGGGAAGCAACGCCGTATGCCTTGATATTTTCATTTACCTCACAGAAAAGATTATCCACTTTTGCGCCTCTTCCTGCTCCTGACGTACCGGATTTTGCATCTATAATAATCGTAGCCGGGTCAATCAGTCCTTCCTTTAATAAAGGATAAATGGAAAGTGTGGAACATGTGGGATAACAGCCGGGATTTGCCACAAGCCTTGCTCCTTTTACCTGTTCTCTGTTGATCTCACAGAGACCGTACACCGCTTCCTCAATAAACTGCGGCGCTTTATGAGTGATCCCATACCACTTCTCATAAGCAGCTACATCTTTAATACGGAAATCCGCGCTTAAATCAATCACCTTTGTTTTGGAAAGAATCTCTTCATTAATAAGAGAAGCGCAAAGTCCCTGCGGGGTTGCCGTAAAAATTACATCTGCCTCTTCTGCAAGCGCCTCCATATTGTCATCCATACACTTTGCGTCTATCAGTTTAAAAAAATTCTGATAAATATCTGTATACTTCTTATCTATATAACTTCTGGAACCGTACCACACGATTTCCGCTTCCTTATGTTCAAGAAGAAGCCTCACAATTTCATTTCCCGCATAGCCGGTTGCCCCGATAATTCCTGCCTTTATCATAATTCAGGTCCCTCCTTTATATATGTATAAACATGAATGTTTTGTGTGTATCATTATACATCTGTAATGTATATTATGCAACTTATTTTTTTGCTTTTCATTCATATTTATACCGTTTTGTGCAGTTTTTAAAAATCTATTCTTATATAAATAAAATTTTTATGCAAAAATTTTCTTATTTTTTCCATTTTAGGTATTGCATATTTATGAGAATAGGTGTATATTATTCATTGTCAACAGACATTGAACATTAAAAAATGCCCGGTCTTCTGACCCCGGCATGTTAATAAAAATCCAGGAGGAATATATTATGAAAGAAAAAGTTATTTTAGCATACTCTGGCGGTCTTGATACCACAGCATTGATCCCGTGGTTAAAAGAAAATTTTGATTATGAAGTTATCTGCTGCTGCATTGACTGCGGACAGGGAAATGAACTGGACGGACTGGAAGAAAGAGCAAAACTTTCCGGAGCTTCCAAATTATACATCGAAAACATCATCGACGAATTCTGCGACGACTACATTGTTCCATGCGTACAGGCAGGCGCAGTATACGAACACAAATACCTTCTCGGAACTTC
>URMH01000076.1 GCA_900549015.1 uncultured Blautia sp.
AAGGGTACGGCTGGATGAGAACCATGCAGGGGTGAGATTCCCATGAGCTTTAGCGGAAGCTGTTCGGTTTGCTAAGGATGATTCTTTCATAATGAACAAGCATTTTTGCATAGTCTGTAAACATAGTAAAGACTGTGAGGTGGAATTATGCCAAAAGAAGCAGAAATTTCCTGCAAAAATGTATTTAAGTGTGAAGATAAGTCGGCATTAAAAAAAGAGTTCAATCAGAAATGGATAGAACTCATCAATCAATTAGAAAAATCCAAAGGACAGGTATTACCTGTAAAATGATAGACAAACATTTCTCAACACGGTATAATAAGTGTAGGTGGAATGTTTGTTTTATCTTCTCTTTAAGGGAGATAAAATATGATGAACACAAAGTCAAAAGTTGCTATTTATTGCCGCTTATCAGAAGAAGATAGAAACAAACAACATGAAACTGATGATAGTAACAGTATTCAAAATCAAAAATCCATGCTGATTCAATATGTATTGGAACAAGGTTGGGAAGTCTACAATATATACAGTGATGACGATTATACTGGTTCAGATAGACGAAGACCAGAATTTAACAAACTGTTAAATGACGCTGAACACCGAAAATTTGATATTATCCTCTGTAAAACACAATCCAGATTTACCAGAGAGTTAGAGTTGGTGGAAAAATACATACATGGATTGTTTCCTATTTGGGGGATTCGTTTTATCAGTATTGTAGATAATGCAGATACCGCTAATAAAGGAAACAAAAAATCAAGACAAATCAATGGTCTGGTTAATGAGTGGTATTTAGAGGATATGTCAGAAAACATCCGCAGCGTATTGACTGACCGCCGGAAGAATGGATTTCATATTGGTGCATTTGCTCTTTATGGTTATAAAAAAGACCCCGAACAAAAGGGACACCTGATTATTGACGAAGAAGCTGCTGCTGTTGTCAGAGAAGTTTTTACTTTATTTTCACAGGGATATGGCAAAACAGCGATTGCCCGTATGCTGAATGACCGTGGGATTCCAAACCCTACGGAATATAAACGGCTTCATGGTTTACGCTATAAGCAGCCTACCAGAAAAAATAGTACCTTATGGAAATATTTTGCTATTTCCGATATGCTGACAAATGAAATTTATATCGGAAATATGGTTCAAGGAAAATACGGCAGTGTTTCGTATAAGACAAAACAAAATAAGCCCAGACCTAAAGAGGAATGGTACAGAGTAGAGGGAACACACGAACCGATTATTGACCGTGAACTTTGGGATAGAGTACAATCTATGGTAGCTGAAAAAGCAAAACCATTTACAGTAGGAACCATAGGGCTGTTTGCCAGAAAAGCTCGCTGCATGAACTGTGGCTATACCATGCGTTCTAATAAGCAGACAGATGGAAGACATTATTTACAATGTTCAAATCGCCATGTTGCAAAGGACGCTTGCATAGGCTCATTTATTTCTGTGAAGAAGTTGGAGCAGGCAGTTATTTCTGAACTGAACAAGTTATCACAAGAATATCTTGATAAAGATGAATTGGAACAGAACGTGGAATTTCACTCCAACGTAAAGGAGAAAAAAACTGCTTTAGAAACACAACTTGCTACTTATCAAAAAAAGATTGAAGAAGACGCAAAGGTAATCAGAGAACTTTATCTTGATAAAGTAAAAGGGATTCTTTCCGAAAATGATTTCCTGAATTTGTCAAAAGACTTCACAAATGACAGAGAACGGCTTGAAAAGCTGGTGATTGAAACGCAAAAACAGCTTGATGTAATTGAGAGAAAAATCCAGACAGGCGATAATCGCCGCCAGCTTATTGAGCAATACACAAATCTTGAACATTTAGACAGAGAAACCGTTGAAACTCTAATTGATTATATATTAGTAGGAAAACGGATTCCAGGGACAAGAAATGTCCCGATTGAAATACATTGGAATTTCTAAGTTCTGTAAAATCTGGTGTCTGGCACACCAGATTATATAGAACTTCTACTTAACACTTCTATGTTGCACTTATGCAGTTGCACCATCCGCAGCAAGGTTTTCGTGAAGGTCGGTGATAGGGTCTCCCTTACTCTGGAACTCACAGGCATTAAAAGGAATACCGCCTGCTGCCTGCGGCCAGATGCCAACTGTGTGGTCAATATAATAAGGCCCGAAACCGGAATTTTTAATTTCTTCCATAGAAAGGTTCCGGGTAAGCTGATGGACAATGGTGGATACCATTTCAAGGTGTGCTAGCTCTTCTGTGCCTACATCATTCAGAACTGCAGTTGCCATACGGTTCGGCATGGAGAACCGCTGTGACAGGTATCGCATGGAAGCGCCTATTTCTCCATCCGGTCCGCCGCATGGCACACAGACATAAGAAATGCTAAGAGTAAAAGACATTTTACAAGTGATTTTATATAACATCAGGAAATAATATCAAAATAAAGCGTATTGGAGGCTTTATCAAACAGGATTTCATCAGTGAAAGACTGTAAAAAAAGCCTCTTTTTTTCATTGGAAATTTGAGTGTCCCGAAAAATTTCATCAAAGGAAGAAAGAGAAGACGGGAGAACTGGGGGCTGAGAAACAGGAATAGATAAGTGATGAAGTTTATTTTCCAGTTCTGTTTTCTGTTCCTGAATCCGAAGCTTGTTTTCCCGGTATTCGGCGAGTGTGTCGATTCCGCTTTCGTAAGCCTCTTTTATCCTCTGTTTCCGAAGAGCCAGATTTTCAATCTGCTGTTTGAGAGCTTTTTCTTCACGGAGTCTTAAGCGGGAAGAGTCTGTGGAGGGAAAAACTTCATAAAACAGGAAAGGTGATATGTTTTCAGAAACCCACTGAAAATAAGTAAGGACAGAGGCTTCCGCTTTTTTCAGGGAAATATTGACTGGCGTTTCGTGAATGCCTTTTGCATATTTCCAGCAGGTAAAGATGCGGCAGTTTTTAGAGCCGCCGAAAGCCAGGGCTGCGTGACAGAGAGAGCATTTTAAAATGCCGGACATCCAGTGTTTTTCACCGGAAGCGGGAGTGGAAGGCTGTGATATTTTTTTTGAATGTAAAAGCTTCATTCTGGCTTCATACTGCTCTTTTGAAAGGCGTGTTTCATGGCTTCCTTCAAAGGAAATGCCGTTCCATGTGACGGTTCCGGCATAAAACGGATTTTCCAGAATACGGGTCACGGCTCTTCTGTCGAATGGATTGCCCCGCTTTGTGCGGTAGGAAAGGGTATTGCAAAGGCTGGCAATGCGGGAGGGAGAAAGATGGCAGGAGTCAAATTGTTCCATAATAAAGGCTACGGTTTCAAATTCTTTTTCGTTGATCACAAAAGGTCTGCCTTTTCCCACTGCATCATATCCAAGACATGGACATGTCTGGTATCCCTGGTGAAGGGCTTTTTCTTTCATTCCCCGTTTTACCTCCCCGGAAAGGCGTATGGAATAGTATTCGTCCATCCATTCAATGATCCGCTCGATCAGAGTGCCGAAAGGCCCGTCTGACAGAGGTTCGGAAACGCTGATGACTTCTACGTCGTCCTTTTTCAGCATACTTTTGTATACAATAGATTCCTCCTGATTTCTTGCAAAACGGCTGAATTTCCACACGAGAATAACAGAAAAAGGATGCGCAGAGGATTTTGCAAGCGCGATCATTTTCTGAAATTCGGGACGTTTTTCAGCGCTTCTGCCGGAAATGCTTTCTGTGAAAATAAAATCCTCCGGTATGTGAATGTGATTTGTTCTGGCATATTCCAGACAGAGCCGCTTCTGTGCGTCCGGGGAAAGTTCATCCTGGCTGTGTGTGGAGACGCGGATATATAAGGCGCCTGCAGAGAATGCCCGTTGCTGTTCCATAATCTCACCTCGTCACAGAATATGAGGAAAATGGAGAAAAAGAACAGAGACAATCTTTTTTTCATATGATAGAAAAAAGTGCGGAGGCGTTTATGAAACCGCAGGTAATCCCAAGATTTTGTATAGAAGGACGGTATTACAGGAAGGAGGAGCTTTCGGAGGAACAGGTCAGAAAGATTCTGGAAAAACGTCTGGAAAAAGCAATGGACGCCATTCAGTATAAAAGAAAATCATGAGTGATTTTCTGTGTGCCTGTATTTTCCGGGCGTTGTCCCGAAATGCTTTTTGAAGAGCCGGTTAAAATGCTCGGGATTTTCAAAGCCTGCCATATGGCTGATTTCCGCCACGCTGATGTCTGTTGTGGTAAGAAGAGAGCGGGCTTTCTGAAAACGGAGGCTCTGGATAATCTGGGTAAAGGATTTTCCGGTGTATGCTTTGATAAGCCTGGAGCAGTGGCCCTGGGAAAAATGAAAGGTTTCTGCCAGCTCCTTGAGAGTAACGGAATCAAAATGTTCCTCCATATACTGGATCAGTTCCATACATACCAGATTTCCCTTGCGGGTCATAAGGGGATACTGAATCCGCTCCTCATAATTCTGAAGGATTTTTGCGAAAAGAATCATAAGCTGGCTGTTGAGAATGTTTTCATAATAATTCTTTTTTTCCGTGTATTCCAGAAACATGGTAAGTACATTCTCCCGGAGGCTTTTGTCTCTGTCTGTGTCGAGAATGAGATAGGAGTTTCCTGTATTGGAAAACAGGGACTGGTTAAAAAACAGGGAAATTTTATTTCCGTCATAAAGCATATTGTAAAAAAGGTTTTCGAAAGTTCCGCGGCGGATCAGGATATTCAGGACGAGACTGGAATCAAATACGCTGATGGAGTGGGAGACGTGAGGGGCAAGGAGGCAGAACTGCCCCTCTGTTAGGGTGATTTCGTCCTGGTTGATTTTCTGGGTACAGGAGCCGCAAAGTACATAGGCAAGCTCAAAGAATACGTGTTTGTGGCGGAATGCGGGGGTATAGCGGTTGTGCTTGCTTAAAATAATGCTGTTTTTATTATCCGGAGAAAAGTATGTTTCGTCGGACATGGAGGAGGGCATATATCCGGTGTCTACCTCTGTGATGATCAGGCGGCGGTTAAGAACTTCCTGATAATCCAGACTTTTTAAAAATTCTTCCAGTTTCCACTGCTTCTTGTGTGCGTCATAATAGCTTTTATAAAATTTTTCATCTTCATTAAACGCAAGAAGATGACGGTATAATTCTTCTGTTGTCATGGAAAAGCTCCTCCTCCTTTTTCATATTTGTTGTTATCATACCAGAAATATCATGAAACATCACTGGAGACAGAGAATCGGATATGGTTCCGCAGATTTTGCGTGCAACCTTATCTGGCAGATGATTTCACTGTATCTATTATATTTTTATACAGATGTGATGGATCTGAACGAGGTATCAATCGCCCTTATGTTTGTGGTGTGCAGGGTAATTGACGCAGGAACAGACCTGT
>URMH01000077.1 GCA_900549015.1 uncultured Blautia sp.
AAAATATTCTTTCATGATGGTGGGACTTCCTGGAGCAGCTTATGCAATGTATCGTTGTGCAAAACCAGAAAAAAGAAAAATTGTTGGAGGATTACTATTCTCAGCAGCATTAACATCATTCCTTACAGGAATTACAGAACCGATTGAATTTACATTCTTATTTATTGCACCAGGATTATTTATCTTACATTGTGGATTAGCAGGTTTGTCATTTGCATTAATGCATATCTTAAAGATCTGTATCGGAACAACATTCTCTTGTGGATTGATCGACTTTATGTTATACGGTGTATTACAGGGACAGACAAAGAGTAACTGGATGATGATCCTTCCAGTATTTGCAGTTTATGCAGTATTATATTACTTTGTGTTCAAATTTGTCATTGAGAAATTTGATCTTCCAACACCAGGTAGAGATGATGACGAAGAAGAGGTAAAATTATATACAAAAGCTGATTACCAGGCAAAAAAAGGTGCAGCAAATGAAGATACAGACGCACCAGAGGATCCAATTTCCTTTATGATCTTAAAAGGACTTGGTGGAATCAAAAATATTGAAGATATTGACTGCTGTGCTACAAGACTTCGTATCACAGTAACAGATGAAACTAAGGTGACAGATCAGTACTTAAAACAATCTGGTTCCAAAGGAATCATCAAAAAAGGAACAGGAATTCAGATTATTTATGGACCACAGGTATCTGTGATCAAGAGTAATTTTGAAGAATATGTGGAATATTATGCACAGCATGGAACAGATCCTTCCAAAGAAGAAGAGGTAACACCCATAGTTTCCTCCAAAGAAGAAGAGAAAAAAGAAATCAGACATGGTAAATTAGTTGCGGTAGCAACAGGAAAAGTTTTTGCAATGACACAGGCAAAAGATGAGGCATTTGCAACTTGTGCTATGGGAGATGGTGTTGTAATCGAACCAGAAAAAGGTGTCGTTGTGGCACCAGCAGATGGAAAGATCACAGCATTAATGAAACCATCTTTACATGCGATTGGAATCGAGACAAAAGAAGGATTAAATCTTTTAATTCATATCGGAATTGATACAGTCAAATTAGATGGAAAAGGATTTAAGTCTTTTGTCAAGAGTGGACAAGAAGTAAAGGCAGGAGATAAGTTGGTAGAGTTTGATATCGATCTGATCAAGAAAGAAGGATATAGCCCAGATATTATGGTTGTTGTCTTAGAAGATTCTAATCTGCCAAAAGTAGCTTATAAAACTGGAGAAAAAACAGTTGCAGGAAAAACAGTTGTTGCGGAATTTTAGTAAAAAATGATTGACAACAAACTGTGAATAAGGTAAAATAATGACTGTTCTGAAAAAGGAACAGTCATTATATGCGATAGTGGCGTAGTTGGTAACGCGCGACCTTGCCAAGGTCGAGACCGCGGGTTCGAGCCCCGTCTATCGCTCTGAAGAAGACTTTCCAGTATCGAAAAGTCTTTTTTCTTTCTCCATCAGATACAAATATCCGTCCTCCAGAGTTGCCTCCTCCTGTCTTGCCACTTCTCCCGGTCTTTCTTCGCTTATGACTCTTACCCGGATTCCCTGTTCTGTATACTGCCTTGAGGAAATCTGATATTTTCTCTCCAGCTCCCGGACTTCTTTTTCAGTTTCTGCCTCACAGCTCCATACATGTCCCTTTGCCTCTTCCACAAGCTGCCTCATACTTCCGGAATAAAGAAACTCTCCTTTTTCATCACAGCCAGGTCTTCCACTACATGAGTGGAAAAAAGCACCGTTCTGTTTTCTGAAAAATCCACAAGAAGATTTCGGATACGAATGCGTTCCTCCGGGTCAAGCCCGTTTACTCTGTCATCGTCTATCATAAGAATTTTCTTTCTCAATTTTATCACCTCAGAAATATTACAACCTATAATTCTCAATAGAAAAACAATAAAAAAGGAAGCCTCAAAAGAGACTTCCCAATTTCGTTATGATTAATGATGGAACAGGCGGATTCCTGTAAATGCCATTGCCATATTGTATTTGTTGCAGGTTTCGATCACTGCGTCATCACGGACAGAGCCGCCTGGCTGTGCAATGTATTTTACACCGCTCTTATGTGCTCTCTCGATATTGTCACTGAACGGGAAGAATGCGTCGGAACCAAGTGTCACGTCTGTCATCTTATCAAGCCATGCACGTTTTTCTTCTCTTGTGAACACTTCCGGTTTTTCTGTGAAGATGTTTTCCCATGCGCCATCAGCAAGAACGTCCATGTATTCCTCTCCGATGTAAACATCAATGGCATTGTCTCTCTCTGCACGTGTAATGCTGTCTTTAAATGGAAGGTTTAACACCTTCGGGCACTGACGAAGGAACCAGTTATCAGCCTTCTGACCTGCAAGTCTTGTACAGTGTACACGGGACTGCTGTCCTGCACCAACGCCGATTGCCTGTCCGTCTTTTACAAAGCATACGGAATTAGACTGTGTATATTTCAGAACAATAAGAGAAATCTTCATATCTCTCTTTGCTTCCTCAGAAAGTACTTTGTTTTCTGTCACAATATTGGAAATCAGCTCGTCATCAATAGAAAGTTCCTGGCGTCCCTGCTCAAAGGTAACACCAAATACTTCTTTATGTTCAAGTGGCGCCGGTACATAATCCGGGTCAATTTCAATTACATTGTAATTTCCTTTTTTCTTCTGTTTCAGGATTTCCAGAGCTTCCTCTGTGTATCCCGGAGCGATCACACCGTCGGAAACCTCTCTCTTAATAAGAAGGGCGGTATCTTTATCGCACACGTCAGACAGGGAAATGAAATCTCCGAAAGAGGACATTCTGTCTGCGCCTCTCGCTCTTGCATATGCGCAGGCGATCGGAGAAAAGTTTTTCCAGTCCATATCGTCTACCCAGTAAATTTTTGCAAGGGTCTCTGTAAGAGGAAGTCCGATGGAAGCTCCCGCAGGAGAAACATGTTTAAAAGATGTTGCTGCCGGAAGTCCGGTTGCTTTTTTCAGGTCGCGCACAAGCTGCCAGCCGTTAAAAGCGTCAAGGAAGTTGATATATCCCGGTTTTCCGCTTAATACCTTGATCGGAAGCTCGCTTCCGTCTGCCACATAAATTTTAGAAGGTTTCTGATTTGGGTTACAGCCGTATTTTAATTCCAGTTCTTTCATGACAAATCCTCCGTTTCTGTTTCTATGATTTTTCTGTTATTTATCACATTGCGCCTTTAAGCCGCCTGTCACATTATTTATTTTTATTTACAATTTTGCTCTCATATTTTCCGGTTTCGATGTCAATGTAACGTACAAAAAGAGAAACTTTGTTGTCTTCGTTTAAGCTGTTCCAGAGCATCTCTGTAAATGCGTCCATGTCGTCCATGATCTCTACCAGCTTCGGTTCTCCCTCAAAGCTTGGAAGAGGATTTCCGTCACACATATAAGTATGAATGAAATGTCCTTCTCCTGCTGCAGCATTTTCATATGCAAATGTGTAGCGGTTGCAGGAATCCGGGCATCCGTTGTTGCTTTTTAAAATAGACATTGCATAGTTAAATTTTCCATTTTCCACATGGAGAATACCGGAAATACGAGGTGTGTAATTTGGTGCATCCGGCTCAAACTCTCTGCTTCTTAAAGACTGCTCAAAAGTGAGCTGATGATCCATTCCCTCATAAATAGTATCTGTCTGATCTCCGTTTGTAACGATCGTCTTATTTCCCAGTACACGTACCGGCGCATAGATAATGAGACTTGGGTCTGTTAATTTGGACGGGTCAAATGCCTGTGTGCGAATTCCCTCTCCTTCTTCCACGAAAACGCGGTTTCTGCTATTCTCGCTTCTTCCCATGATGAAATAAGCTGTCACTGCTTTTTTCCCATCCGGTGTACGGCCAATCACAATTCCTCTGCCCGGATAAGCATTTTCTCTCAGTTCTTTTTCCAGTGATAACATTTTCATAAATCTCGTTCTCCTTTTCTTATCAAAAAGTTTATAGTTGAATATAAAAAAGCCTGGGAAGCCCTTGTTCCAGGCTGCCCAGGCGGTCGGCACATGATATACTGCACTCCCCGTAGGTAATCCTACTTTCCGCCAGTCATGCAGTCACTATGGTTAATATACAATATTTTTTTTAAATTTTCAAGCTGAAAAAAATTTATTTTTACAAATTTTCCTGAAGAATGTAATCTTCCTGAATCTGTACAGCTATATCTGCCTTCATCTGCTCCCATGCTTCCGGATTTTCCACATAATATCTGGGGCAGTTTTTTCCGGTCACATCATAGTGGCGGATCACATTTTCTTCAGTCAGCCCAAAGCGTGTACAAAGCCATGCAGTAAGCTTTACAACAGAGTTATACGTTGTCTCATTAAATACGCCAGTTTCATCCATATGGCAGCATTCAATAGAAAGTGTATCCACATTTCTCTCGTTTGTGGCATACGACATTTCTGCTGTGGGAATACACTGAATCACTTCTCCCTCAAGTCCCACCACAAAATGGCTGCTTACCTTTGTTTCGTGTGTAGTTGCCAGATTTTCAAAATAATTGCGGTTATCCATTGCGCCTGCTCCGGGATTTGCCGTGTAATGAATGGCTATGTACTTTATCTGCTCAATAGGAATCTGAGGTCTGGAATATTCATTTGGCGTCAGAAGCTGCACATCTATATAGGGAGCGCCTTCACGCTGCCACTGCTCTGCTCCGCTTCCATTTTCCTGTTCCGAAACAACACGCTGCCATTCCTGTAATTGTCTCTCCCTGTACACTCTATATAAAAAAAAGCCGGAAATACAGCACACCACAAAAACACCTGCCAGAAAAAGAAATACATGAAAATTTCTCTCTCTTACCCGGTCTTTCTTTGTTTTTTTCTTTTTAGAAAAAGCAGACCGTCCACTGCGGGACGGTCTTACAGATGCTTTTCCTGTTCTACTTGATGTCTTTTTTCCTGCTTTTTTTTGTTCCATATCTTCCCGATTATAACAAATATTTATTTGTCATCTACACTGTAGTTTGGTGCTTCCTTTGTAATATGAATATCATGAGGATGGGACTCTTTTAAGGATGCTGCAGAAATCTTGACAAACTTGCCAGTTGTCTTTAACGCTTCAATGCTTTCTGCTCCGCAGTAACCCATACCAGAACGAAGACCTCCCATTAACTGGAATACAGTATCTTCTACATGACCTTTGTAAGCAACACGACCTTCTACACCTTCCGGAACAAGTTTCTTTGCATCCTGCTGGAAGTAACGGTCTTTGCTTCCGTTTTCCATAGCTGCAATAGAGCCCATACCA
>URMH01000078.1 GCA_900549015.1 uncultured Blautia sp.
AAGAATACAGGAAATAGAGATATACTACCGATTTATTGGAAAAGTAGACTGATAATGAGGGGTCATATCTTTAACTAAGGGAAACTGGGCAGAGCTATCCGGATATTACGGCGCTTCCTGTTCTGGCTTCTTTTTTCAATATTACGATTGATGAGCTTTTAGGGTATCGTCCGCAGCTTACAGAAAAAGAAATATGGGAATCTTATGAATATTTTACCCGGTGTTTCGGAAAAGAGCCATTTTGTGATGTGATGGAAAAAGTGAGGGCGCTGATAAGAAAATACGATGCCTGCTACCCGCTGTTCCTTGCGATGGCGCAGCTTTTATTTAACCACTGCAATCTGGCGGCGTCCCGGGAGGAGAGATTTCTTGTTTTAAAGGAGGCGCAGGAGCTTTGCGTCCGCGTTCAGAAAGAAAGCGAAGATACCCTTCTGAAAAAAGATGCCATTGTCCTCGAGGGATTTTTAGCGGTTATGAAGGGAGAACCACAGCGGGTTCTGGAACTTTTCGGGGAAAAACTCCGTCCAAGAATTTCCTCGGAAATTCTTCTTGTAAGCGCCTACAGTCTTCTTGGAGAAAAAAAGAGAGCGCTTAAATATTGTCAGGCTCTTCTTTATGAAGGAACTGTGGAAATGCTTGACCTTCTGGCAAATTATCTGGTTCTCTGCGAGGCGGATAAAAAAGAACGCTGTTTTTCCGCTGTAAGGGGAATGGAAGCGGCATTTTCTCTGAAAAATCTTCTTCCCCATAAAATTATCAATCTGTATATGATGGAAGCCATTTATTACGGAGAGCAGAAAAACAGGGAAAAAACGCTGGAATCACTTTTTAATTATGTGGAGACAGTCCGGAAAAACTGGAAAGATTTTACCATTCACGGAGATGCGTTTTTTGATCTTCTGGAAGAATGGCGGAAGGAGACGGGGATCAGTCGGCAAATGCCGAGAAGTATGCAGTTTATCCGGGAGGAAATCATAAGAAATGTGAGGGAAAATCCTGTGTTTGACTTTGTGAAAGAGGAAAAAGAATTTCGTATTCTTATAAAAAGACTTGAAAACCTGCAGATTGAAGAGAGGGATTGATATGAGTACAGTTTTGGAAATCAAACATTTTTACAAGACATATAAAAATGGAAAAAAGGCAGTGGAGGATTTGAATCTTTCGGTGCAGCCAGGAGAAATTTACGGGTTTATCGGGCAGAACGGAGCCGGAAAAACAACGACGATCCGGGCAGTGACAGGAGTGATGGAGTTTGATAAGGGAGAGATTCTTATAGATGGACATTCTGTGAAAAAAGAGCCGGTTCTCTGTAAATCTGTGACAGCATATATTCCGGATAACCCGGATTTGTATGAGTTTTTAACAGGAATCCAATATCTGGAATACATGGCAGATATGTTTCGGGTAGAGGAACAGACGAGAAAGCAAAGGATTCAGAAATATGCAGAGCTTCTTGGAATGACGGAAAGTCTCGGGGATTTTATAGGAAATTATTCCCACGGCATGAAACAGAAAACGGCCCTTATAGGAGCATTTCTTCATAAGCCGAAGCTGCTTGTTCTGGATGAGCCATTTGTGGGGCTGGATCCGGAAGCGTCTTTTCATTTAAAAGATATAATGAGAAAACTCTGCGAGGAGGGCAGCAGTATTTTTTTTTCCACGCACGTTCTCGAGGTGGCGGAAAAGCTCTGTCATAAGGTTGCCATTATTCAAAAGGGCAGGCTCGTGGCAAATGGTACAATGGAAGAAGTAAAAGGAAAAGCAAGTCTTGAGGAAGTATTCCTGGAGGGCGTGGGAAATGAAAAATAAAGTGTGGCTTCTCACAAAAATACAGCTTATGCGCGTGCTGAATCCGGAATTTTTTAAAGACAGGGGACTGCGAAAAAAGAGAAAGCGTTTTCTTCTTCTCTCTTTTGGAATGGTGGGGATAGGGGCTTTGATCATGCTTTACAGCGCGCTGATCTCTCTTGGATTTGTGCAGATGGGAATGGGAGAAGCCATTCCCGTTGTGATGATGGGAATATGTTCGCTTCTCCTTGTTGCGATTTCCTTTATGAAAAGCGGCGGCACGCTGTTTGGCGGAAAAAATTTCGATATGGTACTCTCCCTTCCTGTGACAGTGCGTCAGGTGGTGCTTTCCAGAATGCTGTTTCTCTACGAGGCGGGATTCCTTGTGTTTTTTGCAGGCTTTCTCCCGGCGGCTATTGTCTATACAGTCAATATGGGGGCAGGCGTCGGCGAAGTGCTTAATCTTCTTCTGGCCGTGGTACTGGGACCGTGTATTCCTGTTGTTTTGTCTCTTGTGCTGAGTGTGCTGATCATGCTTCTTGCAGAGAGGCTTCCTCACAGAGAAATTTTTGTGATCGTCTTAAATGTGGCAGTTCTTGTGGGGATTCTGTTCTGGACGGGGAAGATTTCTGTGACAATGGACGAGGAAGCTTTGATAAATATGGGAAAAGCTCTGGCAAATGGAGTGACTTCCGTATATCATCCGGCAGGCGCGGCGTTTTCTTTTCTGGAAAAGGGAAGCATTTGGGGAACGCTTCTTTTTGCTGTTATGTCGATTGCTCTGTTCTGGGGATTTGTAATTTTAGTTTCCCGTTTTTATGTAAAAATCAATGAAATGTTTTCTTCTTCCAGGAGTAAGAATGCGGGAAAGGTTACATATGGAAAGGGAAGCACAATCAGGAAGGCTCTTCTTAAAAAAGAATGGAGAAGACTTCTTTCCTGTCCGATTTATGCCATGAATACAGTGGTGGGCTATGTGCTTATGATCTTGCTTGGAGTTATGGTTCTTACCATGAAAGCAGATACCCTGGAAGGAATGATAAACATTCCGGGAATCGAAGATCAGCTTGTCGGGGCGTTTCCTTTTATTATCGCAATGTGCGCCGGGATCGCGCCTATGACTGCGCCCTCCCTTTCTCTTGAGGGGAAAAGCCGGTGGATCATGTGCAGTCTTCCTGTAAAATCAATAGAAATTTTTCGGGCAAAGATTACACTGAATCTTTTATTTGCACTGCCGTCTGTTCTTTTGTGCAGCTTCTGCGTATGGGTAAAATTCCCGGGAACGGCAGCAGACAATCTCCTTCTTTTTGTTCTGCCCCTTGCTTTTTCCGTATTTACAGCAGTATTTGGAATGGCAGTCAATGTAAAATTTCCAAGATACGACTGGACACAGGAAATTCAGGCAGTAAAAAATTCTGCTTCTGTTTTAATCTGTGTGTTTACAGGAATGTTTGCAGCGCTTATTCCCCTTATGATCGTGATGGCACTGCCTGCATTTCGTGAGATGATTTCCTGGGGCTTTGCTATTGTTTCTGCAGGACTTTCCATAGTATTCTGGAAACGGCTTGAAAAAGTAAGGCTCCGGGTGTGAGAAAAATTTCGGTGGTGGCAAAGTATAAAATGTGATGTAAATATCTGGCGGATTCTAAGTTGCTGTTTATATACTATTCCGCGAGATGTCTTGCTTGTTGCTGTGAATGGCAGGATTATAAAAAATTTATAATTTCATGTCGGAAAAGATGTTTACGAAAAGAACATTTTGTGCTAACATAAAAGTACATCATCGAAAGGGGGAGTCACATGACAGACAGTGAGCTATTGCTGGCGATTCACCAGAATACGCAGACAATGCAAACAGACATGGCAGAGCTGAAAACAGACGTGTCGGACTTGAAGACGAAAGTTGACAAGCTGGAAGCAGATGTGTCGGACTTGAAGACGGAGGTTGTCGAGCTGAAAACAGATGTGTCGGGGTTAAAGACGGAGGTTGTCGAGCTAAAAGAGGATATGTCAGGCTTGAAGCTTGAAGTCGGTAATCTGAAAGAGGACGTGTCAGGATTAAAGACAAACGTGGAAGATCTGCAGTCTGAAACACAAATGATAAAGACGAACCTGAAAGACTTAGAATCAAATGTTAAGATGATGAGTACAGAAATACAAGAGATAAAATTGGAAACAGAGAACATGAGCCATAAAGTTATAAATATAGAAATGGTTCTTGAGAATCAGACGAATTATAATATCCGGCTTCTGGCGGAAAATCATATGAGTCTGGTAGAAAAAATGGATAAAGCAGTTCATGTTTCCAAATGGGAGGCGCTGAATGAGATCAAAATGAATCTTTTGGATGTAAGAGTAGAAAAATTGGAAAAAGGATTTCAGGAGATGAAAACTCAGATCGCATAATAGTGCAATATGATAAGGTGCAAGGTTCTTAAAAAGGACTTTGCGCCTTTGTTGTATGTAAGAAGGGTTAATGGAAAAGGGGAGTTTATCTGCATTGTTTTATAAGCGATATTTCATGAGCGATAAGGTGAAAACAAACATAGGAAGTGTCTCTGTAGCCTGTAAAAATGAAGAGAGAATAGGCTGGAAAAGAAGAAAGTTCTATTTTCACCTACAAAATAGAAGATGAAATAGGCTGGAAATGAACAAATCTATATGACAGCCTACAAAATAGAAGACAAAATCAGCGAAAGACACAGTATGCTAAAATGTAGCTTATAAAATCCAGCCCCAAAATAGGCGGATATGGTACAGTTACCGATTTTCACCTGAAAAAAGTAGGTGGAAATCGCAAGTCGGAAGAAAAAAGCTCATTTGAAACTGAAAAAAGTAAGCGGAAATTGCACAATCCGCAAAACATCTGAACCTCGCCGGGGTGCTGCCGGGAAATCACTGAAAAAATTCCGGAGGGGACTAACGTAGACCCTGCATTTGAAATTTTGGAATAAGAAGCTATTTATGTTTTGGAAAAAAATGAAAAAAGTAGTTGACAGATGTATCCTGTTGTGGTAATCTAATTGGGCTGTCGGAAATAATTGTTTCTGAAAACATGAAAATTTAAAAGCTTTTCAGAAAATAAAAAAAGTAGTTGACAAATGACTGAATACATGATAAAGTAAA
>URMH01000079.1 GCA_900549015.1 uncultured Blautia sp.
CCTGATTCTTCTGGACGTTATGCTTCCGAAAGTGGACGGCTTTGGAGTACTGGAAATGATACGCCAGGAATCAGATGTTCCGGTAATCATGCTGACTGCTCTTGATGATGAGGCGTATCAGATGAAGGGATATGATTTAAAAGTTGATGAATATGTGACAAAACCGTTTTCTATAAAACTTCTTCTGAAAAAAATAGAAGCCGTTTTGAGGCGATATGGAAAAAGTACAAAAAAAGACGGGATTTTTTCTTACAGAAAGCTGAAATTAAATTCGGAAAGCTATCAGGCATGGATGGAAAACGAGGAGCTTTCCCTGACACAAAAGGAATTTGAGCTTTTGAGAGAATTTCTTTTAAATCAGGGCAGGGTGCTTACAAGAGGACAACTTCTGGATGCTGTGTGGGGAATGGATTATTTTGGAGAGGAAAGAATTGTAGATACCCATATAAAAAATATCAGGAGAAAAATGAAAGAAGATTATATAGAAACGATCAGAGGGGTGGGATACCGAATTGCGAAATTACATTAAAAGAAAATTAAGCTGGAAGATTTTTCTTCTTACAGCAGTGATCTTACTTGGAATTTCCGCGCTTACTTATGGATTTGTGGCATATTTTATGCCCGTAATATATACGGAAACCCTGAACCAAAATCTGGATAAACGGGCAGAAAATCTCTCGGAAGTTCTCCAAAATTATAAAAAGGAGCAGGGAATGGAGCTGATTCAGGAATTCAGTATGAATTCGCAAAGCGGGATTATGGTTCTGGACGATAAGGGAAAAGTTGTATACGAGCAGAGTTATCCTTTTTATGAAGGAAGCTACGCTGTGGAGATGGCAGGGGAAGATACTATGGCAACTGCGACAGAATCAGCTATAGTAGAAAACGATGTATCGTTAAGCATGGAAGAGCTGGAAGAGCAGGCAATGGGAAGGTATCGTCTTTCTTTTTCAGGAGATACAAAAGACTATACTCTTCTTGTTTTTGGCTCGAGAGAGCAGATAAACCAGACAAAAGAGGCTCTGACAAAGGTGCTGCCCTGGCTGATTCTGTCTGTATTTCTTGTTGCTTTTTTCATATCTGTTTTTTATTCGAGATATTTAACAAAGCCAATTCTTTATTTAAGCCATATTTCTCAAAATATGGCACAGCTTGATTTTAAAGTGCAAAGCACATTAAAAAGAGAAGATGAAATAGGAATCCTTTCCGGAAGTCTGAATACACTTGCAGCAAATCTGGATTCTGCTCTTACAGAATTAAAGGAGACAAATAAAAAGCTGAAAAGTGATATGGAAAAGGAACGGGAGCAGGAAAAAAAGAGAATGGAATTTTTTGCGGCTTCTTCCCATGAGCTGAAAACACCTGTCACGATTTTAAAAGGACAGATAGAAGGAATGATAGAAGGGGTAGGAAGCTATAAGGACAGAGATAAAAGCCTTTTAAGGGCAAAAGAAGTAACAGAGACACTTCAGGATATGGTACAGGAGATTTTGATGATTTCCAAAATGGAGGCGTCCGGATTTATATTGAAAAAAGCAGATACAGATATGGCAGAACTTTTTCGCATTCAACTGGCAGATTTGACCCCTCTTTTTGAGGAAAAACATATGAAGATGGAAGTGCATCTCCCGGAATCTTTAAAATGTAAAGTAGATGCTGCTCTGATGGAAAAGGTGATCAGGAATATTCTTGTGAACGCTGTCCGGTATTCTCCAAAAGGTGAGAAGATTTATATCCGCCTTTTTCAGGAAGAAAACTCTGTTACAGGACAGGTAGAAAATTTCGGGGTGCAGATTCCGTCGGAAAAAATAGATAAAATATTTGATGCTTTTTACAGAGTTGATACTTCGAGAAACAGCAGGAGCGGGGGAAGCGGTCTGGGTCTTTATATCGTAAGGGAAATTCTGGAATTGCATGAAGCATCCTATAAAATAGAGAATACAGCCTCAGGAGTGCAATTTACGTTTCAATTTTTTTCGGAGAAATGATTCTCCATAGAAAACACAAAATATCTACATATGTGCTACAAAACACGGTGTTATTTTATAATCATCAAAACGAAAGGAGTATATAGAATATGAAAAAACAGAAAGTAACAGCAGGTGTTCTGGCAGCACTTATAGGAATCACAGGAACGACGGGGTATCTTCAGGAGGTTAAGGCAGTTACCTTTGCATACAGTGACGGGGAAATGCAGACCTGTAATTTAGAAGAAGGTATAGTGGAAACAGTGGAAGAAGATACAAATGAGGTATCCCGGGAAAATGTCAGCATATCGGTGGAAGCTTCAGAGGAAATGGCAGAGGACAGCGGAATATACACATATGCCGCAGAAGAAAACGAATTGTTTCAGGCAGTAGGCATCGACTGGGACGAGAAGAAAGAGAGTTTCGTTTACGACGGAGAGCGTCTCACAGCAGTATGGGTGGAAGACGGAAGCTTTACCAGTTTTGACAGTGAAACAGACGACGGAATCTGCATTTACATTTCGAAGGAGAAAAAGGACAATCAGGTGATTCTGGAAGCGCATGAGATGTCTCCGGAGGAATTTGCAGAGTTCTATAATGAAAACAATACGGACGGAAATAAAATTTCTGTCAGGAAATCACAGGATTCATAAAATATCAGCAGAAATACCGGTTGGAGAGATTCAGCCGGTATTTTTTGTGGGAGAAATTCTTTCTTCTTATTCTTTCTATAATCATATCAGAATTTATAATATAATCTGATTTCAGAAGCACCAGGATATAGTATAAAATAATCGATATTTGTGGTTTTTGAATGAATAAATTGTACATTTATTGCAATGAATGTGAATGATATGTGTTCTTGCACACGTTTTTTTGAATAAAACACCATAAATATCGAAATAAAAACAGGAAATTCTGCTTTTTTATACAAAATAGTTGACAAAAAAATACGGGGGGGGGGGTATAATTTTATTGGAAAATATTGGATATAATGACAAAATCCTGCAAAACAGCAGATAGTATTGTGACCGAACATAAAATTGAATGATATAGACATGACATCTTTTAAAGCGCTTATCTGTAAAATCTATATTGGGAAAGGAGATATTATGGAAGGAACAAAAAGAAAAGCTAGGAGGTTATGTGGACTGATTGGCGGCATGTGCCTCTTGTTTTCAACAACAAAGGTATATGCCGCCGATTGTTATATAGAGGTTCAGCTTGAAGATTTGAAAAGTCCGTATTCTGACTGGGAAGGAGTCACGCTAGGGCTTTATGACGTAGGAGAAGTTGCACAAACAGGGGAACCCTCTATTGATTCGGTTTATGGAATTTCAGAATATCCACAGACAGCAGAGACTTCCCAGAAAGCGGTGCTCCAGATAGAAAAAAAACTTGAGGGAGAGCCGGTCATGAGCAGAAAAACAGATGGAGCCGGAAAACTTGTTTTTTCAGGAATAGACAGGGGCGTGTATCTGATACGTGCAGAAGAGTCCTCAGAATATGGAACCATTACCTCATCATTGGTGCATTTGCCTTATTATGAAATTATAGATGATGAAGAAAAGGGACCTCTGTTCAGTGTAAAAGTAAATCCCAAAGCTTCGCTGCCCGGAAAACCGACGGTTCCGCCGGTAACAGCAACAATAACGCCAACTCCGGATTCCCCGGGAAGCCCGGGAGGAAATACGCCGGGGGATCATTCAAATCCGGGAAAGGCTGACGGAGCGAAAACAGGAGATGAATCACATGCTGCAGGATATGGGCTTCTCCTTGGAATTTCTGCAGTATCGGCTGGTATTGTGATATGGAAAAGAAGGAAGGTGTCAGAATGAGAAAGTTATTACAGGAAAAAGGAAGCGTTTTTAAAAAGATAATGTCCTGGATTCTGGTAATGGTAATTCTGTTTACCAGTGCGGATATGAGTTCTTTTGTTGTAAGCGCTGAAAATCAGAAATCAGGATTGTTAAGTGACGGCGAGTCGGATTCCGGAGGAGGAGAGATTCTTACAGATGGTTCAACAGAACCCCCGGCAGAGCAGCCCCCGGCAGAACAGCCCCAGACGGAAGAACCTCCTGTACAGGATTCTGTAGAGGGAGAAAAAGAAGCCGGATACCTGACGGTTAAGGTCTTCAATGATGAGAATAAAAATGGTGTGTGGGACGAGGGCGAAACAGGAATCAGAGATCTGGATGTAAGTCTCAGTCTACAGGATACAGAAGAAAAGATGCAGATACCGGCGTCCGGCGATGGCGTATATGCTGCTGACGGGATACAGGAAGGGACTTACACAGTCAGACTTTCCGCAGCGCCGGAAACTGTAGCGTTATATAATCTTACAGAAAGCGTTTTTCTTTCTCCGGATGGAAATAACATTTTTTATCCAAATGCAGAAGATACCTGGTTTATTGGCTGGAACAATATAGATGTAACAAAAAACCATGAACTGGTTCTCGGACTTCAGAAAGATGATCTGGAGAAAATCGAAGAGGAAATCGGAGATGGAGAACTTCTGGAAACAGAGGAAGGTGTATTTTTTTCTGCAGAGCCGGA
>URMH01000080.1 GCA_900549015.1 uncultured Blautia sp.
CTGGAAGTAACGGTCTTTGCTTCCGTTTTCCATAGCTGCAATAGAGCCCATACCACGGTATACTTTATATTTTCTTCCCTGATAAAGTTCGAATGTTCCCGGGCTTTCGTCGCAGCCTGCAAACATACTTCCCATCATACAAACATTTGCACCCGCTGCAATGGCTTTTGTAATATCTCCGGAGTATTTAATTCCACCATCTGCAATAATCGGAATACCATAACGGTTTGCCACCTCATAGCAGTCCATAACTGCAGTAATCTGCGGAACACCAATACCTGCAACAACACGTGTTGTACAGATAGAACCAGGTCCGATACCAACCTTTACTGCATCTACGCCGGCTTCGATCAGGGCTTTTGTTGCCTCTCCTGTAGCCACGTTTCCTGCAATTACCTGAAGTTCCGGAAAAGCTGCTTTAATCTCACGGACTGCTCTTAAAATATTTTCGGAGTGACCGTGAGCGGAGTCTACTACAATTACGTCTACCGCCGCGTTTACAAGAGCTTCCACTCTCGCAAGAACATTTGCTGTGATTCCTACTGCACCGCCACAGAGAAGACGTCCCTGCTCGTCCTTTGCAGCAAGCGGATATTTAATCTGTTTTTCAATATCCTTGATCGTAATAAGACCTTTTAAGTTAAAGTTGTCGTCTACAATGGGTAATTTTTCCTTACGTGATTTTGCAAGGATTTTTTTTGCTTCCTCAAGGGTGATTCCTTCTTTTGCAGTAATCAGCCCTTCAGAAGTCATACATTCCTTAATTTTTCTGGAGAAATCTGTCTCGAATTTTAAATCACGGTTTGTGATGATTCCCACAAGCTTTCTGCCTTCTGTAATAGGAACACCTGAAATACGGAATTTTGCCATTAAATCGTTGGCATCTCTCAGTGTATGCTCCGGTGATAAATAAAACGGGTCGGTGATGACTCCATTCTCAGAACGCTTTACCTTATCAACCTCTTCCGCCTGGGCTTCGATTGTCATGTTTTTGTGGATAATACCGATACCGCCCTGTCTCGCCATAGCGATCGCCATTCTGTGCTCTGTGACAGTATCCATTCCTGCGCTCATCATAGGAATGTTCAGTTTGATCTTCTTGGTCAAATAAGTTGTTACATCTACCTGATTTGGAATTACTTTTGAATACGCCGGAACTAACAGGACGTCGTCAAACGTAATGCCTTCACCGATGATAGTACCCATTGCATTTCCTCCCTTATGTATATTTAATTTTGAATTTGTTCCCTAGTGTAACAAAAAACCCCTTTTATGTCAATCCAAAAAAACTTTGCTGGGTGCTGAATTTTTCATAGCTTTTGCAAGCACCTCATCTGGCTCCACAATGATTTTACATGCCCCATCTCCATCTCTTGTGATGATAGCAAAGCGTTTGTGCTCCGGATCTCCAGAAGAATAATCTAAAACCTTCATTTTCTGGTTTCCATTATAGTAATCCATTCTGTGAGAATTTAGCGGTGCAACCAAATCTGCTTCTGAAAGATTTATGCTCTTTGCCCTCTTTCTTTTTGCCTGAGACATAATTACATCAATGTCCATTTCTCCGTTTACAAAAAGATACTCATACTCCAGATCCGTTCTCGGAAGAATGAAATAACAGCCGATTCCCGCTGCGACAGCCCCGATTAAAATTAAAGGGTGAAAAAAAAGTCCTGCTGCTGTAAGAACGGCGGTAAGTCCGATCATCCCGTATTTGATCAGTGAGTCTTTCACTGTTCTTTTTTTCTTGACAAGCAGCTCTGTGTATAAATCGCTCATAATGTCCTCCTTTTGTCTTCTGTATTTCAGTATAGCACAAAACAGGACTAACGTCTATGACGCCAGCCCTGTTAAATTATTAATTTTCATCTTATGATGCCATCATAAGATGATTACATCATTCCCATTCCCGGATTGCCTGCCGGAACTGCCGGTGCGTCTTCTTTAATGATAGAAACTACAGATTCTGTAGTCAGTAATGTAGAAGCAACACTTGTTGCATTCTGAAGAGCGCTTCTTGTTACCTTTGCAGGGTCAAGGATTCCGCTCTTAACCATATCTACATATTCTTCATTAAGTGCATCAAAGCCCATGCCAATTTCAGATTCTCTTACTTTATTGATGATGACAGAGCCTTCCAGACCTGCATTTGCGGAAATGTGATACAGAGGAGCTTCCAGTGCTTTCAGAATAATGTTTGCACCTGTCTTCTCGTCTCCTTCCAGTGTAGCTGCCAGTTTTGCAACTTCTTTGGAAGCGTGGATATATGCAGAACCGCCGCCTGCGATAATTCCCTCTTCTACTGCTGCTCTTGTAGCTGCAAGAGCGTCCTCAAGACGGAGTTTTGCTTCTTTCATCTCTGTCTCTGTAGCTGCACCAACACGGATAACAGCTACGCCGCCTGCAAGTTTTGCAAGTCTTTCCTGAAGTTTTTCTCTGTCAAAGTCTGATTTTGTTTCTTCAATCTGTCCGCGAATCTGTGAAACACGGTTCGCAATTTCATCTTTATTTCCGAGACCGTCAACAATTACAGTTGTCTCTTTTGCAACTTTTACAGATTTTGCGCGTCCTAACTGTGCCATTGTTGCATCTTTTAACTCAAGACCAAGCTCGTCGGAAATAACCTGTCCGCCTGTAAGAACTGCAATATCCTGAAGCATTTCTTTTCTTCTGTCGCCATATCCAGGAGCTTTTACTGCAACTACCTGGAAGGTTCCTCTTAATTTATTTACAATAAGAGTTGTAAGAGCCTCGCCCTCTACGTCCTCAGCAATGATGAGGAGTTTTGCACCTGCCTGTACAATCTGTTCCAGAAGCGGAAGGATTTCCTGAATATTGCTGATTTTCTTATCTGTGATTAAGATATACGGATCATCCAGATTTGCTTCCATTTTTTCCATATCTGT
>URMH01000081.1 GCA_900549015.1 uncultured Blautia sp.
ATTTGCAAAATTCCGTGTAATGGGGGAAAGTCACGACCAGAGAATGATTCCTGTACTGGAAATTGGAGAAGGAGAAGAAACCGTATTTTGCATATCAGGCATCAGAGGAACGGAAGCTGTTTTGCCGGGTCTTCTTGTAAAACTTTCAGAAGAATACTGCAAGGCTTATGAATGCGGCTGGCTGATAGAAGAGTTTTATGAAGTGAAAGAACTTCTGGATAACATTCGTATCTGTATGATTCCTCTTTTAAATCCTGACGGGTATGAAGTCTGTCAAAATGGCTGGACAAGTCTTCGAAATCCAATCTACCGCCAGATGCTTCGAATGCAGGGGATTTCGGAAAAAGAGTTTCAGGGAAACGGAAGAGGGATCGATATTAAAAAGAACTTTCCTACACTTTTTTGCACAAGGACAAAAATGGGGCGGGAGCCGGAAAGCGAAAATGAAACAAAGGCGCTTATCCATCTTTTGCAGGATTACAGAAGCAGAGGGCTTCTGTCTTTTGCAGAAAAACAGAAGAAAACCATTCATTACTGTCATACATCGGGAATGATCCGCAATAGAAGATCCAGCCGTCTTGCCCGTCATCTTCAGAAATATTCTGTTTCATCAGGCGGTGAATGTAAAAAAGAAAAAGAAGCAGGCTCTCTGGAACAATTTTATGCAGAAAGGATCAAAGAGCCCTCTCTTGAAATTGAGATTCCGGTTACTGAGGAAAAAGAGAACGGGTATCGGGATTTGCGGCTTCTTCCGTTGGAATATATTTTTTCTCTTGATGTATAAAAGATCAGTTTCGGGAAATCGTGTCAGAATATGTCGAACGAATTTTCTTGCATGATTTCTCCGGAACGATTATAATAAAAGCAGTTCTAAATAACATTTCTCAATTTTCATTTCTTATTATCTATCCATAAGGAGATTTATATGAAGATTCTGTTTTTTTCCAGACCACCTCCGGATTTCTGTGTATTTCTGTTCCAGACTTTCGCCTGTTTATTTCTATATTATATTCATTTCTATTGTTCATAAAAGGAGCTATCATGAAATTTATGAAACCGGCAGCCCGCATCTGTTCTTTGCTGGGAACTTCTGCCTGTATATTTTGTCTGATTCTTTTCTTTTCCGGTATTTTTCCCTATATTGTACTTTCCGGTTCAATGGAACCGTCCATTCCCACAGGAAGCGTGATTTTTGTACAGACACGAGAGATTTTTGTACAGTCGGGAGATGTAATTTTATATACAGGCAGCGCCGGAAATGTGACCCATCGGGTAGTAAAGGATCAAAATGAAGTTTACTTGACAAAAGGAGATGCAAACAGCACGTGCGATCCGCTTCCCGTAAAAAAAGAACAGATAAAAGGAAAGGTACTGTTTCATATTCCGGGACTTGGATATGTGGTTCTTTTTTTCAGAACATCAAAAGGCATTTGTCTTCTCACTCTTTTTTCATTTCTGTTTTTTATCTTAAAGTATCTGTTTCAAATCTATAAATCAGGAAAGGATAATGCTGACAACAGCAGGGAAAAATTATGAAAATAAACAAAAAAATAAAAAATGGTCTCTTTATTGCAATCGTTGCAGGTTCTCTCTGCATTGGAGGAACTATGGCATATCTGACAGACAGGGAAGAAACGGTAAATGAGTTTACCGTAGGAAAAATTGATATTCAGCTTCTGGAGCCTCACTGGAAACCGGAAGAAAATAAAAACCTCGTCCCCACACAGGAGATTTCAAAGGATCCACAGATTAAAAACACAGGGCAGAATGATGCGTTTGTATATCTTGAGGTTACCGTTCCTGTACGAAACGTAAGCACTGCAGACAGGGAAGGAAATCGCATCAATAAAAAGAATACAGAGCTTTTCACATTTTCAGCAGGAAAAGAATGGACTCTTCTTCAATCGACACAGAAGGAGGAGAATAAAATTTATACCTACGCGTACAATAAAATTCTGAAACCTTCGGAAACGACTTCTCCTCTTTTTGAAAAAGTAATCTTTGCAAATATTATAGAAGGACAGCTTGATGCCCAGAAGCTGTCTGTGCCCGTAAAAGCATATGCCATACAAAGTACAAATACAGGTGGAAATTCAGGTTCTGTTGTGGAACAGGCAAAAACTGCGTTCCAGAAATATATGAACCAGAATCAGGGATAAAACATGAAGGAAGGCAGAATAAAAAGGGCAGCAGTTGTCTGTTTACTGGGCGGATTCCTTTGTATGGGAACGACAACTGCCTATTTTTCAGATCATGAGGAAACTGTTAACATACTGGAGCCGGGACATAATACAACGAAGGTGGAGGAAGATTTTCCTTCGCCGTCTCCAAAGCCCCCAGATACAAATCCGGATTATAAGAAAACAGTCTGGGTATCCAATACAGGAGGGGCGAATCCGGATCATGCTGTTCCCTGTTATACGCGCATTTCTCTTTCTTATTCTCACTCTGATATTTCAAAAGCTTTGCATTTTAAGAATCTGAATACAACAGACTGGATATATAACAGTCAGGACGGATTTTATTATTACCGCCATGTGCTGCAGAAGGGAGAAAAAACAAAGCCTCTTTTTACAGGATTTTATATTGATTCCGGGAAAGTAGAGGAAAAATATCAGGAACAGATTTCGTCTTTCAGCATTCATGTCTATGAGGAATCTGTGCAGGCGGAAGGATTTTCTGATTATCATTCTGCGTGGAAATATTATGAAAATCCTGTAAAAAAATCGTAGAAAGGAGGCGGCAGCTTGAAAAAATACATTTGCAAAGCGACAGGTATTTTGGGGCTTT
>URMH01000082.1 GCA_900549015.1 uncultured Blautia sp.
GCTGCGTGGTATCTATCAAAGATGGCAGATATAATATTGATACTGATTTAGCGCAGGCTATTTCAATATAAAAATGGTGATTTTGATCACTTTTTTTTTAAAACGATGGGTTAGCTCATGCTAATCTGAGTATGAAGGAGGAAACATCAATGAGAATTGCGTTGACAGGAAATCCCAATAGCGGAAAAACAACCATGTACAATGCGCTCACAGGAAGAAATGAACGTGTGGGAAACTGGGCTGGAGTTACAGTAGAGAAAAAAGAGAGTCCGATCAAGAAAGGATATTACGGCGGTTCGGAGGAACTGATCGCGGTAGATTTACCGGGAGCCTATTCTATGTCTCCGTTTACATCGGAGGAGAGTATTACCAGCAGTTATGTAAAAAACGAAAATCCGGATGCGATTATTAATATTGTGGATGCAACTAATTTGAGCAGAAGTTTGTTTTTTACAACGCAGCTTCTGGAACTGGGAATCCCGGTGGTAGTTGCTCTTAATAAAAGCGATATTACGGAGAAGAAAAAAACAGAAATTGATGTAAAGAAATTAGCGGATAAATTAGGCTGTCCAGTTATTCAGACTGTATCTATAACCTCAGGACATGAAGGATTAAAAGAGGTTGTAAATCATGCAGCAGCATTAAAAGGACGTGTGCAGAAAGCGCCATATGTGCAGGCGGATATTGATCTGCAAGACAAAGCGCAGGTTGAGGCAGCCGACAGGAAGCGCTTTGAATTTGTAAATGGGATTGTAAAAGCAGTAGAAAAAAGAAAAGTTTTAACAAAGGATAAAAATAAGCAGGACAGCATCGATGCGGTGCTTACCAATAAATTTGTTGGAATCCCAATCTTTGCAGTGGTTATGTTTGGCGTGTTTTACATATCCCAGTCTACGGTTGGAACATGGATTGCGGACTGGTTAGTTGGCTGTATTGAAGCTTTTCAGGGCTGGGTTGCAGGTTTGGTGGAAGGAGCAAATCCATTCCTTCAGGCGCTTTTGGTGGATGGCATCATTGGAGGCGTAGGCGCAGTAGTCGGTTTCCTGCCTCTGGTAATGGTTATGTATTTCCTGATTGCTCTTTTGGAAGACTGCGGATATATGGCTCGCGCTACTGTGGTTTTAGATCCGATTTTTAAGAGAGTTGGTTTATCAGGAAAGTCTGTAATCCCTATGGTGATCGGAACAGGATGCGCTATTCCGGGTATCATGGCATGCCGTACCATCCGGAACGAAAGAGAAAGAAGAGCAACCGCCATGCTGACGCCGTTTATGCCGTGCGGAGCAAAGCTCCCGGTGATCGCGTTATTTGCAGGGGCGTTCTTCGCAGACGCTTCATGGGTAGGGCCGACCATGTATCTGGCTGGAGCTGTGTTGATTTTCCTGGGCGCATTATTGGTAAAAAAGATTACCGGATATAAATTCCGTAAATCGTTCTTTATCATTGAACTTCCGGAATACAAAATTCCGAGTTTAAAACGGGCAACCCTTTCTATGCTTTCCCGCGGTAAGGCATACATTGTGAAAGCAGGAACGATCATTTTGGTATGTAACACTGCAGTGCAGATTATGCAGAGTTTTAACTGGCAGTTCCAGGTAGTGGAAGAGGGAATGGAACATACGTCTATCCTTGCCTCGATTGCTTCTCCTTTTGCAGTACTTCTGATCCCGCTTGGATTTGGCGTATGGCAGCTTGCAGCGGCAGCAATCACAGGTTTTATTGCAAAAGAGAACGTGGTCGGCACCCTGGCAGTTGTTTATGGACTTACGAATTTTATTGATACGGATGAGCTGGCGTTAGTTGGCGGAGCAAATGAAGTGGCAATGGTTATGGGACTTACGAAAGTCGCGGCACTTGCTTATCTGATGTTTAATCTTTTCACGCCGCCTTGTTTTGCAGCCCTTGGTGCGATGAATTCTGAAATGCAGGATAAAAGATGGCTGTGGGGAGGAATTGCATTGCAGTTAGCTACCGGTTATACAGTTGCATTTTTCGTATATCAGGTAGGTACGCTGATAACAACAGGAACCCTTGGAAACGGTTTTGTTCCGGGACTGATCGCAGTGGCTGCATTTGCCGGGGCATTGCTTGTGCTGATCCAGAGAAATGAGAAAGCTTTCAGCGCCGAGTATCGTCTCCACGCATAAAAAAGAAAGGATAGCGACGTATGGCAGATTTGTTGGTAACAGGTATCCTGCTGTTGATTATAGGCGCTGCGGCTGTTTATATATGGAAAGCAAAGAAGAGAGGCGTTAAATGTATAGGCTGCCCATCTGCAGGAAAATGTTCGGGAAAAGAAGGACATACAGTGTGCAGCTGCGGATGCCATAGTGCAGAAAAATAGGAAATTTCAGGGAAAGCCCGCACTTTGGAAAAGGTGTGGGCCTTTTATATAAAACACAGGAAATGGAGTGAGGTCTGTGAAAAGCTGCCAGAAAAATGAAAATCCGGATTTTTCCAGGACACAAATGGAAAAAGAAACAATTTTCCGTAAGTTAAGAGCGTGTGGAGGCCGTATTACGGCACAAAGGAAAATTCTTCTGGATATTATTTTGGAAGAAGAATGTGTCTGCTGTAAAGAAATTTATTATAAAGCGATAAAAAAAGAC
>URMH01000083.1 GCA_900549015.1 uncultured Blautia sp.
TACCATACGCAGCAGGTGATTGAAAAATATCAGGTGACGCCGCCTCAGATTATTGAATTAAAAGCGCTTATGGGCGACAGCGCTGACAACATTCCGGGTATTCCGGGGGTGGGTGAAAAAACAGCAACAAAAATGATCGTACAGTTTGGGAGCATAGAAAATGCTTATGAACATCTGGAGGAAGTGAAGCCGAATAAAGCAAGAGAATCCCTGAGAGAACATTACGATAAGGCGCAGCTTTCCAAAACTCTGGCAACCATTAATACGGACAGCCCGGTTATATTTTCTTCAGAAGCTGCCCGAATGGGAAATCTTTATACAAAAGAAGCGTACGAGCTTTGCAAAAGACTGGAATTTAAAAATCTTCTCAGTCGGTTTGATAAGGATGCCGTTTCAGAGAAGACGATGGAGCAGGAATTTTTTGCCTGCACAGAGCTTTCCGGCTGTGAAAGCCTGTTTGAGAAGGCGGCAGGAAAATCAGCAGCAGGAGTGGCTCTCTTATCCGATAAAAAAAGCGTCTATATGCTGGGACTTGCACTTGAAAAAGAAGAAGTGTATTACATTCCGGTGCAGGGCATGATAACGGGAGCTTACCTGGCGGATAAACTGCTTGCGCTTTCCAAAACGACGCTTCTTTGTTCCTGGGATGTAAAAGCCATGCTGAAACATGCTCCGATAGAAGATACAGCCCATGTATTTGATGCAGGAGTGGGGGCGTATCTCTTAAATCCCCTGAAATCCTCTTACGATTATGACGATACAGCGAGAGAATACTTAAACGGCATGCTGCTTCCTTCAAAAGAGGATCTTCTCGGGAAAGAGACGTATGAGACAGCCTGGGAAAAGGAAAAAGAGGAGCTTGGTCTTTATGCGGGATATATGGCGTATGCGGCGCTTGCCTGCCGCGAGCCCATAGAAAATGCCCTGAAAGACACCGGAATGTGGAAAGTGTATGAGGAAATTGAGCTTCCTCTTATTTTTACCCTGGATTCTATGGAGAAAACAGGAATCCGTGTGCAGGGGGAGGAACTGAAGGCTTACGGCGATAAACTTCTTGTTCGTATTCAGGAGCTGGAACAGGAAATTTACAGACAGGCAGGAGAGGAATTTAACATTAATTCTCCAAAACAGCTCGGCGTGATCCTTTTTGAAAAAATGGGGATTCCGGGCGGGAAGAAAACAAAGACAGGATATTCCACAGCAGCGGATATTCTGGAAAAGCTTGCTTCTGACCAGCCGATCGTAGAAAATATTCTGGAATACCGTCAGCTCAGCAAGCTGAAATCTACGTATGCAGACGGACTTGGGAATGTGATAGAAGAGGATGGAAGGATCCGCTCTACCTTTAACCAGACGATTACAGCGACAGGACGTATCAGCAGCACAGAACCGAACCTTCAGAATATTCCTGTCCGTATGGAACTTGGAAGACTGATCCGAAAGGTTTTTGTGCCCGAGGAGGGATATGTATTTCTTGATGCCGACTATTCCCAGATTGAACTCCGTGTTCTTGCGCATATGTCGGGAGATGAAAAGCTTATCCAGGCTTACAGAGAGGCACAGGATATTCACAGGCTGACTGCTTCCCAGGTGTTCCACATTCCGTTTGACGAAGTTACAGAGCTTCAGAGACGGAACGCAAAAGCCGTAAACTTCGGTATTGTGTACGGGATCAGTTCTTTTGGACTCAGTCAGGATTTAAGTATCACAAGAAAAGAAGCGGCTGATTATATCGAAAAATATTTTGAGACATATCCGAAGATCAAAGGCTTCCTTGATTCCATGATACAGGAAGGAAAAGAAAAGGGATATGTGACGACCATGTTTGGAAGAAGGCGGCCTGTTCCGGAGCTTTCTTCCGGAAACTTCATGCAGCGCTCCTTTGGAGAGAGGGTGGCAATGAATTCACCCATTCAGGGAACAGCAGCGGATATTATCAAAATTGCCATGAACCGGGTGTATGCAAGACTGAAAGCAGAAGGCCTGAAATCCCGTCTTGTTCTTCAGGTTCATGATGAGCTTCTCATTGAGACATACAAGGAAGAAATTCCGGAGGTTTCCAAAATTCTGGAAGAAGAAATGACGGGAGCTGCTGCGCTTTCTGTTCAGCTCTCTGTAGACATGCACCAGGGCAGCAGCTGGTATGAGGCAAAATAAATGAAAATAATTGGATTAACCGGCGGGGTTGGCGCCGGAAAAAGTACCGTTCTCGAATTTCTTCAAAAAGACTGGGACGCATTTGTCCTGCAGGCAGACGAAGTAGGGCATCTTGTGATGGAACCCGGAAGAGAATGCTACGAACCGACCATTCATCTTTTTGGAGAAGAAATCATAAAAAGTGATAAAACTATTGACCGCAGACGGGTTTCCGATGTAGTATTCTCACAGAGGGAAAAACTGGACGCCTTAAATAAAATCGTTCACCCTGCTGTGCGGCGATATATTCTGGAAACACTGGAAAAAGAAAGGGG
>URMH01000084.1 GCA_900549015.1 uncultured Blautia sp.
CGCAAGCTTATATTTCTTATACTGCCTTACAGCAAAATGGTTCGGGTCTTTTTCCTCCAGCTCCTCAAAGAGCAGATCAACAGCATTTTTGAAGTTTTCATCGTCCTCTCTTGCTTCACTTGCATCAATCATATCAATCAGCATGGCGAAATTCTGTTCTTCCTCCGGTGCTTCGTACCAGATATATGCGATCAGTGCCGTGTAATAGAGCTTTTCGGCTTTCACCCAGAAATCCTCAGAGGCTTGCTGTCCTTCCCCTTTGGTATTTACAATGATTGTGTTTACGAGTTTCAGAATATCCTTTTCGCTACGGATATAAGCGAAAGGATTGTAATGCATTGATTTTGCAAAGTTAATGGTATTCAGCACCTTGATCCGGTAATTATTCTTAGACAGCATTTTGCCACATTCCACGAGGACTGTGCCTTTGGGATCAGTCACAACGTAGGAACTGTGCATCTGCATGAGGTTCGGCTTTACAAAAAATCTGGTCTTGCCGGAACCGGAACCACCGATTACAAGAATGTTTTTATTTCTCGCATACTTCGGCTGCTTTGGTCTGCCGGACATCATAAGACGCTCCGTTGCCGTTAAAAGCACGTTGTTTTCAAATACCGGATCGACATAAGGCTCTATGTCTTTGGCAGTTCCCCACCTTGCCGAACCGTATTCTACTCCCTGCCGGAATTTCTTTGCATTTTTCGCTTTATAATATACTACCATACGAAATCCTATCCCGCATCCCACGCCAACCAGTAAATCCCTTGGCATAAAACTGGGAAACGGGTTTACAAACGCACCTCCCATCCCATTGATCGTGTCCAACACCTTCTGTAATGTGTTATCTCCTGCCTGCTATCCATACAGCCATGAAACCTTATTCAGAACATACCCGAAGATCACATAGGGAGCGCATTTCAGGGCAAGCTGCTTTTTATTTACCCCTTTTGTTTTTTCTTTGAGAGTTTTCGGAATTGACTGCAAATCTTTCACAATCCCGTCAATGACCTTGCTTATAAGCTCTGTCCCCTGTCCTTATTTTTCTCTCTGCTGCGCTCCTTGTTCTTATTCTGTGCAACAATCTTCTGAAGTCCTTTCAGTTTCTGCCGTAATGACGGACGCTGTTGCTTTTTCTCATTAACTTTTACAAATTCCTTGAACGCCTGTGCAATCACATCGGCATCCTTACCCTTAAAAAATACAAGGTATTTTGGCGGCTCCGTGGTCTTATCCCGCTTCACAGCGAAATCTACATTGTACTTTCTTGCCACACGCTCAAAAGCCTTAATGTTATCATCCGTGACCTCTATGGACTTCGCACCCGCTCCCTGACCGACCAGCTTTTTCACCGGTATTTTCCCGTAGGAAGGCTCTTTATGCTTCTGATGCTCCAGATACATCTTCATTGCCTTCTGCAAAACGCTTGCGGTCAGCTTGGAAGTCTTGATTGCAAGAGCAATCGTTTTCTGTGTTGTTTCCTCCTGCACGGTGTACCTCCTTCCTGATCTGTCCCTCTCCTGTCAGGGTGGAACTAACAGCCTGTGGAGCTGTATTTTCATTCCCATATCTACAATTCCTCTCCTTCCTCATATTCCCTGTCCCACCAGTTCAGTTCTTCCTCATAAAAATCATCCAAAGCAGACCTGAGTTCTTCCTCCTGCTTTTTTTCCTTTCTAACATCCCTCACTGCCTTTACGACAACTGCCCCTACTGTAATCGCAATCAATAACTTCTTACCATTTTTTCTACTCATTTTTCTTCCTTTCCACTTCTGGACATTGTGACCAGAAGTGGGAAGGAGAGAGTATGGAATCAATGAGAGATACAAGACGGATTATGGAAAAAGAAATTAAAAAGGGAAGTACACCGCTTCGATTTGAAAAAATCAGTATTGATGAAACTTGCTATCAGGAGATTACCTCAAGAGAAAAATTCCTTGAGGTATTGCGATATCTTCACAGGGTAGGGGAATATAAGACCTATGCAAATAATATGATTATAAATAATGTGTATACCTATATGCGAATGAATACACCGGATTTCACGAGGGCAAGGAGCATTTTTGACAGGGAAAAAATATATCATCAGATGTTGCGACAGGAAAAGAAGTTACAGCCGACTTATCAGGGGGATTGCTATATCGAGACGGCAAGGTGCTACTTTTCTTTGCCGGAGGAAGAATGGGATAAACATAAAATGACGTATCAGAAGAATGAAGCGTTTGGATTTATCA